>NZ_JBTNDG010000001.1:0-792371 GCF_054511125.1 Arthrobacter sp. TMN-50 | reverse complement strand
GTTAGGGTGGGACATTGAAGACCTCCTGGTCGGTGGATGCTCTTGACAAGCCCCACTACACCCGGAGGTCTTCTTCATGTCACCACACCACGCCGACCGTCACCAACCTCTATGGTCAATACACCTAGCCCTTCCTGCAGGGGGACAGCCACCCGTGTTAACCAGTATTTCGGTCGCTCCCGGCACACCACCGAATAGTTGCTTAAGCTACCAAGATGACCGAACCAGCCTTGCCGGACCCGGCATACCTCACCCAGATCGATTCCGAGACCCAACGCCGTCTGCTCACGGCAGTTTCGCCCGAGTCATCGTTCGAGGGTGCACCGGAAGACCTCCGCGCCGCGCTCGGCGCCCACGGCGTCGACACCGCCGTCGGGGCCGAACTTCACGGCGCCGGTGACGGGCCGTCGCTCCCCATCCGCACCAACGGTGCGCTGACCGGACGCTGGGTTCAATCCCAGCAGTGGCGCGGACGCAACCCGCTCCCGGCCGGCGTCGTCTCAGACACCTGGCGGCGTCCACCGACTTCGGTAACGTCAGCTACCGCATCCCGGGCATCCACCCGCTGATCAAGATCGCCGACCAGGCTACCGCCCTACACACGACCGACTTCGCCGTCGCAGCCGCCTCCGAGGCAGCGGTGCTGGGAGCCTACGACGGCGCAGCCGGCTCGCGCTCACGGCACTGGATTACCTGATGGACCCAACGCTTCAGCAGCAGGTGCGCCAGGACTTTGAGGAGCAAGGGGGGGGGGCGCCATCGACGTTCCCTCCTACTTCGACTGACCAGCACAACCCTCCGAAACGAAACCCGCGCGACTCGAGTCAAGGGAGCACCAGTCATGTCCACCACCGCCGCAAGGCCGTCGAGGAAGTATGAGCCCGAGCCCGGGAACGGCATCTTCCTGCCCGAGTAGCCCGCCCTCACTGGCCGCGGAATAGGTCCGCCGTAGGCGCCGTTGTGGCTAGTGAACCCAAGCTGGAGGTACGTCGTGACCAAGATTTATGCCCTGCATGAAAATCCTGAATGGTTCCCACCATTCGCCGAGGCCTTCGAAGCCGAGGGCGTCGACGTCGAGGAGTGGCTGCTCACCGACGGCATCCTCGACCTCGACCGGGAGCCGCCCGAGGGCATCTTCTGGTCGCGGATCAGCGCGTCGTCGCATACCCGGGGCCACGGACTGTCCAAGGACTACGCCCGGGCAGTGCTGTCGTGGCTCGAGGCCCACGGCCGCCGAACGGTCAACGGGCGGCGGATCCTTGAGTTGGAGATGAGCAAGATTGACCAGCTGACCGCGTTGAAGGCCGCAGGTATCGAGACGCCGCGCACCGTCGCCGCCATCGGGAAGCACCGGATTCTCGACGCCGCGGCAAGCTTCCCCACGCCGTTCATCACCAAGCACAACCAGGGCGGCAAGGGTCTGGGCGTGCGGAAGTTCGAGAGCCACGAGGAGCTGGCCGACTACGTGGGATCGCCCGAGTTCGAAGAACCCCAGGACGGCATCACGCTGATCCAGGAGTTCATTCAGGCGGCAGAACCCATTATTACGCGGGTGGAAATTGTCGGCGGCGAGTTTATCTACGCCATCCAGGCCGACACGGCGCGCGGCGGATTCCAGCTGTGTCCGGCGGACGCCTGCGCGATCGATCCGGTGACCGGCAAGCCAGTCATGCCACCCGGCGCTACGATCGAACCCGAGGACGGGCAGCAGCTGTTCAGCCTCCGCGTGGGCTTCGATCACCCGATCATTGGAAGATACCTCGAGTTTGCCCGCCGGAACAACATCGAGGTGTGTGGGATCGAGTTCATTGAAACCGCCGACGGGAGGGTGCTGACCTACGACGTCAACACCAACACCAACTACAACGCGGTGGTCGAGGCTCAGGCGCCCCGGTCCGCCCCGGCCGCGCTCGTCACGTACCTCTCCTCTCTGGCTGCTACCGCCCCCGGAGCCCGACAGACGTACCAGCCGTAGCTGAGCTCCTATTACGCAACATAAACATTTCGTAATAGGCCTGAGGGTAGGGTAGCCTTACTTCCGTTGCGTCCGGACGGGCGTGAGTCACTGTTTCCCGAAAGTCGAGGAGCCCCCATGGCCCCCACCCGCATGCGCGGTTTGGCCGCTGCCGCCGCCGCAGTCGCCGCTATCCTTGCCCTGTCCGCCTGCAGTACCGGCTCCGCGGACGGCGGCTCCAGCTCCGAGGGTCTCGAGGCTGCGGGTGCGGCGGATCAGTTCCCCGTCACCCTCGAGCATGCCTTCGGAGAGACCGTCATCGAGGAGCTTCCTGAGCGGGTGGCAACCGTTGACTGGGTGAACGCCGATGTGGCGCTGGCCCTCGGCGTCGTTCCCGTTGGCATGCAAAGTGATGAGTACGGGGGCAACCAGAACGCTTCCACGCCATGGAAAGACGCCAAGCTGGAACAACTCGGCGCGGCCATCGGTACCGAGAACGCACCGGTGCAGTACTCGGAGGCCGACGGTTACGCGTTCGACGAAGTTGCGGCCACCAACCCGGACGTCATTCTGGCGGCCTACTCAGGACTGACGCAGGAAGATTACGACACCCTGAGTGAGATCGCTCCAGTGGTTGCGTACCCCGAAGTTGCCTATGGCACGCCGTGGCAGGAATCCACCCGGATCATCGGTGAAGCGCTAGGCCTGACCGAGGAAGCCGAGGAACTGGTGACCGAGACTGAGGAGACGGTCGCCTCTGCGGCCGCAGACTACCCATCGATTGTGGGTAAAACCTTCATTTACGGGAACCTTGAGCCCGCCAGCGCCGAAGGCGTCAGCATCTACACGGCCAACGATAACCGGCCACGGTTCCTCGAGTCGATCGGCATGGTGCAGGCCGATGTCGTCACCGAGAACACAGAGGGCACGGGGGAGTTTTTCATTCCCTGGTCGGCTGAGCGAGCCAACGAGCTGGAATCGGACATCTTTGTCACCTGGGTACCCGACAAGTCAACCATCGAGGCCATCGCCGAAGACCCGCTGTTGAGCCAGATCCCCGCGGTCGAGTCCGGAGCTCTGGTGGCCGACCCGGACAACACCCTGACCCTGTCGATTTCGGCAGCCAACCCGCTGAGCCTCCCCTGGGCGCTGGATACGTTCCTCCCCATGCTGGATGAGGCAGCCCAGCAGGCCGAGGGCTAAACGGCCTCCCCACTGTGACAAAGGCGTTCCCTCAAATAGGGGGCGCCTTTGGCGGCTCCGGTTGCTCTCCAGACGCGTGTGGGCTGAAATAGGATCGGCTCACTTAGTTTTACCGAAGAATGGAGAATCACCATGGCACAGCTCGACATTCACGACCTGCAGGAAGCCACCGCCTGGGATGCCGACGGCGAGAAGCTGGGCCAGGTGTCACAGGTTCACGTCGACGCGCGAACCCGCGAGCCCGCCTTTGTGACCGTGGCGCTGGGATTGTTTAATACCCGCGAGCACTTCGTTCCGTTCGAAGGCGCCCGGCTCGACGGCGGCGACTTGTATGTCGCGTACACCAAGGACACGATCGCCGATGCGCCTGATCTGACGGCGGAGTCAGAACTGACCGATGAGCAGACGGCGACTCTGCGGGACTATTACAACTTGTAGCTGCGCTTCATTCAGGAACGCGCCCGCAGTATCCTACTGCGGGCGCGTTCCTGATGCTGAGTGGGTCAGAAGACGTCGACCAGCCGGCCAACAATAAACAACACGACGCAGGCCACGAAGACCACCCCAATGCCGACCAGCCACGGAAGCGGGTTGTTTCCCTTGGAGGTTCCTTCGTCGTGACCCTGTGGGCCTACGGTCGACGATTCGCCTGGGGGTGTTTCTCCCGGTGGGACTCCGCCGCCCGGCTCGAGCCCGGTAATTTTGTCGCCCTGCGGATCGGGGTTTGGTTCTGTCATAGAGTTCCTCCTAGATTTCCCATTCAGACCTCTTGGGCGATGGATCCTTGGTTTCCTTGGGCGTCCAGGACATGGTGATATCGGCGCCCTCTTCTGTCTCACGCACAAACAGGCGAAGGTCCTCACCATAGAGGTTCTCGTGCTCCACCACGTCACCTGCCTCATGCGCCATTTCGACCAGTCGGCTGATTGCCACTGCCATGGCCCGGCCCCAGTCATGCGGGTGCTTGCTTGACGACTCTTCGGTTACAGAGAACTTGCTGTCCATAGTTGCCATTGTGCTCCTTAAGTCTCTGCAGTGGGATAGCCAGCGGGATGGTGGTTCCACGCCCACGGCAAATAATGGTAAGCCCACTGTGCAGTTCCGGGATGCTCCAACCCTAGCAGCACCCCGTTCCCGATGGGCGGTGGGCCGCCGGTCCTAGTCATGCGGCTCACGCCGGAGTGCCGCACGGGCCGCCACTCCGATGATCGCCGTGTAGGTGGGGTAGGCGAACTTCACCCGAGCGAGCGTAGCGACGTCGGTCCCCGCGGCCATCGCCGCCGCGACCGCCTGGATCACTTCGACGGCGTTCTCGCCCACCGCGTGTGCACCCAGGATCAGTTCGCGGTGCCGATCGAGCACGAGTTTCAGGAACCCCTGCTCGCGGTCGTCGATGATCGGACGCTCCACCTCGCCGTAGGGCACGACGACGACGGCCGCGTCGGTGTCACGCCGACGCGCCGCATCCTCCGTGAGTCCCACCCCCGCGTAATCCGGGTCGGTGAAACCGCCCGCCGGTAGCAGATGGTGCGGGGTGGTCCGGTGCGCGCCGAGTACTGCATTTTCTGCGGCAGTTTCGCCTTCGAAGACCGCGGCCTGCACCAGCATGCTTGAACCATTCGCGTCGCCAGCAACGAAGATGTGCGGTACATTCGACCGTAGATAATCGTCCACCGGTATGGCGTTGCGTTGAGCCTGAACCCCGGCGGTCTCCAGGGCAAGGAAGTCGGTGTTCGCAGGCCACCCGGCCGCCATCACCACCGTGTCTACCACCTCCTCGTGCTCCCCGGATTCATTGCGCCAATGCAGGCGCAGCACGTCGTCGTCCTTGGTGAGCCGGTCGATTCCGGCAATTCCCGTCTCGACACGGACGCCACGACGGCGGAACCCGTCGGTGACGGCTGCCGAGACAGCAGCGTCCTCGGTGGTGAGGATACGCGGCGCCAGATCCAGCAGCAGCACGCGGGAGCCGAGCGCGTGAAAGATAGTGGCCAGTTGAGCGCCGGTGTGCCCGCCGCCGATCACGGCGATCGCGCCAGGAAGAGCCGGCAGGTCGAGAATGTCCGGCGGAAGCACTGCATGCTCGGCGCCGGGGATGGGCAGCCGCCGTGCGCTGCCCCCAACGCAGAGGATGACGGATCCTGCGGTCACCGGGCGGCCGCTCACGGTGAGGGTGCGCGAGTTGGCGAATGATGCCTCCCCGGTGAGCAGGGTGATGCCCAGCCGGGCGACGACGTCGTCGTACCCCTTCGCTGCAAGCACCCGGTCTACGGTGGACCTGACTCGGCGGACAATCTGGGGCCAGTCGACCGACGGTTCGGCGACCACGATTCCATAGTCATAGGCGGTGCGGACCTCCCGATACAGGCGGGCCGTCTTCGCCAGGACCCGGGTGGGCACGCACCCGGAGTTCACGCAGGTGCCGCCGAGACGGGCACGCTCCACCACGCCCACCCGGGCGCCTAACTCTGCGGCCCGCACCGCGGCAGCCATGCCCGCCGGACCCGCACCGATAATGAGGACATCGAAGTCGTATTCCATGGCATAGCTCCCGACGGTGACTGGTGTGATGGCGTTCCTGTTCCCTGTATAGCAGGCAATCACTCCGAAGCTCACGCACCTGCTCCCATCCTTCCGGCCGTACCGGTAATCTCGGGGTATGACAACCCAACCGGATACCCTCCGGGACACCCGGAAGAGCGCGGCGAACCTGATTCCGGCGGTGCTCGTTGCCTTCTCGGGGTTTGTCATGTTCGGGCTCGATCAGCGGTGGCTGGGCTACCTGCTGCTCGCGGCGGCGCTGGTGTCGTCGTTCTTCATTGGCCGGCAGTTGTTCAAGGATCTGGCCCTGCTGGCGCTGGGCCTGGTCATGATGAGCCTCGTGCCCATCACCACCGATATCAGCTTCAGTCACATGCTCATCATGGGGACCGCGATGATCCTTGCGGTGGGATTGCCGTATTCGATTTCCCGCTTTGTGTTCAAGGACCATGCGATTCGTTTCCCTGTCTTCACGGGTCAAACGTGGACCCGGACCGAACGCTGGTATCTGGTGGCCGTCGTGATGATGGGGTATCTCCTGCTTCCTGTCTACATGATTCCTACGGGCGTGTTTGAGAACTGGCCCGCGGCATCCGACGGGAGTACCGTGGCGAGGCTCTTCCTGGGGACCAACGTGCTGGGCATCTGGGACGAGCTGTTCTTCATCTGCACCGCCTTCACCTTGCTGCGGCGGCACTTGCCGGACTGGCAGGCCAACCTGCTGCAGGCGGTGCTGTTCACCTCGTTCCTCTGGGAACTCGGTTTCCACGCCTGGGGGCCGCTGCTGATTTATCCGTTCGCGCTGGTGCAGGGATGGATCTTCAAGAAGACCAAGTCATTGAGTTACATCGTGGCGGTCCACCTGTTGTTCGACTTCGTGCTGTTCCTGGTGCTCATTCACGCGCACAACCGCGAATGGTTCGACATCTTCCTTTACTGATCCAAAAAGGTAACGAGGGTTAGGCGAAGCCCCCGAGCGCCGTCACGATTGGGACCGCGGACGCCGCGGCCCACGCCTGTGGGCGGCAGGAGGCCGGGTAGGGCACTGGTGGCCAGACGTCGTCGGACGCGTGACCCGAGAACAGCTCGGGGAGGCGCCAGTCGAAGCCTTCGGCGGCACGGAGCAGCCCGGAGGCGAGGGTTCGAGCCTCGTCGGCGAAGCCGTCCTTGATGAATCCGCTGATAATCATGCCGGTGTCGTGGCTCCACACGGAACCGGCGTGGTAGCGGGTGGGCCAGAACCCACCATTGGTGGTGGAAACTGTCCTGATGCCATACCCGGAGAACATGGTCGGGTCCATCAACCGGCGGACCACAGCGGTCTGCTCCTCACGGTTCAGGATGCCGGTGCCGAGCAGGTGGCCCATGTTGCTTGTGACTCCGTCAACCGGTCGCTTCGCGGCGTCGAGCGCAATGGCCGGGTAGGCTCCCAGCTCGTCGCTGCACCAGAAAGATTCGCGGAAGCGGAGCTCGAGTTTGTCGGCATAGTCCCGCCAGTCGCCCGCGCCCGGCCGGCCAAATGAGTCAAGGAGGGCAGCCCCGCCCACGGCGGCTTCGTAGGCGTAGGCCTGGACCTCTGCGAGGGCGATCGGACCATCGGCAAGTGCGCCGTCGTGCCAGCGGATTGAATCCCCCGAGTCCTTCCATCCCTGGTTGGCCAGCCCATGCCCACTGGTGTCAAGGTACTCGAGGAAGCCGTCGCCGTCGGAATCCCCGTGGTCACGCAGCCAGACCAGCGCCGCTTCCAAATGATCAAGCAGCGCTTCCACTTCGGCTGAGGGCAGACCGGCTCGCCACGCGTCGTGCAGCAAGGAGATCCACAGGGGCGTGGCGTCGATAGTTCCGAAATAGACGGGAGGGAGGGACATCCCATTTCCGCCCTCTTCGAACTGCAACGTTCCCCGGCGCACCTCGTGCAAGATCTTGCCCGGCTGCTCGGCGGTCTGCGGATCGGTGCTGTCACCCTGCCGTGAGGCCAGGGCACGCAGGGTGCTGCCCGCCAAGGCAGTGTTGAGGGGTAGGAGCATCCGCGCAGCAATCAGGGAGTCCCGCCCAAACATGGTGAAAAACCACGGGGCACCGGCCGCCAGGAAGGTGTCTTCAGGACGATCGGCGGTCGCCATCCGGAGGCCGTTGAGGTCGGAGATCGACCGGCTCATCAGGCGTTGTAGCCGCGGCTCGGGAACTCTCGGGGCCGTCAGCGCCGGGGTGCTAGGGGCGATCATGGGAGCAGCTGAGTCGGCGAGGGAAACCCGCCAGGGAAGGACAACCGTTCCGCCCGGTTCCACCTCGATCATCCAGCTCAGCCGAATCTGGCTGCCATCGTATTCGGTGCGGGCCGTACCAGAATCCAAAGATATCGACGTGTCCGAGCCGCGCCAGTTCCACTGTGGCCCTGAGATATTGAGGTCGGGCTCAGGAGCGGAACCGGATTTGACTTTCTCCATCGGAGTGCTGTCCGCCAGCAAGTGGCACTGAACCTCGAGGTGTGCCAAAAAGCTATGCGCTGATTCAATTCGGATCTCCTCGCTGACGCCGTGAGCATCGGCAATGCGGGACCGGGTGAGGTAAAGCAGGGGGTCGGCGACGGGGGACTGCACCCGAACGAAGTAGAGGTAGTCCACCTGGCTAGCAGAACGAACCTGGGTCGACACCCACTCAGGTTCCTCCCCGTTGACGGTCAGGATGGATTCCCTGATGACCCGGTCATCACCGCAGTGAATGCCCTGCGCCCCGTGGCCCCGGATCTGCCCATGATCGTCTGCCCAGGCCTGGACCGGCGCGCTGAAAACTCCGGTGAGGTTGTGCAAGTACGGCTGGCGGTGGGCCACATGAACTCCTTGGTGCTGGGTGGTGTCGCCTTGACGCTATCGCCAAAACGTTATTGGATCGTTCAAATTAGTGATTGACATCATATTTGAACGTTCATATTGTTGTAAACAGGCAGCGACATTATGAAGTTGCGAATCGATCGGAAATCGCAGTCGGTCGGGCACACGAGGGTTCGGGCACACGAGGGAGTGAAATGGAAAAGGCAACGCTGGTGAGTCTGGCTGAGTCCCTTGGCGTTTCCCGCCAGACCATCTCCAACGTTATCAATGCCCCTCATCGGGTCAAACCAGCGACCCGCCTGCGGGTGGAGCACGCCATCGCAGAGAGCGGATACCGGCCCAGCGCTGCCGCTCGGCAGCTGAGGACCCGCCGCTCCATGAACCTCGGCATCCGCATGATGCCTGTGGTGGACGGCATCAACGGCTCTATCCTCGACCGTTTCCTTCACGCTCTCACCGAGGCGGCCCAGGAGGGCGGCTACCGTCTGACCCTGTTTAGCGCAGCGACCGACGATGAGGAAGTCCGCCAGTACGAAGACCTCCTCAACGTCGCAGACCTCGACGGGTTTGTTCTCACCGGTACCCACCACGGGGACCAACGCACCACGTGGCTGCTCCAAAATGAGATCCCGTTCGCTTCGTTCGGACGGCCCTGGAGCGACACTGAGGATCCTTTTAGTTCACTTCATCCCTGGGTGGATGTTGACGGGGGCGCTGGGACCGAGCAGGCCACCCGCCTGCTGCTGGACCAGGGTCACACCGCCATCGGGTTTATTGGTTGGCCCGAGGGTTCCGGCGCCGGCGATGACCGCCGCAACGGGTGGCGTCGTGCCATGAACGCTTCCGTTGGCGGAGCGGCCGGTCTTGAGGTGAGGGCCGACGACGGTGTCCCCGCCGGTGCCCGGGCTGCGGAACAGCTCATGGCGGCGGGAGCCACCGCCGTCGTCTGCGCGAGCGACAGCTTTGCGTTGGGCGCACTCGCGGCGTTTCGCCAGCATCGTCCTGCCCCGGTCACCCCCGATGTCATTGGTTTTGACGATACCCCGGTCGCTGCCGCCGTCGGGCTGTCTAGCGTTGCCCAGCCCATTGAGGACGCCGCCCGTCACAT
This sequence comes from Arthrobacter sp. TMN-50, assembly GCF_054511125.1. NCBI lineage: Bacteria > Bacillati > Actinomycetota > Actinomycetes > Micrococcales > Micrococcaceae > Arthrobacter > Arthrobacter sp. TMN-50. The sequence goes on along the minus strand of NZ_JBTNDG010000001.1, from coordinate 782,734 downwards.
CATCCGGGTACTCACCCATACCCTATCCGGCGATGCGGAAAGCGGCCGTCCAGATAAACACCTGCTGTTGCGGCCCACCCTGACGCAGCGGTTCCCCCACCCTCTGGCCGGCGACGGCTGGCTGACGTGACCCACACACTTCATCCCCCTAGATAGCCCGAAGTAAACAAAAGAATGAGGAACAGACAATGAAGACTGGAAACTTCCGCACCCGCAGGAAGACGTTAGCCGTTGCCGTTACAGCCGCAGCGGCCCTGGCACTGAGCGCCTGTGGCGGATCGGGATTCTCGGGATCGGACGGTGAGTCCACCGAATCCGAGGGCGCCACCGACGCCCCGATCTCCGTGCTGATCGGCTCCTCCGGCGACGCCGAGACCACGGCCGTCACCGATACCGTCGACGCCTGGGCCACCGAGTCCGGCATGGACGCCAGCGTCAGCGTGGCTTCCGACCTGCCGCAACAGCTCAGCCAGGGCTTCGCCTCCGGCGAACCAGCCGACGTGTTCTACGTGTCCACCGACCTGTTCGCCGGTTACGCGGCAAACGGCTCCCTGGAACCCTACGGTGACGACTTGGAGAACAAGGACGACTTTTACCCCGCCCTACGGGAGGCCTTCACCTACGAGGACCAGCTGTACTGTGCACCCAAGGACTTCTCCACCCTGGGCCTGATCATCAACAACACGCTGTGGGAGGAAGCGGGCCTCACTGAGGACGACATCCCCACCACCTGGGAAGAGCTCAGCACCGTCGCCGAAAAGCTCACCACCGATGACGTGGTTGGGCTCGGAATCGGCCCCGAATTCCAGCGCCTCGGCGTCTTCACCGCACAGGCTGGCGGGGGACTGGTCACCGACGGTGAAGCCACCGTCAACAGCGCAGAGAATCTCGAGGGCCTCACCTATGTGCAGGAGCTCATGAACGACGGCGCTGCCGCCTTTTCATCAGAACTCGGCGCGGGCTGGGGTGGCGAGGCCTTCGGGAAGGGGTTGGCCGCCATGGTGATCGAAGGCAACTGGATCACAGGAGCCATGACGAATGACTTTCCCGACGTCGACTACCAGGTAGCCGAACTTCCGGCTGGCCCTGCCGGACCGGGCACCCTGCAGTTCACCAACTGCTGGGGCATCGCCGCTGACAGCGACAACATCGAGGGCGCCAAGGAACTAGTAGCGCACCTAACCTCGGTAGAGAGTCAGCTAGGTTTCGCCGAAGCGTTCGGTGTCATGCCGTCGGTGCAGTCGGCCGCCGAGGAATGGGCCACCACGTACCCGGACTTCGCGGCGTTCATCGCCGGTGGTGACTATGCGCAGAACCTGCCAGCCCAGCCCGGTGCGTCGGACGTGCTCGCAGAGCTGAACGCACAGCTGGAAACGATCAAAACTGCCGACATCCAGCAAGTTCTTGACACCCTTCAGACTGACATGGAAGCGGTCGTCGCAGACGCTGGATAGAGCATGAGGAAGCAGTGAAACAGCCGCGGGAGCGCTTTTTTGGGGGGCGCTCCCGCGGTCCATCCCATCGTTGGAGAACCAGTAGCCGCATTCAAGACCAGCAGGTAACAGAGCGAGGACGCAGTGGCACGAAGTACAGCGGCAAAGAAGCCGGCTAACACGACAGATGCAAAGCCTGGATACCGTAAAAGTACGGGCATTCAGGGCCGCACAGGCCTGACAGGGTGGCTATTCATCTCACCCGTTGTCCTTATTCTGGGACTGTTCCTGGTTATCCCGGTCCTGATGGCGATATGGGTCAGCCTCTCTGGCTGGACTGGTCGAGGGAGTCCCTTCTCAGGGGACGTCGAATTCGTCGGGGTGGAGAACTACTCCAGCATCCTCGGAGGGGAGGGCCTTGCTGCCCGGGACTTCGGCACTGCCATCCGCAATAATTTCTACTACGTTCTGCTGGTGGTCCCACTGCAGACAGCCTTGGCCATGTTCCTTGCGGTGATGGTCAACCGACAGTTCCTCAAAGGGCGCGGCTTCTTCCGCACCGCGTTTTACTTTCCTTCGGTCACCAGTTCCGTGGCGATTACCGTGCTCTGGCTGTTCCTCTTCAGTGCAACGGGTGTGGTGAACAAGGTGTTGTCCTATTTTGCGATCGACGGACCCAATTGGTTCCAGGACCCTCGTGGTGTCTTTCACATTGTATTTTCGGTATTCGGGCTGGACCGCGCGCCGGCTACCCTTCAGGATCCCGCGTTTCTGGGGATTTCCGGCTGGGAATGGCTGGCCGGGCCATCCGTCGCGATGAGCGCGTTCGTGCTGATGGCCATCTTCACCACCTCGGGCACTTTCATGCTGCTCTTCATCGCGGCGCTGCAGAATGTCAGCGGCGAAGTGCAGGAGGCCGCCCTGGTTGACGGCGCCACCGGCTGGCAGCGGTTCTGGCAGGTAACCCTCCCCATGCTGCGCCCCACCCTGTTCACGGTCCTCACCCTCGGGCTCATTGGTACCTGGCAGGTTTTTGACCAGATCTACACCGGGACCCAGGGCGGCCCCGCCAAAACTACGCTCACCCCGGCCTACCTGTCCTTCAACACGGCATTTAACAACCAGAACTGGGGTGAAGGCGCGGCGATAGCCTTCATTCTTTTCGGCATCATTGTGGCGCTCACCCTGCTGCAGCGATACGCGCTACGGGAACGGGACGTTCCCAGACGGAACCGGATGGTACCGGTCGGTGCCGATCCCAAGACTGCCGCCGCCCACAGGTCGGCCGTCCGCCACGAGGACCGCACCGGGCCGAACCGTCATTCCGACGACGGCCCGGATGACACAGCAACCACCAAGGGAGACCGGCGATGAGTACCGTCTTAGCACCTTTTCCGGCACCCGATGCGTCAAATCGGCCCCTGAACCGCCGGCGGAAAGTCACCCGCGGCGCCTGGATCACCTACATTCTGCTGATCGTCCTAGCGGTCATCTACGTCTTCCCGTTCGTCATCCAGGTGGCCACGTCCTTCAAGACCGAACCCGATGCCGCCCAGGATCCGCTGGGGCTCATCCCGCAACACTGGACCTTCGCCGCTTACGAGACGCTCTTCGCGAACTCGGACTTCCCGATCTGGGGGCGGAACTCCTTCATCGTCACAGTCTTCGTGACCGCCGGACGGGTATTTTTCAACTGCCTGGCAGGCTACGCGCTGGCCCGTATCAACTTCCGCGGCAGGGGCCTTGTCTTCGCCCTCCTGGTCGGTGTCATGGCGGTGCCCGGCGTCGTACTGTTGATTCCCAAGTTCCTCGTGATCAACCAGCTTGGCATCTATGACACCTTCGTTGGCATGATCGTGCCACTGCTGGCCGACGCAGCGGGAGTTTTTATCATGAAGAACTTCTTCGAATCCATCCCACCCAGTGTCGAAGAACAGGCCCGAGTGGACGGGGCCGGGACGTTCCGCACGTTCTGGTCCATCGTCTTGCCCATGGCGAGGCCCGCGGTCATGACCATTGTGATCCTGTCGTTCCAGGGGTCCTGGAACGAACTGAACCACTTCATTATCTCGACCCAGGATCCAGGTTTGACCACCCTCACGAAGGGCGTAGCACAGCTGGCGTCCGGCCAGTTGAGCCAGGGAAATCAATATCCGCTGAAGCTGGCCGCAGCCGCACTGATGACCATTCCGGTGGCCATTGTCTTCTTCATCTTCCAGAAAAAGATCATGAACGCCTCAGCTGGAGCCGTGAAGGAGTAGCATTCCCCGGGCAGCGTGTCGAGCCAGGGATGTGGTGGGTCTACCCCGGGGAGGGGTCAGCCCCGGGGCTTGAGGGCGGGGGAGCCCGGGACGCCGTCGCCGGCGGCCAGCCCGGTCAGGGCCGCGCGCATGGCGTCCAGCGAGGAATGCTCGGGCTCCCACCCCAGCAGCGCGCGGGCCCGGTCGGTGTCCATCACCGGGGCCTGCGCTGCCATGTCGATCCACCCTGGATCGGTGCGCTGCAGCCCCATCACCCAGGTCAGGCCGACGACGGCGCGCAGCACCTTCACCGGAAGGTTCACCACACGTCTGGCACCCAGTTGGCCAGCGACTTTCGCCGGAGTCAGCACCGGCTCGGCAGCGATGTTGAACGCGCCGCCAATGCGTCGGGTGACGGCCCGCCAGTAGGCGTCGGCGACGTCGTCGGCGTGGACCGCCTGGAAAATCAGCCGATCCGGAATGGGGAGCAGCGGGAGCCGTAACCGGTCCAGCAGGAACTTCGGCACCAGCGGTCCAAGGAAGTACCGGCCAATCTCGCTTCCCGCGTCCGACTGGAAAATCAGGCCGGGACGCAGTCGGGTGACGGGGATTTCCGGGTATCGCCGGTCGAAATCGTCAAGCAGCGCCTCCTGCTCCGCCTTATGCCGGCTGTAATGTGAGGTGTTGATCCCGCCGTGGGGCCAGCTCTCGTCCACACGCTGCCCCTTGGAAGCTGGGCTGTACGCACCAACTGAGGAGGCGCAGACAAAGTGGCGCACGGCGGCGTCGGCGGTTGCCTGCAGCGCGTTGGCGGTACCGGTGACATTGGTGCGGTGCATCGCCGGCTCGTTGCGGTTCGGCTGGATCGCCCAAGCCAGATGGACGACGGCGTCCACGCCCTTGAGCGCAGCGGTCAGCGCCAGGCGTCCGTCGTCGGTCCCGATATCCAAGGCGTGCCACTCACAGTTGGCGTAGGGTGCCCGGGTGACGTCGGGTAGCCGGCGTGCGAATCCGACCACCTCGACGCCCCCAGGATGTTCACCCGCGGCTCGCTGCAACCGTCGCAGCACGGCCGTTCCGACGTTGCCTGTGGCACCAATCACAGCGACGCGGAGCGGACCGGAGGGAGAAAATGGTGAAGAAGCCATTCGTCAACGGTAATCCTTAGGTAGGCTTATGCACTAGTAAGGGTCCTTACAATGACTTACGAGACCTGGACAGAACTATGAGGAGGTACCAATGGCACGGAGCGGCGGCACAGCGGCGGATTCGCCGGAAGCGCAGACTCTGGACAAGGCCCAGAACGCGCCACATCCTGACGATGACCGGAAACCGGATAGCCCTGCGGACCTGAAAAAGCCCGCCTGGGGGTACGTCCTCCGGCGGACCATCCGGGAATTTGGCAAGGACCAGTGCACCGATCTGGCTGCAGCGTTGACCTATTACGCGGTGCTGGCCATCTTCCCCGCCCTGCTGGCGCTGGTGTCCTTGCTTGGCGTGTTCGGGCAGGCAGAGACCACGACCGCTGCGGTTCTCGACATCCTTGAGGGGGTAGCACCTGGAGCCTCCGAGAACCTTAAACCAACCATCGAGGGACTCGCGTCATCTTCCGGGGCGGGTCTGACCCTGGTGATCGGTATCCTTGGCGCCGTCTGGTCGGCCTCTGGTTTCGTGGGCGCCTTCGCCCGAGCGATGAACCGGGTCTACGAGGTTGAAGAGGGCAGGCCGTTCTGGAAGCTGCGCCCAGTGATGCTGGGAATCACCCTCGCCGTGCTGCTGTTGGTGGTTCTGATGGCTCTGCTACTGGTCCTGTCTGGTCCTATCGCCGAATCGGTCGGTAATGCGATCGGCCTTGGCTCCACCGCGCTGCTGGTCTGGAACATTGCCAAATGGCCAGTGATGGTGGGGTTCGCCGTGCTGATGATCGCCCTCCTTTACTACGGTGCCCCCAACGTGAAGCAGCCGAAATTCCGTTGGATGAGCCTTGGCGCGTTTGTCGCGCTCCTGGTTCTCGCCCTGACCACCGCCGGTTTCTCCTTTTACGTGGCCAACTTCGGCAGCTACGACAAGACCTACGGTGCAATCGCTGGCGTCGTCGTGTTGCTGTTGTGGCTGTGGCTAGCCAACATCTCGCTGCTCTTCGGGGCAGAGTTCGACGCCGAACTGGAGCGCGGACGTCAACTCCAGGCCGGAATTGAAGCGGAGGAGAGCCTGCAGCTTCCGCCGCGGGACGACAAGCTGAGTAAGAAGAAGCTCGACAAGGAGCTCAAGGACATCGACGATGGCAGGGAACTGCGCCGGAAGTACGAGCGCGAATCCGGCCAGCACGGCAACGGCAGCTAACCGCCACCGACAAGAGCACGGCAATCACATTCATTACGACGACGATCAGGCTGAACCCATGACCGAGAACGAGCACAGCACCCGTGGCGCCTACGTCGACACGGGCAAGGAATTTACCCGCGACACCGCCTACATCGAGACCAGGATCACCCGGGACGGGGCCGAGGGCTATCCGGTGGAGGCGGGCCGGTACCGGCTGATCGCCGCGCGCGCGTGCCCCTGGGCTAACCGCGCCATCATCGTGCGTCGTCTACTGGGACTTGAAGACGCCATCTCGCTGGGCACCCCGGGACCGACCCACGACAAGCGGTCCTGGACCTTCGACCTCGACCCGGACGGGCGCGACCCAGTGCTCGGAATCGAGCGGTTGCAGGAGGCATTCTTCAAGCGGGACCCCGAGTATCCGCGCGGAATCACGGTACCCGCGATAGTCGATGTGCCCTCCGGGGCGGTAGTCACCAACAACTTCCCGCAAATCACCCTGGATTTCTCCACCGAGTGGAAGGACTTTCACCGGGACGGCGCCCCCGATCTATACCCGGCAGGACGCCGCGAGGAAATCGACGAGGTCAGCAAGCGGCTGTTTACCGAGGTGAATAACGGGGTCTACCGGTGCGGATTTGCCGGCTCGCAGGAGGCCTACAACGCAGCCTACGACCGGCTGTTCAGCGCCCTTGACTGGCTGGAAGAGCGTCTGCGGCACCGGCGGTTCCTGGTCGGCGACACCATTACCGAGGCCGACGTCAGGCTGTTCACCACGCTGGTGCGTTTCGACGCCGTCTACCATGGGCACTTCAAGTGCAACCGTAACAAGCTCACCGAGATGCCCGCCCTCTGGGGGTATGCCCGCGACCTGTTCCAGACGCCCGGCTTCGGTGACACGGTGGACTTCGACCAGATCAAGGACCACTACTACATCGTCCACGAGGACATCAACCCTACCGGGATCGTGCCCAAGGGTCCGGACCTGGCCAGCTGGCACACCGAGCACCGGCGGGAAGGCCTGGGAGGGCGCCCCTTCGGTCGGGGTACCCCTCCAGCCGCCGTCTAAAGGTCAGAATCGTCGATTTGAAACCTGCGTGCCGTTTGCGTCGGACCGCTCCCGAACCTTTCCCATTAGGATACAGAACCGTTTCCTAATGAAGGTAACGATAGGCTAGCCTTACTTCTGTCCGAGATTTGACGGGAAGGAGTCGCGCCGTGGCAATGCAGACCGCGTCAGTCTCTTCCGAAAATCCTCTCGTCCCGCCCAGGATCAGGCCCAGCGGTCAGAGGCGGGCCCTCAAGCTCGGGGCAGCGGTGCTTGTCCTCGCCCTGATCTGCGTCGCGTCGCTGGCGTTCGGCTCCCGACCCATCAGCTTCGACGTGTTGGTCGCCGCGCTGACCAACTTCGACCCGACCAACGGGGACCATGCGGTGGTCCACTCCCGGATCCCCCGCACGGTGACCGGCGTGATGGTCGGCGCCGCCCTTGGCCTTGCGGGCGCCGCCATGCAGGGGGTGGCCCGCAATCCCTTGGCTGATCCAGGCATCCTCGGCGTCAACGCTGGCGCAGCTCTGGCCATCGTCGCCGGTATTTACGTCTTCGGGGTGGCCGATGTGACCGGCTACCTCTGGTTCGCCTTCGCCGGTGCCGCGGTTGCCGCCGTCGTCGTCTATGCCATCGCGAGCCTGGGCCGGGATGGCGCAACACCCATCAAACTGGCCCTCGCCGGGGCTGCCCTGTCCGCCGGGTTGGGCAGCCTAATGAACGCCGTCCTCGTCGCCAGCCAGGAGACCCTTGACCGGTTCCGGTTCTGGCAGGTGGGCACCGTCTCCGGTCGGGGCTGGGACGTCCTCCTTCCGGTTCTGCCGTTCCTGATCGTCGGGATCCTGCTGACCCTGGCAACCGGCAAGGCCCTCAACAGCCTGTCCCTGGGCGACGACATCGCCAAGGGCCTCGGCCAGAACGTGGCGGCCGCCCGCGGCGTCACGGCCCTCGGCGTCGTCATCCTCTGCGGTGCTGCCACCGCGGTCGCCGGGCCCATCGCGTTCGTTGGTCTGGTGATCCCCCACATGGTGCGCGTGTTCACCGGCCCCGACTACCGCTGGATCCTGCCATTTTCGGTGGTGGTCGCGCCGGTCCTGCTGATTGGCGCCGATATCATCGGTCGGCTGATCCTCCCACCGGGGGAGGTGCCGGTAGGCATCATGACCGCCGTCGTTGGCGCTCCTGTGTTCATTTGGCTGGTCCGACGGCGAAAGCTGGCCCAGCTGTGAGCCTTTACACCGCGCCACCAGCGGCCCCCACCAGCCCGACGTCGAGCGCCACCGCGATCAGCGTTGGCCGGCACCGCCAGACGGCACAGCGCCGCCGGGTTATCGTCATTCTCGCCGGGATCACCGTCGTCCTGTTCGCCGTCACCATCCTCCTCGGCACCTACACGGTGACCATTCCCGACTTCTTCAGGATCCTCGGCGGCGCCGACATTCCTGGAGCATCCTTCATCGTGCTGGAGAACAAGCTGCCCCGAGCGGTGATTGGCGTCCTCATTGGAGTGGCATTCGGCCTCGCGGGCACCATCTTCCAGACCATGCTGCGCAACCCGCTCGCCAGCCCGGACATCATCGGGATCAGCTACGGCGCCAGCGCCTCGGCGGTGGGCGCGATCGTCCTCTTCGGAGCCGCTGGCGTTGCCGTGTCCCTCGCCGCACTGATCGGGGCGCTCGCCGTTGCCGCGGCCATCTATCTGCTCTCCCGTCGCGGCTCGGTGGCTGGCTACCGGCTGATCCTCGTGGGGATCGGCTTCGCCGCAGTCCTGCACGCCCTGGTCAGCTTCCTGCTTACCCGCACCGACATTCGCACGGCGTCCGATGCGCTGGTCTGGCTGAACGGTTCCCTGAACTCCAGCAACTGGGACCGTGCCACCATCCTGCTGCTCGCCATGGCTCTGCTGGTCCCCGTCGCAGCGGTCCTCTCGCGGGGGCTGCGCGCCCTGGAACTGGGCGACGACACCGCCACAAGCCTCGGCATCCAGGTGGAGCCCTCCCGGTTGGCCTTGATTACCGTGGCAGTTGCCCTCGCCGCCGTCGCCACTGCCGCGGCCGGCCCGGTGGCGTTCATCGCGTTCCTCGCGGGTCCGATCGCCCGGCGGCTCGTGAGGGGTGTCGTCTCACTGACCGCCGCCGCCCTGGTCGGCGCGGTGATCGTTCTCGGCGCTGACTTCGTTGCTGCGAATCTCATTCCCGGTGTGTCGCTGCCGGTCGGCGTGGTGACGGGCATTCTCGGGGCACCGTTTCTCTTGTGGCTGCTTGTGACAGCCAACCGCACAGGCCAGGGAGGCTGATATGGCGCTGACAGCCAGTGACCTGACACTCGCGTACGATGACCGCAAAGTAGTCCAGGACCTGACACTCGAGCTGCTGGCCGGCAAGGTCACCGTGATCGTAGGTGCCAACGCCTGCGGCAAATCCACTCTGCTGCGCGGCCTCGCCCGGCTGCTCAAGCCGACGGCCGGCGTCGTCAGCCTCGACGGCAAGGACATCCACTCGCTGCCCACCCGCGCCGTTGCGCGCACCCTCGGCCTGTTGCCGCAGACCCCTCTGGCGCCGGACGGGATCACCGTCGCAGATTTGGTGGGGCGGGGCCGCTACCCGCACCAGGGCTGGTTCAGGCAATGGACCGACGACGACGACGACGCCGTTGCGAACGCCCTCGAGGCGACCCACACCTTCGAACTCGCCGACCGTTTTGTTGACGAACTGTCCGGCGGTCAGCGGCAACGCGTCTGGATTGCCATGGCCCTGGCCCAGCAGGCCGACATCCTGCTGCTGGACGAACCCACCACCTTCCTCGATGTCACCCATCAGGTGGAAGTGTTGGACCTGATCACCGATCTGAACCGGCGCGTTGGCACCACCGTGGCCATCGTCCTCCATGACCTCAACCTTGCCGCGCGCTACGCCGACCACCTGATCGCCATGAAGGACGGCCAAATTGCGGCCCAGGGGAACCCGGCCGACGTCGTGACCGAAGAGACGGTCACCTCGGTCTTCGGCCTGCAGTGCCGCGTCATCCCGGATCCCGTGTCCGGCACACCCATGGTGATTCCGGTGGGCCGGCACCACTCCGAGGCCGGATCAACGCTGGAGCCATCAGACTCAACCACCGGGCAGGGGTACCTGCCTAACCCGCAGGACGCGCTGTCCGCGCAGCATCTGGAGGCAGCATCTTGACCGAAGTCAGCAACCGTCCCGCCCGGCAGGCCCAGCGCACCGAAGCAGCAGTTTCGGCAGTGACAGCGTTCGACGTCGTTGTGACCCGGGTGCAGCGACTGAGCGACAACTTCCAACGCGTCACCTTCGGAGGATCCTGCCTTACGGACTTCGGCGTGCAGGGCCCAACCCTTGATTTGCGTATCAAGGTGATAATCCCAGCCACCCGGGACGACGACGCACGCCGCCTCAACCTGCGGGAACTGCTGGAGTCACCCACCGAGGGGCCCGGCTGGTACCAGCAGTGGCTGGCCATGGATCCGACCGATCGTGGGTCGATGCGCACCTACACCGTCAGGGAAACCCGGTGCGACGCTGACCAACCCGAAATTGACGTCGACTTCGTGATGCACTTCGACGCGGACGGCAACGGGGGACCGGCGTCGCTCTGGGCCGCCGCGGCAACACCCGGGGACCGGATCTGGCTAATCGGACCGAACGTCCACGCCGCCACCTGCGCCACCGCCGGTTCCTACGGTGGGATTGAATGGCGTCCCGGGCTGGCCCAGCACATCCTGCTGGCCGGCGATGAGACAGCGGTGCCCGCCATCAGTGCCATCCTCGAGTCGCTGCCCGCCCATGTGGGTGGGCACGCCTTCCTTGAGGTGCCGGACCCGGCGGACTTCCAGGACGTTTTCACCGGCTCGTCGGTCGAGATCACCTGGCTGGCACGGGCACGGCGATCCCATGGGGAGCTTCTCGACGCCGCGGTCCGTGACGCGGTCCGTGTGCCGGGGTGGGTGTCGCTGGCGGCACCCTTCGCTTCCGGGGTGGAGCCCACCTCGGGTGCCGGCCTGACGCTCGCCGCTGCTGCCGCGGCGGCGGCCGGCCCCGAACCGGAAGAGGTGAACATCGACGAGACAATTCTCTGGGAGACACCCCAGCGGTTGAACGCTTCGACCCTCACCAGCTCGCTTAACCCCGACCGGCCGTCCGGCGCGCTCCCGTTCTACGCGTGGATCGCCGGCGAAGCCGCAGTGGTTCGAGGGCTGCGGCGCTACCTAGTGCGCGACGTCGGCATCGACCGTAAGCAGGTTGCTTTCATGGGGTACTGGCGCAAGGGACGGTCAGAGCTTACCTAGGCGCCACGCCGTGAGTTGTGTTACGGAATTATAACTTTTCCGTAAGATGGCCTACCTTTGTAGGGAGCCATCTGCATCACTGTGGCTCCCGGACTGCACGCCTAACCCTGTCAGCAGCCGGCCCCCAATTCACCGTGGCAGGGGTGGAGGACCCATCTTCTGGCAGTTTTCCTGCCTTCGGGGTGCAGCCCTTCGCAAATCGCTTTCCCGCTCTCGTGCCGGAAAGCAGCAGTGGGCCGAGTCAACTCTTGCTCGAATCCGACAGCTAACTTCACCGGCGTTGCAGAGAGGCACTTGTTTTGCTCCAGCCGGTCACTTCCGGGCGCCGCCGCGCGTCCGCCCCGCACACCTCCACCCGTCGGTCTGCCGTAATTGCCGCGGGTGTGCTCGCCGCAGCGGCGGGCCTTGCCCTGACGGCGTTCTCTCCCGCGGTAGAGGCTCCTCCCTCACCAGCCGCCAAACAGGTAGCGGTCCCCACCGCGCCCGTCACCGCTGACTCCCAGGCCGAGATCGATTTCAGCAAAGAGTCACCGCTCGCCACGGCCTCCACGTTGGCCGCCAAAACCACTGTGCTCTCGAGCGACGCTGCCAGCTTCGCCGCGCCCATCAAGGACGCTACGATCGCCTCATCGTTTGGCTATCGGGTGAACCCGATGGGTGGGTTCGGCGAAGAACTGCACACCGGCACCGACTACGCGGGCGCCTGCGGAACACCCGTCCTGGCTTCGCGCACCGGCACCGTGGTGGAATCCGGGTGGCATGCCTATGGGGGCGGCCAGCGGATTGTGGTGGACCATGGTGGCGGCCTTGAAACGTCCTACAACCACCTGAGCACCCTTGGAGTTAGCGTCGGGGACACCGTTGCGAAGGGACAAGGCCTTGGAGCCGTCGGCAGCACCGGCAACTCAACCGGCTGCCACCTCCACTTTGAGCTCCTGGTCGACGGCGAAAAAGTCGACCCGCAGACGCGGCTCTAGCCCGAGGGAAACTCGGGAATCCCGCCGTCGTTCCCGCTGGTCAAGCCCCGTGGATGGGATTGTCTGGACAATCCCATCCACCGTGCCCGATCGGTGGGAAACTGGAGCGGCTCAGGGCACCGGGTTGGTGACGACTGCGGGATCCTTCTTGCCGTACGGCATCCGCAGCCGCAGCGAGTTTGCATCCACCTTCAGGGCCATGTGCGTGCCTTTGCCGAGCGGGTCGCCGTCGAGCTGGATCTCCTGCGGCTCGTCGAGCTGGATTTCTGCGCTCTTGCACTGGAAATACTCCAGCGATGGGTCTTTGCCCTTGCCGCGGGCAAACAGTTTGCCCACGACGCCAAACCAGCCGAGCCGGCCGGTCGGTGCCACGGTCATGATGTCCAGTAGGCCGTCGTCGATCTTCGCCCCCGGGAAAATTTCCAGCCCGCCCATGATCTTGCCGCAGTTTCCGCCCATCACGCTGCGCAGCTTCCGCTCGATAACCTTGCCGCCGTCCAGGGTGATCCGGGTGCGGGCAGGCTTACCACTGAGGTTCCGGATGCCAGCGTCGACGTAGGCCAGCCAGCCCACCTTGTCCTTGAGATCGTCGCGGGTGTCCGCCATGATCGACGCGTCGAACCCCAGGCCCGCCATCACCAGGAACACATGGGAGTCCTGGGCGCGGTCGACGGTGACGTGCACCACGTCCACCTTGCGCTCGGTGCCAAAGAGGGCAGCTTTGGCTGCCTCCTCAGGATCGTCGACGGCGATGTCCAGGTTGCGGGCCAGGAGGTTGCCGGTGCCGAGCGGGATCAGGCCCAGTGCGACGCCGGTGCCGTTGACCACTTCGGCCACGCAGCGGACCGTTCCGTCGCCACCAGCGGCGATCACCACATCCACTCCGGCATCCACGGCTTCCTGCGCCTGGCCGCGGCCCGGGTCATCGGCCGTGGTCTCCAGGTACAGCAACTCGTCCCAGCCATCGGCAGCGCAAAGCCCCGAAACGATTGCGCGAATATCAGCGCCGGTGTTCTTGACCGGGTTGACGATCAACGCGGCACGCTTGGTCCGAGTATCGGAGGGGAGAGTCATAATGTCCTTCTCAGGTCGATGAGATGCAGGGGGCACACTGCTGCAAACTTATCAGCATACTTGCTAATCCAGTCTATCCCGTGGCGGGAGCAGGTAGCCTCATCTAGTGGAATTCTCTCAACGTTACGTGGCCCTTGGCGATTCGTTTACGGAAGGCGTCGGCGACTGGCATGAAGCCAGCCCCAACGGCGTGCGCGGATGGGCGGACCGGGTGGCCGAGCAGCTGATCCTCGCCGATGCCTCGTGGGGTTACGCAAATCTTGCGGTCCGGGGGAAGAAGGTGCGCCAGGTCCTTGATGAACAGGTTGACCGCGCCCTCGCTCTGCAGCCCACCCTGATCACCATCTACGCCGGGGGTAACGACATCCTCCGGCCGCGGATCGACATCGACGCTCTGATGGCCGCGTACGACGACGGCGTCGCCCGGCTGGCAAGCTCGGGGGCCGCCGTCGTGCTGTTCACAGGGTTTGATTCGGTGGCGTCGGCTGTGTTCGGCAAGACCCGCGGCCGGACCGCTATCTACAACGAGCTGGTGCGGGAGATTGCCGACCGGCACCACGCCGACGTGGTGGATTACTGGCGATTCAGGGAGTTTCAGAACTGGGGCTACTGGGATGCTGACCGCATGCACATGTCGACCGCCGGGCATACCCTGATGGCCAAACGGGTGCTCGAAGTGCTCAGGGCCTCCCACGAGATCGACCTGCCCGAGCTGGAGGCGGTGCCGGCGGCGTCGCGCATCGATCAGTTGCGAGCGGACGCCCAGTGGGCAAGGGATTACCTGTCGCCATGGGTGGGTCGGCGCCTGCGGGGCGTCTCCTCGGGGGACGTGCTGACGGCCAAGTATCCGGAACTCACCCGGCCGGCCTGGGCCTAGGGTGAGACCCCAACCCCACCCCACCGCTGGATCGTTCTGTGCCAGACTTGCTTGATGACTGGTGTTCGATGGCTCAACCCCGATGAGCGGCAGGCGTGGCTGGCCCTCTATGCGGTTGCCACCATTTTGCCGGGTTCCCTAGACGCGCATCTGTTCCGGCAAGCGAAGATCACCCTGTTCGACTACCACGTGCTGGCGATGCTCTCCGAAACCACCGACCTGACGCTCGCGATGAGCGACCTGGCGGCGAGATCGAACGCCTCCCTGTCCCGTTTGAGCCACGTGGTGAAGAAGCTCGAGCAGCGGGGCTGGGTAGCCCGGTTCCCTAGTGCAAACGATGGTCGGGTAACCACCGCGAAGATCACCGAGGAGGGGCTGAGGAACGTCCAACTCCTGGCCAGGGAGCATGTTGAGCACGTTCGGCAGGCGGTCTTCGACGTTCTGACCGAGGACGATGTGCACGATCTGGAGCGGATCGGCAAGAAAATTCTGGCCAGTCTCGACGACAGCCACTGGATCCTCGACCAGCCCTCAGCCGGGTCGTCGTCATGAAACAGCCGAAAGTCCTCGCCATTGTCCTGGCGGGAGGCTCCGGAGGACGCCTGGGCACGCTGACTGACCGGCGCGCCAAACCGGCCCTGCCCGTCGCCGGTACCTACCGGCTGATCGACATTCCCTTGTCGAACCTGCACCACAGTGGCTTCTCAGACGTCTGGATGGTGCAGCAGTATCAACCGAAGTCGCTCAATGACCACCTCGCCAACGGCAGGCCGTGGGATCTGGACCGCACCAACGGCGGGCTGCACGTCCTGCCGCCTTTCGAGGGCCGCAAGGGCGAGGGGTTCGCTGACGGAAACGCCGATAGTCTGTTCCGGCAGGCAGCGTTCATCAGGGAATTCAACCCAGACCTCGTCCTCCTGCTCAGCGCTGACCACCTGTACCAGTTGGACTTCCGCGACGTGGTGCGGACCCACCTGGAAGCGCGTGCCACCGCAACGATCGTGACGACGCGGTTCGACGGCGACGCCTCAGCCCACGGGGTGGTGGAAGTCTCCGCCGGGGTGGTGACCGGGTTTGAATACAAGCCTGAACGTCCCAAGACCGATCTGGTGGCCACCGAGGTCTTCCTTTTCGACGCCAGGCACCTCCTCGACACCTTGGAGCTGCTCGAGAAGGACGAGGGTGGGCTCGACGACTACGGCGACCAGTTGCTGCCCCACCTGGTGGAACACTCGACGGTGGTGGAGCACCGCCTCGAGGGGTATTGGCTCGACCTTGGCACGCCCGAAAACTATCACCGGGCACATATGGACCTGCTGGCCGGTGAGGGGCTACGGTTCGACGACCCGGAGTGGCCCATTATCACGGGCAGCCCCCGCCGACTGCCCGCGTTTATCGGTGCGGGCGCCGTTGTCACCGACTCGTTGCTGTCCCCGGGAAGCCGCATCCTCGGCGAGGTGACCCGTAGCGTGATCGGCCCCGACACGGTAGTGGAGGCAGGCGCCGTCGTCGTCGATTCGATTTTGCTAGACGCGATCACGGTGCCGGCGGGAGCGCGGGTGGTTCGAGCCATTGTGGATTCCGGGGCGACGCTGGAAACCGCTGCGCAGGTGGGCGACGGCGACGCCGTGACGGTGGTCGACCGCGACGGTGCCAGTACCAGCGATTAGCCTTAAATCCCGCCAGCTCCTAGAATAGGAGGGCATCAGGTGGCGGAGCGTGCGCAATTGCTCCGACTTCCGGGGAAGTTTCTCCCGGGGAGTCGGTAGTTAGGGGCTCAGGTTGCGCGAAAACCGTTAGTTATCCCAACAGCTTCGGCTGTTGTTTGGGTCGCCCCTGATCGCATTCCATGGCAGGTAAGACTGCCGATAATTTACTCTTTGGAGGATCGTCATGGCAGCTCACTGCCAAGTGACTGGAGCCGAGCCGGGCTTTGGGCACAGCATTTCCCACTCACACCGCCGCACCAAGCGCAGGTTTGACCCGAACATCCAGAAGAAGCGCTACTGGGTTCCGTCCCTGCGCCGCAACGTCACGCTGCAGGTCTCGGCCCGCGGCATCAAGACCATCGATGTGCGCGGAATTGACGCCGTGGTCGCGTCGATCCTGGCTCGGGGAGTGAAGCTCTAATGGCAAAAGATAAAGACGTACGTCCGATCATCAAGCTGAAGTCGACGGCCGGTACCGGGTACACCTACGTGACCCGCAAGAACCGTCGTAACGACCCGGACCGCATGGTCCTGATGAAGTACGATCCCAAGATCCGCAAGCACGTCGAATTCCGAGAGGAGCGCTAAACACATGGCTAAGAAGTCTAAAATTGCCCGCAACGAACAGCGCAAGGTCATTGTTGAGCGCTACGCTGAAAAGCGCCTCGAACTGAAGAAGACCCTGGTTGATGCCAACGCGTCGGACGAAGCTCGCGAAGCTGCACGCCTGGGCCTGCAGAAGCTTCCCCGCAACGCCTCACCGGTTCGCCTGCGTAACCGCGACCAGATCGATGGTCGCCCCCGCGGCACGCTGCAGAAGTTCGGTATCTCCCGTGTCCGCTTCCGCGACATGGCTCACCGCGGCGAGCTGCCCGGTGTGACCAAGTCCAGCTGGTAACACCCGCTGGCTGGTACCTACCAGTTTGCAAGAGGACGGCGACCCCGGGGTCGCCGTCCTCTTGCGTTAAGCGACCCGCCCCGTCATGAAGGGAACCCCTGTGCGGCAGCAGAAACTGCTCCAACCCCCGATGCTGCTGTTGTCGGTTGGTGGGTTCCTGGCGGTAGCCACCGAGGTCCTCCCGATCGGTTTGCTACCGCTGATGGCCGCGGACCTGGGCGTGAACGAGTCCTCGATCGGGTTGCTGGTGTCCGCCTACGCTGCGGTGGTGGTGTTCGCGTCCATCCCGTTGAACGCGTGGACCAGTGCACTGCCGCGGAAACCGCTCCTGGTGGGTCTGCTTGCCGGCTACGGGGTCAGCAACATCGTGCTGTGCCTCGCCCAGAATTACCCGGTGGCCCTGACCGGGCGGATCCTGGCCGGTGCCTGCCACGCCCTCTTCTTCGCTGTGGTCTTTGGGTATGCGAGCCGGTTGGCGCCGCCGGGCCGGATGGGTGCGGCGATGGCGCTGGTCAATGCGGGCAACGCCGTCGCGATCGCCGTCGGCGTGCCACTAAGCACCTGGCTGGGGGCGACGGTTGGGTGGCGCTGGTCGTTCGGCTGCGCGGCGATCATCGCGCTGCTCTTGTCGGTGGGCGCCGCCGTCGTGATGCCAGCGGTTGGCGGCTCAACGGTTTCGGGCGGCACCCAACTGCGGGAGGCGCTGGCGGAACCAGCGTTGCGGCGGGTGATTGTCGCCGTCGTGGTGATGATGACCGCGCAGTTCGCGCTGTACACGTTCATCACGCCGGTGCTATTGCAGTCGGGCTTCACCGCAGGCAATGTGGGATTCGCGCTGCTCGCCTATGGAGGAGCCGGGATCCTGGGGCTGGCACTGTGCAGTCGATTCACTGATTCGGCGTTGCGGCCGGCGCTGCTGGTGTCCCTGCTCGCGATGAGCGTGTGCTTTCTGGGGATCGCGGTGCTGGGTGGTGCACCCGGCTGGACGCTGGCCATGGTGATCCTGTGGGGGCTGCTGTACGGGCCGGTACCCGCCTACGTGCAGACCGCCGCGATGAGCGCCTTCCGGGGCCACCCGGATACGGTGGCCGCCGTGCATAACTCGACGTTCAACATTGGGATCAGCGCCGGGGCGCTGGTGGGTGCGCGGCTGTTGTTGGTGACCGACCCCTCGGGGATCGGCTACGCGGCGGCAGCGCTGGCGCTGGTCGCGGTGGTGGTGGTCTATACGGGTGTCAGACGGGGTTTTCCCCGGGCTACTGCCTGAAATAGTGCCCTTTGGTACCCAAAACCCCTAAAATTGCCGTAAACGACCGGAGTTTGGTGCTCAAGCTGGTAAGTTTTCGCAGAGAGGCTTTCAGAACCGTGAAGGCTTTACCCATAACGGACAAGTCCAGGAGGACGTAAATTGGCTACGAAAGAAACCAAGAACCGCAGCGAACTGGTAGCAGAAGTAGCAGCGAAGGCTGACACCAGTCAGACCGCCGTCAACGGCGTTCTCGACGCACTGTTCGATGTACTGGCAACCTCGGCTGCCAACAACGTCAAGGTCACCATCCCAGGTTGGCTCGCTGTCGAGCGCACCGAGCGTGCCGCCCGCACCGGCCGCAACCCCCAGACCGGCGAGACCATCCAGATTGCGGCAGGCAGCAGCGTCAAGCTGACCGCCGGCTCCAAGCTGAAGGCTGCTGTCAAGTAGTCAGTCACGTGGTCCATTAAGGACTTAAGGCCGCCACCCTTTCCGGTGGCGGCCTTACCTTTTAACCTGCCTTGCTATGGGAGGTACGGGCGGGTCAGGAGACGCCGAATTGTTACCGCTTCTACGGAGGGTAGACAATAGGGAGCGTGGCTACTACAACTAAGGTGCCCCGGCAGACCGACCGTCCGGGTACACCCACCCCCAGGGTAAAGGGTGCCTGGCTCATTGCGGGTGGAGCCGCCGTCGTGACGGGCCTCATCCTTGCGCTGCTGTTCACCGGTGCCGCCGGCCCGCGTCAGCTCGGCGATCCGGGAGCCCTGACCCGCTGGGGTCTACCCGTGGCCAAGGCCCTCAATAACGTTTCGGCCGCCGCGGTCATCGGGTCGCTGGTCTTCGCGGTGATGATTCTCCCGCGGCGGGTCGCCTCTTCGCGGCGCCGCGCCAGCGAGGTCGAGGCGCCCGGCGAGGAACATCCGGCGTTCAGCGCGGTCATGACGCTCGCCTCGGTTGCTGCGGTGTCCTGGACGCTCGCCGCCGTCGGCGTGCTGCTGTTTACCTATTCCGACGCCGCCGGACTGCCGCTGAGCGGCGATCCGGGCTACACCGAAGGCCTGGCGTCCTACCTCACCGACTTCGATACCGGCCGTGCCTGGCTGTCGACCGTGATGATCGCCGCCGTCGTCGCCACCATGACCTTCGGTGCGCGGTCCAGTGGCTGGTTGGCGCTGACGGGCATCCTGTCCCTCCTCGGACTGGTGCCAATGGCCCTGATCGGCCACTCGGCCAGTGGTGATGACCACTACGCGGCCATCAACTCGATCGCCCTGCATCTGGTGGGGGTATGCCTGTGGATCGGCGGCATCATTGTCCTGGCAGTGATCGGGGGTCGGTTGGGTTCACTGACCCCCAGTGTGCTGCGCCGGTTCTCGGCCCTGGCAGGGTTCGCTTTCGTCCTGGTGGTGTTGTCAGGAGTAGTCAACGCCAGCCTGCGGATCAACGATCTGGGTCAGCTCGGCTCGGAATGGGGGCTGCTGGTTACCTTCAAGACCGTCGCCACCTTGTTGCTGGGCGGGATCGGTCTGATGCACCGGCAGTGGATTATGCCCCAGCTCGGTGACGGCAGTGGTTCGCCCACCAATGGTCAGTTCTCGGCTCGGCGGGTCCTGTGGCAGCTGATCACTGTGGAGCTGCTCATCATGGGCGCCGTCTCCGGCGTCGCTGTAGCCCTGGCACGCACCGCGCCTCCCGTCAGTGAGGAGATCACCCCCGACGCAACCCCCGCGCGCATCCTCTCCGGCTATGACCTGCCGCCCGAGCTGACCCCCGAGCGGTGGTTCACTGAATGGCGCTTCGACTGGCTGTGGGTTGCTTTCGTGGCGGTCGTGGGTGTCGCCTACCTGCGCGGTGTCATCAAGGTGCGCAAACGCGGAGACCAATGGTCCCTCCTGCGCTTCGCGAGCTGGCTGGTGGGATTGGCGCTGCTGACCTACGTCACCTCCGGCGCCCCCGCCGTCTACGGCATGGTCCTGTTCAGTACCCACATGGTGGGCCACATGGCCCTGACCATGGTGGTCCCGTTGTTCCTGGTGCTTGGCGCACCGATCACCCTCGCGCTGAAAGCCCTCACCCCGCGCGGGGATGGCTCCCGGGGTCTCCGCGAGTGGATTCTCGTGGTGGTGCACTCCCGTTTCTCGATGCTCGTCACCCACCCGCTGTTCGCCGCGGCGAACTTCGCCGGCTCCATAGTGATCTTCTACTACTCCCCGCTGTTCGGTTTCGCGGTGCGCGAGCATGTGGGTCACGAGATCATGTATGTGCACTTCCTGATTACCGGCTACATCTTCGTGCTGTCCATGCTGGGCTCCGATCCGGTGCCGCGCCGGGCACCGTACCCGCTCCGGATCCTGCTCCTGTTCGCCACGATGGCCTTCCATGCCTTCTTCGGCGTAGCGCTCATGGGGTCGACGTCGCTGCTCCAGGCGTCCTGGTTCGGCAACATGGGCCGGGACTGGGGGCCGTCAGCCCTGGAGGACCAACAGCTCGGCGGCGCGCTCACCTGGGGCATCGGGGAAATCCCCACCCTGCTGGTGGCGATTGGCGTTGCGATCATGTGGTCGCGCGACGACGCCCGCGAGTCCAAACGGACCGACCGCGCCGCGGACAGGAATAACGACGCCGATCTCACCGCTTACAACAACATGTTCGCCTCGCTGGCGAAACGCGACACCCGCCGCAGTTCGGGGAAACCCGGAGCCGGTGAGTCAGCACCATCCCCCACACCTGACCGACCAGGAGAG
This sequence comes from Arthrobacter sp. TMN-50, assembly GCF_054511125.1. Classification (NCBI taxonomy): domain Bacteria; kingdom Bacillati; phylum Actinomycetota; class Actinomycetes; order Micrococcales; family Micrococcaceae; genus Arthrobacter; species Arthrobacter sp. TMN-50. Next base: position 761,851 of record NZ_JBTNDG010000001.1, on the reverse strand, counting down.
CGTGAATGACTGAGACATCGATGACTTCGATCCGCACCGACTACCGGGTGCGTGCCTCCGAACTGGTGGGCCGCAACTGGCTCAACACCGGGGGGCGTCAGCTCACCCTGGAGGATCTGCGCGGAAAAATCGTCATCCTCGACTTCTGGACGTTTTGCTGCATCAACTGCCTGCATGTCCTCGACGAGCTCCGTCCGCTGGAACAAAAGTTCAGCGACGTCGTCGTCACGGTGGGAGTCCACTCGCCCAAGTTCGAACACGAAGCCGATCCGGACGCCCTGGCCGCCGCCGTGGAACGCTACGACATCCAGCACCCGGTGCTGGACGACCCGGAGCTGACCACCTGGCAGGCCTACACCGCCCGCGCCTGGCCCACCCTGGTTGTAGTGGACCCCGAAGGGTACATCGTGGCTCACCTCTCCGGGGAAGGCCATGCGGCCGGTCTGGAGTCGCTGGTGCAGGAACTCGTCGAGGAGCACACCTCCAAGGGCACGCTGCACCGCGGCGACGGGCCCTATGTTCCCGCCGAAAGCACAGCCGGCGTCCTTCGGTTTCCCGGCAAAGCTGTTCCGCTGGATAACGGCTCCCTCCTCATCGGCGACACCGGCCACCACCGTCTGGTGGAACTCGACGCGGATCTGGTCACCGTCCGCCGCACCATCGGGTCGGGGGAGAAGGGCTTCGTCGACGGGGCCGCCGCCACAGCCCAGTTCAACGAACCGCAGGGCCTCGCCGTCCTCCCCGCCCACATCGCCCGCGAGGCGGGGTACGACGTCGTGGTCGCTGATTCAGTCAACCACCGGCTCCGCGGCGTCGCACTGGCCGACGGCTCAGTCCGCACCATCGCGGGCAACGGCGTTCAGCGGCTGCTGGACGCAGGCAACCATGTGAAGGCCCGCCCGTCAGAGCTGCAGGAGAACGCCGACCAGGCGACCGGGTACGACGTCGAGACCCCCGAAGACGCTACCCCGCGCCTCACCGACACCCAGTTGGGGACCCGGCCACTGGAGGTCTCGCTGTCCTCCCCGTGGGACGTCCTGTGGTCCACGGTGCTCGAACGCGTGGTCATCGCGATGGCGGGCACCCACCAGCTCTTCACGTTCAACCCACTTACCGGGGCCGTGGACATCCTCGCGGGCACCGGGCTAGAGGGACTGCTCGACGGCGACGCGGCCGAAGCCTGGTTCGCCCAGTCCTCGGGGCTCGCCGAAGACGCCAGCGGAAACATTTGGGTCGCCGACTCGGAAACCTCGGCGATCCGGACCCTGTCCTTTCCCGAGGTCAACGGCCACCGGCGGACCCAGGTGCAGACCGCCGTGGGGACCGGCTTGTTCGACTTCGGGTTCCGCGACGGTCCCGCCGATCAGGCACGCCTTCAGCATCCCCTGGGCATCACCGCCCTCCCCGACGGATCGGTGGCCATCGCCGATACCTACAACGGGGCTGTCCGCCGCTTCGACCCCGTCACCGGGCTGGTCTCGACGCTGGCGCGCGGCCTCTCAGAGCCCTGCGATGTGCTCCTGGACCTCACCCCCACCGCGACCGGCAGCGAACCGCTGCTGATCGTCGTGGAGGCCAACCGGCATCAGCTGGTTCGGGTGCCCATTCCCAAAGAGGCGCTCGCCGTCGATGAAGGCGCCTCCCAGACGCAACGGCCGCAGACCGCCGTCGTCCCGGGGTTGCACGCACTGACCATCAGATTCGCTGCGCCGAAGGGTCAAAAGCTCGACGACCGCTGGGGTGATCCCACGCAGCTGAAAATTTCGTCGTCGCCCGAGGAGCTGTTGGTGTCCGGCGGGGGGACCTCAGTGGGACTGACCCGGGAGCTGGTGCTGTCCGACACCGTCAGCGAGGGCGTCCTGCACATCACCGCGCGCGCTGCGGCCTGCGACGGCGAGCCGGGCGGGGAGATCCCCGACCACGCGGCCTGCCACCTGTACCAGCAGGACTGGGGCATCCCGGTGCGGCTCAGTGCCGACGGTGAAACCGAACTGACGCTGGACCTGCGGGGCCTGGACTAGTCCAGGCCAGCTAGTACTGGACGACGGGGGTGACAGTGATTTTGTCGTCGCTCACTGACAGTCGTGCGGTGAAGCCGAACTCCCGGGCGACCGTCACCGCTTCGATGGTGCCGGTGAAGAGGTCCTGCAGCGAGGTGGACAGTTCGGCGGTGCCCGAGAGGGGTGCCATCACCCAGTTGCCGTCGAAGGGTTCAATAACGACTGTTGGGTATTCTGTGATCGCCCACCGGATGTCACCGGCCACCCGGTTTTCGGTCTGGAAGTTGAACGGGCAGTTGGCTGGCTGGAACACGGTTTGCGACGCGCACTCGTCGAGGAAGCGCCGCACCTGACCGTCTACGGTCTCCACCAGGGCGTCGGTCGCTGCGGTGGCCAATGCAATGCGCTTGTCGGTGGCCATCCGGTCGGTGACGGCCACCGTCTGGGCGGGAGCAGCAAAAAACTCGCTGGTGTAGTGGGCTTCGAAATCGCCGGGATAGAACACAGCGAACTGGTTCCTGCCCCCGGGCATGCCAACCCGGGTGCCGTTCAGAGTAGCCTCGCCCTGGTTGATCACCGAGAGCTCAAGCGTGGGCAACACCGAGGGCACAAACTCCCAGGTGTTGAAGAACAGCCATTCGGTCCCGGTGCGCTCCAACGGGAACGTCGAGGTATGTTCGGTGCCGCGAACCGTGTAGGTGATGGCGATGTCCACCCGCCCGTCACCGACGTCAACGGGATCGCTCACCGTGACGTTTTCCACCCGTTCCATGGACTGCTGCAGTGGGGCGCCGTCAAGCATGGCCGCGTTGGCTGCCGGCACCGAGCCGTTGAGCAGTCCCAGGGCGCGTTCACCGTCGCCCTCGGAGAGCGCCTCAAGGTAGTCGTGGACCTGTTCTTCGGGGCTGAGAATGTAGGCGTTCACCAGCACCACAGTGGTGATGGCACCGGCAACCACGACCATCAGGCCCAGCAGCCAGGCTGCCAGGACCTTGATCACAGAGGACGTTTGCACGTTATTACGTTACCTGTCGGGCGGTTGAGGTTTACCAACGACGACGACGCCTCCGTTGAATGGCAGTTCAGCTGGCGGCCGCGTGCTTTCCGCCCCCGTTCTGGCCATCACCTGCGGTGTCGCGCCCCTGCTGGCTGCCCGTCCCGTGCCCGCTGGCGCGGTCCGCCTCGCGGGCGTTGGCGATTTCTTCGGCCCGTTCCTCGCCGGCCTCGGCGGTGAGGGCTGCGCCGGCCTCAGCGTCACGGGTTAGATTCTCGCCGGTCTCGACGTCGAACAAGTGGAGCTTCCGGGTGTCGAGCCAGATTTCGGCTTCGCGGCCGCCGCGGATCCTGCTGGCGGCGTCAAGGGTCACCACAATCTGGGGGCGGAGCTCGTCGGCGTCCATTTCCCGGGCCAGGTTGTTGAGCAACTCACGCACCTCGGGGTCCGGATCGAAGTTGATGTAGCCGTACTGTTCGTTGCCGAGCCACTCCGTGTGGGTAAGAGTGGCCGAGAAGACCGAGCCGTGGGGACGTTTGGATTCTTCGACGAGTTTGGCGTCCTCGAAAAACTCGGGCCGCACCCCCACGAGCACGAGCTTCTTTCCCTCGGCCTGCGCGATCTTCTCTGCCGGGATGTCGAGGTCACCGAGGACAGTTTTCAGCTTGCCGCCCTCGATGGTCGCGGGAAGGAAGTTCATTGATGGCGAGCCGATGAATCCTGCCACGAAGAGGTTGACTGGCTGCTCGTAGAGTTCCCGGGGCGAGGCTATCTGCTGCAGTTCGCCCATCTTCAGCACCGCCACCCGGTCGCCCAGAGTCATGGCCTCGGTCTGGTCGTGGGTGACATACACGCTGGTGACGCCAAGCCTGCGCTGCATCTGGGAGATTTCTGAGCGCATCTGGCCGCGCAGTTTGGCGTCGAGGTTGGATAGTGGCTCGTCGAAGAGGAACGCGTCAGCCTGGCGGACGATGGCCCGGCCCATGGCCACTCGCTGCCGCTGGCCGCCGGAGAGGTTTGCTGGTTTGCGCCGCAAGTGGTCGGTGAGTTCCAGGGTGGCAGCCGCCTCGGTGACGAGCTTGTTCACCTGCTCCTCGGTGTGCTTACCTTTGGCAAGGCGCAGCGGGAAGGCAATGTTCTCGTACACGGTCAGGTGAGGGTACAGGGCGTAGTTCTGGAACACCATGGCCAGGTTACGGTCACGTGGTGCCTTGTCGTTGACGCGTTCGCCGTCGATCAGAAGCTCACCGTCGGTGATGTCCTCAAGACCGACGATCATGCGCAGCAGGGTCGACTTGCCGCAGCCTGACGGGCCCACCAGAATGATGAATTCGCCGTCGGCAATGTCAATGCTGATGTCATTGACGGCGGGAAACCCGTCGCCATACTTCTTGACCAGGTTGTTGAGGGTAATTGAAGCCATTTTCTGGTGATCCTTTTCTATGTGACTGGCGCAAGCGGCGGGGACTGAGCCGTTAGCCCTTGACGGCGCCGGAGGTCAGGCCTGAAACGATTTGGCGTTGGAACAGCAGAACCAACAACACGATCGGGATGGTGACGATGATCGCCGCAGCCGAGATAGCGCCGGTGGGTGACTCGAACTGCGAGGCCCCAGTGAAGAACGCCAGCGCCGCCGGCACCGGTCGCGCGGCCTCAGTCGACGTCAGCGAGATGCCGTAGACGAAGTCGTTCCACGCGATGAAGAACGCGATAATCGCCGTCGTGAACACCCCCGGTGCTGCCAGCGGAACGATGGCTTTACGGAAGGCCTGCCAGGTGGTGGCACCATCCACCTGAGCTGCCTGCTCCAGTTCCCACGGGATCTGCCGGAAGAACGCCGCCAGGGTCCAGATGGAGATCGGCAGGGTGAGGGACAGGTAGGGGATGATCAGTCCAAGCCAGGTGTCATAGAGCCCGATGTTGCGCCATAGGTTGAACAGGGGAGTAACGATCGAGATCACCGGGAAAATGGAGACCGCCAAGGCAGTGGTGAGGATCAGTTTCTTGCCGGGGAAGTCCAGCCGTGCAATCGCGTAGGCGCACAGGGTGGCTAGCACGACGGCGATGGCCGTTGCAATCAGCGAGATGCCGATCGAGTTTCGCAGGGACGTCAGGAACAATTCCTGCGCATCGCCGACCAGTATCTGCTCGTAGTTCGAGATGGTGGCAGCTCCCGGGGACGGCAGGAAGCTGCCGTTGGTGAGATCGCTTGGGGACTTGAACGAGGTGGCCAGGATGGAGGCCACCGGGAAGAGGGCGTAGATCAACACCAGAACGGAGATGACCGCCCACCAGATCTTTTCGCGCCGGGAAGAGTTCTTCATTTCTTTTCTCCTCTCGTGCCGGCAAGATCCACTTTGAAGATCTTGATGGCGGCGAAACTGATCAGGATGACGCAGACGAACAGCAGGACCGACACGGCCGAGCCCAGGCCGATCTCGAGGCGGCTGATCGACGTCCGGTAGGCGAGAAGGGAGAGCACTTCCGTGTTGTTCTCGCCGTTGGTCATGATGAACACGTTGTCGAAGATTCGGAAAGCGTCCAAAGCCCTGAAGAGGACGGCGACCATGATCGCTGCCTTCATGTTGGGGATGACCACCTTGCGCATTTGCTCCCACCAGGTGGCGCCGTCGACCTTGGCGGCTTCGGTGAGCTCATCGGGCACCTGGGCCAGACCCGCGAGGAGCAGCAACGAAATGAAGGGGGTGGTCTTCCAGATTTCGGACGCCATGATCACGAACAACGAGGTGCCGGTCTGCGCGAACCAGTTGAGATCCGAATCGATGCCGGGCACCCAGTCAAACCAGGCGTTCACGTACCCGGAGTTGATATCGAACGCGTAGAACCAGGCGTACGCCGAGACCACGGTGATGATGCCGTAGGGCACCAGAATTGCGGTCCGGAGGATGCCCTTCAGCGATTTCAGCGCCTTGCTCATCACCAATGCCAGGGCGAATCCGAGGACCAGTTCGACGGCGACGGTGATAACCGTAATGAGGACGGTTACCAGGAGGCCCTGCCACCACACGCTGTCGGAGAGGATGGTGATGTAGTTGGCGAACCAGATGAACTCCCGCTCATCGGGGGCGGTGAGCCGGAAGGCGAACAGGGATTCGAAGAAAGCCTGCAGGATCGGATACAGGGTCACCAGGAGCATCACCACGAAGGCGGGGCCGGCGAGATACCAGCCCATCCGGCGTTCGGCCTTGACCCGATCGCTGTACTGCATCTTCTGTTTCTTCGACTTGTCGCCGACGTCAGGTCTGTTGATCGTTGAGCTACTCACAGTAGCCTCTCCCCTCTGAGCACTGCGGTGATGAACTCCTGAGATTCTTCAGGAGTTACGTCGGGGTCCACTTCGTTGGGCGGCGACCATTCCTGCTGGAGTCCGGTGGAGATTTCGTTGTAGAACGGTGTCTGTGGACGGGGAGCCGCGAGTTCGAGTGAATCCCTGATGGTTTCAGCCATAGGGAAGTCTTCCTCGATTGCCGGGTCGTCGTACGCTTCCGAGTTCGACGGCGGGTTGCCGTTGGTGATGAAATACTCGGTCTGGTTTTCCGGCTGGACGATGCATTCGATCGCCTCGTACGCAAGGTCGGGGTTCTCGCTGGCTGCGCCAACCCCCAGGTTAATGCCACCCAGCGGTGGCGCGGTGTCCTCGCCCTCGGCTACAGACGGGTACAGGGCCCAACCGATGTCATCGATGATCGATGGGTCAAGAGTACCCGCCTCAACGGCGCCGAGAGTGGCCGGCCAGACGAAGGGATAGTTGACCATGAAGGATCCCTCGTCGCCCTGGAACTGGGTGAGCGACGTACCTTCGGTGGAGGTCGGCAGGCCAGGTCCACCCAATCCCTCGGTGCCGATCGTGCCGATGATGCGTGCCGCTTCGCGGCCGGCCTCGGAGGTGAGACCGAGCTGCAATTCGTCAGCCGGAGCCTCGGAGTTCTCTAGGATTTGGCCGCCCGCCGATTCCACCAGGGCATTGATCCAGACCGTCATGGATTCGGCGGGGGAGCCCTGCACGCCGAGGAGCTTGTCCTGCTCGGCAGCGGCTTCAATAATCTGATCCCAGGTCACCGGTTGGGACATGTCCAGCCCGGCTGCCTCGGCCACCGACTCCCGATACCACAGGATCTGGGTGTTCGCCCAGAATGGCACCGTCACCAGTTCCTCTTTCCAAGTGGCACCGGCGAGGGCGCCCTCCAGGACGTTTTCGGAGAAGGCGTCGACCGAATCTTCGGGAATTGGTGCCAGGAAGCCTGGCTCCGCAAGCTCGGGGATGAACGGCGGGTCGATGCTCATGATGTCCATCGATGTGTCGCGAGCAGCTAGCCGGCGCGCGAGCTGCTCGCGCTGTGCGGCGGCATCGGTGGGCAGGAGCGACGTCTCAATGCGGTAGGCGCCGTCGGCCGCCTCGGTGCAGCTGGCCGCGATTGCGGCTTGTCCGCCGGCATCCGGATTGATGTACCAGGTGAGCGTTGTATCGCTTTCCGCCGGGCCGCAGCCGGTCAGCAGCATTGTTCCCATCACCAGAGTTGCCGCAGCCGCAGACTTTGGCTGGCTCCGGATTGGATCGCGTTTTCTACGCCTTTTCGGCATTCCCACCGTGCCTCCACCTCGTTGTAGAAAGCCTGGTCGCCCCAGGTACAGCAGGCGATCCGAAGCAACCTTGTCTTTGAGACCCTATGCCCTGAGCTGCAAATCCGCCAGAATAGCCGATTGCAAACCGGGAGAGGGTGAGCGAGGAAGATTGCGCGAATGTCAGCGACTGCTAGGCGAGAGCTGAATTATCCAGAGCGTGCGGAGGTCGTTCAAGGCCGTCAACGACGCTCTCCGCAGGGTCATGGCCGAGGTCGACGATGCGGTTCTGCCCGTCGACGTGAACCACGGTTGGCAGGAAGTGCTGTGCCTCGGCGTCGGTAAGCTGCGCGTAGGTGATCAGGATGACGGTGTCGCCGCGGTGGACGAGGTGGGCGGCCGGTCCGTTGATTCCCAGCACCCCGGAACCGCGCTCGCCGGCGATGGTGTAAGTCTCCAGCCGGGCGCCATTGGTGACATCCACAATGGACACCATCTCACCGGGCAGGATGTCGGAGGCCTCGAGCAGGTCGAGGTCCACGGTGACAGAACCCACGTAGTGCAGGTCAGCGTGGGTTACCGTTGCGCGGTGGATTTTAGACTTGAACATTGTGCGATTCATCAGCACCAAGTCTACCGCCGCCGCGGAGTGCCAGGCTATGTGATGGCGCCCACGTGGTGGTCGTCTCCCAGTTGCCGGACCCGCCACGGCTGCACCCCGTTATCCCGTTACCGCCGCCGAAGAGTGAACCGCGGTGAACCGGAGAACCGCCAACCCACCGGAGCCCACCGCTCGCCGAACGTGGCATTAGCGGTGGGATGCTGCCCGTCGTGGGTGGGGATGGACAGAAGTCAGGAGTCCGGTGCCTTTCGGAGGGCGCGGCCCATGATCGCCGAGGTCAGCGCTGCCACCAGTTCCTGATTGGCGAGGGGATTGCTGAGGAGGGTGAAGTCGACGGCACCTACCGGCGGCAGGTTGAAGCGGTTGCTGACCTGCACCAGGTCTTCAGGGATCAGGGACTGCGGGAACACGGCCAGGCCTATTCCGGCCCGGGCGGCGGCCAGGACGCCGTTGATCTCGCGGGTATTGCAGGTGATGCGCCAGATCCGGCCGGCCTTTTCGAGGGCGTCGATGGTCATCTGGCGGGTCAGGCTGGGGGACTGGTAGACGATCAACGGCACGGGCGCTCCATCCTCGAGGGTGGTTTTCCCATGCCCGGCCCAGACCAGTTGATCGCTCTGCACCAGAGTTCCCTCTCCGGTGCCGCTCATGTACTTGATGAAGATCAGGTCCAGTTGGCCGGCACGCAGTCGGCGCAGCAGGAGCGGACTCTGGGCCACCGTGAGTTCGAGGCTGATCTGCGGGTAAAGCTGCCGGAAATGCCGAAGGATCCGCGGTAGCTGAGTGATAGCCAGATCATCGGCCACCCCGAACCGGAGCCGTCCGCGCATCGCCGAACCGGAGAAGTAGACCATCGCCTGCTCCTGTGCTGCGAGGATGGTCCGCGCGAAGCCGGCCATGGCATCCCCGTTGTCAGTCAGGCTGACGCCGCGGGTGTCACGCGAGACCAGAAGTCGCCCGGCAGCTTCCTCCAACTTCCTGATGTGCTGGCTGACTGTGGGCTGGCTGAGGTTCAACCGGCCCGCGGCGCCGGTGAAACTCAATGTTTCAGCGACGGCAAGGAAGGTTTTCAGCTGAACCGGATCGTACATGCACTATCCGCCTATTATGTTTTCGAATACGACTTATTGCCACCATACGCTTTCATCATGGATTGGTGGTGCGTAGCGTGGAAAACGTCCCCACCCACCAGCACAGGAAAGACACCTTGGCACCCCCACCGCCCTCCGCCGGCCCGGCCGGAGACCCCACGCTCACCGCACCCCTCCCAATCACCACCCAACGACCAGCCTGGCGCGATACCTTCATCTCGCTCCGCATCCCCAACTTCCGCCGCTTCGCGATCTCCCATCTGATCGCCGTCGTCGCCGTCTGGATGCAGCGGATCGCCCAGGACTGGATGGTGCTGGAGCTTTCCGGATCGGTCACCGCCGTCGGCATCACCGTGGCACTGCAGTTTGCGCCGTTCCTGCTGCTCGGTCCTTGGGGTGGCATCATCGCCGACCGCTATCCCAAACGGATTCTGCTGATCATCACGCAGAGCCTGGCCGGCCTGATGGCGGCAGCGATGGCGGTTCTGGCCCTCACCGGGGTGGTGGAGGTGTGGCATGTCTACGTCATCGCCTTCGTGCTGGGACTGGTAACTGTCGTGGATGCACCGGCCCGGCAGGTCTTCGTCAACGATCTGGTGGGGCCGGTTCACCTGCGGAACGCGATCAGTCTCAACTCGTCGATCTTCCAGGTTGGCGCGATGGTGGGTCCCGCCGTCAGCGGCGTGCTGATCACGGCGATCGGTGGCGGCTGGGCGTTCGCGGTCAACGCCGTCGCCTGCCTCTACACCGTCCTGACCCTCGCCCTGCTGAAGACCGACCAGCTGTCGGTTGCAACCCGGGTGCCGCGGGCCAAAGGACAGCTCCGGGAAGGCATCCGCTACGTGATGAGTAAACCGGCCATCTTTTGGTGCATGCTCACCGGGGCGTTCGTCTCCGTGTTCGCCATGAGCACTCCCGTCCTGATGGCTGCGTTCGCTGCCACAGTCTTCGACTCAGGTGCCCAGGGATATGGCTTCCTCAATACCGCGCTGGCCACGGGGTCGCTGGTCGGTGCCCTCGCTTCCACCCGGCGAACCACCCTGAGGCTACGCGGGGTGCTCGGCGGCGCCGCGGCGTTCGGCGGTTTCATGGCGCTCGGCTCCATCGCACCCAACCAGGGCGTCTTCGCTGTACTGATGTTCTTCGCCGGCGTTGGCTGCCTGTGGTTCATCACCGGGGCCAACCAGTTGGTGCAGATATCGTCCAACCTGGCCATCCGGGGACGGGTCATGGCGCTGTACATGATGGTCCTCATCGGCGGCCAGGCAATTGGCGGGCCCATGATCGGCTGGCTTGCCGAGAACATCGGTGCCCAGCCCACGGTGCTGATCGCGGGAGGGGTGCCGCTGCTCGCATCGGGCGTGTTCGCCGTCGTCCTGGCCCGGAGGGGTCAGTTGACGCTGCGGTTCCGCTATACGAACACGCCGCGACGACGACGGCGGCTGCTGGCGATTGTCCCCAAGTCCCCGGAAGCGCGCAGTCACGCGGTCGTCTAACCGCGTCACCCCGCCCGACGCGCGGCCGGAGGAAAGGTTTGCGCACGTGTGGTGGGTGGTCTTGTGGTGGCGTCCGGTCGGTGGAAAGGTTTGCGCACGTGTGGCGAGTTAGGTTCGTCCTGACCCGCCACGGCTGCACAGTTGTTTGAGGCCACCCGCCATAGCTGCGCAGAACCTGAGTCGGCCGCCGCTGGGCGATAATGCGGTATGACTATTGCCCGCATCGTGATTCTCTTTCTTTTCGCTGCCGTTGCAGAGATCGGCGGGGCCTGGCTGGTGTGGCAGAGCATCAGGGAGGGAAAGCCGTGGTGGTGGGCCGGGCTGGGTGTCATGGCGCTCGCCGCCTACGGATTCATTGCCACCCTGCAGCCGGATGCAAACTTCGGTCGGATCCTCGCCGCGTATGGCGGGATCTTCGTTGCGGGCTCGCTGGCATGGGGCATGGTCTTCGACGGATTCAGGCCCGACCGCTGGGACATCGCGGGATCGGCGCTGTGCCTCGTGGGGGTGGCAGTAATTATGTTCGCTCCGCGGCCGGTGGCCTGAAATGACGTCGGCCGGGAACATTCCCGCCAAGGGGCGGGAGCCGGGCAAAAGTGGAGCGGGCGACGGGAATCGAACCCGCGTATCGAGCTTGGGAAGCTAGCGCTCTACCATTGAGCTACGCCCGCCTGAAGACCAGCCACAACCGTGGCGTGAATCCCTGCAAAACAACGAGATTCAGCCTACCCCACCCGTGCGCTCCCGGAAACACCGCATCCGGGAAGTCAGGCGCCCCGTGGGCGGATACTTCACCTGCCCAGCTATCCGTAGGCCGTCGAGGCTTGTCTCGTGGGTACCCTGAGACCATGAGCGTCGAGAAGAACACCCGGGACCTTGAAGCGGGCATCAAAAAGGATTTCACTGCCACCATGAGTTACGGCTCGTACCTGTCGCTGGGTGAGCTGCTGTCAGCGCAACACCCGGTCAGCCGCCCCGAGCACCACGACGAGATGCTGTTCATCATCCAGCATCAGACCTCGGAGCTCTGGCTGAAGCTCGTCCTGCACGAGCTCCGTGCGGTCCGGGTCAAACTGCAGGTTGATGACCTGCGGTCCGCGATGAAAGGGATCGCGCGGATCAAGCACATCCAGCGTTCCCTGACCGAGCAGTGGTCGGTCCTGGCGACCCTCACCCCCTCCGAATACGCGGAGTTCCGCGGGGACCTGGGCGCCGCCAGCGGATTCCAGTCCTACCAGTACCGTGCCGTCGAATTTCTGCTCGGCAACAAAAACGCCGGCATGCTCGAGGTCTTCGCCAATGATCCGGCTGCCCGCGAGTTGCTGGCCACGCTGCTGGACCAGACGAGCATCTACGACGAATTCATCAGATTCCTCTACCGCCGGGGTCACGCCGTCCCCGGCGAATTGCTCGACCGGGACGTCCGCACCGCACACGTGTTCAACCCGGAGCTCGTTCAGGTCTACAAGGCGGTGTATGAGAACGCCGGTGATAACTGGGATCTCTACGAGGCCTGCGAGGAACTCGTGGACCTTGAGGACAATTTCCAGCTCTGGCGCTTCCGCCACCTGAAAACCGTCGAACGCACCATCGGATTCAAGCGCGGCACCGGTGGGTCCTCGGGCGTCGGGTTCCTGCAGAAGGCACTCGAGCTCACCTTCTTCCCCGAGCTCTACGCCGTACGCACCGAGATCGGCCAATAACCACTAACACCGAGGACTGCGGTATTTTTGAACCGTGCTGATCTCCGACCGCGACATCCGAACCGAAATTGACCACCAGCGAATTGTGCTGGATCCCTATGATGAGGCGATGGTCCAGCCCTCCAGCGTGGACGTCCGGATTGACCGCTATTTCAGGTTGTTCGACAACCACAAGTACGCGCACATCGATCCGGCCGAGGACCAGCCCGAGCTGACCCGGCTGGTGGAGGTTGCCTCGGATGAACCGTTCATCCTGCACCCCGGCGAGTTCGTCCTCGGCTCAACCTACGAGACGGTGACCCTTCCCGACGACATCGCCGCCCGGCTGGAAGGCAAGTCCTCTCTCGGCCGGCTCGGCCTGCTGACGCACTCCACCGCCGGCTTCATCGATCCAGGCTTTTCCGGTCACGTCACCCTCGAGCTCTCCAACATGGCCACCCTGCCCATCAAGTTGTGGCCTGGATCGAAGATTGGCCAGCTCTGCTTCTTCAGGCTCACCTCCCCGTCGGAACACCCCTACGGTTCAGGACCCTACGGCAACCGGTACCAGGGGCAGCGCGGCCCAACGGCGTCACGCAGCCACCAGAATTTCCACCGCACCGCAATCTGAAGGTCCACGGTCCAATGAGGTCAGTGGGACGGTACGACGGCGATAGCCACCCTGGCGGGTGGCCTCACCGGGAGCAACACCAGCAAGCCGGCCAGCAGCACTACAAGAATGCCGATGATCCCGTACCGCTGCTCACCGAAGATGGTGATTGACGCGGCGAACAAGGCCGGGGCGAGGAAGCTGACCGCACGGCCGGTGGTCGCGTAAAGGCCAAAGAGTTCTCCTTCCTCCCCAGCCGGTGCCAGCCGGGCCAGGTACGCCCGGGATGAGGCCTGCGCCGGGCCGACGAAGAGGGTAAGCATCAGGCCGAAGACCCAGAACGTCACATCGCCGGTCCAGGTGTAACCCAAGACGTCGTGGGTGCCGGGTCCAAGAATCAGCACGGCGGACCCTGCGATCAGCAAACCGATCAGCGAAATGATGATGACCCGCTTTGGCCCCACCCGATCATCCAGGAAGCCACCGATAATCGCCCCTACGGCGGCGATCAGGTTACCTGCGATGGCAAAGACGATCACCTCGCTCAGGGTGAAACCGAAGGTGCCCGCCGCGATGATGCCGCCGAAGGTAAAGACGGCAGCGAGACCGTCCCGGAAAATGGCGCTGGCCAGCAGAAAGAAGATGGTGTGGGGGCTGGTGCGGTAGATGGCCCTAACCCGCCGGAAGAGGAGGCCGTAGGACGCCAAGAAGCCCAGCTGGGCTGCTTTCTCCTTGCGCGGTACCTCCGGGACGACGAACATCACGGGCAGAGCGAAGGCCAGGAACCAGATTGCCGAGAACACTGCGACCAGCCGGATGTTCAGGCTGTCGGTGGTATCGGAGCCGAACCAGGCGAAAACCGGCTCCACGAAGGCCACGAGCACCAGAATCAGGGCGACGATTCCGCCCACGTAGCCCATGGCCCACCCGAACCCGCTGATCCGGCCGATACTCCCGGGGGTGGAGATCTGGGTCAGCATCGCGTTGTAGTTTACGCCGGCGAACTCGAAAAAGACGTTGGCTAGCGCGATCAGCGCGACACCCAGGACCAGGAACTCGGGCTGGGGATAGACGAAGAAGCACAGCCCGGTCAGGACTGCCACGAGGAGGCTGTTCACACCGAGCCAGAGCTTGCGTCGGCCGCCGTTGTCCGACCGCTGGCCGGTCACGGGTGCCAGCAAAGCAATCAGCACCCCAGCGGTGGCGAGCCCCCATCCCAACACCACTGACGCCCGGTCTTCCCCGCCAAACGCATCACTGGTGAGGTACACGGTGAAGACGAAGGTAGTCATCACCGCGTTGAAGGCGGCCGATCCCCAGTCCCAGGAGGCCCACGCGAGGACCGGCCGGGAAAGCAGACGGCCCGCACCGGACGCCGTCGTTCCCGATGTCGTTCCCTCCGGCCGGGCAGCTGGAACTGGATGGGACGGCACCGGCTGGGGAGGATCCACGCTCATACGGTGAATGCTATCTCTGTGGTCCCCGAATAAGGTGAACAGAGGCGCGCGGTCGCGTAAACGCGTCGACTCCAGCTGGTATTCCGCGAATCTGTGGACAGCCAACGACGGCGTACCGCGGCCTACCTGCCTGTATTCCGCAGGTAGAATAGATCGAAGCCCTTGACCGTCCGTGCTGGTAACAGCTGACCGTCTCATCTGAGAGATCAGGAGATCATCGTGCTAATCGTGCTCATCGCGTTATTCGCGGTAGCCTTTGTCGCGCCGTTGATCTTCCGGCGGCTCGGCCGCTCGGCCTTTTATGTGCTCGCCGCCATCCCCGCGGCGGCGTTCGTCTGGCTGATTGCCACGTTCGGTCAGTACACGGGGGAGGGCCAGAGCCTCCCCGAAGGCCAGCCCAACGCACCGCCTTCGACAGTTTTCCGGTGGATCCCCGATCTTAGCCTTGAACTGGCATTCAGAATGGACACGCTGTCGGCGGTGCTGTCGCTCCTCATCCTGGGCATCGGCGCCCTCGTTTTGTTCTATTGCGCGCGATACTTCAAACAGGACGAACCAAACATCGGGCCGTTCGGCGCCCAACTGCTCGCTTTCGCTGGCTCGATGTTCGGTTTGGTCACCGCCGACGACATGATCCTGCTGTTCATCTTCTGGGAACTGACCACGGTGCTGTCCTATCTGCTAATCGGCTACTCGCGGCACCGTCTGGCGGCCCGACGCGCAGCCCTGCAGGCCCTGATAGTGACCACCTTCGGCGGCCTGACGATGCTGGTGGGCATGATCATGCTCGGCCAGACCGCCGGGACCTACCGCATCTCGGAGATCATGGCCCAATCCGGGTCGCTGCTCTCCGCCGGGATGGTGGTCGACGTCGCCGTCGGCCTGATCCTCGTGGGTGCGCTCACCAAATCCGCGCTGATCCCCTTCCACTTCTGGCTTCCCGGCGCAATGGCGGCGCCCACCCCGGTGAGCGCCTACCTGCACGCCGCAGCGATGGTAAAGGCCGGTATCTACCTGGTGGCCCGGTTTGCCCCAGGGTTCGCCGACGCCGCATCCTGGACGCCGATGGTGATGGCCCTGGGACTGGCCACCATGCTCATCGGTGGCTGGCGTGCCCTGCGGCAGCACGACCTCAAGCTGATCCTCGCCTACGGGACGGTCAGCCAGCTCGGCTTCCTCACCATGGTGGTCGGGTTGGGCGGGCCAGGCGGGGCCCTGGCCGGTTTAGGCCTGCTCGTTGCCCACGGGCTGTTCAAGGCCACCCTGTTTCTTGTCGTCGGCATCATTGACCACCAGTCGGGCACCCGCGACATCCGCAAACTCGCTGGGATCCGCCGGACCGCGCCAGTCCTGGCCGTCGTCGCTACCATTGCCGCGGCATCCATGGCCGGGCTTCCGCCCCTGCTGGGGTTCGTCGCCAAGGAATCCGTCTTCGAGACCTTCATCCACCAGGCAGAGACCGACCCCACACCCCTTGGGGCGATACTACTCGTCGGCATTGTCGCCGGTTCGGCCCTCACCTTCGCCTACAGTGCCCGGTTCGTGTGGGGCGGGTTCGCCGACAAAGGGAAGGAACCCACCCCGTTCGAGACCGTCGAGAAGTCCTTCCTCTTCGCCCCGGCGCTGCTAACCGTGTTCACCGTAGTCCTCGGGCTCTGGCCGGCCCCGCTGGATTCCATCATCCAGCCGTACGTGACACTCTTTGAGGCCGACGGTGAGGAACGTTACCTCGCCCTCTGGCATGGGTTCACTCCCGCGCTGCTGCTCTCCGCAATCACCGTCGCCGTCGGCATTCTGCTGTTCTGGTTCCGCGCCCACGTCGAGCGAGCCCAATCCAAGGTTCCCTCACTGGTCGACGCCGAACGCGGCTACAAGTACACCATCGGCACGCTCGACGACGTCGCCGTCTGGATCACCGGCCGCACCCAGCGCGGTTCGCTGGCGTTCTACCTTTTCGTCATTCTGACCATGGCCATCCTGACCCCCCTGACGGCTATCGTGTTCTACGACGCGCCGCTCCCGGATCGGTGGCATATCGCTGATTCACCAGCACAGGTGGCGGCCGGCGTCGTCATCATTCTCGGCATTCTGGCTGCGGTCCGCGCCACCAAGCGGTTCATGGCAGTGCTCATGGTCGGGGTGACCGGGTACGGGATGGCACTCATCTTCGCGCTGCAGGGGGCGCCGGACCTGGCGTTGACCCAGATGCTGGTGGAAACCATTGTGCTGGTGGCTTTCGTGCTCGCGCTCCGCTCGCTACCCGCCCGGCTGTGGCAGCGGGAGCCGGGACGGTACCGGTTGCTTCGGGCCGTGCTGGGAATCTCCTTCGGGCTGGTGATGGCGGCGATCGCCATGTCATCCATGACATCACGAGTCGCCACCCCTGTGTCACTGGAGTACCCGGGTCTGGCCTACGAGCGCGGCGGTGGAGAGAACATCGTCAATGTCACCCTGGTCGATATCAGGGCCTGGGACACGTACGGGGAGATTTCAGTGCTGGCCATCGCAGCCACCGGCATCGCCAGCCTGATCTTCATCCGCGGTCGGGGCGATACCCGCCAGCGGGCAGAGACCGTCAAATCCGGATCCGTCGATCGTGGCCAGGAGCCCATTGCCGAGTTCGGGCGGGAAGCCGCAGCGCTGGCGTTGGCGAAGAAGTTCTCGTCAGTCTCCCGGGACGCGTGGCTGGTCGCTGGCCGGACCCTCGCACCCGAGCGCCGATCGATCATCTTCGAGGTCGTCACCCGGCTGCTCTTCCACTCGATCATTATCTTCTCCATTTACCTCCTCCTTGCCGGTCACAACCTGCCGGGCGGCGGATTCGCGGGTGGACTGTTGGCAGGGCTGGCGCTGACCGTGCGCTATCTGGCGGGTGGGCGATTTGAACTGGCGGAAGCCAGCCCGGTGAGCGCGGGCGTCCTGCTCGGCGCGGGTATGGCGACCACCTCCCTGAGCGCGCTGATCCCACTGCTGCTGGGAGGCCAGGTTCTCCAGACGGCCATCCTGGAGTTCTGGATGCCGGTCTTCGGCGACGTCAAGTTTGTCACGTCGACCATATTCGACATTGGTGTCTACCTGGTGGTCGTGGGGCTGGTCCTCGACGTGCTACGGAGCCTCGGCTCGGAGATCGATGAACGCAGCGAGGGCCTCTCGGCGAGCAACGACCCCGACGAGATGAAGCTACAACAGCAAAAACATACCGAGACCGGCGAGGGAGTGGTTCGATGAGCGTGAACATCACCCTGTTGGTGGTCATGGCAGCCCTCTTCGCGGGGGGCATCTACCTGCTGCTGGAGCGTAGCTTGACCCGGGTCCTGTTGGGTCTGATCCTGCTGGCCAACGGCGCCAACATCCTGTTGCTTTCAGCTGGAGGTCGGGCCGGCGTCGCACCCCTTTACTCGGAGGAAATCGCTGCCGACGCCTACTCGGATCCGCTGCCCCAAGCCCTGATTTTGACCGCCATTGTGATTTCCTTCGCCGTGACCGCCTTCATGCTGGGCATCATCTACCGGTCCTGGGTCCTGGGCCGTCGTGACGAGATCCAGGACGACCTGGAGGACCGCAGAGTGGCGAGCCAGGGCAGCTTCGATGCCGAGGACGACGCCGACGTGCCCGAAGAGACCACGGAGTTCACTCCGCTGGAGGAAGCCGAGGAAGCCCCCGGGTCTCAGAACGCAGGAGTCTTTGACCTTTCCACCGACCCGAAGGAGCCACGGTGAACATCGCAAGCCTCGCACCGCTGGCCGTGGTCATGCCGTTCCTCGGAGCGGCGATCGCCTTCCTCCTGATTCGTCATTCCCGGTCACAGCGTGCGGTCAGCATTTCCACGCTCAGCATCACCCTGGTGCTCGAACTGATCCTGCTGCAGAACGCTGCCAACCACGGGGCGACGGCGGTCTTCATCGGCGGGTGGCTGCCGCCGTTCGGGATCACCCTGGTGGTTGACCAGTTCTCCGCCTTGATGCTGGTCATTTCGACCGCCGTCAGCCTCGCCGTGCTGATCTATGCCACCGGCCAGGGCATGGCGGACGGTGATGAGGACGGACCAATTTCGATCTTCCACCCCACGTACCTGATCCTGGTTGCCGGCGTCTCCAACGCGTTCATGTCCGGCGATCTTTTCAACCTGTACGTGGGCTTTGAGATCCTGCTGACCGCGAGCTACGTCCTGATGACCCTGGGCGGAACCACGCCACGAATCCGGGCGGGGGTCACCTATGTGGTGGTCAGCGTTTTGTCCTCGCTGCTCTTCCTGATCGCGATCGGCATGATCTATGCCGCCACCGGAACCATCAACCTAGCCGACCTCGCGATCAAGCTCGGCGAGATCGACCCCGCCACCCAGATGATGCTGCACCTGATGCTGCTGGTCGCCTTCGGGATTAAGGCAGCGGTGTTCCCCCTATCCTTCTGGCTCCCGGACTCCTATCCCACGGCGCCGGCGCCCGTCACCGCAGTGTTCGCAGGGCTGCTCACCAAGGTGGGGGTGTACGCCATGGTGCGCACCGAGACCCTGCTTTTCCCAGGGGACCGGATAAACACGCTGCTGATGGTGGTGGCCATCCTCACCATGGTGGTCGGCGTCCTGGGTGCCCTCGCGCAGTCGGACATCAAACGAATGCTGTCCTTCACCCTTGTCAGCCACATCGGGTTCATGATCTTCGGGCTGGCGATCTCCACCGTCGTCGGGCTGGGCGCCGCGATCTTCTACGTGGCCCACCACATCACGGTGCAGACCAGTCTGTTCCTGGTCACGGGGCTCATCGAACGCCGCGGTGGGACCGCCAATATGGACCGTCTTGGTGGGCTCGCCAAGCTGTCGCCGCTACTCGGCGTACTGTTCTTCATCCCGGCAATGAATCTGGCCGGGATACCGCCCTTCTCCGGGTTCGTCGGCAAGCTGGGTATCCTGCAGGCCGGCGTCGAACTGGGCTCGCCCATCGCCTATGTGGCGGTTGGTGCCAGTGTGCTCACCAGCCTCCTGACCCTGCTGGCGATTGCCCGCGTCTGGAACCGTGCCTTCTGGCGCCGCCCTGAAGACGCGCTGCACCCGGATCCAATCCTGCTCGCCACCAAGGCAGACGGGTCAGCCGTTCGCACCTCGCACCGCGTCAACGGCGAGACCACTGGGCGGTTCTCTGGACGCAACCCGGTGAACCTGCTACCCCGCACCATGGTTGGTCCCACCATGGGCCTGGTGGGCCTGGGAGTGCTCCTCACGCTCCTGGCAGGTCCGTTGTTTGAGATCAGCGACAACGCTGCGCAGAACATGCTGGAGCGGACCGATTACATTGAAGCGGTCCTGGGCGAAGGGAGCGCGCCATGAGCCGACAGAAGATCCCATTCATCACGGAACTGCCCCTGATTATCTGGCTGGTCATCGTCTGGGGCGCACTGTGGCAGGACTTCAGCCCGGGGAACCTTATTTTTGGCGGACTGATCGCCTACGCAGTGGCCAACCTGCTGTACCTGCCTCCGGTGGAGCTCAGCGGTCGATTCAACGTGCTATACGCGGTCCCGTTCATCGGACGGTTCCTGTACAAGCTCGTGGTGGCGAGTTTCGAAGTGTTTTGGCTCTCGCTCACGCAGGGCCCGAGGCTTGTCAACGCGGTGGTCGCAGTGCAGCTACGGAGTCAGTCCGACCTCCTGGTGACAGTCACCGGGCACGCGCTCTCCCTGATCCCCGGATCGTTGATTGTGGAGGTGGATCGCTCTACTTCCACCCTGTACCTGCACTGCCTGGATGTGAATACGCCGGAGGACGCGGCGAAGATCAGGGCCGATGTGCGGGCCACCGAAGCCTGGCTGATCAAAATTATGGGAACCCGGGATGATCTAGCGCTGCTGCAGACCGAAATGCGTTTCGACGCGGAAAACGCGAACCGTCGGGACGGTGCCGGCACATGATGATCGTCGCCATCACCGTCGCCGCGGGACTCCTGATCCTGGCGTCCCTGTGTGCCTTGTACCGGATTGCCCGCGGTCCGTCGATCCTGGACCGGGTGCTGGCCATTGATGTGCTGCTTGCCACCATCGGCGGGGCGCTCGCCATGGACATGGCCGTCAACCGGCACCTCGACAACATCATGCTGTTGGTGGCAATCTCGGTGATCGGGTTTATCGGCTCGGTCACCGTGGCCCGATTCGTGACGGACAGGAAGTAGCGCATGTCTGACACAGTGATGGAGGCCCTAACCGCGGTGCTGTTGATCGGTGGGGCGCTGATGTCGGTTGCTGCCGGCGTCGGACTGCTCCGTTTCCCTGACCTTCTCACCCGGATGCACGCGGCAACCAAACCGCAGGTGCTGGGACTACTGCTGTTCCTCCTGGCCATGGGGCTGCAACTGCGTAGCTGGGTGTTGATCCCGGTCCTGCTGGTGTGCTGGATTTTCATGCTCCTGACCGTCCCCGTCTCAGCCCACATGGTGGGCCGGGCGGGATACCGCACCAAACACCTGCGACGAGACCTGCTCAGCATGGATGAACTGGACGAGGTGGTGGAGAAGGCGGCCAACAAAAGGGCGCCCGGCCGGAAACCGACCGAGCGCCCTGACGAGACGTAGAACCCACCTACGTCAGGTCGCGGGTCTTCGCGAACCGGTTGGCGGCGCGCTGCGTGGTGCGGTTGGTCAGCACCTGCAGGACAGCACGCACAGCACCGGAGATCAGAGCGAAGACGATCGCCGACCGCAGGCTGTTCTCCAGGCCATCCTCGTCCTTCGGCGATGCGTTGCCGGTGGTCTTCGTCCAGACGAAATCTACAAGCTTCGCGCCCACGATGCCGGCGCCCAGGCTCAGTGCTACGCCCAGCAGTTTCATCAGCTGATTCACAGTGTCTCCTTTTTATGGTGGCTTTTTCCAAGCCTAGCGTTTCCCTCCGACTACGACGACGCGCTCCGCAGGCAGCCCCGCAGGTAGCCCCAACACCACAGGTGTAGAGTTGAGATTGCTAAACATACGACAGGGGAGCGCGGTCCATTTTGGTGGACGAGCGCTGAGAGTGCGGACTACCGCAGACCCTCGAACCTGATCCGGCTAGTACCGGCGAAGGGAGTCGAGTATCTCAGGGTGCCCGGCCGGTAGCATTTGCTGCGGGCAGGGATGCCCTCCCCTCCTGTACCTCAGGAGGATTTCACATGGCTTCATCAACAGCACCAACCCACAGCAACCCCACCTTCCGGGCCCGGTATCAATGGCGGGTGGTCGATATCGTGGTTGCCTCGGTGGTGGCAGTTGCCGTCGGAGTGGTATTTTTCGCCTGGTCGGCTGGCTACACGGGCATTTCCGCCCTCACGGCAGCCTTCCCGCCACTGGCCGGCCTCTACACCGGGGGCTGGCTGATCGCAGGCGTCCTCGGGGGCCTCATCATCAGGAAGCCGGGGGCCGCCATCTACTGCGAGGTGCTGGCAGCGGCCGTTTCCGCGCTGCTCGGCACCCAGTTTGGGCTGACCACCCTGCTGTCCGGGCTCATTCAGGGAATTGGCGCGGAACTGATCTTCCTGCTTTTCCTGTACCGCAAGTGGAACCTCGGTGTGGCGCTGCTTGCGGGTCTTGGTGCCGGGCTCGCCTTGGCAATCAGCGAGAACGTCCTCTACAACGCACTGTGGGCAGTGGAGTGGCAGCTGATGTACGTGCTGTTCGCTGCCATCTCGGGGGTAGTGATTGCCGGCTTGGTTTCGTGGTTGGCAGTCCGCGCCCTGGCCAAAACGGGAGTGCTCTCCGCGTTCGCCTCTGGACGAACGGCCGACGTCTAACCGGTATGGCCGAACACGTCGGAACGCAGGCCGTCGGCATCAGCGCACAGGGCTGGAGTTGGCGCCACGCCGGGCGTAGGATCCCTGCAGTCCGTGACCTTGAGCTGGCGGTCGCGCCTGGCGAACGGGTGTTACTGCTGGGTGCGTCCGGCTCGGGGAAATCAACCTTTCTGCACGGGCTGGCGGGGGTCCTGGGCGATGAGGGGCAGGGCGAACAGCAGGGGTCCCTCACCCTTGATGGCCGACCCCCGGAGGCAGCGCGGGGGCGCGCCGGCCTGGTCCTTCAAGACCCTGACACGCAAATCGTGCTCGCCAGAGTGGGCGACGAGGTGGCTTTCGGCGCCGAAAACCAGGCCGTCCCGCGGACGGAGATCTGGGAACGTGTCCGACGCGCGCTGGACGACGTCGGGCTGGACGTTCCATTGAACCATCCGACAACGGCGCTCTCCGGTGGGCAGAAGCAGCGCCTGGCGCTGGCGGCGGTGCTGGCGATGCAGCCCGGGCTGCTGCTGCTCGATGAGCCGACGGCCAACCTCGACCCGGCCGGCGTACTGGAGGTGCGCGACGCCGTCGTGCGTGTCCTGGACCGCACCGGCGCCACGTTAGTGGTGGTGGAACATCGGGTGGCCGTGTGGGCTGACGTGGTGGACCGGGTGGTGGTGTTGGCGGCCGACGGCGGCATCCTCGCCGACGGGCCGCCCGGCACTGTGCTCACCGCCCCGGCCACCCGCGCCCGGCTGGCGGAAGCGGGAGTGTGGATACCCGGCCATCAACCCCCACACCCTGTGCTGAAGCCCGTGGCGGGGGACGCGCTGCTCGCCGCCAGCGGGCTCGCAGTAGCACGGACCAAACGCGGCCCGGCCGTGCTCGACGGCGTCAACGTCACCCTCAGCGCCGGCTCATCGCTGGGTATTGTCGGTCCCAACGGGGGCGGAAAGTCGACGCTCGCGCTGACCCTTGCCGGCCTGTTGCCCGCGCGGGGCGGACGGCTGGAGGCGGCTCCAGCGCTGAACCGGGGCGCGGGCAGTGATCCGCATGCCTGGAAGTCGGCGCAACTGGTGACTCGCATCGGGACGGTCTTTCAGGAACCCGAACACCAGTTCCTGACCCACCGGGTGATCGACGAGCTCGAGTTTGGTCCTCGGCGGTTGGAGGGCACCGACGAGGCAGCGGTCCGGCGGCGGGTGGATCCCATCGCCGAACGGCTGAGGCTGACCTCGCTGCTACAGGCCAACCCGTTTACGCTATCCGGCGGCGAAAAGCGGAGACTCTCGGTGGCGACCATGCTGGCAACCGACCCGGACATCCTGGTCCTGGACGAGCCCACCTTCGGGCAGGATGCCAATACGTGGGCGGAGCTGGTGGCGCTGCTGGCCGAACTGATCAACAACGGCGGCAGCCTTCTGGCCGTCACGCATGATCAGGAATTCACCGAAGCGCTCGGGAGTCGTGTGCTGCGGGTCGCCGATCACCAGGCCGTGCTGAAGGTGGCGCCGTGAGCGTCGACGTCCTCACCCCCCAGCTCACGGGACGGTTCCTTCCGCGGGCCAACCCGTTGTCGAAACTGTTCGCCGCTGTGCTGGTAACCATCGTGGTGATGCTCAGCATCGATTGGGTAAGCGCCGCCGCCGTCCTCGGGAGCCAACTGCTACTGCTGCCGCTGCTCGGCATCAGCGCCTGGCACCTGCTGAAGCGGACCTGGCCGTTGGTGTTGGCCGCGATGGTTGCTGCCTACGGCACGGCGCTGCTGGCGGACAAGACCGGCGCGGTCCTGCTGGAGGTAGGGCCGATCCTGTTCACCCAGGACTCGGTGAACTCGGGGATCGCCATCGGGTTGCGCGGGCTGGCCATCGCCCTGCCCGGAATTTTTCTGCTGACCACCACCGATCCAACGGATCTGGCCGACGCTCTGGCGCAAAAGCTTCGGCTGCCGCACCGGTTTGTGCTCGGCGCGCTGGCGGGGCTGCGCCTCGTCGGGCTGCTGGTGGACGAATGGCGGACCCTCGGGCTGGCCCGGCACGCCCGCGGCGTCGGGTTTGAAGGCAATCCGGTAGCCCGGCTGAGGAATTTCCTCGGGCAGGGGTTCGGTCTGATAGTGCAGGCGATTCGCCGGGCCACCCGGCTGGCCATCGCCATGGAGGCACGCGGATTCGGGGCGGGAGAACGCACCTGGGCGAGGGAAAGCACCTTCAGTCGGATCGACATCTGGGTCTGCCTCGCCGGCATCCTCATTGCCGGCGCTGCGGTGACCGCAGCGGTGCTCGCGGGAACCTGGAACTTCCTCCTCGGCGCGTCCTAGGGCCATTAGCCTTACACCAACGCATAAGCAACCAGCACAACGCTGAAGCTGGAGTTGGGGGTGTCTGCCCGGGTTGTGGGTTAGTTCATCGGAGGGGTTCCTTTCCCGTTTTGGGGCAGTGTTGGAGTTGAGGTTCCGGTGTGAACAAGCAAGCAACAACTCTCGATCAGGCGGTCTCGATCGCGACGCCGGGGCCAACGCCCAGACGGGAACCACCGATACCGGATTGTTGCATGATGCCACCGTGCCGGATGTTGGGGCCGTGCCTACCGACCTGGGGTCTTCGCTTGATGGGAACCTCCTCAACGTCAACGCAGATTTGGCTGCTGAAGCGGACATATCAGCGCCGATTAACGGTGCGATCGCTGCGAACGCGAATGTTGCTGCACCGATCGATGCTGCGGTCGCGCGAATATCGGCTCCATTGATAGCACGCGTTTGCCGTTGCGCAGCAGGATGCGGCCATTACCCGGAATATCGACCGCGAAGCTGCTCCTGGCAAAAGGCACGGGAACTGGCCTGGCGCCTCGGTACACGAGTTGTCGAGCGATGCGCGCCGATGCCATTCCGGCCCCAAGGATTTCCCAAGGTCGGCAGGTAAGGATGGAGGCTTGACCACCGTGAAATGGGTCTCGAGACCATTAGGAGCGTGTGACATGAACAAAGCATTCATCACGAGGAGCGGAGCTGCGGTCGCGGTCTTCCTCGCCCTCAATGTCGGCGGACTACCATCTGCGGCGGATAGCGGCCCCAGCCAACGACACATCGAGATGCAGGACGATTGCGACCCGGCCACGTTCAATGCGGCGCTGGGGGAGGGAGCGTGCGTTGGAGACGGTGACACCACCTTTGACGAACTTTTCGAGAGCCTGGCCGAGCGGAACCCAGACGGGCACTGGCGCAACCATCCCGAGCGGACGCACGTCCGCAAGGGCAGCGACCTGGTCATCTCCAACACCGGGGGCGAGTTTCATACGTTCACCGAGGTAGCGAAGTTCGGGGCGGGTTGCGTGCCCGAGATCAATGATGTTCTTGGCCTAGTCGGACCTCCGGCAGCTGACTGCGGTGCAGCCTTCAGTGATCCTCGAACTGCGCTTCCCGCCGGAGCGAGCGGAACAGTCGCGACCCACGAGATGTCGGCAGGCATCCACCGGTTCATGTGCATGATTCACCCCTGGATGAACACCGAGGTCGAGGTGCGCCACTGACGATCGTCTGACCACCGGGAGTACGCCTGGAGCACCAAGCGGCGTTCACCCGCACTCTAGCCGACTGGATATCGCTCGGAATCGACGGAAACCCGTCAATCGCAATCACCGACCACCGGCGATTGCTCGTGGCGACAGCACTATTCGGTAGCGCAACCATCCACGCGGCGGTCGTCCCCGAGCATCTCTCCCACTGGGGTCCTGCCGCGGCTTTTTTCGTAATCCTCGCAGTTATGGAATGCATCATAGGCCTGCTGGTCCTTAGCGAGCAGTGGAGCTGAGCGCTCCCAGGCGTCGCCGTGGTCTCGATTATCCCCCTTACGACCTGGCTGTACTCCCGCACACTTGGGCTTCCGTTCGGTCCCGAAGCTGGGACTCCCGAACCCGTCGGTATGCCCGACAGCGCTGCCTTCATCCTCGAACTCGCCGCACTCGCCATTGCTGTTACCTCGCTCCGTCGAAGCAAAGCCCTGCCGGTCTCGCCTGCTATTCCGGGTCGAACAGCAGTGTCAGCGCATGTCCGCTCGCTTGCGCTCGTAGCTACAATCGCGATCTGCGTTCTCGGCTTCAGCGGACCGGTTACAGACTGGTTTGTCCAAGAGGAAGGATTGCCGAACACCACCATCAGTACGGACCACTAATCCGGGTCCGTACTGTGGCCAGGGCTGCAAGATCACCATGACGATAATCCCGCGGGAGCCGTAGTAGCTGGACTGATCGGGCAGGCCAGCCAGTGGGCCGCGTTCTCCGGCTCATCCAACGCCAGCAATGCGGGAACGTCCATCCGCCCGCCGGGCCGTTTGGCGCGTTCTTCCCTAGCCTCTGCCGCAGCGGCGGTCAGCGCCGTCGTCAGGGGCCAGCGGTTCCCGCCCCTTCTTTGGAGGGGACGTAGAGCTTTTCCTTGCTGGCAGCGAACTTACGCGGGTTGAACTACACCCGCTGATCCGTTGGGACAGTTGCCCCGCCGCTGGGGGTGACCCAGCGTGAGGTGCTCCGGTTTTTGAGGCGTTGGACCGTTTTTCTCGGTTGTACCGAAAACACCGTCTCGCTGCTTCGGCGCAATGTTAGTCAGCACCTCCAGCCCGGCAGCTTTCAATGGGTAGTCGTGAGGTTCAAGGATCTGCACAGGTTCCTTGCTGACCTGAACAGTGACCCAAATATAGATATCGGTGGTGGGCCGATCATCCAGTGCAGCGGCCAGGAACATCGACGCCAGCAGACCTCCGCTTTCGGATCGAAATAGGCGTCAGGCTTAGCTCCAGGCTAGTGCTTCCTGACTTCGGCGGCCCGCCGGCGGCGATGGTCGCGTTCCGCTTCGTTCCAGCGTCAGGTGATGGCAACGTCGAAGGACGAATCCGCCTCCGCCGGCCGCGCCCGGCGCAGACCAGAAGATCCGCCCGCACCTCGGCGCACCGCTGGGCGAACTTTGTGTGCCGGCCATAGGTCGCGGCTCGTTGCTCGGCCGTCGCTTCCCGCCAGGCTGAAGAGAGCTGAAATCGACAGCCGGCGTCAGGAAATTTTTGCCACCAATTCCGACAGTTCAGCTGTGAGTTCGGCGGCAGGGGAAATCTGCCGCCCGTCGAGGGAATTCACCGGGGCGAGGAGGCGGATGCTGGAGATCAGCCAGACGCCGTCGGCGTCAAACAGGTCCGCTGGGACCAGCGGGCCGTACCCGAGGTCCCAGCCCGCAGCCTTCGCCACGGTGAACAACGCGCTCTGCGAAGTCCCCGGAAGGATCCCGCTTTCCAGCTGCGGAGTCAGCAGCGTCTTGACGCCGTTCCGGACCCGGGCCAGCAACACAGTTGACGTCGGCCCCTCAAGAACCTTGCCGTCGGAGGATGTGAAGATGACGTCGTCGGCATCGTGGTCGTGCGCATACCTGACGGCCGCCATGTTGACCGCGTAGGACAGCGTCTTCGCTCCCATCAGTAGCCAGGGCGCTCGTTGCGCCACGGTGCTGTCATAGCCGCGGTCCAGCAGTAGCACTGCCAGCCCGTCCTGGCGCTGACGCTGCGTCTTGGCGGGAACCGGGGTCACCTGCACCCAGGCTGTGGGGGCGTCGGCACCCTCAACGCCGCGGGTGACCACCAGCTTCACCGCAAGTTCGGCGTCGGCCGAACCGGTCGTCCCGGCGGCGTACGCGTCGAGCGCGGTGGCGATGGCCCGGCGCCACGCGTCTTGGGAAGGTAGGTCCAGATTGAGCGCCTGCGCCGACGAACCGAGCCGATCGAGGTGTGCCTGTACCTTCCTGGCCTCGCCATTGAGCGCAAGGAGCGACTCAAAGATGCCGTCTCCGCGTGTGGCGCCGAGGTCGGTAGCCATCAGCTGCGGCACCGAGGCATCAGCGATGCGGCCGCTGTCGTAGGCAGGATCAAGGAATACGAGAACAGTCATGGCATCAGCATAGTTGCGCCCCAGCAGACGGCGATGGCGATCTCGACCTCTTTTCCCGCGGCAACCCGCGCCGGATAGAATGTCCTCAGTAGTGTTACCGATGGCACGCATCCCCGTGGTACGGGAGATACCCTCAAAGAACGGACAATTATTGTGATCGGATTCATCATTGCGGGACTCATCATCGGCGCCCTGGCGCGCTTGATCAAGCCCGGCAAGCAGAACCTTGGCCTGCTCGCGACGCTACTGTTGGGTCTGGCCGGCTCGGTGATCGGCGGCGTCATTGCCAGCCTCCTGGGTACCGGGCGGATCTTCGAACTGAACGTCTTCGGATTCGTGGTAGCGGTCATCGCCTCCGTACTGCTGATCGGCGTCGCCGAGGGCGTCAGCGGCCGCCGCAAAGTCCGCCGCTAAACAGCAGCCGGCTCCGGCAGCGTAGTTTTTGCTGACGGACTGCAGGCTTGCCGAGATACTGGTGCCGCACTGGGCTCCGGCGTGGCGCGCCGCAACACGCTGAACGGGCCGCGAAACCTGGCCAAACCTGCGCGAAGACTCTGGGGGGTTGGTGCCCTAGCTATCCGGGAACTCGGCGCCGAGACCGGATAACACACCGAACGCCTTCGCCCGGACCTCATCCCACTCGTCCGCCGGGTCCGAGTCGGCGGTGATCGCGCCGCCAACGCCCAGCGTGAGGCGGGTGCCCCCGTCGTCGTCCTCGAATACGAGCGTACGGATGACGACGGCGAGATCGGCCGCGCCGTTCAGGGAAAAGTAGCCAACGGCGCCCGAATACAGGCCACGCGGAGCTCCCTCCAACCGGTCGAGGATGGCCATCGTGCTGATCTTGGGCGCGCCTGTCATCGACCCGGCGGGGAAGGCGACCGCCACGGCTTCAGTGCGGGACGTCCCTGGTCGCAGCTGGGCGTCGATGGTGCTCACCATCTGATAGACGGTGGCGTACCGTTCAATTTCGCACAACCGGCTGACGTTCACACTGCCGGGGACGGCAACGTGGGACAGATCGTTGCGCAGCAAATCCACGATCATGACGTTTTCGGCGCGATCCTTGCGAGAGGTCAGCAGGTCCTCCCGAAGGGCTCGGTCCGCCTCCGGATCGGGGGAACGACGGCGGGTGCCCTTGATCGGCTCGGCCCGCAGGGCGCCGCTGGCGCTGAGCTGCAGGAACCGTTCAGGGGAGGTACTGGCAGCAGCGAAACCCGGAAAGCTGAGGAAATGGGCGAAGGGCGCCGGGCTGACCCGGCGCAGGGAACAGTACACGTCGAGGGGCCGCAGGGGCTCTGCGGTGTGGGCCTGTAGGGAGGTGGTCAGGCACACCTCGTAGGTGTTGCCCTCCCGGATTTCCGCCTGTGCCTGGCGAACCTTGTCCAGGTAGCCCCCCCGGGTGTCGCGGGAGGTGAAGACCGGTGCCGGGCCGGTGGCCGGTGCCGGGTCCATCGGGCGGGCGTCGGTGACGGCCGCGCGTGCCGCGGTGAGCCACTCCTGTGCCTCGTCATCGGTACCGGGTCCGGCCAGGGTCAGCAGGTAGGTGGCGCGCTGCTCGTGGTCCAGGACGAGGGCGCGGCCAGCGAACAGGAGCGCCGCGTCGGGGAGCGGGCCGGCGGGAACGGCACTGCCTCCCGTCTCCCGTTTGAGCTCATAGCCGAGGTAGCCCAGCCAGCCCAGGGTGAAGCCGCACTGATAGTCATCGGGGATGGGCACGGCCCGGCGCCCCCAGGTGGCGTCGAGCCACCGGAAGAACGGCCCGGGGATCCGCGCGGTGACCGGACCCGAGACGATCTCGGTGCTGCCCGCGGTATGCCGGGCCAGTTGGCCGAACTGTCCGCCGTCGTCGGCCATGATGGTGAACCGGCTCCGCCCGCCCACGCCCGGCTCGGCATCCGAACTGTCCAGCCAGACCGCGGACCCGGAAGCGCCATAGAGGGCGGTGAACAAGGCGGCCCCGTCGGGATAGCCGGCCAGCCGCTCGACCTCGAGGGTTGCGGCGCGGCGCTGCGCGCGCTCCACCGCGAGCAGCGATCCGCACTGGGGCAGCCCGGTCAGGGCTACCCGGACCCGTTCCGGCGCCGCGGTGCCCTCGTGCCCGTTGACCACCAGATCAGCGGTGGCCTGCGGCTGGTCGCGACTAAGCCATTCCTGTTCCTGCGCGGCCCAACGGTCCCAGAAGGGCGCGTACGTGGCGCCGTCGCGGGCTAACGCGCTGGAACGGCGGACGTCTTCACCGGCGTCCACCCAGATGCTGACGTCGAGGAACTTCAGCGCGGCCCGGCACGCGGAACCCACCCCTTCAACGATGACGACGTCGGCCGGCTCGGTGCGGTGCTCCGGACCGTCGTCGTCGGCGGTCCAGTCCCAGGCCCGCCAGTTGGCGGTGCGTCCGGCGGCGAGCGGGATGAGCACGAGCGACATATAACGGTCCATGCCGGATGCCAGGCCATCCCAGCCGGGGTAAATGTCCTCGAGGTGAAACAGGCTCACTGTGTGGTGCTCACGAAGCAGCGCAGCCAGCTCAACAGCGAGCCTGGTCTTGCCGGCCCCCGACTGACCGTCAACAGCAACGATCAACGGGGCGATGGCGGTCCCGGCGGTTGGTGCCATGGGCGGTGAATCCTTCGGGGTGTCGTTAGGCGACGGCGAGCAGGACGCCCACGGCTACAAACAGTAGGCCAAAGCCCCGGTTGAGGACGATCTGCCCGCGCGGGTTCTGCGTAAACCGCCTGAACGATTTGGCGGCGGCCGCGTAGAAGAACCACATCACCAGCACGTCGATCGCCACCACCGTGCCCGCCAGGATGCCGTATTGGCCCAGCAGCGGTTCGGACGGCCTGATGAACTGGGGGATGAAGGCGAGGAAGAAGACGATCGCTTTCGGGTTGAGCAGGTTCACCCACAGGCCCCGGCGGAACAGTGAAAAGGCGCCCTCTACGCGGCGGACTGCTGCCTGCTCTTCAAGATCGGGGGGCTGCAGGAGCTTCCGGATGCCCAGATAGACCAGGTAAGCGGCGCCGCCAAAGCGGATCACGTTGAACGCCACCGGTGAGCTTGCCACGAGCAGCCCGACGCCGGCAGCCACCACCGCAATATGCACCAGGAGCGCTAGCTGCTGCCCGAGGATGCCCCACATCGACCGGCGGAAGCCGACGGTCAGCGAGTTGCTCATGGTGTTGACGGCCCCCGCGCCGGGGCTGAAACTGATGAGGGCCTGCGCTCCGAGTAGAGCCAGCCAGACGGAAAAAGTCACGATTTGATCCTATCGCTGGTGCTGGCCCAGCGGTGCGGGGGATCCCGGCCATGAAATGTATCGTCATAGGGTGACTAGACCAGGTATACGGAGGGCAGCCCTGCTGGTGACCGGTCTGACTGCCGTGTCCACCCTGTTCGGGTTTGTCCGCGACGTTGTCATCGCCGCCGTGTTCGGCGCCGGTGCCGAACTCGACTCCTATCTGGTGGCGCAAGGCCTGATGAACATTGTGCTGGGTCTGATCGCCTATGCGATGGCCCGGTCAGCGATCCCGGTCACGTCCCGGGAGGCCGCCGAGGAAAAGGACGGGTGCCGGGGTCACCCCGGGTTCGACACCGCCCTTACCGTCACGATGATTGTGCTCGGTGTGGGCGGGGTGGTGATGAGCATCTTCGCCGGTCCCGTCACCGCAATAATTGCCCCGGGGTTCGACGGCGCCCAGGCCGAAACCACCGCAGCCCTCACCCGCATTGTGTTGATCGCCACGGTGCTGATCGCCGGAACTGATCTGCTCGCATCCCTCTCGCAGTCACACGGGCGGGTCGTCTGGTCGGCGCTGCAGGGGGTGCCGTTCAACATCATCATGATCGGCGCCGCGGGACTGTTCGGTCCCACCTACGGGATCGCCGCGCTCGCCGTGGGCTTCGTCATCGGATCGGGGGCGAGGCTGCTTCTGCAATTTCCGCCGCTGTTCGTGCTGGGCACCCGGGTGCGTCCCCGGTTGAATCTTCGCGACCCGGGATTTAGGGAAATGGCGGGGCTGATGCCGCCGATGCTGGTGGGAAGCGCTATCGGCAATATCAATACGCTCGTGGATCGCGCGGTGGGCTCAACCCTCGACGAAGGCGCCATTACCGCCTTGTCCTATGGCTGGCGGCTCGTGAATCTTCCCGAGACCCTAATCATTGCGTCCCTCCTCGTTCCCCTGTATCCGGCGTTGAGCGCCTCCTCGACCAATATCGCCGAAGTGCGCCGGCTGGTGGGGCGTGGACTGGCAGTGGCGGTGACCGTGCTGACGCCGCTGTGCGTGGTGATGATGATTGCCGCTGAACCGCTCGCGGAGGTGGCGTTCGGCCGCGGTGCCTTTACCGGCGATGACATTACTGCGACAGCGACCGCGCTGGCCTGGTATGCGCCCGCCCTGCTGGCGCTTGGATGCCGGCAGGTGGTGGTCAGCACCTCCTACGCCCTGGGCGATGCGCGGGCGCCGGTGGTTGTGGCGGTGATCGCCATGGTCATCAACGTGGTCGGTGACATCCTACTCGCCCCGATCATGGGCATCGCCGGTATTGCGTTGGCCACCACTGCCTCCCTGGGCTTCGCCGCCCTGGTGAATAGTTGGCTGCTGCATCGCCGTCATCAGGGAATGGACCTTCGGGCGGCTACAGGGTTGCTGGCGCGCGCAGTGGGGCTCGCGGCGATCGCCGGGGTGGCCGGCGTCGCCGTACTTGCGGTGGTGGCGGAGCAACCCGCGCTGGTATCCGGCGGTGCTGTGGCGCTGGTCGTGTGCGGGGTGTACCTGGCGGGGCTGGTGCTGCTGCAGGCGCCGGAGCGGCTCCTCGCCCTCGACCTGGTCAAGGGTGTTGCGCGGCGGGGACGGCGGGATTAGCCCAGCTGGATCAGTTGACGGCTGTGGCCGGCGCGGGCTTGCTGTCCACCCGCCGCAGCCGGGCTGAGGCAAGGTGCAAAGTGGGTCCCAGATCCTTGACATCCCACACGCTGTGGTGGGACCGACCCGCCCACCGCAGGGTGTCCACCACATCAGTAATCCGCCCGCCGCGTCGTTCGGCGCGGGCCCGGCGCAGGTCCCCGGCGGTCCACGCGTAGCGAATCCCCGGGGTGGCGTCGGGCAGCCGATCCACGTTTTCGCCGAGCGCCAGGCGTCCCCAGAGGTCGGTCAGACCAGGGCGCGAAGCGTTGGTCAGAGCCATGGAACCGAAGAACCGGCCGTTGAGATCGATCAGGTGATGGACGCCGTCGTCGTCGATTAGAAACTGCAACTCCACCAGCCCCCACCAGCCCAGGTCCCGCAGCAGCGCCTCGGCGCGGGCGGACAGTTCCTCGTTCACGGTCACAGTTTCTGCGCGGGCTGATACGCCGTTGGGGGTGGGCCAGAGCCGCGAGGTGACCTGTTGAACCCGTCCATTCAGACGGCCGTCGTGGAAAACCCCGATGAGTGCACCCAGATGACCCTTAACCGGTTCCTGGAGGATCGGCTGGGCACCGGCGTTTCGGACCCGGTCGATCTGAGGACCAGCCGAGACGACGTCGGGGAAGAGTTTCGCTTCGATCCGGTGGGGGCGGGTCTGCCCGCGGGTCCAATGTGAGAGGCACTTGACCACTACCGGACCCTGCCACTCCGCCACAGCCTGCCCGGTGGCAGGCAGGGTGCGGGGTGCCGCGAGACCGAATCGGTGGGCGCGTTCGGTGAGGTCCACCTTGTTGAGGGCAGCGTCGACTACCTCGACGGGCGGGTGCGCCACGCGGGTGGGAATGTCACCCCG
This sequence comes from Arthrobacter sp. TMN-50, assembly GCF_054511125.1. Taxonomy (NCBI): domain Bacteria; kingdom Bacillati; phylum Actinomycetota; class Actinomycetes; order Micrococcales; family Micrococcaceae; genus Arthrobacter; species Arthrobacter sp. TMN-50. The sequence goes on along the minus strand of NZ_JBTNDG010000001.1, from coordinate 727,900 downwards.
ATAGGTTGCGAGCGCTGCCATCCAGTCGTCCCCGCCGCCGAAGACGACGTCGTAGGACCCGAGTGCCACCGCCCGACGGATGCCCTCGATAAACGCGGTCCCGTCCTGACGTGGGCGTGGGACCACATGCCGGGCCGAGCAGGCGAGTGAAGCGCCCAGCATTCCGCCGTCGTCCGGCGTGCCGACGCCCACCAGCCAGCCGGACCGGCGCAGCGACCGGACTCCGGCAAGCGCACCTCGGTCCCGGCTGGTGCTGACGACCAGGGCGCGTGGCCCGTCGTGTGGTGTGTTTTTCACGTTCGCCTCAAGGTGGGGTGAGCGGCCGTCCGATGCTCCGCACTGGTGCGGACGCTCGTTGTCAATCTACGTTCAACAGACTTTCACTCTACTGGCGAGATCAGTGACTTGGCTGGTTACTTGGCCGGGTCGGCGTTTTCTCATCAAGCTCTAATGGTCCTCAAGGAGCGCCATCGCCGCGCTGTGCCCACCCAGGCCGCTCACACCGCCGCCGCGCTGGGACCCCGCACCGCACAGCAGCACCCGCGGATGGTCGGTGGCAACGCCCCACCGTTGGGCGGGCGTGTCCAGGGATGCGTCGTCCTCAGCGAAGGGCCAGGACAGGGGACCGTGAAAGATGTTGCCACCGGTCAGGCCCAGGGTTTCCTCGAGATCGAGGGTGGTCTTCGTTTCGATGCAGGGCTGACCGTCGCCGTCGAGCAGGACGCAGCCCTCGACGGGTTCGGCGAGCACGCTGTTCAGTGAGGCGAGCACCGCGGCCTGCAGTTCGGCACGGAGCGCGTCGTGGTCCACGCCGTGGGTGAGCCGGTGCGGCGTCTGGAGGGAGAATACGGTCAGGGAGTGAGCGCCCGAGTCCCGCAACGATTCCGACAGGATCGAGGGGTCCGCCAACGAATGGCAGTAGATCTCAATGGGCAACGGCGACGGTATTGCACCGTGTTCGGCTGCCGTGTAGGCGGCGTCGAGCTGCGAGTACAGCTCGTTGATGTGGAAGGTTCCGCCGAAGGCCTGCTCCGGCTGGACCGCCGGGTCCTTGAGCTTCGGCAGCCGGGAGAGTAATAGGTTTACCTTGACCTGGGCGCCCTCAGCGCCGCCGCCGTGGGCCAGCAAGCCATCACCGTGGTGGCCCCCCATGAGCTGGCCCAGCACTGTCGGAGTGACATTGGCGAGTACGTACTCGCCGGTGACGCGCTGCATCGGTGAACTCTCGCCAACTGGTTGGTAGTGGACGACGCCGTTCGGCGCCACTCCGGTCACCTCGGCGCCAGTGCGGATTATCACTCCCGCGGTCCGCGCGGCGCGTTCCAGAGCGCCGCTGACGGCACCCATCCCGCCGACCGGAACATCCCAGTCCCCGGTGCCTCCACCCACCACGTGGTAGAGGAAGCACTTGTTTTGCTGCAGGTCCTCGTCGTGCGCCCGGGCGAAAGTACTGATCAGCCCATCGGTGAGGAGTACGCCGCGGGCCAGGTCACTGTCCACTGCCCGCTCAATTACCCCGCCGAGCGGCCGCTCGATGAAGTCGAGCCAGAGCTCCTCGTCGTCCACGAGGTCCTTCGCCTCGGATCGCCTGAGCAGGGGTTTGGTGAAGGTGGGCCAGAGCTTTTCGGCGAGGATCGCCGTGCGGCCGTGAAACTCGCCGAAGGACACTGCATCCGGGCCAGCGCCGATGCGCCGGAAACTGTTGCGGGTCGCCTTACGGTCCTGGTTGTCGACCAGCAGCCCCGATTCTCCGTCGGGCATCGGCGTGTAGGAGGAGTAGCGTCGGCGGACCAGTTCAAGATCGAGTCCCAGTTCGTCGATGAGCTGCTGCGGAAGCAGGCTCACCAGGTAGGAGTAGCGCGACAGCCGGGCGCCCGTGCCGGGGAACGCCTCGGCTGACACTGCCGCGCCGCCGACGTGGTCCTGGCGTTCGAGGACCACTACCGATCGGCCCGCCTTGGCCAGATACGTGGCAGCGACCAGCCCATTGTGTCCGCCGCCCACCACTACTGCGTCGAAATGATCCTGTCCGGCCCGTGATCGATCCATTGCAGTACCCTAGCAAGCCGGTTAAACCGGTGGGGGTTGAACTACGTCATTCCGCGCCGCAATGGTCGCCGCGGTGATCTGGCGCATCATGTCGGCGAGCAGCAGTTGGTCCTCGGTCGAGAAGTTCCTCAGTGCGCCGCTGATGTGCTGCGCCAGGGGGGCGAAGAGCTTGCCTCCGGTCACCATGGCCTTTTCGGTCATCTCGAGGTGGACCTGTCGGCGGTCGACGTCGCTCCTGGTGCGCTTCACATGGCCCGCGCTGTCCAGGCGGTCCACCAACGCGGTGGTGGCAGGGGAGCTCAGATGCAGTTCGGAGCGGAGCATCCCGGGGGTCACCGTGGTCCCGGAGCGTGCAGCGCCCATCATCACACCGAGAGCGTTGAGATCGGTGCGGTAGAGCGAATCGCGCGCGCTGACGGCATCGACGTACCGATCCGTTTCAACAGTGAACTGTTGGAGCAGCGCCATCAGTTCGGGCCCTGGATTCTCTGCCATGTGTACTTTCACCTCGTCGTTTAACCTATTGCCGCATCAACAACTCTAGACCGTCTATTTATTTATCTCCATGATGGATATAGTCTTTTTTAGAGATAAGTACTTTGAAAGGCGTTCATCATGCATAGCAAGTGGTTACGGGTTCTGCTCCCCGCCGTCGTCGTCCTGATTTGGTTGATCGGCGCGGCGTTCGGCGGCCCAACGTTCGGCAAGCTGGAGGAGGTTTCCAGCAATGATCAGGCGTCGTTCCTGCCAGCGAGCGCGGAGTCCACGGAGGCTGGGGAACTGCAGGCACAGTTCACCGATTCGGACGCCCTGCCCGCGGTGATCGTGGTCGAATCGGCAACAGAGATCCCGCTGGCGGAGCTGGGGCCGTACGAGGAACTGGCCACCTCACTCGCCGCCGTCGACGGATTGGAAGCGGTGGAGGCTGTTGGCCCCACGGTCATTGGGCCTGTGCCGTCTGAGGATTCCTTCGCCATTCAATACATCGCGTTCGTGGCCGACGGCGCCGAACTGGGTGGGGTGGTGGAGTCGCTCCGCGACGTGCTTACCGCAGAGATCCCCGAGGGCACTACCGGGTACGTCACGGGACCTGCCGGTTTCGCTACAGATTTGGTCAGCGCGTTTGGCGGTATTGACGGGCTGCTGTTGGGCGTCGCTTTGTTGGCCGTCTTCGTGATCCTGTTGGCGGTCTACCGGTCCATTATTCTGCCGTTCCTGGTGCTGCTCACCTCAGTATTTGCGCTCGCGACGTCCATTCTGCTGGTCTATGCCCTGGCCAGCTGGGGATGGATCCAGCTCAGCGGCCAGAGTCAGGGGATCCTGTCCATCCTGGTCATCGGCGCTGCAACCGACTATGCATTGCTGCTGGTGGCCCGGTTCCGGGAGGCCCTCGGCGAGTTTGAGTCCAAGTGGGATGCAATGCGGGTGGCGTACCGTGGCTCGTTCGAACCGATCCTGGCCTCCGGGGCGACAGTCATCCTGGCCCTGCTCTGCCTCCTGTTCTCCGATTTGAACTCCAACCGGAGCCTTGGACCGATCGCTGCGATCGGGATCGTTTTCTCGCTGGGCGCCGCCCTGACCCTGCTACCAGCGTTCCTGCTGCTTTTTGGCCGGGCCGCTTTTTGGCCGTTGCGGCCGAAGGCCGGCTCCCACCATGTTCAGCCGGACGGCGTCGACGCCACCGGCCTGGAAGGTCTGCAGGGTATCTGGAAGCGGGCTGCGACGCTGATCTCCCGGCATGCACGGACCGTCTGGGTGGCGTCCTTCCTGGCGCTGGTCGCAGGATCGCTGGGCTTGTTCCAACTGCAGGCCAATGGGGTGCCGCAGTCAGCCCTGATCCTGACCGAATCCAATGCTGTGGACGGGCAGGACGCCCTGGCACGCCACTTCGACGCCGGCTCCGGCAGTCCGGTCTCGGTCATCGCCCCGGAACAGGACCAGGATGCTGTGCTGGAGGTGGTGCAAAACCAGTCAGGCATCGCCGACGCCGCATTGACTGTTGAGTCACCGGAACCTGGGTCCGCCGTCATCGTCCGCGACGGCAACGTGCTGATTACTGGAACCCTGCAATCCCAGGCGGATTCCGAGGCGGCCGAGGAGGTCGTGCGGGAGCTGCGGACCGCGCTCGACGACGCCAGCCCGGAGGCGCTGGTGGGCGGCGTGACGGCGATTGCCATCGATACCAATGACACGGCGCAGGCCGACCTGGTGAAGATCATCCCGATTGTGCTCGCGGTGATCCTGGTCATTCTCATGCTGTTGCTCCGCTCTGTGATTGCGCCGGTGCTGTTGATCTCGAGCGTGGTGTTGTCCTATGCCACGGCGCTGGGCGTTTCGGCGCTGGTGTTCAACATCCTGTTCGGGTTTGAGGGGGCCGATGCCTCGGTGCCGCTCTTTGGATTCGTGTTCCTGGTGGCGCTGGGCGTGGATTACAACATCTTCCTGATGACGCGCGTCCGGGAGGAGTCGCTGCGGATCGGTACCCGACCGGGAATTCTTCGCGGGTTGGGCGTGACCGGCGGCGTGATCACTTCGGCAGGTGTGGTGCTGGCCGCGACCTTCGCCGCCCTCGGGGTTATTCCGATCCTGTTCCTGGCCCAGATCGCGTTCATCGTGGCCTTCGGTGTGCTTCTTGACACGCTCATTGTGCGCTCGCTGTTGGTACCTGCCCTCGCCTACGACCTGGGCCACCGCATCTGGTGGCCGTCACGGCTGGGCCGGGAGTCCGGGCCGGTACACCGAGGCTCGTCGTCAGACTCGTCGGGTCCAGACACGGCGGGCGGGCACGAGCATGAGACCCGCACTGAGCCAGCCCACCGCGGGTAATACCGTCAGTAACCCGCCGAGCAGCGAAGTGAGATACCCCCGCCCCACCCGTTTGGTGGGGGCGGGGGTGTCTCGGTTGCGGGTCGGAGCGTTGGAACAGGCAGGGAATGCGCTTCCGCCTTGACATAGGTATTTCCCAAGGCCCGGAGTGGAAACTCATCCAAGAGGAGTCGATGGTACCGAGACCGCCACCTACGCCTCTGGACGCCGTACGAGTGACGGTATCCCGAACGGAGTCACCCGACGCCCCTAAAGACGGTGGCTCCGTTTGGGGCGTGCCCAGCCGATTCTGGCTCGAACCCGGACGACGCCCGTTCTCTCACGGCTGAACCATCCCGGAAAGCGCCGGATCCCCGCCATTCCGCCATCGCGGAAGCCATTTTTCCCAAAGTTGAGTCGGGATGACTCAACTTTGATTTGACTCACAACCAAGTCTGGGTACAGTTGAGTGAAGAACGCTCAAGCCTCGACTTTCGAAAGAAGATTCGCGGAGTCCGCTGGCCGGGCGCTCCCCTCATTACGGGCTGTTGAAAGGAAATACGCATGTCACGTGCAGTAGGTATTGACCTCGGAACCACCAACTCAGTGGTTTCCGTACTTGAAGGTGGCGAGCCCACCGTTATCGCCAACGCTGAAGGCGCACGGACTACGCCCTCAATTGTTGCGTTCTCCAAGGGCGGCGAAGTGCTGGTTGGCGAGATCGCCAAGCGCCAGGCTGTTAACAACATTGATCGCACCATTGCCTCCGTCAAGCGCCACATGGGCACCGACTGGAGTGTCAAGGTTGATGACAAGAACTACACGCCGCAGGAAATTTCCGCGCGTATCCTGCAGAAGCTGAAGACCGACGCCGAGAGCTACCTGGGCGAAAAGGTGACCGACGCCGTCGTCACCGTTCCCGCCTACTTCAACGACGCTGAGCGCCAGGCCACCAAGGAAGCCGGCGAGATTGCGGGCCTGAACGTGCTGCGCATTGTCAACGAGCCAACCGCTGCGGCACTGGCGTACGGCCTGGACAAGGGCAAGGAAGACGAGCTCATCCTGGTCTTCGACCTGGGCGGCGGCACCTTCGACGTGTCCCTGCTTGAGGTTGGCAAGGACGAAGACGATTTCTCCACCATCCAGGTGCGTTCCACCTCCGGCGACAACCGCCTCGGCGGCGACGACTGGGATCAGCGTGTCGTCGATTACCTGCTGTCCCAGGCGAAGGCCAAGGGGGTCGACCTGTCCAAGGACAAGATCGCGCTGCAGCGTCTGAAGGAAGCGGCAGAGCAGGCCAAGAAGGAACTTTCCTCGGCGAGCTCCACTAACATCTCCCTGCAGTACCTCTCGGTCACCCCCGACGGCCCTGTCCACCTGGACGAGCACCTGTCGCGCGCCAAATTCCAGGACCTCACCAAGGACCTGCTGGACCGGACCAAGAAGCCGTTCCACGACGTCATTGGAGAAGCCGGCATCAAGGTTGCTGACATCGACCACATCGTGCTCGTCGGTGGCTCCACCCGGATGCCAGCAGTCGTCGAACTGGTCAAGGAACTTGCTGGCGGCAAGGAGCCCAACAAGGGCGTCAACCCTGATGAGGTAGTCGCCGTTGGCGCCGCACTCCAGGCTGGCGTGCTGAAGGGGGAGCGCAAGGACGTACTGCTCATCGACGTCACCCCTCTGTCCCTCGGGATCGAGACCAAGGGCGGCATGATGACCAAGCTGATCGAGCGCAACACGGCCATCCCCACCAAGCGCAGCGAAACCTTTACCACAGCTGATGACAACCAGCCATCGGTGGCTATCCAGGTCTTCCAGGGCGAGCGCGAGTTCACCCGGGACAACAAGCCACTGGGTACCTTTGAATTGACCGGTATCGCTCCGGCACCCCGCGGCGTGCCACAGGTTGAGGTCACCTTCGACCTCGATGCCAACGGCATTGTCCACGTGTCCGCCAAGGACAAGGGCACCGGCGCCGAGCAGTCGATGACCATTACCGGCGGCACCGCACTGTCGAAGGAAGACATCGACCGCATGGTCCGCGAAGCCGAGGAACACGCAGCCGAGGACAAGGAACGGCGTGAAGCGGCGGATACCCGCAACGGCGCCGAGCAGTTGGCCTACTCGGTCGACAAGCTGATTGCTGACAACTCAGACAAGCTGCCCGAGGACGTCAAGACCGAAGTCCAGGCCGACGTCGACGACCTCAAAAAGGCGCTGGAAGCCAACCCCGAGGATGCCGGATCGGCCGACTCGGTCAAGGCAGCGTTTGAGAAGCTTCAGGCATCCCAGACCAAGCTCGGCGAGGCCATCTACGCAGCGGCCCAACAGGACGCGGCCGCTCCAGGCGGCGACGCCCCGCAGGACGGGACGATGCCGGACGCTGGCTCCTCATCGAACGACGAGGACATCGTCGACGCCGAGGTAGTCGACGAAGACGACACCACCGAAAAGAAGTAGTCATGCCGCACCACGGAAATGAAGAAGAGCACCAGTCAGAACCGGTCAACTTCCGCAACAACCGGAAGATCGATCCTGAGACAGGTAAGGTCCGTGGGCAGCATCAGGACGACGACGGCGCACAGGCTGGTCCCTCCGACCAGCCTGTGACACCGGACTCCGTCCAGGATCCAGTCGAGGTGGCCGACGCCGGGGAGCAGCCTGCCGACAGCGATGCACTCGCCCAGGCCGAGGCCATCCTCAACGGGATCGATGGCGAGGGGTTCACCGAACCCGTCGCCGAATCGGCCTCCGCACTGGAAGCCGAGCTGCGCACCGACCTGCAACGCCTTTCGGCCGAGTACGTCAACTACCGGAAGCGGGTTGAACGTGACCGGGATGTTGCCCGGGATATGGCGGTAATCGGGGTCCTGAATTCCCTGATGCCAGTCCTGGACGACATCGATGCCGCCCGCCAGCACGGCGACCTATCCGACGGGCCCTTCGCCGCGATCTCCACCAAACTGGAGAACGCGCTGAAGACCTACGGCCTGACCCGGATCGACGAGACCGGCGTGGAGTTCGACCCGAACATCCACGAAGCCCTGATCCAGCAGCCCAACGCCGATGTGCAGTTTGACAGCGTCAGTCAGATCCTGCGCGCAGGCTACAAGATGGGCGACCGCGTCCTTCGGGCGGCGCAGGTGATCGTCGCAGTACCCGAGTAGTTGTCTTACTGAGCCGGAGCAGTTCCCGAACCGGCGGCAACGAAATTTTCTGGGCTCGCAAGCTCGCTCGGAAAATATTAAAGCCGCCCGTTCGGGGACTGCCCCGGCTTCCGACATACTCACCTAAGCTTTGAATTCATTACGAGAGGGGATACCAATTGGCTAGTCAGGATTGGGTGGACAAGGACTTCTATAAGATCCTCGGTGTCCCCAAAGATGCAACAGCTGCCGACATCAAGAAGTCCTACCGCAAGCTGGCGCGCAAGCACCACCCGGACCAGAACCAGGCGACCGGTGGGTCCGACAAGATGTTCAAGGACATCTCGGAGGCGTATTCGGTGCTCTCCGATCCCGAAGATCGTCAACAGTACGATGCCATCCGGGCGATGGGCGGCGGTGCACGTTTCACCGCTGGCGGTCCTGGCGGGGGAGCCGGCGGTGCTGGTTTCGAGGACATGTTCGGCAACCTCTTCGGCCAGGGTGCCGGGCAGCAACGCTCCGGACGCCAACGAGCCGGCAGTGGGGGAGGCGGCTACAACAATCTTCCCCCGGAATTCGCGGACCTGTTCGGACAGGGCGGTGGCGGTGGATTCGGCGGATACCAGCCCCCTGCGCGCAAGGGTGCCGACCGGACGGCCACCACCAACATTTCCTTCGCCGGTTCCATCAACGGCACCATTATCGGGCTGCGCGAACCATCCGGCGAGGTCATCGATGTCCGGGTCCCCGCCGGCATCAAAGATGGGCAGAAGGTCCGCGTCCGTGGCAAAGGGCAGGCTGGCGCGGCCGGAAACGGCGACCTGATGGTCAGCGTCAGCGTCAAGCCGCACCCATTTTTCCAGCGCGACGGTGACAACATTCGGGTGCACGTCCCGGTCTCCTTCCCCGAGGCCGCCCTGGGTGCGCTGATCGATGTGCCCACGCTCACGGGTGATTCAGTCAAGGTCAAGGTTCCGGCCGGAACGCCATCGGGCCGCACTCTGCGCGTCAAGGGCCGCGGCGTGTCTACCGCGAAGGCGTCGGGTGACCTGCTGGTGATGATCGACGTCGTCGTCCCCCAGAAGCTGAACAAGGACGCCGAAGCTGCCGTGGAGGCGTTTGCTGCGGCGACCGCGGACGCCGACCCGCGCGCCGGTCTCGCCGCCAAAGCGAAACTCTAAAACCCAAACTGCTGCGAAAAGGAGGTCACGATGCCAATCGACGCAACCCTGCCGATCTACGTGATCTCCGTCGCTGCCGAACTGGCGGACATGCACCCGCAAACACTGCGCCAATACGACCGGCTCGGGCTGGTGACCCCCAGCCGGGCGCCCGGCCGTGCCCGACGCTACTCGCAGCGGGACGTGACTACCCTCCGGGAGGTGCAGCGGCTGTCCCAGGAGGGCGTGTCACTGGAAGGCATTCGCAGGATCCTGCAACTTGAGAACCAGGTGGCGGCCCTTCAGTACCGGGTGCAGGAGCTGGCCACCGAGCTGGCATCCCGCCGTCGACAGCCCGATGCCAGCAGGGTCTTCGCAGCGGGTCTCGCGGGAGACGTTGTCACCCTCGCCCGCGGACAGCGGCCCCGCCCGCGCAGCCAGGCAATGGTCGTGTGGCGACCGTGAGGCCGATCCAGCCAGCTGACGCCCCACTGGAAACCCGTTCGGTTACGGTGCAGACTGGAAGTATGCCTCAACAGTTCTCCGACGCCGGTGACTTCGGCGAAATGCTCATGCAGTTGCTCCTGATCGGTGGGGCGACGCTGTTGGTGATTGGTCTTGGCATGGCCTTCGCCACCTGGATCATTGTCCGGCGGCTGCGTCGATCCGGCGTCGTACAGCGCAGCTTTTCGCACGGAGTGCTGACGGCCCGTTCCTACGCGGTCGACGACGGCGTCCGGCGGATCGCACGGCTCCGACTGGATCTGCGGCGCTCCGGTCAAGCGACCCGGCGGGCCCTCGACGCTGCCGCCGGAAGCGGCGGTCCGATTGGTGAACTTCCACTGGTGGCTGAAGACCTGTTCCGGGCCGAGCGTGCACTTGAGGAGCAGCTGCGAATCGCCGAACGCGAACCCGACCGACAGCTAAAACGTGATTTGGCTGGCCGGGTCGGCGAGCAGGTCCAGTCTTATATCACCCTGTCCGCTGAACTCCGCCGGTCACTGATGGAGGCAGGCCAGCCGACGGGCGCGAACGAAATCCATCGGGCTAGCACCCACCTCAAGCGTGAAATCAATGTGCTACAGGCGTGGAGCACGTCTTACGGCACCCGTGACCAGATCCAGTAGAGGCTGAGAGGACCATCACCATGTCAATTGGCCGCCGCCTTTCCCGCATCGTTCGGGCCAACCGCACTGCGGCCAAGGAAAAACCTGCTGACCCGATCCAGACAGTCGATGAAGCGCACCGCCAGCAACTCGACCTGATGGATAAGGCCCGCCGCAGCGTCGCCGACCTGGCCGCCAACCGTCACCGCCTTGAGCTGCTCACAGGAGAAGCCCGCGCAGAGCTCGATCAGCTCGAGCACCTTGCCTCCGACGCTGTCAACGCGGGCGACGACGACGCCGCCCGTGCTGCCCTGCGACGCAGTATGGCCGTAACCAAGCGCCTGGAGACGTTTACGCGTCAGCGCAACGAGCTTGATACGCAGGTACGCCAGCTCGACTCAAACCTTCAACGGCTGGAGACCCGGGTAGAAGACAACGGCATCCGCTACCAGACGCTGAAGGCCAGGCACGGCGCAGCGCAGGCCGAGCTCGGGATGCAGGATGCGCTAACCGGCTCTGGGCAAGCGGCCGCAGGCGCCGAAGCTGCGGCCCGGCAGGCCGAGTTGGAAGCCCGGCGGATGCAGGCCCAGGTTGCAGCACACGACGAGCTATCCTGGTCCGACCCCAACTCCCGCCGGGTTGAGGAAGCTTTCGAGGAGTTGGAGGCCAGCTCCGCAGCCGACCGGGAGTTGGAGCGGCTGAAGCACCGTCGCCCAGGCGACTAGTTTTCGTATTCCGGTTGATCACGCCGATAGCGCGGCGGCGGCGTCGGTAGACTCTGCGGCATGACAACAATCAGTGGCAGCCATTACCTGGTCATCGGTGCGACGGGGGTGCTCGGCGCTGCCGTGGCGCGGCAGTTGGTCGCCGCTGGTGCACGCGTAACCTTATCCGGGCGGTCCGCTGAAAAGCTTGGCAGTCTTGCCGAGGAGCTCGGGGCTTCCGTAGCCGGTATCATCGCCGCCGATCTCACCCAACCCGGTGCACCAGCTGAGATAGCTGACGCCTGCGGGGACATCGACGGGTTGGTCTACGCCGCCGGTGTGGTCGCATTCGGTCCCGCCGCGGAACTCGACGACGACACCCTGGATGAGCTCCTCCTAGTGAACCTCATGGCCTACATCAGGCTTATCCGTGCGGTGTCGTCGCACCTGCGGCGGGACTCAATAGTGATTCAGATCAGTGCCGTGGTGGCCGAGAGCCCCACCGCTGGCATGGCCGCGTATTCTGCCAGTAAGGCGGCCCTGAGTGCTTTCGGGAAGGCGTTGGCGCTGGAAGCCCGACGGCAGGGCATCCGAGTGCTCGATGCCCGGCCGCCGCATACCGAGACTGGGCTGGTGAACCGTGCGATTGCGGGGTCTGCCCCACGTCTACCTCAGGGGAAGGACCCCGAAGCTGTAGCGGCCCGGATCCTTGAGGCAATTAGCAGCGACGAGAAAGATCTGCCCGCCTCGGAGTTCAGCTAGCGTTGCTCCACGGGGCGAAGGCTACCGGACGGCTGGGCTGTTGCTCGCCGTCGTATTCGCTGGGTTGACCCTTGCAGCTGCAGCGGCGCCCCTAAGTTTCAGGCATAGATTGCAGCAGACTCTTGCCCGGAAAGATGATCTCACCGAGTTGACGAACCGGGGTGCGCTGGACGCGGAGGTCGGACTGATGCTGGACGGCCCTCAGGCGGTCGGCGTGCTCCGGGAGTTGCGCGCGCTGGCATAGAGATATCCATCGATGATTTCGACGCCGGTTACAGTTCTCTCGCTTACCTTCGAGACCTTCCAATCGACGAGCTGAAGCTTGACCGGTCATTTGTCAATTGTTTGGAGCGCCACGGAGGGTGGAAGCAGCGAGAACGCCGGCGGTTACTGCCAGACCGCAGGCGAATAGGGCTACCCCGGTCCAGCCCCACCCGACAAAAAAGAAGCCTCCAATCCAGCCGACCAGACTGGACCCGGCGTAGTAGAAGAGGTTATACAGGCTGGACGCCTGGGCGCTCCCTACGTCCGCGAGCCGCGGCGTCCATCCGGCGGCCACCGAATGAACGGTGAAGAATCCACCGGTGAAGATCACCAGTCCGACAACAATCAGGGGAAGGGAATCGGCAAGGGTAATCAGCAGCCCCGCGACGATGACCGGGATCCCGGCCAGCATGACTCGCAGCCGACCAAAGCGGATGGCGAGGGTTCCCGCCACCCGGGAGGTGACCGTCCCAGCGAGGTAGGCGAGGAACAGGAGGCTAATCACCGCCACCGGGAGCCCGAACGGGGCCAGCTCAAGCCGGAAGCCCAGATAGTTGTACACCGCCACGAACCCACCCATCAGCAGAAACCCCTGGGCATACAAACCGAGCTGCCGCAGTGACCGAATGTTGTGGACAATGCGCTCCGAAAGCCTGGGACCAACGCCCCGGACCACCGGAGTAAATCCCAGCGGCGCCGGTGCAAGCCAGACGAACGCCACTGCCGCTAGCGCTGCCAGCAGGCTCGCCGTGAGGACGCCAGCCCGCCAATCCAACAGGTCCGCCATCGGCCCCGCCACCAGCCGACCAGACAGCCCACCGATGGTTGTCCCCGCGACATAGGTCCCGGCAGCGACCGCGGCGTGCAGTCGCTGCACTTCTTCGTTGAGATAAACCAGGGCGATGGCGGGGATCCCACCCAATGCCGCGCCCTCCAGGAAGCGCAACACCAGCATCAGCCCAAAAGTGGGTGCCAACGGCACCAGCAGGCCGAAAACGACGGCGACGCTGATCGCCCAGGTCATCGCGCGTTTGCGACCCGCACGGTCTGCCGCCCAGGACCAGGGGAGCACCGCCAACGCAAGACCAACCGTCGCCGCCGACACGGTCAGGGCGGCGTCGGCAGCGGAAATGGCGAAGTCGTCGGCGATGCTTGTGAGAACGCTCTGCACCGAATAGAGCTGGGAGAAGGTCGCCACCCCGGCGAAGAACAGGGCCCAAAGCATCCGGTTGTATGCCCGGCTGCCCTTGGGATGCCCATCCCACGCCCCGCGACGGTTCACCGAGGGTCTCGCTGAGCAGGATTTCTTAGGTCCGGCAGGCGGGCGCGCTCGGACAAGGATGGCAAACCTTTTTGCCTAGGCCCGGCGATAGGTCAGATCGAAGATCATCCGACCGGCTTCGTGTGCTTTGTTCTCGAAGCTGGTGAGGATTCGGCCGTCGAAGCGGGGGGCCCACCCGCCGCGCGTGTCGATGCCCTCATTGATGCCGGTGTTCCCGGTGCTGACGGGGTCTTTGCCCTCACGCACTGGAGCGCCACCGACCACGAGTTCCACCCCGCTCTCCCACACCTGGGTGAGGGGGCTGTCGGCGTCGATGCGTTCGCCGTCGTGCACGTTGGTGAACTGGTCTGAGCCGTCCAGGACGTCGCGCATCTGCACGGCGTAGTCGGACCAGTCGGTTGCCAGCCGCCAGAGGCCACCCGGCGCCAGGACCCGGGCCGCGGTCTCGGCGAAGTCGGCCTTCACCAGGCGACGCTTCCGGTGGCGGGTCTTGTGCCACGGGTCGGGGAAAAACACCCAGAGTTCACTGACGGACCCCTCCGGCAGCATGGTGGCGAGGGCTTCGGCAGCGTTCGCCTGCGCCACGCGCACATTGGTCAGTCTCTTCTGCTCGATCCGCAGCAGGGTTTGCGCGAGGCCCGGTTTGTAGACTTCCAGCGCCAGAAAGTTGAAATCCGGGTGCAGTTCGGCGGCGTGGGTAATTGCCTCGCCGAGCCCCGAACCCACCTCGACGACGAGGGGAGCGTCGCGATCAAACTCGGCTGCGGCGTCGAACTGGTAGTCCGGATCCACCGAGGTATCGGCCATCGTGTTGCGCGGCACCTCGACCACAAACCCATCCAGCTCCGCCCACGCCTGACGACGCCGGCCTTGCAGGCGGGAGCCCCTGCGCACAAAGGAAACCGGTTGGGACAGGTGCGGTTCGGCCGGAGTCGGGGCTGCTGGATGAGTAGTCATTGGTCTAAGGGTATCCAAGACAACGAAACGCGCCCGCAGCAGTGGAAGGAACAGAACCGCCAAAGCGGGTTATTCCAACCACTGCTGCGGGCGCGCCCTGACGGTGTTGCCGTCGCAGGGAGGTGGCTAGTGGTCGGACTCGGCTGCGGCAGCGGCTGCTGCCTTTTCGGCATCCTTCTCGGCGCGCAGGGCTGCGGCTTCGTCCTGTTCCTCGGCCTTTTCCTGATGGATGACCTCAGCGAGCAGCTTCTCCATCTCCTTGGCCACGCCGCCGGCGGAGGCCGGGTTCTGGCCCGTGACCAAGCGCTCGTCAACGATGACCTTCTCCTCGAAGACACCCGCGGATACGTGGGTGGCGCCCTGTTCTTCCAGGCGGTCCGCCAGGAAGAACGGAACGATCTTGTCCTTGTCGGCAGCCACTTCCTCCTCGTTGGTAAACGCTGCGACGCGCTTGCCTTCAACAAGCCGCAGGCCATTCTCCAGCTCAACATTCAACAGGCCGGCAGGACCGTGGCAGACCGCCCCGACCACACCGCCGGCGTTGTACACGCTGGCCACCAGCTTCTGCAGGCCTTCACTGTCCGGGAAGTCCCACATGGTGCCGTGCCCGCCCACCAGGTAGACGGCGTCGTACTGTGATGGGTCAACCACGTCGACCCGGGCCGTGTTGTAGAGGCCGGCCTTCGTGGTTTCGTCTTCGGTGAAGGCCACCTGAATGGGGTCGGAGGTATCAACTTCGTCGCGGGGAGGCTGGCCACCTTTGATGGAGGCGAAGTCAACGAAGTGGCCTGAATCCTTGAAAACCTTCCATGGATGGGCAGCCTCAGCCACGTTGTACCCGGTCTTCTCGCCGGTATCGCCGAGTTCGGAAACGCTGGTCAGTACAAGCAGGACTTTTTTCATTGAATGCTCCTTTAGTCGTTGATTCCACCCTAGGCGAGGAGCCCTCACAGTGCACCTCGCGCCGGGCGGTGCACCATACCGGCCAACGCTGCAGGAACCGGCCAGCGCTGCAGATTCCTGCAGCCGCGGTAGTCATATTGGGCGCGGCTGCCGGTATCTGCAGCGGAGGCCCCAGTCAGCTCACGACGGCGGCCAGCTCGGCGATCCGTGCCAGGGCCAGCTGGGTGTACAGGGCTGCGCCGTCGGCCAGGACGTTGTCATCGAAGGTGGCGTACGGGGAGTGGTTGAACGGGCTCTGCAACGGGTCGGTTCCCGGGGTGACCGCCGAAAGGAAGACGAAACTGCCGGGTACCGCGGCCAGGACCCGGGAAAAGTCCTCCGACCCGCTCAGCGGCTGGGCCATTCTGCTGTACCGGTCGGAGCCGAACAGGTTGGCAATGACCGATTCGGCGCGCTCCGTCTCGGCTTCATCAGTGACCGTCAACGGATACTCGGTCGAGTAGACAACAGTCACCTCAACCCCGTGGGCGGCGGCAATGCCCGCCAGAAGCCGCGGGATCACGTGCTGCAGCTTCTCCCGGTTTGCCTCCGAGAAGGTCCTGACCGTCGCCTCAAACATGGCCGACTCGGGGATGACGTTGCGTTTGGTGCCCGCCCTGAGTACTCCGACGGTCACCACCACCGGATCGAACATGTTGAACTGCCGGGTGATCATCACCTGCAGGGCGGTCACCATCTCCGCTGCGGCGGTCACCGGGTCCTTCGCCAGATGCGGAGCCGATCCGTGCCCACCCGCCCCATGCACCGTCACGTGCAGCCCATCCGAGGCGGACATCAAAGTGCCGGGGCGCGTTGACATCAGCCCATTGGGTGCGAGTGCCGACATGACGTGGAGCCCGTACGCGGCGTCGGGCCTGCGCCCGGCAGCGTCCAGCACTCCCTCGCGGATCATCACCCCGGCGCCGTCGAACCCTTCCTCGCCGGGCTGAAACATGAGGACGACGTCGCCCGGCAGCTGGTCCCGCCGGTCGGCGAGGAGAGTGGCGGCACCGGTCAGCATGGCGGTGTGCAGGTCGTGGCCGCAGGCGTGCATAGCACCGTCGATGGTTGACGAATAATCCACTCCGGTCTGTTCCTGCACCGGTAGGGCATCCATGTCTCCGCGGAGCAGGATCACGGGTTTCTCGGCCGACGCAGGGGAGCCGTGACCACGTAACACCGCGGTCACGGAGGTCGTGTCCTGGCCGAGGGTGATC
Source organism: Arthrobacter sp. TMN-50 (assembly GCF_054511125.1). Lineage (NCBI taxonomy): Bacteria > Bacillati > Actinomycetota > Actinomycetes > Micrococcales > Micrococcaceae > Arthrobacter > Arthrobacter sp. TMN-50. The sequence continues at coordinate 711,503 of NZ_JBTNDG010000001.1, read as the reverse complement.
TCGTAGGGCAGGCCGTCGAGCGCTTCGAGCACTTTCTCCTGGGTCCTGGGCAGCTGCAGGCCGATCTCCGGTTCCCGATGCAGCCGGTGTCGCAACCGCACCAGATCGTCATGGATGCCGTGCGCGTCGGCCAGCACTGTCTCGGTGGAGTCTGTCATCGGGTCTCCCGGTAGCTGTGGTGTCAGTCACTTCCACCCCCAGTTCACGGCCAAACCGACCCGTGCGCAAGTCGGTGGGAGCATTCGCTGATAGAGTTGGGGGACTTGCCTGCGTGTCGGCTTGCCTGGAAAAACTCCCAGGCAGCCGGTTATTACCGCAGCTTGCGTCGATGAACGCTTTCTTTTGTCCCGCATTTGAGCTCCCAATATCGTGAGCGCGGTTGACACTGTCTGACTTTTCTTCGGCGAACCCCTCGCGTCAACCGATTCGTGGGGAAGATGAGAAGAAAGTTCGTGTACCTACATGACTACTTTTGCCGCCCTCGGTGTGCCCAAGGCACTGGTCCAAACCCTTACCGCCCAGGGAATCACCGAACCGTTCCCCATCCAGGTCAAGACCCTCCCGGACACCCTCGCTGGCCGTGACGTCCTGGGCCGTGGCCGCACCGGCTCCGGCAAAACCCTCGCCTTTGCGCTCCCCATGGTGGCGCGCCTGGCCGAGCAGGAAGCCGCGTACCGCCGGAAACCGGGCCGTCCGCTGGCCCTGGTCCTCGCCCCGACCCGCGAGCTCGCCACCCAGATCAACGCCACCATCGAGCCGTTGGCCACAGTGCTTGGTCTGAACACCACTGTCATTTACGGTGGTGTCTCCCAGGCCCGCCAGGAGAAAGCCTTGCGCGCCGGCGTCGACATTGTTATCGCCTGCCCGGGCCGCCTTGAGGACCTGATGCGTCAGAAGATCATTACTCTCGACGCCGTCGAGATCACCGTCCTGGACGAGGCAGACCACATGGCCGACCTCGGTTTCCTTCCGGTCGTGAAGAAGCTCCTCGACACGACCCCCAAGGAAGGCCAGCGCCTGCTGTTCTCCGCCACGCTGGACAACGGCGTGGACAAGCTCGTACAGCGGTACCTCACCAATCCGCTGACCCATTCGGTTGACGACCCTCAGGCCTCGGTCACTACCATGGAGCACCACGTGCTGCTGGTCGGCGACCAGACCCAGAAGAAGCAGCTGATCGTTCAGCTCGCCTCCGGTAGCGGACGCCGCCTGCTCTTCATGCGCACCAAGCACCACGCCCGTAAACTGGCCAAGACCCTGACCGACGCCGGCATCCCGGCCGTCGATCTGCACGGCAACCTGTCGCAGAACGCACGTGACCGCAACCTCGCCGAGTTCTCCTCCGGCGACGTGCGTGTCCTGGTCGCCACCGACGTCGCCGCCCGCGGAGTGCATGTCGACGACGTCGAACTGGTGGTCCACGTGGATCCACCCACCGAACACAAGGCCTACCTGCACCGCTCGGGTCGCACAGCGCGGGCTGGCTCGTCAGGCACCGTCGTCACGATCACCTTGCCGGAGCAGAAGTCCGAGGTGCAGAAGCTGATGCGCGCTGCCGGCGTCGACGTTGCATTTGAGAACGTAAAGGCCACGTCGCCGCTGGTCGGCAAGCTGATCGGTGATGTCGCAGAGAAGATCGACCCTCGCACCCGTGCGTCGCTGGTCGCCTCTCGCGAAGCCCAGCGTGGTGGTGGTACCTCCACCGGAGCCAATGCCCAGCGCAAGCGCCGCGGTACCGCTGCACCCTCGACGGGTGGCCGTGGTGGACGCGGAGGGCGCGGAAGGGTTGCCGCTGAGCCCCAGGGCAACCGGTCCGATCGCCGCCAGGATCAGCCGCGCGCGGCCCGCTTCGGCGGCCAGACCGCCGCCGCAAACGGCGGCGCACGCCGTCGCGACGACGACGACCGTCCAGCCGGTTCAGGTAACGGTGGCGGCAACCGCACCCGTCGCCCGGCCAGCGGCGCCAGGGCAGCCGACGTCGCGCCCCACGGGCAGTCAGTGCACCGCTCGGGTGCCGCGACCGCCAAGCAGGAGCCGGGCAACCAGCGCAACCACACCCCGTCGACTGGCGCAGGACGCCGACCCAGCGGGCCGCGTCGCGCCACCGCGCCGGCGTCGAATGACCGCCGCTCGAACTAGCTAGCCCTCGCTAAGTGCCCTTCCCCCTTCCGGGGAGGGGCACTTTCGTCTTACGCGACCGCTTGACGGTGAGCTATCAGGACGCGCGGGGTCGACCTGGATATTGGGGCTGGACATACCGTATATCGGGCACGAATGTCCAGGTTGACCACCGAAACAGGACAGACCAGTATGCTGGGCCTTGGTACCTCGTCAGAGTAGCGAGCGGGTGCGCGAACGCTTGTTCAGGGTTGTCCCCCATAGACCAGCCGAGTCCTCTGAAGGAAGATTGAACCCATGAACGCAATTCTGAATGTCATCTGGCTGATCTTCGGCGGTATCTGGCTCGCGTTGGGCTACGTCCTCGCCGGTGTGATCTGTTGCCTGCTGATCGTGACCATCCCGTTTGGGATTGCTTCCTTCAGGATTGCCGCCTACGCTATCTGGCCTTTCGGCCGGTCGATAGTGGACCGGGGCGGCAGGGCTTCCACGTTCTCCACGCTGGGCAATGTCATCTGGATTGTTGTCGCAGGCATCTGGCTGGCCATCGGGCATGTTCTGACGGCGATTCCCATGTTCCTCAGCATCATTGGCATTCCTTTGGGCATCGCAAACCTGAAAATGATCCCAATCTCGCTGACACCACTTGGCAAGGAAATCATCGAGACGCGCGGCAGCACGGTTCCGCAGCTGCGCTAGGGCGCGCCAATAGGCAAGAACCTGACGACGGAAGTGGTCAGTTGGCCGACGGCGATCGGCCCAAAGTCCCGTGAGTCGATGGACGTGGCCCGATTGTCACCCAGGACGAAAACGTGGCCCTTCGGGACCGTGACGGGTCCGTAGTAGGTGCCGTCAATGCTTTCGTGGTCCACAAACGGTTCGTCGGAGCGGATCTCGTCGATGTAAAGCTCCGCATCCCGGATGGCTACGGTTTGTCCCTCAATCGCGACGACGCGCTTGAGGGTCAGCGCCCCATCTACCGGGTTGTCGAACGCGACCAGGGATCCCGCCTCCCCGCTCGGCGTCATTTTAACGAGCAACACGATGCTGCCCCGGGGCACACTCGGCTCCATGCTGTCCGACGTGACGATGATGGGTTCCAAAACCGTCAATCGAAGCCCGAGGACGGCAGCGGCACCCACGAATGCTGCCGCGATGACCCAGCGGGGTGCTGCCCCTATTCGTCCCACGAGGCTGGAGCCGCGGTGAGTGGGTCGTTGGGATCGACCGTGTTTTCGTCCAACCCGACCCTGAACTGCACCATCATGTCGTGATCCTCATGCGGAAGGTTATGGCAATGGATCATGTAACGCCCCTTGTGTGGGCCGAACCTCATCAGTAGCCGGACCGTCTCCCCCTCGCCGACATAGACCACATCCTTGGGTCCCTTTTCGTAGGGAAAGGGAGCCCGTCCGTTTCGGCTCAGAATTTTGAAGTCGACGAGGTGGAGGTGGATGGGATGGAACCAGCCCCCGGAACTGTTCTCAAACTCCCAGATTTCGACGTCGTCGAGCCCGGGATCCGCAATGACTCGCTTATATCCGCTGGTGATGACGTCCTGCCACGTCTCTCCGTTGATGGTCCAGAGGTTGGTGGCGTCGTCACGCTTGACCCGGAATCTGCGGACCTTCTTGGCTTGGGAAGGGGTGAGGGCCATGACTGGGCTATTGGTGGCGAGAACGCCGGGGATGGTGTTCCAGGTGGGGTCGCTCCGGTCGACCGGTTCGTCGGTGACATCGAAGGCCATGATTTTGTCGGTGTGGTCGTAGTCAACATTGTTTTTGTTCGACAGATTCCGCAGCAGGACGCGTTGCCCGGTGAAATACTTCCGGAAGTCGATGAGGATCTCGTATCGTTCCGCGGAGGCGTGGCGCCAGATCGCCGCTGTCTGGGACAGCGGCAGCAGCCCGCCGTCGCCGCCAACAAAGGTTACTGGATCTCCGGTACTCAGCGTTGGCCTCAGCGAGCGGGAAATGCAGCCGTTGAGGATTCGGAAACGGTAGATGCGCTTCTGTACCTTCATCACGGGCCACGGGCGGCCGTTGACCAGGATGACATCCCCCCACAGCCCCGAGTGAGCATTGTCTGCGTAGCCGAGGGTGCCGTTTGCTGCGAAGATAGCGTCGGAGATGCTGAGGGCCACATCGAACTTGCCCTGGGGGAGAAGTGCCCGCTCCACTGCATCGTGAAGGTGATACTGCGCCATCAGCCCGAAATACACGTTGAGGGCGGTGAAGTGAACACCATGGTCGTGATACCACAGGGTCCGGGCCGGCTGAAAGTTGGGATAGTGGTAGTCCTTGCGGAACCCAGGGCGGGTGATGTCACTCGCATACCCGTCGAACTGGGGGAGGGAAGCAGAACCGTGCAAATGGGTTGATGTGGTCAAAGGATGGCCATCGAAGGGGTGGGTCGGTGGAAGCTGGTTGCGTACCCTCACCGTGGCCTTGGTGCCCTGGTCAATACTGATCGTGGGGCCAGGAAATATGCCGTTATAGCTGAGAATCGGCGTTTTGAGCCGGGGGAGAATAGCCGCAGTCGCGGCCATCTGGGTGATCGTGTAGTGATTGATCGGGGCGCCGTCAACCGGATCGATGCTCGTGGAATCTGGTTCAAGGATGGGGGCCTGGACGAACGCCGTCCGAAACGGGAGGGGCATTTCCCACGAGGGTAGCCGGCTAATGGATTTGGCGTCGATTGAGCGAGTCGGCACGAGCAGGGCGCCTGCGCCCAGAGCTCCCAGCCCACCGCCCACGAGCACCTGCCGACGTGAAATGGACATCACTAACTCCTTTGATCTGGGTTAGCTGAGGATCTCAGGGCTAGCTTGTGAAAAGCCTGTATAAAACTGACTGCGGCTACGCTGCAGAGGGCACGTGGCTGAGGGTTGCAATCACCGAGGTGCCGCTGCCTCCACCGGACAGCACCTGAAGTGAACCGCCAGCTTCCCTGATGGTGTCATGCATGATCCGAAGTCCCAGATGGCCGTCCGGCGAACCGTCCTCCGGGTTGAAACCGCGGCCGTCGTCCTTGATGGTCAGGACAGTACTTCCATCCTCCCTCAGCAGCGAAAGATGGACGGTATTCGCATGAGCGTGCTTCACTGTATTGGTGAGTACCTCCCGGGCCACCCGGTACAGCATGACCGCGTGGTCGCGATCCATCTCGTAATTGTCCGGAACCTGAAGCGCCACGTCGATGCCCTGTTCGCGCAGAGACTCCGCTAACCGGGTCAGAGCCGCGGGTAGCCCCAGCTTGTCCAAATCGGGGGGATAGAGTTCACTCGTCATGGCGCGCAACGTCCGAAGGTTTTCCTGAAGAATGGACCGGACCCGGCCAAACAGGGGACGTTGGGAGGCCGCGCCCCGTTTCTCCTCGGCTTCCATGGCGTAGGACAGCCCAGCAAGGTCCTGGATTACCTCGTCATGGAGGTCCCGGGCAATCCGCCGACGCTCCAGATCCGACGCTTCAATAGCGTATTGCAGCAGTTTGCGTCGGGACACCTCGTGTGCCTGGATCCGGCGGGCGAGCCGGACCGCTGGAACCAACTGTGCCAGTTGGAGGACGCCGAAGGAGAGCAGGAAGATCGGCGCGATCGCCAAAAGCACCAGGGTCTGCTCCTCGCGAACGCCGTCGTCGTCGTAATACGCCTCAAAAATCAGCGGTGCCCCGGTAGCCGCCATCGAGCCGACGTACACCTCCACCAGTTCACCGGAATCCGCTTCGTACTCGTTCTCCAAACCTCGTTGACTCTCCAAAGAGGCGGTTCCACTGGCTCCGGCGAGCAGACCCAAACCGCGGTCGGGGAGGTCGAATTGCTGGCCGATGAGGGATGGCACGTCTGAATAGACGATCCGCCCGTCGTCGTCCCACACCTTGATCCTCAACACGGCGCCCCGTTCCAGCCATGGTTTCAACCGTGCGTCAAGTTCCTCGATCGCCGCGGGGTCGCCGGCGACCAGGCGGTCGTTAATCAGCGGGCTGATCGCATAGTCGGCGAGGCGTTGGGTGATGAGCTGCGCATTATCGAGTGCATGGTTCTCGGCTTCCGCCCGAATCCAAAAAGCGACGGGCGTGGCGATCAACATCGTGACAAGCAGCCCGGTCAGGAGGAAACGCCCCACCGCGCTGCGAACCTCTGAGCGCTGCGCGACGGTCCCACTGCCCATCGATGTCCGTCGGCGCCAGATACTATTACCCATGCCGGGGGTCAATCAGGAGGCCCAGCCTGGCGGCAACAGCAACTGCTTCGAGCTGTGAATGGGCCCCCAGTTTCGCGAGAATTGACTTCACATACCCTCGACAAGTGTTTTCGGTAATCCCCAGGGTTCTCGCATTGGCACGCACATCGCTACCCGCGGCCATCAGCGACAGGACCTCCAACTCCCGCTGGGTGAGAGAGGCAAAGCCGGTGTCGGAAGGTGGCCGCTTTCTGCGCGCGGCGAGCTGGGTAACGAGAAGCGGATGCACCATCATGCCCCCGTTCCTGGCATGCCTGAGTGTCTCAAGCAACGTGACCAGGGAGCCATCCTTCGGGAGGAAAGCGCAGATGCCAGTGCTGGCCGCCCGGGCCAGCGCCTGCAGGTCCGGATCGCCTGTCAACATGATCACCCGGGTGTCCGGGGCCAGGGCAAGGACCTGTTCGGCTGCGGTGATGCCGTCACCGTCAGGCAGGTGATAATCCATGACGACGACGTCGGGACGCAGCAGCATGAATTGCGTGAGCGCAGTGTCGATGCTGGTCGCGAAACCGACGCTGGCCAAATCGGGTTCCCGTGCCAGCGCCTGGGCCAGCAATTCGGCAAAGGTTGCGTGATCGTCGACGATGAGGACGCGGATCTGATTCAGTTCGACGGAAACAGAATCGGCTGCAAGAACTGTCATGACAATCACCCCTACGGTGTCACGCCCCAACAGCTGTGTGTGTAATTTGAGTATGCATCCTCAGGAGCGGCGAAACCAGTAAATCTTGTAGAAACTTTGAGGAAAAACTACGCTAATCTTGAGCATCACCCTGGGGGTTAGGCGATTGCTAGAGCTTTCTGCAGGAAGGAAGACAATACCTCTCCCGCGATTCGAACGGTCTTCCCGATTGCGGGCTCAGGGGGGACCACATTTTGGTGCGCATGCTCCTCCACCCGGCCATGCAGAATCAGCAGGGCTGCAAGCACGTCGGCCAGTTCAGATTGGCCGTCCGCCGTGGCGCGAAGCAATCGGAGCTGGGCATCCCGAAGTTTAGGTCCGGGAGTGCAGCCGAGCTCAAGATCCAGTGCACGCCTGCACCGCTCGTACGCCTGGAGGCCCTCGGTGTGCCGCCCCGCCTGCTCCAGGGCCAAAACCAGCGCCGCCCAGGCGCCCTCGTTGAGGAAATCTGCGTCTACGGCGCGCTGTGCCCAACGGACTCCGTCGCCCGGTTGCTGCAGCACACACGCGATTTCGGCAGCGAGGATCAGGGCGGACGTGACCCGGGCAGAATGCAGGACCCGTTCCTCCTGCGCCCATTCGGGGCGAAGCTCGTCGGCCAGCAGCGGGTCAGCCGACAGTTCGAGTGCCTGCTGGAGCAAAGGATAGGCAACCGGGGGTGAGGACACCCGTGCCGCACGCACCAGGGAATTGAAACGATCCAGATCAAGATCCACCAACGACGGATCCATGACATAGCCGCCGTTCGATGTGCGCAGGGGACCTGCCTTGCCTGCGCCCGGTTGAAGGTGGCGCCGCAGTACGCTCACGTAGCTCTCCAGGGTTGCCATTGACTCGGCTGGGGGGTGGTTCCCCCAGAGCTTCTCGACGAGTCGATCCTTCGACACCGGTGTTCCTAGTGTCAGTAACAGGATCTCAAGGATCTGGCGCGATTTGGGACCGCCGAAGTGGTCGGCTTCCAGGACATCCTCCCCACGGTGGACCCGCAGCTTGCCGATGATCTGGATTGATAGGTGAACGGGTGCTGGGCCAGGACGGTTGGCCATTGGTTGATCTATAGCATCCATGATGAAACCCCCTAAAGTGGATGGCTCAAATTTTCCGCTCTCCCGCCGCCGCCAAAAAGCCCCATCTGGGGTGGGTATGCACCCCCAAAATTGGGGGTGCGCGTTACTGCCCGCGGGAGTGGTGCTCGGTGCCGAGGGAGAGGCGTACGCCGTCGTCGTTCTCGAGGGACAAAAGGACTGCCTGATCCGGTAGTTCAAAGATCAAGTCAACGGTGAGGTTCTCCCCTTGATTGACTAACGCCGATTCGACCGGAGCCCACGCCACCTCATAGCGGCCGGTTCCTACGCCCGCAATAGTGTAGTCGTCGGCGGCAAAGTTCATACCAGCGAGTTCCAGAGCCGTCAGTTCCAGCGTCACCCTGATGCGATGTGAGCCGTCCCCGACGGGGTCGTCCAGCCAGCCGGGGCTTCCCGCAGGGTCCCAGTTGTCCGCTTCGAGGGGAATGATCCCGTTAATACGGCTTAGCCCGCCGGTGACGGCCGCGGAGGCGCCGAGTGGAACGCTAGGAGTTTCCTCGTCGGACAGCGCAATAGCGACGAGGGCGCTGACGATGAGGAGCAAAGCGGCAGGGATCAGGGCTCGGTGACGTAGACCCGTCTTCGCGCGGGCGCGAGCGGAATCCGCTCCGGGGGATACGTTGTCGACGGACATGCCACGATTGTTGTCGACCGACCATGGGAAAACCCTGACCTGTCAGCCCTCAGCGCCCCGCAGGAAGGCCTCCATCAGCGGCCCACCGGACGTCGACCCCAGATCGCCTTCCTCCACGAAGACGGCGACTGCCAGATCGCCCTGCAACGCAACAATCCAGGCGTGGGTGCGCGGCGGCACATCGTCGCCGAACTCAGCGGTCCCCGTCTTGGCGAGCACAGGTTCACCCGGCACACCAGCGAGCACAGTAGCACCGCCCTCAGCGACGACGGCGGCCATCAGCGTGCGCAGCGTCTGAGCCTCCTCCGCGGTGAGGGCGCTCGGGGTGCCCGCGGGCGACGGTGGTGCGGTCGCTTCCTCCGTTGGTTCGGAAGCAAGGAGCGTAGGAGTAACCCGTTCGCCGGCTCCAACGCTGGCGGTCATGACCGCCAGCGCGAGTGGCGAGACCAGAACCTCGCCCTGGCCGATCATCGACGCCGCGTGAGCGGTGCCGTCGGCGACGTCCGGCACCGACCCGAAGAACGCGGGGATGCCGATTGACGCTTCGATGCCCACGCCGAGGTCAGCGGCGGCCGACGAAAGTTCTCCCTGGGAGACGGAGTCTCGGGTCGCAATGAACCCGGTGTTGCAGGACTGGGCGAAGGTTTGCAACAGCGGAATGTCCCCGAGGAACGCTGCGGGAAAAGTGCTGGCGTTGTTGAAAGTCCTGCCGTCGACAACCAGTTCCTCGGTGCACTGGGTGGGGGAGTCAGGGGTGAAGCCTTCGCGCAGCAGGGCTAGGGAGGTGGCGATCTTGAAGGTCGAGCCCGGCGCGTACTGGCCCAGCAGTGCGGTCTGCAGGCCCGCGCTGCCCGGGCCGTTGGCCACGGTGAGGATCTCCCCGGAGGAGGGTCGGAGCGCCACCAGCGCCGACGCCGACGGCTCGTCCTGAAGGACTTCTTCGGCGAGGGACTGCAGCGTCGGATCGAGGGTCAGAGCCAGCGGAACTCCCTCCGATGGCTCCGTTTCGAAAAGCACAGTCGGCTCGGGTTCGCCGTCGTCGGCAGGTTCCAACGGCGTAGCGGAGATGACCAGCCCGGGAGTGCCTTCCAATTGCGCATTGTGCTGCAGCTGCAGCCCGGACAGTCCGGTGATGTCACCGGACTCGAGCTCCCCATCGGATTGGTCAATCATTTCCGCGCTGGCCTGCCCCACAGACCCGAGCAGCTCACGGGCGAAGGTCCGGGTGGGGGCAAGCGAAATCTTGTCAGGGACGGCCCGAGCCCCGGGGATGGCGTCGAGTGCCTCGTCAGTGACGGTCCGTGACGTGTCGTCCCGGAGCACTATTGCCTCAACGAAGGCTTCCGGTCCGGATCCTTCCACCTGGGCGGTAAAGCCCGCCGGGTCGACACCTACCAGGTCGGCAAGGTCGGCGGCCGAGCTTGCCAACTGATCGCCGTCGAACTGGGTTTTGTCGATGCCGATGCGGAGTACCGGACGATCCGTCACCAGCACCTCGCCACCCGCCCCGAGGATGTCGCCGCGGGAGGCCGGCACTGCTGCCACAGCAAGGATTTCTCCGGCCGTCAGACCGGCGACGGCGATGGCCGGGTCCCAGACGACCTGCCAGACGTCGTCGGTTCGGGTGAGCTTCACGGTGGTGCTGTAGGTCCAGTCATCGTCGGTCTCGTCCACATCCCAGACGTGGTTCAACTGTACGGTGGCCTCATCCTCAGAGGCGGACTCGACGGCGTCGACGGACACGGTGGGTGTCAGCGGGTCGAGCGCTGCGGTGATGGTGGCGAGTTCCTCATTGACCGCGGACACGGATCCGGTCGAGAACGATGTGCCGGTGACGTCGAGGGTGCTGAGGCCCTCAGCTAACCTTGCGGCGGCGTCGTCGGCGGTCGGACGGGTGTCGGTGCAGGCAGTAAGCGCGAGCGCGAGCGCCGCAATCGTCAGGATTGATGTTGGTCGTCGAGATTTCCCCATCCAGTCATTATTGCCTACTCGTCGCGGTCGTCGCGGTGAGCCCAGGGGGCAGGGTTCGGTAGCCCGCTGGTAAGTCTTGCGCGCGCCACCGGGGCAAGGCTTACGATGCCTGCTATGACGATTCCAAGAATTGACCTTGCCAACGGTTTCACTGTCAGCGCCCAGGGATTCGGGGGCATGGCGCTGACCGATGTTTACGGGGGAACGGACCAGCACACGGCGTTGGCCACCCTCCACCACGCCGTGGACATCGGTGTGACCTTCATCGACACCGCTGACGTCTACGGCGCGGGCAGTAACGAGCAGCTGATTTCCCGGTTGCTCGTGCATCGGCGCGGTGAGGTGCAGCTCGCCACCAAATTTGGGATCCAGGGCAGTCCCGCGCAGGGGTATTCCGGAATCCGCGGCGACGCCGGTTATGTGCGTGAAGCGGCCGAAGCGAGCCTTGGCCGGCTCGGAACGGACGTCATCGACCTGTATTACCTGCACCGGCGTGACACCCGTGTCCCTATCGAGGAGACGGTAGGGGCCATGGCCGAACTGGTGACCGCTGGCAAGGTGCGCCACCTTGGCTTGTCCGAGGTTACTGCCGCTGAGCTCCAGACGGCGCATGCGGTGCACCCTATTGCAGCAGTCCAGAGTGAGTGGTCCATCTGGAGCCGCGATGTCGAGGCGTTGGTGGTGCCGATGGCCGCCCGGCTGGGCGTCGGATTTGTCCCCTATTCTCCGCTGGGGCGCGGCTTCCTGACCGGTACTGTCCAGGCGGCAACGCTGGGCGACGGCGACTTCCGTCACCGGGTGCCACGATTCGGGGCTGACGCGATGTCCGCCAACGAGTCGGTCGTCGAGGCGGTCCAAGCGGTTGCGGCCGACGCCGGAGCCTCCGCAGCGCAGGTAGCGCTCGCCTGGCTGACGGCGCAGGGTCTTCGGTTCGGGCTCCCAGTGGTCCCCATCCCGGGCACGCGCAAGCCCACCCGCATCGACGAGAACGCTGCCGCCACAGCTGTTGTTCTCTCCGACGCCCAGCTCGATCTGCTTGACGGTGCCGCCGCTCTTGTCGTAGGGGAGCGGAGCGCCGATTTGAACTGGGTGTCGCAGGGAAGGGAGTCTTAGTCCCCTACCGATCGACGGACCGTGGTGCTCTACTGGGGGTCGGAGCAGGTCCGTATGCTTTCAGCGAACCGTTCCTGCGACGAAGTTGAGCGAGGTAGACTCAACTTGAAGGTTACTGCTGTTCGAAAGGTTGAGTTATGGACGCCAAGTTCACCACCAAAAGCCAGGAAGCTCTGTCTGCAGCCGCGATGAATGCTTCCACTGCAGGCAATCCGCAGGTTGACCCATCGCACGTACTGAAAGCCTTGATGGATCAGCGCGACGGCGTTGCGGTGGCACTCCTCAAGGCAACGGGCGCAGACCCCGACGCGGTCAGCACGCGGGCGAGCGCGGCTATCAAGGCGCTGCCGTCGTCGTCGGGCACATCGACGGCACAGGCGCAATTTTCCCGGGATACCCTGCAGGCCATCAAAGCCGCCCAGCAGGAGGCCGAGGTCCTGGGGGACAGTTTCATCTCGACTGAACACCTGCTCCTGGGGGTCGCTGCGGACGCGGGCGCGACCGGTACCCTCCTGCGCACCGCTGGTGCCTCACGGGATGCGCTGGAGGCGGCCCTGCCGGGTATTCGGGGCGACCGGCGCGTGACCACTGCTGACCCGGAGAACACGTTTCAGGCGTTGGCGAAATTCGGCGTCGATCTGACCGAGGTAGCCCGGTCGGGAAAACTCGATCCGGTGATCGGACGGGACAGCGAAATCCGCCGGGTCATCCAGGTTTTGTCCCGCCGTACCAAGAACAACCCGGTGCTGATCGGCGAGCCGGGCGTCGGAAAGACCGCCGTCGTCGAAGGTCTAGCCCAGCGGATCGTGGCGGGCGATGTTCCGGAGTCGCTGCGCGACAAAACCCTGATCAGCCTCGACCTCGGATCGATGATCGCCGGGGCAAAGTACCGAGGCGAGTTCGAGGAGCGGCTCAAGGCCGTCCTCGAGGAAATCAGGTCGGCGAACGGCCAGGTGGTCACCTTCATTGACGAGCTGCACACGGTGGTGGGCGCCGGAGCATCCGAGGGCTCCATGGACGCCGGCAACATGCTCAAGCCCATGCTGGCCCGCGGCGAGCTCCGTCTGATCGGCGCCACCACCCTCGACGAGTACCGCAAGAACGTCGAAAAGGATGCGGCCCTGGAGCGACGGTTCCAGCAGGTCTACGTCGGCGAGCCCAGCGTCGAGGACACCATCGGCATCCTCCGCGGACTCAAGGAACGCTACGAGGCGCACCACAAGGTGACCATCGCCGACTCTGCCCTCGTGGCGGCGGCCACCCTCTCCAACCGGTACATCTCCGGTCGGAGACTCCCGGACAAGGCGATCGACCTCGTGGACGAGGCGGCCTCCCGGCTGCGCATGGAAATCGACTCGGCGCCCGAGGAAATCGACCAGCTGCGCCGCTCGGTTGACCGGCTGACCATGGAGGAACTGGCCCTGGCCGGGGAGAACGACGACGCTTCCCAGGACCGGCTGCACGCCCTCCGCGCCGACATGGCCGACCAGAAGGAGAAGCTAGCGGCACTCAACGCCCGGTGGGAAGCCGAAAAGGCGGGGCTGAACCGGGTCGGCGACCTCAAGGCGGCCCTGGAGGACCTGCGCTCGCAGGCCGAGCGCGCCCAGCGCGACGGCGACCTCGAGCACGCCTCACGGCTGCTCTACGGCGAAATCCCCGCACTGCAACGCGACCTCGATGCTGCGCAGGCCGCGGAGCCTGATGACACCCCGCTGCCGATGGTCGCCGAGGACGTGACCGCCGCCGATATTGCCGAGGTGATCTCAGCGTGGACCGGTATCCCCGCCGGACGCATGCTGCAGGGCGAAAGCCAGAAGCTCCTGCACATGGAACAGGTGATCGGATCCCGCTTGATCGGGCAGTCCACCGCGGTTGCCACCGTCTCGGATGCGGTCCGCCGCGCCCGCGCCGGCATCGCCGACCCCGACCGGCCCACCGGCTCGTTCCTGTTCCTCGGACCCACCGGGGTGGGGAAGACCGAACTGGCGAAGGCCCTCGCCGACTTCCTGTTCGACGACGAGCACGCGATGGTGCGGATCGACATGTCCGAATACTCCGAAAAGCACTCGGTCTCCCGGCTGGTGGGGGCACCTCCCGGGTACGTCGGCTATGAGGAGGGTGGACAGCTCACCGAGGCGGTGCGACGCCGCCCCTACAGCGTGCTGCTGCTCGATGAGGTGGAAAAAGCCCACCCCGAAGTCTTCAACATCCTGTTGCAGGTGCTCGACGACGGCCGCCTCACCGATGGGCAGGGCCGCACCGTTGATTTCCGTAATGTCATCCTGGTGCTGACCTCCAACCTCGGATCCCAGTTCCTGGTTGACCCGTCCCTATCCGACGCTGCGAAACGCGACGCGGTGATGGCCGTGGTGAACTCGAGCTTCAAACCGGAGTTCCTGAACCGGCTCGACGATGTGGTCCTGTTCGACGCCCTGAGCCTTGACGAGCTCTCCCGCATCGTGGATCTGCAGGTGCAGTCCCTGGCGTCCCGGCTCCACGAGCGTCGACTGAACCTGGCGGTGACCGAAGCCGCACGCGAATGGCTCGCCCTCACTGGATTCGACCCTGCCTACGGTGCGCGGCCCCTCCGGCGGCTGGTACAGCGGGAAATCGGAGACCGGCTGGCCCGGGGCATCTTGGCTGGAACCATCAACGACGGCGACTCTGTATTGGTGGACCGCACCGGCGAAACGGACGGTCTCACCGTGGCCGCTGAGGTGCTGGAGGAGGGTTAGTCGGTGATCAGGGTATCGCTGATGACATTGCCCTCACTGCTGGTCACGAGGCAGTCCACCCGGCGGTCGCCGTCGGACCAGGCGTTTTGCTGCGGTGTGACGCGCAGGAGTTCGAGGTTCTCGTAGCGGGAGACTGCACCCTCATCAAGGTCGACGCCGTCGCACACCTCCTGTGCGCGGAGGGCCAGCGCGTCCTCGCCGGGGAACTCGTCACCGTCGGCGTAGAACTCGGTGGCGAGCAATTGGGCGTTGTGTGGGGTCGAGCAGGTTACCACTGTGGACCCGGTGTTGATGTCGACGAAGTCCCGCAGACACTGGCCCGCCTCGATGTCGATGGGCAGGACGTTCTCGGCGATGATGCCGTCGGCGCCCGGTGTGCCGTTGCTGATCGGCTCCTTGTCCGGCGCCGACGTCAGGCCGCCGATAAGGGATACCAAACCCCAGATGAGGAGTCCCAGGGCCAGCAGTCCGAGCAGCGCCCCGCCGATCAGGAGGCCCTTCTTCCGCTGTCCTTTGCCTGCCGCCTGTCGTCCGTCGCGGCGTCGGACAGGCTGGGTGCCCGCCGGGGGTAGTCCATACGGTCCGCCAGCCGGTTCGGTTGACTGTTCAGGGGGTAGCTCGGGGTAGCTACCCTGGGGCTCGGCTGCGCCGCCGGGCAATCCGGCGGGGTCGGTGGTGGGGACCGCGATGGCGGGGGCGTCGGCGTCAGGGTCAGCGGCGGCACTGACCGCTGGGGCTGGGCCGGGTGCGTCGGCGTCGGATTCGGGGTCAGCGTCGTGGAAGAGCCGGTCCCACCGTTCCTCATCGGTTGCCGCAGCGGTCCACAGTGGGGCGTCCCCGTCAGCGGCGAAACTGGGCAGCGCCAGGCCGGATTCGCTGGGGTGCCCGTCATTATCGTCTGCATCGCCTGAATTCGAATCTCCGGAGTTCCCATCCACGGAGTTCACTGCAGTGGGAGCGACATTGCTGGTGTTGACAGCGTCGTCGTTCCCATCTTCTGCACCGGGAGCTTCAGGGGAGCTCTCTCCCTCAGTGTCGCCTGCCGCGCCGCCGGCGGATGCTGCCGCGGCCGTCGGGTCCACGACCGACCCTGCCCCGGCCACGAGCTGGCCGGCGTCGAGCGCTTCCTGCTCCACCCGCCGGGCCTCTGCGGCGGTCTCCTCCAAAGAAGCGTCCCGCGCCGCGTCCTCACTGATCTGAGCCGGGCTGAGGGACGGTTCCACCAGTTCAACGTCGTCGGCGGTCACTGTCAGTTCCGGTTCGATGCCCTCCGGAGAGACATCGGCGTCCCTGGGCTGCATGGTATCCAGGTCGACAGGTTGCACTTCGTCGGCCCCGACAGGTTCGGGCCGCGGCGCCTCAACGCTGTCCTGCTCCGGATTGGATGCGGAGCCCCGTGGGGTGTGCTCCTGATCGCTCATGGTGTTCCGCCCTGCCTTCTACGTTCTCGTGCGGCTGCCTAAAAAAGCAGGCTCGTTTGGTACGACTTTAGCCAAGTTTCCCCCACACCACGCAGGGCCTGCCCAGAGTCGAAACCCCACCGACGCATCACGTTTTGCGGGTGGCCCGGGCAGCGCACGCGGAAGCCGGGAAAGCATGTAATCTATAGGTACGACAAACTGACCAAATACTCCGGGGCCTCGCTGCAGCCTTGGGCCGATAGGGCCCCAGTGACCACCTCCGGATCGACGCAAAAGGGGGTCACGCCATGGGGCGCGGCCGTCAAAAGGCAAAAGCTACCAAGCAGGCTCGGGACATCAAGTACTTCAGTCCCGCAACTGACTACACGGCACTGCAGCGAGAGCTCACAGGCCCAGGAGAGCGAGCCTCCAAACGTTCAGCAGGTCCGATGGAGCCGGTCGAACCGGACTATTCGGCGTATGCGGACAAGTATGACGATGTGGACGATGACGACGAGGATGACGGCGGATCGCGCCGCACTGGTTGATTCATCGCCCGTAGCACCACAAAAGTGGGGTACCCGCACGGGGGCTGAAAGCCTAGGCGTAGTGGCCCATCAGGCGCACTGATCCGCCGTCGACGCCCTTGGCGCCCTGCACATAATCGGGTCCATCAGTGGAACTGGCGGAGGCTGCTGCCACCTGCCCCATCACCCAGGCGGGAACCCCGCGCTCGGTCAACCGGGCAATCGCTGCATCAGCGGCCGGAGCGGAAACGATGGCCACCATTCCGACGCCGAGGTTCAGGGTGCGTTCCAGGTCCGGCAGGGGTACCGCCCCAAGCTCCGCGACCAGCTTGAAGATGGCCGGCAGCTCCCAGGTGGACCGGTCCACTGTTGCTTCCAACCCGTGCGGTAACACCCGTGCCAGGTTGGCTGCGAGACCGCCGCCGGTGACGTGGCTGAAGCCGTGAACGCTTGAGTCGTTACCGACCGGCAGGAAACGGGCCAGATCGAGGCAGTCCGCGGCGTAGACCCGGGTGGGCTCAAGAAGCTCCTCGCCGAGAGTGCGCCCCAGCTCGCTGACCTGACGGTCGAGGGCCCAGCCGGCCTGGTTGATGATGCGGCGCACCAGTGAGTACCCGTTGGAATGCAGCCCAGAGGAGGCCATCCCAATGACGACGTCGCCTTCCCTGACACGGTCTGGGCCGAGCAGCGCATCGGCTTCCACCACGCCGGTGGCGGCGCCTGCGACGTCGTACTCGTGTTCCCCCAGCAGGCCGGGGTGCTCGGCGGTCTCGCCACCGACAAGAGCGGTCCCGGCGACCGAGCAGGCCGCCGCGATGCCCCGGACAATGTCGGCGATGCGCTCCGGCACCACCTTGCCGCACGCAATGTAGTCGGTCATGAAGAGCGGCTCAGCGCCCACCACCACAATGTCGTCGACCACCATGCCCACCAGGTCAAACCCGATGGTGTCGTGGATGTCCATCGCCTGCGCAATGGCCACCTTGGTGCCGACGCCGTCGGTCGACGTCGCCAGCAGGGGCTTGCGATAGGTCAGGAGGCGGGAAACGTCGTAGAGACCGGCGAACCCACCGACTCCGCCGACCACCTGCGGGCCATGGGTGGCCTGCACAGCAGCTTTCATCAGCTCGACGGCGCGGTCGCCGGCTTCGACATCAACTCCGGCGCTGGCATACGTAATAGGGGAGTTGGTGGTCATACCCGTTCTTTCTTGTCTTCGTCGGTCAGCACTGCCTCGAACTCGCTGTCGGGTCCAGGGTCGCACCCGTTGGATCCCGGGTCGTCGGCCGGATCGAGCCGTTCCAGCAGGTTCTTGCCGCGGCGCTCCTCCGCGGGCAGCGGGATGGGATAGTTGCCGGTGAAGCAGGCGGTGCACAGCCGTTCGCGGGGCTGCTCGGTGGCGGCAATCATGCCATCTTCGGAAATGTAAGCCAGGCTGTCAGCGCCGATGGAGTTGCTGATCTGCTCCACGGCAGCCCCGTTGGCGATGAGCTCGGCGCGGGAGGCGAAGTCGATCCCATAGAAGCAGGGCCACCGTACCGGCGGGGAGGAAATCTTCACATGCACCGAGGCGGCCCCGGCCTCGCGGAGCATCCGCACCACCGCCCGCTGGGTGTTCCCGCGCACAATCGAATCGTCGACCACAATGATCCGCTTACCCCGGATCACCGATTCCAGCGCGTTGAGCTTCAACCGGATGCCAAGCTGCCGGAGGGTCTGGCTGGGCTGAATGAAGGTGCGGCCCACATAGGAGTTCTTCACGAACCCGTGCGCAAACGGGATGCCCGACTGTTCGGCGAACCCGACGGCGGCTGGGGTACCGGATTCGGGGACGGGGATGACGACGTCGGCCTCGGCAGAGTTCTCACGGGCCAACTGTCGGCCCATTTCCACCCGGGCTTCGTATACCGAGCGGCCAGCAATGGCAGCGTCCGGCCGGGCCAGGTAGACATACTCGAAGACGCAGCCGGCCCTGGTGGGCTCGGCGAACTTCCGGGTGCGGACGCCGTCCTCGTCGATGGCGATGAACTCGCCGGGCTCGATCTCCCTGATGAAACTGGCGCCCACGGTGGCCAGGGCGGCCTGCTCGGAGGCGACCACCCAGCCCCGCTCCAGGCGGCCGAGGACCAGCGGCCGGACGCCGTGAGGGTCGCGTGCAGCATAAAGGGTGCCTTCATCCATGAAGACGAAGCAGAAGGCGCCACTGATTTTGGGGAGCAGCTCCAGGGCGGTCTCCTCGAGGGACCGGCCGTCATCGCCTGCCAGGAGGGTGGTCACGAGGGCGGTGTCGGAGGTGTTGCCCTGGGCCATCTCGCCGCTGCGGGGCTTCCCATGCCGGGCGAGGACCATCTGGTACAGGTCAGCCGAGTTGGTGAGGTTTCCGTTGTGCGCGAGAGCTACCGTGCCGACGGCGGTGGCGCCCAGAGTGGGCTGTGCGTTGGCCCAGTTGGAAGAGCCGGTCGTCGAATACCGGCAGTGGCCGACGGCGATGTGCCCCTCAAGGGTGTTGAGGGTGGTCTCGTCGAAGACCTGTGAGACAAGGCCCATGTCCTTGTAGACGCTGATCCGCTCACCGTTGCTGGTGGCGATACCGGCAGACTCCTGGCCGCGGTGTTGAAGCGCGTAGAGCCCGTAATAGGCGAGCTTGGCCACCTCCTCGCCGGGAGCCCAGACACCGAAAACGCCACAGGCATCCTGGGGGCCCTTCTCGCCTGGAAGAAGGTCATGGGAAAGATTTCCGTCACCGCGAACCATTGAATCATTCTCTCACGCGTTGGCGTCGGCGCACCCATCGGTCAGTCGGTGTGAAGCTCGTCGTCGTACGTGCGCTCGGCGATCGCGCGCTGGGTGCGTTGGACGCTGATCCGGTCCAGCACCAGGACCAGGAGGGCGCCCAGCAGCAGGCCGGGGATCGCAAACACCATGATGAAGAATCCGAAGATGGATTCCCG
The DNA here is from genome assembly GCF_054511125.1 of Arthrobacter sp. TMN-50. Taxonomy (NCBI): domain Bacteria; kingdom Bacillati; phylum Actinomycetota; class Actinomycetes; order Micrococcales; family Micrococcaceae; genus Arthrobacter; species Arthrobacter sp. TMN-50. Next base: position 692,046 of record NZ_JBTNDG010000001.1, on the reverse strand, counting down.
GGTCAGGGTGGCATCGCCGGGGCCGGCATACGCGACGATCGCCGCGACAATAACCCCCACGAGGACGCCGAGTCCCATGAACGGTGCGAACCGCGGTGCGCGCCGCACCGTCACTTGACGGCGGACGGGGCTTTCTTCCGGGCCGTCGGTGGCGGCTGGTGTCTCGCGGACCGGTGTTTCGCGGTTGGGCGTTGCTGCCTTGGCATCGTCGCGGGGTGGCTGTTGCTCTGAACTCATGCTTTAAGGCTACCGGCGTTTAGCCAGCCCGCCTGACCACCTGATACCCGTCTTCCTGGAAGATCAGCTCGTAGGAGGACCCGGGATAGGTCTCCTCGGCATGGGCCACCGCGTCCTCGGGATGGGTGGGCCCCCAGCTCCAGTCCAGGTTGTCGACGATCAGGTAGTCCGGCGGCGGATTGTCGTTGCCCAGCCAGAACACCTCCGTGTCCGGGACCAGGTATGGCATCAGCACGACGCCGCTCTCGACGCTGGCACCCTGAGGGAACAGGTCCATCAACCGGTGCGCTGTCTCCCACCGCTCGGACTGACGGAAGGTGCCCGCGTCCGCCAGATCGCCCAGGGGTTGGGTCGGCAGTATCAGGAGAGCGACGACGGCGACGGCGGGAACAACTGCAGCGTCAGCAGAGCGCAGCCACCGCCGTCGCGACCGGCGGGACGTCTCAATCGCGTCGATCAGCGCGGCGAACAGGACGGGCATCAGGACGGCGCTGTAATGCCATTCAGGACCCCAATAGACGTCATTGCCCGAGACGAAGCGCCACGCCAGGGTGGGCACCATGATGAGGGTCAGCGGTGATCTGAGGAACAGAAAACCTCCAGCCAGCAGCAGCAGCCACACCGTCTCGTATTTGGCACCCGCGGAGAAGATCGTGACCAGCGCGCCCAGAGGATCGGCGAGCATTCCCCTGACGTCGATCCGGTCGGAGTAGTCATATTGGCCTTTACTGTTGAGGAGGGGCAGGATCGCCGTCACGGAGAGGAGCAGCCAGCCGATGCCCCAGGCAGCGAGCCACAGACCGATCCGATCCTTATACCGCCAGGCGATGACCAGTCCGATCGCCGCAACGGTCAGGCCCAGATCCTCCTTTACGAACACCAATAGCCCGGCCCAGACGACGGCGGCGCGCAGCCTCCCGTTGATCATCGCCTCGAGGCCAAGGGCCAGGAGCAGGATCGCGAAGGCTATCTCGTGGAACTGTGCGGCGACCGCGGTCTGCAGGCCCCACGACAGCCCGTAGGCCACACCAAGGCAGACGCCCGTGACCGTCCCGAGCCGTCGGATGCCCAGCCGGGCGATCACCAGGACGGACAGCCCGATCAGGATGTTCTGGACCACCAGCAGGGTCAGCCCGGAGGGGAAGAAGGCGTAGGCGGGGCCAAGGAACACCAGCAGCGGATGGAAATGATCGCCGAGCAGGTTGAAGCCGTCGCCTTTGATCGGGACGATCGGCGCATCGAACCCGGCGTAAGCCTTGGCCAGCTGGGTGAAGATGCCGAGATCCCAGGAGGGGGTGTCCAGCCGGTTCCACTGCGCCACCGAATAGACGGTGTACAGGACGGTGACCAGGAGCGCGGTGATGATGGCTGCGGGAGGCTGTCTGCGGATGGCCGACGCGGTGGACCGCACTCCCCCGGTGATAAAGGAGGTCCGCGGGAGTGCGTGCTGGGCGGTCATGACGTCGGGTGATCCTGGGCGGCGAACAACGGCAGCAGAGCGCCGAGGTTGGCCCGTTGGCCCGAGGCAGCGACCTTTCCGGCACCGACGGCGTCGGCCCAGGGCATGGCTCCGGTCACGAGGGCCAGCCAGGTGTCGGGGTCGGTCTCCACCACGTTGGGCGGCGTGCCGCGGGTATGGCGGGGACCGGCGATGCACTGGGCTACCCCGAACGGCGGCACCCGCACCTCGACGCTGTTGCCCGGGGCGCGCTCGGCCAGTTCCTCCAGGGCGTAGCGCACGGCCGTGGCTGTGTCGGGCCGGGCGGCAGACCCGGACCTTACTGCGTCGAGGGCTGGTTTGCCGACTGAGGCGGGGATCCGTCGTCGTGCCATGGGGTCTAGTCCAGGAGGGCCATGACCGGCGCGGCGAGCCGGAGCTTGCCGACCGGTTCGTTGCCGCCGAGCACCGGTGGCACGACCTTGTCGAGGACGGCACCAACCTTGTCGACGTCGACGGCGCCCGCTGCGGCCAGCAGGGTGAGTCCCACCAGGGTGGTGGCGCGGATGTTGCCATCAAGAATCTTCAGGGCCAGGGAGACGCCGGTGTCCGTACCCATGACCAGCACCCCCTCGGCGCCGTTCTTGGAGATGATGCCCAGGTCTTCCATGACCACCGAGTTTTCCCTACCGCGTCCGTGGACGGCCCAGGGGTAATCGAGCATGGCGGTGGCAATCGTCGCCGCGCGGGCGTCGGCGTGCTTGTCCGACGGGGCGCGGGAGAATTTCCCGATGCCGCGGGCCAGACCCTTGAGTGACACGGCGGCGAGGGGAGCACCGCAGCCGTCGACTCCCCAGTGGGAGACCTTCTCTTCGGTGTATTCCTCGATCACTGCAGCGATGCGCTGCTGCAGTGGATGGGAGGGGTCGAGATAGGTGGAGTGGTCCCAGTTGTTTTCGGTGCAGGCCCACAGGAAGGCGGCGTGTTTGCCGGAGCAGTTGAAGGCGATGCGCTGCTTGCCCTTCTCGGTGCGGATCAGCCAGTTGCGGGCTTCCTCGTCCTGGGGCCAGTCGGCAGGGCACTGAAGGTGCTCCTCGGAGACCCCCGCCGCGCTGAGCATGGTGCGGACGACGTCCATGTGCTCGTGTGAGCCAACATGGCTGGCGGCTGCCAGGGCCACCTGCGGGCCGCGTAGCGGGACCCCGGACTGCATGGTCGCGAGGGCCTGGAAGGGTTTGAGGGTGGAGCGCGGGAAGACGGGCGCGTTGATGTCACCCAGTTCGGTGACAACCGAGCCATCGGCGGCCAGGATCACTGCTGAACCCAGATGGCGCGATTCGATGAAGCCGTTACGTTCCAGGACAGCCAGGTCGACAGCGTCGGAAGAGGAGAAAGTCTGAGGCATGAGACTAGTATCGCCCATCGGAGGGGGTACGGGGTGGAGCTTGTGCCCACCGGAGTGAACGGACATCCGGTGGGCACAAGATTGGAAGCTTTGCGGGCTTATGCGACGGTGAACTGCACCGACTGCCAGCCTGAAGCGCCATTGGGTACGGTGTCTGCCCGCTCCTCGGTCTGGACGCCGTCGGGGTCGTAGGCTCGGGCGCGGACGGTGTGTGAGCCCGATTCGAGGTTGATCTCGTGGGACCACTGGCGCCAGGTGTCCACCGAGGCTTCGGCGGCGAGGGTCGCTTCTTCCCAGTCGCCGTCGTCGATCTGGACTTCAACTTTGGTGATGCCGCGGTGCTGCGCCCACGCCGACCCGCCGATGGTGGAGGTGCCGGCCGGGACCTGGGCAAAGGAGCGGGGAACCTCGACGCGGGCCATGGTTTTGATAGGACCCTTTTCGGACCACCCGCGGTCGGTCCAGTAGGCGGTCTTGTCGGCGAACCGGGTGACCTCAAGATCGACGACCCATTTGGTGGCTGACACGTAACCGTACAGACCAGGGACCACCATGCGGACGGGATATCCGTGTTCCAGCGGGAGGGGTTCACCGTTCATGGCGATCGCGAGCATTGCGTCGCGGTCATCCTGCAGGATCGGCAGGGGAGTGGAGGCGCTGAAGCCGTCGGTGCTGGTGGAGAGCACCATGTCCGCGTCGCCGGTGGGCTTGGCCCGGGCCAGCAGCTCGCGGATCGGGTAGCCGAGCCACTTGGCGTTGCCGGCCAGGTTGCCACCAACGGGGTTGGAGACACAGGTCAGGGTGACGTGGCGTTCGATCAGATCCGCATCGAGCAGGTCCTGGAAGGTCATGGTGATCTCTTCCTCGACCATGCCGTGGACCCGCAACTCCCAGGTTTCCAGGTCAATCTGAGGCACGCTCAGGGCAGTGTCGATCCGGTAGAAGTCAGGGTTGGGGGTCAGCCAGGGGACCACGCCGTCGACATTCACGTCCACGCCGGACGGTACCGGGGGCGCTGGGCTGGCCGGGGTAGGGAAGGTGAGGGCTTCGCGGGCCATGTTGACCGTGTTGCGGGCGCCAGCGATGGCACGCCCGCCAGCAGCCGCGGCACCCGCAATGACTGCGGTGATGCCGGCGGCGGCGAAGAAAGTACGACGGCTGGCGCCGGCGGTGGTCGCGGGGCTGTCGGCGTAGGCGGTGGCGGCGGTGCTACTGGCGCCGCCGGTGTCCGCCCGCTGGGCGCCGTCGTCGTGGGCTGCATGGAGTGCACGGATCAGGTAACGCAAGGCGAGCAGCCCGACGGCGGTGCCGATAACTGTCGGAACGGCGTCCAGCAGGGTGGCGCCGGCACGGGAAATCACTGCGGCAACAATGACCGCGCCCATCAGCAGGACCCCCGCCACGCCCAACACCCATTTGCGGTAGGCGACGACCCCGAGGATGGCGGCAAGGATGACGATGGTGACGCCCATGCCGACGAAGAGTGCCGCCTTGTCATTGGTGCCGAAGGTGGCGATGGCGAAGTCCTTCAGCCACGGCGGCGTGAAGTCGATGAAAGTCGAGCCGAGTGCGATCAGCGGCGCGGCGCGTGCGGTGAGGAAGGCGCCGAGCAACTCGGCAACGCCCAGCACCAGGCCAGCCGAGACGATTCCGGCCAGTGCTGCCAGCAGGGATTCCTTGCGCCCGGGGCGCCGTAAAGCTTTCATGCACTTGATTCGGAGTGGCGTGGCGCGAGTATGGGTTGTCATAGGGGTGATTCGACCGTCACAGCTTCGCTAGGATTCAGCGGAGACAGTACGCTGATCTACTGTGAAGGTTCTAGTGATAGGCCCCGGCGGCCGCGAACACGCCCTTGTCCGAGCACTCCTTACTGATCCGTTCGTGCACGACGTGCACGCAGCCCCCGGCAATGCCGGTATCTCGAGCATTGTGCCCACGCACGACGTCGACGCAACAGACCCCGCAGCCGTGACCGCCCTGGCCCAGTTGCTGGGTTCGGATCTAGTGGTTATTGGTCCTGAAGCGCCGCTCGCCGCAGGAGTGGCCGACGCGCTGCGAGAGGCAGGGATCCCCGTGTTCGGTCCGTCGCAGGAGGCCGCCCAGCTCGAAGCCTCGAAGGCCTTCGCCAAACAAATCATGGCCGCAGCAAACGTCCCCACCGGGATGGCCCGGGTGGCTTCGACCACCGAGGAGGCAGCAGAGGCGCTGGACATTTTCGGTGCTCCCTTCGTCGTCAAGGACGACGGGTTGGCTGCCGGAAAGGGTGTGGTGGTCACCTCCGACCGGACCCAGGCCCTTGAACACGCGCAGGCTTGCTTTGACGCCGGCGGCACCGTGGTGATTGAGGAATTCCTTGACGGACCCGAGGTGTCACTCTTCGTTCTCTCCGACGGCCGGAACGTGCTGCCGCTCGCACCAGCCCAGGACTTCAAGCGAATCCACGACGGCGACCAGGGCCCCAACACCGGTGGCATGGGGGCGTACTCACCCCTCGACTGGGCCCCCGCCGGACTGGTCGACGAGGTGATTGACCGGGTGGCTCAGCCCACCATCGACGAAATGGCCCACCGTGGCACCCCGTTCGTCGGTGTGCTCTACGTTGGGCTGGCGCTGACCGCCCGTGGCCTGCGGGTGATCGAGTTCAACGCCCGGTTCGGGGATCCCGAGACGCAGGCCGTCCTGGCCCGGCTGCGAACACCCCTCGGCGGAGTGCTGCTGGCCGCTGCCAAGGGCGGGCTGGACCGGATCGAAAGCCTTAACTGGTCGCCGCAGTCAGCGGTGGCGGTGGTCCTCGCCTCGGCAGACTACCCGGATGCACCCCGCATCGGCGACCGGGTGCGCGGCCTGAAGAAGGCCGAAGCCGTCGACGGCGTGCACGTGCTGCACGCCGGAACCGCACTGAAGCACGGCAAGGTGGTGTCGGCCGGTGGGCGGGTGCTCGCCGTCGTCGGGCTCGGGGATGACCTCGCTGCCGCACGCGAGAAGGCGTACAGCGGTATGGCGCTGCTTGAGCTCAAGGGTGGGCAGTACCGCACCGACATCGCGCTCAAGGCGGCGCGTGGGAACGTGGCGGCACCCACCGTTGCCTCACCGCTGACGCCCGCTTCCGCTGCCTCGGCAGCTAGCCCTGCGGGGGCCTGAGCGTGACCTTCGCTCCGTCGTTCATTGAGATTCCCGGGTGGAAGCACACCTATTCTGGGAAGGTACGGGACCTGTACTCCCCGCTGACCGGGCCGGCTGACCGGGTGCTGGTGGTCGCGAGCGACCGGATCAGCGCCTATGACTTCGTCTTGTCGTCGGAGATTCCTGATAAGGGCCGGGTCCTCACCCAGCTGAGCCTGTGGTGGTTCGAGCAGCTCGCGGAGGTACCGAACCATGTGCTGTCCACTGACGTTCCCGCCGAGGTGGCTGGCCGGGGCATGATCTGCCGCAAGCTGGACATGTTTCCGGTGGAATGCATCGCCCGCGGCTACCTGACAGGGTCTGGGCTGCTGGAATACCGGTCAGTGGGCACCGTGTGTTCGCTCCCGTTGCCGACCGGGCTGGTGGATGGATCCCGGCTGGAACCGGCCGTGTTCACGCCGTCGGCCAAGGCAGCGGTGGGGGAGCACGACGAGAACATTGCCTACGACGACGTTGTCGCCACCGTTGGCGCACCCGTGGCAGAGGAGCTGCGGCGCCTGACCCTGGCCATCTATAACCGGGCCGAGGAAATTGCCCGGTCCCGCGGGATCATCCTCGCTGACACGAAGGTGGAGTTCGGACTGTCCACGGACGGACAGATCACCCTCGGCGATGAGGTGCTGACCCCCGACTCGTCGCGCTTCTGGGATGCGGCTCTGTATGCGCCGGGACAGGCGCAGCCGTCCTTCGACAAGCAGTTCGTGAGGGACTGGTTGACCTCGGATGCCTCCGGCTGGGATAAGGCCTCCACGCCACCGGAACTCCCCGCCGAGATCATCGAGAAGACCCGCGGCCGCTACATCGAGGCCTACGAGCGGCTGACCGGACTCACCTTCGTCTAGCCTTCGTGTCGCGTCGCCGATTCTCCCACCGATCAGCCTCCATCACTGGGATAGTCTAGACATTCCCGGTGATTGTGCGCGGTGGGTGGGAAACCGTGACAGCGACGCGCAGAGAAAGGGTCGCGAGACCTTATCACTGGTCGGGGTGACAGGAATTGAACCTGCGACCTCGTCGTCCCGAACGACGCGCGCTACCAAGCTGCGCCACACCCCGAATGCGCTCTGCGACCGTCGAAAGCGGCCACCGAAGCAACCCCTAAAGGATACCTGAGCACCCTTCGATGTAAAGCTAGACGAGCGTCTCCTGCCAGGCCGCGTGCAGGGTCGCAAACCGGCCATCGCCGCCGATCAACTCAGTCGGGGTGCCGTCCTCAACGACCTCCCCATCGTGAACCACCAGCACGCGATCGGCAATCGAGACAGTCGACAGTCGGTGGGCGATGATCAGGGCGGTCCGGTTGCCGAGCAGCTTCTGCAGACCCTCCTGCACCAGCCGTTCGCTCGGGATATCCAGCGAGGAGGTGGCTTCATCCAGGATGAGCACCGCAGGGTTCGCCAGAAAGGCGCGGGCAAAGCTGATCAGCTGCCGCTGCCCCGAGGACACCCGGCCGCCACGCTTGTTCACATCGGTGTCGTAACCATCGGGCAGGGACCTGATGAACGTGTCGGCACCCACGGACCGGGCCGCTTCTTCGATCTCCTCCCGGCTGGCCTCCGGCTTGCCGAGCGCAATGTTGTCCGCCACACTGCCGCTGAAGAGGAAGGCTTCCTGCGTCACCATGACGACGGCGCGCCGCAGGTCGCGTGGTTCAACCTCCCGGATGTCGACGCCGTCAAGCGTGATGCTGCCGGTCGAGACGTCGTAGAACCGGGCAATGACCTTCGCCAGGGTGGACTTGCCGGCACCGGTCTGACCCACCAGTGCGACGGTCTGGCCAGCAGGGATGTGCAAATCCATGGTGGGCAGGATGACCGGACCGTCGCCGTATCCGAACTCCACGCCGTCGAACTTAATCTCCCCGTGGGGATCCTTCAGCGGCACAGGATTCCTGGGCGGCCGGACGGTGGGCACTTCTTCAAGCAGGCCCGACACCTTCTCCAGCGCCGCGGACGCCGACTGGAACGAGTTGTAGAACATGGCCATCTGGTCCACCGGCTGGAAGAACCGTTTGCTGTAAAGCAGGAGGGCGAGGAGTGCGCCGACGGCCAGTGAACCGTCCAGCACCCGGAACCCGCCGACGAGGAGTACCACCGCCACGGTCACGTTCCCGATCAGCACCAGACCTGGTTGGAAAATCCCGTTGAGGTTGATGGACCGGACGGTGACTTTGCGGTAGTCCTCGGCCAGTTCGTCGTATTTGGCGGCGTTGACTTCCTCACGCCGGAAGGCCTTGACGGCGCGGATCCCGGTCATGGTCTCGATAAAGTGGACGATCAGCCGCGCCGATACCACTCGTGAGGAGCGGAACGCGAGCTGCGAGTGTTTCTGGTACCAGCGCGCCAGCAGGAACATTGGCACTGCGGCGACGAGGATCAGCAGACCCGTCCGCCAGTCGAGGATGAAGATGGTGATGGCGGTAAACAGCATGTACATGACGCCGGATGCCAGGGAGCTGACTCCGGAGTCGAGGAGTTCGCGTAGCGCCTCCAGGTCGGAGGTTTGCCGGGAGATGATGCGCCCCGACGTGTATTTCTCATGGAATTCGAGGCTCAGCCGCTGGGTGTGCCGGAAGACGCGGAGCCGCAGGTCCAGCAGCATCGCCTGGCTCAGCAGCGCCATGGCCCGGACGTACCCGGCGGTCAGGGTGGCCGTCAGGACTGCGGCGATCAGATACGTGAGCCCGGCGAGCCAGAGGTAGGTCGGGTCGCCGTCGAGTAGTGATGGCAGGGCGTTGTCGATGCCGAACGCGATGATCGCCGGGCCGGCCACGCGGGCGGCCTGGGAGCTGACCACAAGTGAGATGGTCCAGCTGAACTGGCGCCGGTTGGGCTTGATCAGGGACCCCAGCAGTCGGAATGAGCGGGAACGGACCGATTTGTTCTGGGCCTTGGAGAGGAGGACGTCGTCCTCGTTGGCGACGCCCGACGACGTTCCCCCGGCCGGTGCCTTCCCACTGTCCGGCTGTGGTGATGTGCTCACGCGATCGCCCCCTCGTCGTCGTTCTTCAGGTCCTCAAGTTCGGTGTCCAGGTCGGCTGGCTCATCCGTAAGGCTCGCGATCACGTAACGGTAGTGAGTGTTGCGGGCCAGGAGCTCGGTGTGGGTGCCGACGTCGGTGATCCGGCCATCTTCGAGCAGTGCCACCCGATCGGCGAGAGCGACAGTCGAGGGCCGGTGGGCCACGATCAGCGTGGTCGTGTGGTCGAGGACCTGGCGCAGGCCTTCCTCGACGAGCTCCTCAGTGCGCACATCGAGGGCCGAGAGTGGATCATCGAGCACCAACACGCGTGGTTTGGCGGCGATGGAACGGGCCAGGGCGATCCGCTGGCGTTGTCCACCGGAGAGGCTCAGGCCCTCTTCGCCGATCAGGGTATCGACGCCGTCGGGCAGCGAATACGCGAAGTGCGCCTGGGCGACGTCGAGCGCCTCATCCAGAATGTTCTCGGCATGTTTGTCATCCCGGGGTTCTGCTCCCATCAGGACGTTCTCGCGGACCGAGCTGGAGAACAGCGTGGTGTCCTCGAAAGCGACCGAGACGTGGGTGCGCAGGTCAGCGATGGAGATGCTGCGCAGGTCGGTCCCATCGATCCTGATGCAACCGCCGGTCACCTCATAGAGGCGGGGGACCAGTTGCAGGAGGGTGCTCTTACCGCACCCGGTGACGCCGACGAGCGCCATCGTTTCACCCGCCCGCATGGTGAGGTTGATGCCGTTGAGCACATCAGCGGTGTCGTCCTCGGCATCGGGGTAACGGAAATGCACGTCGGTGAAGGTCACCTCACCGCGGGGATCAACCAGCCGTACCGGCTCCTCGGGGTCCGTGATGGTGTTGACGAACTCCATCACCTCGTAGTGCCGGTCGATGGCGGTCTTGGCGGCGAAGGTCATGGCCAGCAGCGGACCGATGAATTCGACCGGGGTGGCCACCACTGCTGCGGTGGCGAAGAAGGCCACCAGGGCGCCGATCGAGAGCTCCCCGTTGGCGGCAAACAACACGCCGACCACCAGCGAGGTGCCCAACGCCAGCTCCGGCAGCAGGGTCACGATCAGGGAAAAGTTGGCCAGCGAGCGGGCCTTGTAGATTTCCGTCTGCCGGAGCTCCTCGGCCTGCAGGTTGAACCCCTCGAGGGCTTCGCGGCTGCGGCCGAACGCCTTCAGTACCCGGATGCCGTGTACCGATTCCTCGACGGTGGTGGCCAGGTCGCCGGCCTGGTCCTGGCTCTTGCGGGACACCTTGCTATAGGAGGTGCGGAACCGGAAGCCGTAGACCATGATCGGCAGCGCCGCGGCAAGGAAGATCAGGGCCAGCACCCAGGAGGTCAGGAACATGACGACGACGCCGATCACTACGGTCAGCGACGTCACCACCAGCATGATCAACCCGAAGGCCATCCACCGGCGCATCAGGTTAAGGTCAGACATGGCCCGGGAGAGGAGCTGGCCGCTGCCCCAGCGGTCGTGGAAAGCGACGGTCAGATCCTGCAGGTGGCGGTAGAAGGAAGTCCGCATTTTCGTCTCGACTGTGGTCGCCGGCGCGATGACGAACTGGCGCCGCAACGCCACGAAGGTCGCCTCGAGAACGCCCAGCAGCAGGACCACTCCCGCGGCGATCCAGACGGTCGACGTCGCGCCTCCAACGGCGAGCGCATCGTTGATCAGTACGCGGAAAACCTGCGGGATGGCCAGCGCCATCAGGCTGGCCCCCAGTGCACAGGCGAGGCCCAGGATCAGCCGCGGCAGGATGGGCTTGATGTGCGGGTACAGTCGGCCGAGCGATTCCCACAGGGTGGTTTGAGTCTGCATGCTTCTGTCTTTGGCACTGAGAGGCGAAATTACCGAGAGGCGGACACTTTGTGTCCCGTAGCAACTATCCTATGTCAGAGCTCAACCGCTGTCCCGGGCGGCCGCAGGTTACCGCTGGGTCAGCGTGAGTAGCACTGCTTCGGGACGGCAAGCAAAACGAACCGGCGCGAACCGGGAAGTCCCGATGCCCGCGGACACGTTCAACGGGATGCTGCGGCCCTCGTGTTCCCAATCAGTTAGGCCACGGGCCCGCCAGGTGGGGAGGTCGCAGTTGCTGACCAACGCACCGTAGCCCGGGATGCAGACCTGCCCGCCGTGGGTGTGGCCGGCGAGGATGAGGTGGGCGCCGTCGGCGGTGAAGTAGTCCAGCACCCGCTGGTAGGGAGCGTGGGCGACGGCGATCCGTAGGTGCGGCGCGTTGCGGGAGGTGCTGCTCCCGGCAGGGTAGCCCGCGTAACTATCGCGGTTGAGGTGCGGGTCATCCACGCCGGTGAAGTCGAGCCGGAGGTTTCCCATGGCTACCGACTGGGAGCGGTTGGAGAGGTCGATCCAGCCCGCGTTCCCGAAGCCTCTGAACAGCTCGGCCCACGGCAGGGCTTTCGGTTCCCGCCCAGTGCGGTGCTGTGAGGGGCCGGAGAAGTACCGCAGCGGGTTATTCAGCACCGGGGCGTAGTAGTCGTTGGACCCTGGGACAAATACGCCGGGAAACTGCAGCAGCGGGCCGAGGGCCTCAAGCAACGGTGCGACACCCTTGGGGTGGCTGAGGTTGTCGCCCGTGTTGACCACGAGATCTGGTTTGAGCCGGGCCAGGCCCTCCAACCACTGCGTCTTGGCTGTCTGCCGCGGCGCCATATGAATGTCAGAGAGGTGCAGAACCCTCAGCGGACGGCTGCCCGGAGGGAGAATCTGCAGGGTTTCCTCGCGCAGTTGGAACAGGTTTCGTTCCACGAGTGAGGCGTAGCCGAGGCCAGCGACGGCGACCGCAGCGGTACCTCCCAGCGCGATCGTAGTGGCATCGAGCAGCTTCGATGAACCCAAGGTCAGCCTTCGTCTTCGTTGTTGTCTGGATTCTCGGGGCTGTTTCCCGGGGGCGCATCGGCGGGTGGTCCGCTGTTCCCGGGGTCACCCTGGTTGTTCCCTGGCCGCCCCGCCTGATCACCGTCGCGTGGCTGAGTGATAGTGGGGCGTTGCGTGTTTAGCATCCGCTGAGGAGGATCCGCGAACGGCTCGGCCGGGTACAGGCCGGGGATCTGCTGCATGAAGCGTTCCCAGGAGGGTGCCGCAACAAACGCTCCATCAATCTCCTCGTAAATCTCGCCGCCTATTTGCAAGTCAGAAAGAGAAACGCTGTTGGCTTTCCAGTTCCCGAGCCAGCTCGCCGTCGCCATACCTGAGTTGTAGCCCATGAACCAGGTTTGTGACCGATCATCATTGGTTCCAGTTTTACCAGCCATAGGCACGTCGCCGTACTCCAGGAGTTGACCCGATCCACGGTCCATTACGGCTTCGGTGGCGTAGTTGATGCCTCGCGCCAGCTCCTTGGGGATCGCCTGATCGCACTTCTGTTCCGGGACGGGGAAGCTGGTGCCGTCAACAGCAACCACCTCGGTCAGTGCCCGTGGTTCGCAGGTCAGACCCTCCGCTCCCAAAGCGGCGTAGGCCGTTGCCATGGACATCGGAGACACTTCGCTGCCGCCACCGATCAACGCAGAGGGCAACACCTGCAGCGGCGTGTATTCGCCGTCCGCGCTTTTGCCGTCATGCACACCCAGATCAGCGGCGATCTCGAACGGCATGCAGAGGTCAATCTGGTCGGCCGTCTCCATGGTAACGGTGTTATAGGACTGTGCGAGGCCCTCTAGAACCGTGTAATTGCCGTAATTGATGTCACCGTAGTTTTGCGGCTCGTAGGCTTCGGGTCCCGGATTTTCCCAGTAACCATTCTGCAGGCAGCTAGCCTCCCACCGGTCTCCCACTGGATACTTTTTCTTACTGCCGTCAACCACCGTGTTCAGGGCCCTGCCGTCTTCAAGCCAACCCCCCACCGCAAACGGTTTGAACGTCGACCCGGGTTGGAATCCACCAACCCCACCGAGTGGCTGAGCGGGGTCTCCACCCTGGTAGACGTCAACGTTGAAATTCAGCACCGAATCGCCTGGCTCAGTGCCCGGCATGTATCGGGTGTTCTGCGCCATCACCAGGATGTTTCCGGTGCCGGGCTCGAGGCTGACCATCGAGTGGCCGACCGAGGGGTCGGTGGAATCGCGGGCGGCAGTCTCAGAGATGGCCGTTTGCGCGGCGTTCTGCGCTGCGGTGTCGAGCGTCGTCGTAATGGTAAGACCGGCGCGGTAAAGCGTGTCCTGACGCGCTTCGAGGGTGTCACCGTAGGCGGGGTCGTTCAGAATCAGGTGGGTGACGTAGTCGCAGAAGTACGGTGCCTGCTCCGCGCCAACACAACCGCTGAGCGTGGGCGTGACGACCAACCCCAGATCAGTGGCCACGGCCGCGTCGTACTCTTCCTGCGTGATGTGGTTGTTCGACAACATGGCGCCGAGCACCAGGTTCCGACGCTCAAGGGAGCGCTCCGGGTTGAGCTCCGGGCTATAGAAGGTGGGGCCATTGACCACGCCTGCGAGGAGAGCCGCCTGCTGGATGTTCAGGTCCACGGCTTCAACGTTGAAGAAGTATTTTGCTGCAGCCTGCACGCCGTAGGTGGTACCGGTGAACGGCACAATGTTGAGGTAGCCCTCAAGGATCTCGTCCTTGCTGAGTTCCTTTTCGACAGCGATGGCTAGTTTCGCTTCGCGAAGCTTGTCGCCAAGGGTCTTCCCGCCGCTGAACGTGACCGATTCGTCACCGCTCTGCAGACTGGCATCGATCAGAACGTTGTTGACGTACTGCTGGGTGATGGTGGAGGCGCCGCGGGTGGTGTCGCTGCTGACGTTGCTCACCACGGCGCTCATGATGCCCTGCAGGTCCACGCCGCCATGCTCATAGAACCGTGCGTCCTCAATAGCGAGCAGGGCGTTCACCATGTTCGGGGAGATCTGGTCGAGGGTGACCGGCTGACGGTTCTCCTCATACAAGGTCGCGATGAGTGAGCCATCCGAGGCAAGAATCCTGGACGGCTGGGCCAGTGCGCCGCGCTCCAGTTCTGCCGGCAGTTCCTCAAAGAACTGAATCGATGCGGAAGCCCCGGTACCCGCCGCCGCAGCGATGGGGACCAGTAGCCCCGCAGCAAGCACCCCGCTCAAAGCACTGATTCCGAGAAACGCAATCATCTTCCCCAGGGTGGTTGCCGTGTCAAAGATCGGTGATTTACGAGCAGCCATTACTCCAGTTTACAAGCACGCGCTAGTCTGTGAACCATGACCAAATGGGAGTACTCCACAATTCCGCTCATCATCCACGCCACGAAGCAGATTCTGGATCAGTGGGGAGAGGACGGCTGGGAGCTGGTGCAGGTAGTTCCTGGGCCGGATGGCAAGGGCCTCGTCGCCTACTTGAAACGAGAGAAGAACCAGTCGTGACCAGCACCGACAACCCCACATCAGCTGTCGAGCAGCGGTTGCTGGATCTCGGCATCACCCTCCCGGACGTGGTGCAGCCTCTGGCTTCCTACGTTTCCGCAGTGGTGACGGGCAACTACGTCTACACCGCAGGGCAACTCCCCCTTATTAACGGTGAACTCCCAGCTTTGGGCAAGGTGGGCGCCGAGGTGACCCCGGAAGCCGCCAAAGAGTATGCAGCAACTTGCGCGGTCAACGCCCTTGCGGCCATCAAGTCCCAGATCGGGGACCTGGACCGGATTAGCCGGATCGTCAAGGTGGTGGGTTTCGTCGCCTCGGATCCTAGCTTCACCGGCCAGCCACAGGTCATTAATGGAGCATCCGATCTGCTGGGGCAGGTGCTCGGCGACGCCGGCGCACACGCGCGCTCCGCCGTCGGCGTCGCTGTTCTTCCCCGCGATGCGCCGGTGGAAGTCGAGATTATCGCGGAGTTTGTCTGATTCCTGTGGGCCATATTAGCAATCGTCTTTTCCCGGTTCCTGAAGACCAGCTTGACGCGGCGCGCAGCTGGGTGGAACACGGCGAGCGTACGCCGGTCAAACCCCGTCTGGCGTCGTCGGTGGTGCTGATCCGGGACGCCCCGGCTGGCACGGAAACCTATCTGTCGTACCGGCGGGGCGAGTCTCCGCTGGGAATCGTCGCGTTTCCGGGCGGCAGTATCGAGGAGTCTGACGACGACGACGTCGCCTGGTTTGGCCCCACGCCGGCTCAGTGGGCCAAAGCGATGGGCATTGACGACCTGTTCGTGGCGCGCCGCCATGTGGTCGGAGCCATCCGCGAGTTGTTCGAAGAAACCGGGGTGTTGCTGGCCGGGCCGGACGCTGTGTCCCTCGTCGACGGCAGCAAGAATTCCGAATGGATGAAGGCCCGCGAGGACATTGCCACCCAGGAACGGTCCTTCTCCGAAATCCTGACGCGACGGGGTCTCGGACTACGCACCGACCTGCTAAAGCCGCTGGCTCACTGGCTTAGCCCGGATTACGCTCACCGCCGGTTCGACACCCACTATTTTGCTGCAGCGCAGCCTACCGGTCAGGAGGCCTCGGTGCTCGGCAGCAAGGGCATCTGGGGTGAGTGGCGGTGTGCCGCCCGGGAAGTGGCGCGCGCCGAGACCACAGAGCTGGGTGACGACGTGGGCCAGCCCAATTCCGTAGGCCGCACCCTCGACGAGATAGCGGTTCCTGCCGTCGAACTCATGCTGGAGAAGATCGGGTCGTCGAAGGGGTGCGTTGCCTACCTAACGCACAAGCGGCCCATGAAGGTCTATTACCCACACCTGGTCACGCCCTCCGAGGATGCCGACCCGCTCCTGGAGGTCGCCTGTTCGGTAGCCACCGAGGGCGGATCTGGTCAGCGCGGCCGCTAACCCACCTCCGCCCTCAGCCTTCCCTGCCGTGGCAGGATCCCCGCCGAATGATTAGTGCAGCTCTGGTGGGTGGCGTTAAACAATTGTGCAGCTGTGGTGGGTTGGACGCATCCTAACCCACCACAACTGCACAATTTTTTACCTTTGGCGGCAACACGGTGGCGACTACCCGCCACAGGTGCGCAAAAGGTTTAGCGGCTGCGCTGACGCAGCCGCTGGATGTCCAGAATGACGACGGCGCGCGCCTCAAGGCGCAGCCACCCACGCTGCACGAACTCGGCCAGTGCCTTGTTCACGGTCTCGCGGGAAGCGCCAACCAGCTGGGCGAGTTCCTCCTGCGTCAGTTCATGCGCGACCAGGATGCCGTCGGTGGCCGGACGACCGAACCGGTCAGCCAGATCGAGCAGGGCTTTCGCGACGCGGCCCGGGACGTCCGAGAACACCAGGTCAGCCAGAGACTCATTGGTGCGGCGCAACCTGCGGGCCAACGCCTGCAGCAGCTGCGCCGAAACCTCGGGACGCGTCTCCAGCAGCGTCCGCAGGTTTTCATTCTTCAAGCCAGCCAGACGGGTTTCGGAGACGGCAGTGGCCGTTGCCGTGCGTGGGCTCGGGTCGAAGAGCGCCATCTCGCCGAACAATTCGCCGGGACCGAGGATGGCCAGCAGGTTCTCGCGCCCGTCCTGAGCGGTGCGGCCCAGCTTAATTTTCCCGGACACGATGAAATACAGCTGGTCACCCTGATCGCCCTCGCGGAAGACTGAGGCACCGCGGGAGAGGTCCACCTCGGTCAGTTCGTCGGTGAGTGCGGCGAAAACGTCATCGCCCAGTGAAGCGAAGAGTGGCGCTCGGCGCAGTACCTCGATGTCCATGAATGCTCCTGATAAATTGTCGACTCGTTCCATCTTGCCGTACATAACGAAGTTGTGACACCTGCTACACCCGTGTTCGCCGTCGGAATAGCTGAATTGACTATTGATCGGGCCTGAACGGCCTCAATTGGCGCTGGGCGCTGCCCCATCGGGGAGCTGGCGGGCGCTCAGGGGATTGTCAGTGCCGCCGGATAGACTCACACAGGAAATAGAGGCGAAGGGCCTCTCGATGATCAGGGAGATCGTACGTGCCGGACTTCACCATTCTGGACATCCTGCTGGTGCTGGCACTGGTCGGATATCTCGTTGCTGGCTCGCGCAACGGGTTCCTGGTTACCCTCGGTGGAATCGCAGGCTTCGTCGCGGGAGCGGTAGCGGCTTTCTTCGCTATCCCCCTCGTCAGCGAATGGGTGCCCGACGACGCCTGGCGGCTTCCCGCGATTATCCTCACCGCTCTAGTGCTGGTGGTAACTGGACAGGCGATCGGTTCACGTCTCGGAGGAGGCATCCGCCGCGCCCTCAATTTCCGGCCGATCCGATTGATGGACCGCCTGCTGGGCGGCGCAGTGAACGTGGTGGTGGCCGCATTGGTGATGTCCATGCTGGCCTTCAGCATCGGGACGCTCGGTGTGCCTTTTCTCTCCCAGGCCATCGCCTCGTCCCAGGTGATCCGGGGAATTGACAATCTCACTCCGTCGCCGGTGCGTACCTGGCTGGCGCAGCTGCGCACCATCGCCGTCGACGACGGGATCCCCACCATCCTCGAGAGCGTTGCCCCGGCGGACCCAATGCCGGTCCCCGACGCGGCCGTGGACACCCCGGAACTAGCCGCTGCCTCCGAGTCGGTGCTGCGGATCGCTGGGACGGCTTTTCAATGCGGTCAGAACCAGACCGGCTCGGGCTTCGTCATCGCTCCGGGCCTGGTGGTGACCAACGCGCACGTGGTGGCGGGGGTCAACGAGCCGGTGGTGGAGATTCCCGACGGGGGGGCCCTGCCCGGCAGGATTGTCCACTTCGACGCAGTCCGGGATATTGCCGTTCTCGCCGTCGAGGGGTTGGATCGCGCGGCCCTGCCGCTCGGTGCGGACCTGGCTACCGGGGACACGGCTGCGTTCGCCGGCTACCCTGCAGGCGGGCCGTTTCAGATCCAGCCAGCAAGCATCCAGAATCGCAGTGACGTCCTGGTTGCCAACATTTATGGAGCAGAGCCGTCGTCGGTCAACGTCTACAGCCTCGCCGCGAATGTCCAGCAGGGAAATTCAGGCGGTCCGTTGCTGGACCAGCAGGGCAGGGTGGTAGGAGTGATCTTCGCCAAATCCATTCAGGACGCCCCAGTGGGCTACGCACTCACCCTGGCGGAACTGCGGCCGATCGCCGAGCAGGCGGGCACCTTCACGGACACCGTGTCGGCAGGTCAGTGCAACCGCCGCTAATGGGTCAGCTCAACCAGTCGAGGGTCTGACCGTGGCCGCCCGTCCGGGCCACCGCCCGCCCATTGTGGGCGAGGACAAACAAGCGGTCCACTTCGACGTCATCTTTCTGCAGCGCCCCCTCGACGCCCGGCAGCACACCGTAACCTTCATTGGACAGCCAATGCAGGGGCCGGTTGCGATCCGCTGTCAGCCGGAGCATCGTGTCCCGAAACGCGTTCCGGCCCGCCTCATCAACGTAGGCAAGGACAGCACTGTGAAACACGACCACCGTGGCATCGGCCGGCGCCCGGTTCACCAGATCCTCAAGGTCGACGGCCAGATCACCCGCGACCAGCAGCGGCGGTTCGCGTCGAGCCACCGCGACGGCGGCGCGCAGCCGGTCCCGTCGGCGGGCGTGTTCAGGCCAGACGAGGGCCTCAAGCCAGGCGACGTCGTCGTCGTTCGCCACATCGAGCGGTTTCACGTCGAGACCGGCCCGGAACGTCACCTGAGGCACCCTGTCGGGCAGTGGTGGGCTGCCGGTTGTGGCGCATTCCATGACCAGCGCGTCCGGAAGGTCGCCTGCAGACAGGACCAGGCCGCCGTCGTAGGAGTACCCGTACCGGTCCGGGTATAGGCACAAGCCCGCTGAGGCGCCCACCTCGATCAAGGCTAGCGGCGTGTCTTCCTCGCAGGAGACCGCAGCAATCCGAGCAAGCAGCGGCAGGAGGACCGCGCACCGGCCCGCTTCGTTGGTCTGGGTGCTTCGGGCGAGCACCGTCGCGCGCACCTGCGGCCAGTGTTCCAGCAGGAATGCGCGGAACTTCCGGTATGGCTCAGGCTGGGCACCATGAAACCGTGCGGCGCCCAGCAGCAGGTTCGGTTGACGTTTCGCTGCGGGCAGGCGGTCGAGCATGGCCAAAACTTCTCTATCCTGGCTGATCCCGGTGCACCACTCGTCGTAGGTGGGTGAATATCCGCGGGTCTCAATGCGAGCGAACCGCCGGTACCTGGCGGCAGTGTCGAGTTTTTCGGGCATGCTGCTCCCCTCCGGATAGCTGGGTCGAGCGCCTCCCAGGCCACCCAATCAAAGGCCTTCGGGCGATGGGCGCGTGATCAAATCGTAATCTCTTCTGTGATGTAAATCCCATAACAGTCCTCCCCCCGGGTTACGCTCATTCCACAGATTGTTACGCTCAGCGTCGCCATCAGGGCATCACGTCACGTGCACTGCCTCACCATTCGCATATGAGGAGCTCAACATGCAAGAAAGCGCTACACCCTCGCGCAGCTTACGCCCCGTCAGGAAGCGGGCCTTTGCAGTGACGGCTGGATTGGCGGTCGGTGCGCTGTTGCTTTCCGGCTGCGTCGAAAGCCAGCGGGACGAAGGCTCGGCCGACGGCGGTGAAGCGACCGTCGATTCGACATTCGTCTTCGCCGCCTCCACGGACCCGAAGACCCTCGATCCGGCGTTCGCCAGCGACGGTGAAACCTTCCGGGTCAGCCGCCAGATCTTTGAGGGTCTGGTGGGTACTGAACCGGGGACAGCCGACCCGGCTCCGCTGCTCGCCGAGTCCTGGGAAACTTCCGAGGACGGCCTTTCGACTACGTTCGCTCTGAAGGAGGGTGTCACGTTCCATGACGGCACCGACTTCAACGCCGAAGCAGTCTGCTTCAACTTCGAGCGTTGGTATAACTGGACCGGTGTAGCGCAGGCGCCCAACGTCTCCTATTTCTATAACAACCTGTTCCGCGGATTCGCTGACTCACCAGACGCCGCAGTCTATGAATCGTGTGAGGTGAACAGTGACTTTGAAGCCACAGTGACCCTCGCGAAGCCGTTTGCCGGGTTTATTCCGGCGCTGTCCCTGCCGGCTTTCGCGATGCAGAGCCCCGGCGCGCTGGAGGAGTTCACAGCGGATGATATCGGCGGATCGGCGGAGTCTCCGTCGCTCAGCACCTATGCCGAGGGCAACCCGGTCGGTACTGGGCCGTTTAAATTTGACTCGTGGAACGTAGGCGAACAGCTTCAGCTTTCTACCTATGAGGACTACTGGGGTGAGCAGGGCCAGATTGAAACCATTATTTTCAGGATGATCGATGACCCACAGGCCCGCACCCAGGCGCTGCAAGCAGGAACCATCGACGGCTTCGATCTGGTCTCCCCGGCGGACACCCCGACCCTCGAAGAAGAGGGTTTCATGATCGTTCCGCGCGACCCGTTTACCATTTTATATCTAGGCCTCAACCACGCGGTCGAGGAGCTGGGTGATCCCTTGGTCCGTCAGGCGATCCACCACGCCATCGACAAGCAGGCCCTGATTGATCAGACCTTGCCAGCGGGAACGCAGTTGGCGACGCAGTTCATCCCCGACGTCGTCGAAGGCTACAACGAGGATGTCACCACCTACGAGTACGATCCGGAACGCGCCAAGGAACTGCTTGCGGAAGCGGGTTACCCAGACGGCTTCGAAGTCGAATTCAACTACCCGACGGGCGTCTCGCGGCCGTACATGCCCACCCCTGAGCAGGTCTTCACCAACATCACCGCTCAACTAGCCGAGGTAGGCATTACCGCCACGCCTTCACCGGATGTGTGGAGCCCGGACTACCTGGACAAAATCCAGGGATCCGAGGATCACGGTATGCACCTGCTGGGCTGGACTGGCGACTACAACGACACAGACAACTTCGTCGGCGTATTCTTCGGGCAGCAGAAACTGGAATTTGGTTTTGACAACCCCGAGCTGTTTGCAGCCCTGGACGAAGCCCGTGGACTCACCGACAGAGAACAGCAATCGGAAGCGTACATGGAGATCAACGAACAAATTGCCGAATTCAACCCGGCCATCCCGTTGGCTCACCCGGCGCCGTCCCTGGCCTTTGCCCCCCGGGTAACCTCCTACCCGGCCAGCCCCGTCAATGACGAGGTCTTCACGGAGATCGAACTCAGCGAGTAAGTCCGTCGGTAAGTAGGGGAGCCGGGCCCACTCAGGCCCGGCTCCCCTACTTACCGGACAATGTTGATCTGTTCTTGAAAGGACCCCGTGCTACGCGTCATAGGTAAGCGGCTCGCGCTACTGATACCCACCCTGATCGGCCTGTCGATCCTTCTGTTCCTGTGGGTACGCAACCTTCCTGGCGGCCCGGCAACGGCTCTACTGGGCGAGCGGGCCACCCCTGAAGCGGTGGAAAGGGTGAACGAGCTCTACGGCTTCAACGAGCCGATCGTCTCTCAATACTTCACCTATATGGGCAAGCTTCTGCAGGGTGACTTTGGCACCTCGATCAACACCGGCCGACCAGTGCTGGAGGAATTTGCCACCCGGTTTCCCGCCACCGTTGAACTGACGATTGTCGCGCTGATCTTCGCGATCGGCATCGGTATCCCGTTGGGTTACCTCGCCGCACGCCACTATGGACGTTTCGTGGACCATGGTTCGGTGGTGCTCAGCCTGTTAGGTATCACCGTCCCCGTCTTCTTCCTCGCCTTCATCCTCAAGTACGTCTTCGCCATCCAATGGCCAATTCTCCCGCCGGACGGACGCCAGAACCCACGGATGGACGCTACCCATGTCACCGACTTCTACGTCCTCGACGGTATGTTGACGGGCGAGTGGGATGCCGCCTGGGATGCGTTCCAGCACCTTATCCTGCCGGGTATCGCGCTCGGCACCATCCCCCTGGCCATCATCGTACGGATCACCCGGGCTTCGGTGCTCGAGGTGCAAAACGCCGACTATGTCCGCACCGCCCGCGCAAAAGGCCTGCTGGAGAAGACGATTAGGAACCGTTTCATCCTGCGGAATGCCATGCTGCCCGTCGTGACCACCATCGGCCTGCAGCTAGGACTCCTCATCTCCGGGGCGGTACTCACCGAGACGGTGTTCGCGTTCAACGGGATTGGCAGATTTCTCCGTGATGCCATCTTCGGCCTTGATTACCCTGTCCTGCAAGGATTCATCATTTTCATAGCTGTCCTTTACGCCCTGATCAACCTCCTGGTGGACCTTTCCTACAGCATCATCGACCCTAGGGTGCGTGTGCAATGAGTACTACCTTGCCTCCAGCGCCGGGCGGCGGGGCGTCGCCTATCGACCCAACCATTCCCGACGGCGCCAGCACTGGCCTCTGGAAAGACTCCTTCCGACGGCTGAAGCGGAACCCCCAGGCGATCGCGGGTGCCATCATCGTGGGATTGTTCATCCTCGTGTCCATCCTCGCGCCCCTACTGGCGCCCTACGGTGGGAATGAGCTGCCGGGCCGGACCGAGATCACGCCCATCAATATCCCGGGGCCCGGCGAGATCGATGCCTACCCGCTGGGGTTGGACCGGTTCGGTGGGGACCTATTGAGCAAGCTCATCTGGGGCGCGCAGGCATCCCTCCTAATTGGTGTCATTTCCACTTCGCTCGGCCTGGCAGGTGGAATGCTATTGGGCCTGCTCGCCGGTGGGTTCGGTGGGTGGGTAGACAGTCTCATCATGCGGTTCGTCGATATCCTGCTGTCCGTTCCAGGTCTGCTTTTGGCCGTCAGTATCGCCGCGGTCCTCGGCCAAGGCCCGTACGCGGTGATGATTGCGATCGGTGTGGCGCAGGTACCGATCTTCGCCAGGCTGCTGAGGGCGTCCATGCTCTCCCAACGCGGATCGGACTACGTTCTCGCCGCCCAGACCCTGGGTCTGAGCCGCTCGACCATCACGCTGAGCCACGTTCTTCCCAACAGCGTCGGACCGGTCATTGTTCAGGCAACGCTTAGTCTGGCCACTGCCGTGATCGACGCTGCCGCGCTGTCGTTCCTGGGGCTGGGCGGTGGGCTGCCGCAAACGGCGGAGTGGGGCAGAATGCTCACCTACGCCCAGAGCGAGCTGGCCAACTCACCGCAGTTGGCGTTCTTGCCAGGCATTTGTATAGCAGTCACTGCGTTAGGCTTCACCCTGCTGGGCGAGTCGCTGCGCGAGTCCCTTGACCCAAAGACCCGCAAGAAGTAGCAGAATGTAGCAAGACAGGACCCAAAATAAAAAGGATCCCTGCACCACTGGTGCCGGGATCCTTTTTATTCGCTGGTGCCGATCTAGGCGATGTTCAGCTCGTTGCCGGGGATCGACGCCAACAATTGGCGGGTGTACGGGTGGCGCGGATTTTGGAACACTTCTTCGGAGCTGGCGGCCTCAACCAGTTCGCCGTCCTTCATCACGCAGACGTAGTCTGAGATCAGCCGAACCACGGCGAGGTCGTGGGAGATGAACAGGTAGCTCAGGCCCAGTTCAGCCTGCAGGTCGCCGAGCAGTTTGAGGATCTGCGCCTGGACCAGGACGTCCAGCGCCGACACCGGCTCGTCGCAGATGATCAGCTCGGGCTTCAGCGCCAGCGCGCGGGCGATCGCAACGCGCTGCCGCTGCCCGCCGGACAGCTCCGACGGGTACCGGAGCAGGGCGGTCTGCGGCAAAGACACCTGGTCCATCAGCTCGCGGACCCTGGCCCGCCGTTCACTCTTGGAGCCACGTTTGTAGGCGTTAAGGGGCTCCTCAACAATCCGTTCAATGGTGAACATCGGGTTCAGTGACGAGTACGGGTCCTGGAACACGGGTTGGACCCGTTGCCGAAAATCGGCCAGCTGGTCCTTATTGAGTGTTCCGACATCCATCCCGTCAAAGGTCATGGTGCCCGACGTCGGCTCAATCAGTTTCAGGAGCATCCGCGCCGTGGTGGTTTTCCCCGACCCGGATTCCCCCACGATGGCGACGGTCTGCCCGCGGGGCACGTCAAGGGTGACGTTCTTCGCCGCGTAGAAGTCTTCCGAACTGCCGCGCCGTCGGTAGACCTTGGTCAGGTCCCGGATTTCCACAATGTTCCGGCCCGGTCCGGTGGCCGCAGAGACAGCTGACGCGTCGTCGGTCTGGTGTTCGGCGAACGCAGCCTCAGCCACTTTCGTCCGCTTGCCGGCGTCGGCGCTGTAGGTGCCCGGCTGGAGGCGGACCGCGGCAACACTGGGGGCCGCGCGGACCAGCGACTGGGTGTAGGGGTGCTGGGGATCGTTGAGGAGTTGCAGCGCCGGGCCGGCTTCCACCACCCGGCCACGGTGCATCACCACCAAATCCGAAGCACGCTCAGCGGCCAGCCCCAGGTCGTGGGTGATGAGCAGCACCGACGTGCCCAGCTGCTCGGTCATTTTATCGATCTGGTCGAGGATGGTGCGCTGCACGGTGACGTCGAGGGCGCTGGTCGGCTCGTCAGCGATCAGGAGCCGTGGCTGGCAGGCAAGCCCAATGGCGATCAGGGCGCGCTGGCGCATACCGCCGGAGAATTCGTGAGGGTACTGCTTGGCGCGCTCCCCGGCGTCCGGCAGCCCTGCGGCTGTCAGGACCTCGATGACGCGTTCTTTGACGTCTTTCTTGGTCGCCATCCCATGGACCAGCAGTGTCTCAGCCACCTGGGTGCCAATCTTGGCAACCGGATTGAGGTTGGACATCGGGTCCTGTGGCACCAGGCCGATGGCCCGCCCGCGGATGGCGCGCATCCTGGATTCAGGCAACGTGACGAGGTTCTGGCCCTCGAACATGATGCTTCCGCCGGTGACCCGACCGTTGGACGGCAGCAGGCCGATGCAGGACATCGCCGTCGTCGACTTGCCTGACCCTGACTCCCCGACGATCGCGAGGGTTTTTCCGCGCCGAAGCGTGAAACTCGCATTCTCGACGGCCTTCACATCGCCGTAAGTGGTGCTGAAGGTGACGGCGAGGTCTTTGACCTCGAGGAGCGGGGCGTCGCTGGTGCCGCCGCCGATGGGTGTGATGTCGATCATGCTCCTATCGTCCCTCATGACGGGCCGTAACCGACGGATCCGGAGGAGAGTTTTTCGATCAGGAAGTCGACGGCGAACCGGTAGCCGCTGATCCCCGCGCCCACGATGACCGCATCAGCGACCGCCGACAGGTAGGAGTGCTGGCGAAACTCCTCGCGCCGGTGCACATTACTGATATGCACCTCTACGACGGGGAGGTCTACGGCGGTGAGCGCGTCCCGGAGGGCGATGGAGGTGTGGGTGTAGGCGCCGGCATTGATGACAATGCCGGCCGCGGTGCCGGTCGCGGCGTGGATGGCGTCGACCAGCTCACCTTCATGGTTGGACTGCAGACAGTTGACTGCCCAGCCGTGACGTCCTGCGGCGTTGGCGGCGAGCGATTCGACGTCGGCCAGGGTCGCTGTCCCGTAGGTCGCGGGTTCGCGGGTGCCCAGGAGGTTCAGGTTCGGTCCGTTGATGATCAAGAGCGTGGTGGTCTTCGGCATGGCTTAACTATGCCCCACGCTCCCCGCCGCTCCCTCATGTTCAGGAAGCAATGACAACGGGGCGCAGGCGGCATCAGGTCGGTGACCACTACCACCCGGGCGCGTTCCCGGGTGGTAGTGGTTCGGTGGCTACTTCCGCAGCGAAGCGGCGATCTGCGCCATGATCGTGGGATCGGACAGGGTCGTAGCATCGCCGACCTCACGGCCCTCGGCTACATCCTTCAGCAGCCGGCGCATGATCTTGCCGGACCGGGTCTTCGGAAGCTCCGGCACCACCAGGATGTTGCGTGGTTTGGCGATTGGACCGATCTCCTTGGCCACGTGGTTGCGCAGGGTGGTGACGATGTCGTCGTCATCCACGGCCGAACCGCGCAGGATCACAAACGCAACCACTGCCTCGCCCGTCGTCTCATCCGATGCGCCGACGACGGCGGCCTCAGCCACCGACGGGTGGCTCACCAGCGCCGACTCGATTTCCGTCGTCGACAGCCGGTGACCCGAAATGTTCATGACGTCGTCGACCCGGCCCAGCAGCCAGATATCGCCGTCCTCGTCCTTCTTGGCGCCATCGCCCGCGAAATACATGTTGTCGAACCGCGACCAGTAGGTGTCCTTGAACCGCTGCGGGTCGCCCCAGATGCCGCGGAGCATGGACGGCCACGGTTCGCGGACTACCAGGTACCCGCCCGAGCCGTTAGGCACCGACTGGCCCATCTCGTCCACCACATCGACGGCGATACCAGGCACCGCGACCTGCGCGGAGCCTGGCTTGGCGTGGGTGACGCCCGGCATCGGCGCGATCATGTGCGCGCCGGTCTCGGTCTGCCACCAGGTGTCCACCACGGGGGCGCTGCCGCCGCCGATCATTTCGCGGTACCACATCCACGCCTCGGGGTTGATGGGTTCGCCGACGGAGCCCAGAACACGGATCGAGGTGAGGTCGTACTTCTTGGGGATGTCGCGGCCCCACTTCATGAAGGTCCTGATGGCAGTCGGCGCCGTGTAGAGGATGGAGACCTTGTACTTTTCCACCAGCTCCCACCAGCGGCCCTGATGAGGTGTGTCAGGGGTACCTTCGTACATCAGCTGGGTGGCCCCGTTGACCAAGGGCGCGTAGGTGACGTAGCTGTGCCCGGTGACCCAGCCGACGTCGGCCGTGCACCAGAACACGTCGGTTTCAGGCCGCAGGTCGAACGTGTTCTTGTGCGTGAACGCCGTCTGGGTCAGGTAACCGCCGGTGGTGTGGAGGATGCCCTTGGGCTTCCCGGTGGTGCCCGAGGTGTACAGGATGAACAGCGGGTGCTCCGAATCATGCCCGACAGCGATGTGCTCGGAGGACGCGTTGCCAACCACATCGTGCCACCAGACGTCGCGCCCCTCGGTCCACTCGACCGGCTCACCATTACGCTTGACCACCACCACGTTGCTGACCGTATGCCCCGCACGCTCCAGGGCGCCGTCGACGGCGGGCTTCAGCGAGCTCGGCTTGCCCCGGCGGTAGGTGCCGTCCGAGGTGACCACGAGCCTGGCTTCAGCATCGTCGATCCTGCTGCGCAGCGCTTCAGCCGAGAAGCCACCGAACACCACCGAGTGCACGGCTCCGATCCGCGCGCAGGCGAGCATCGTGATGACGGCTTCGGGAATCATCGGCAGGTACACCGCCACGCGGTCACCCTTCTCGACGCCGAGGGACAGGAACGCGTTGGACGCCTTCTTGACCTCTTCAGTGAGCTCCGCATACGTGTACGAACGGGTATCTCCGGGCTCGCCCTCGAAGTGGATGGCCACCCGATCGCCGAGGCCTGCCTCGACGTGGCGGTCCAGTGCGTTGTACGCGGCGTTGACCCGCCCGCCGACGAACCACTTGGCAAACGGCGCATCGGAGAAATCGAGAGCCTGCGTGAAGTCCTCGTCCCAGGTCAACAGTGCCCGGGCCTGGGAGGCCCAGAATTCCGGTCCGGCCTCGCCCTCCTCATACAGGGAAGGCTGAGCCACTGCGTTCGCGGCGAACTCTGGTGTTGGAGGAAAGCGGCGCTCCTCGTGGAGCAGATTCTCGAATGCGTCGCCTTGCGTGGTCTGGGTGTTCTCAGACATATTCAACCCTTCTTCGTGCCGGATTTCTAGGCGGCGAGCGCCCGGTCCGAAACCGGCACGCAGCACCGCGATACTGCTGACCAGACTAACTGCGAGCGCTGTTCTAGTGTGTGCGCGCTCACACCCGTAAATGTGAATGGTTGAGTTTCTGCGGTGAACGGCGGCCCGTGAGCCGGGCGGCAGCGCGCATGGGTAGTAGAGGACGGGAGGGTTGACTACTCTGGTGAGAGGAAAATAATGCTGGCGACTGCGGCCCGCCCGGCCGCTGCGACGAATGGAATCTCGACATGACAGATCCGAACACGGACCGGTTTACCGACAGCAGTAGTGATACAGACGCATCATCCACCCGCATTGTATCGAAGGTGCCCGGTACCAACGAGGCGGTCGTTGGTCCATTTACCCTCCGCGAGGCGGTGATCGGCGGCTCGGTGCTCGTCATTTTCATCGGCTCGTTGTTACCTTTCTTCGAGGCCGGAGATTTTTTCGGTAACCTGTGGAACGCCTCGTCGCTGTTCTTCCTTGGCATCGGAATCATCCTCCCAGTGGCAGCCGCTGGCTTGCTTGCCGCCCGGCGGCTCGGCACCGACCTGCGGGTTGGCTCGCTGTCAGTCGACCAGTTCGCCTCCGTGGTCGCAGTCCTGGCGACCGCCTTCTTCTTTCTGCAGACCGTAACTGCCTTCCACTATGGACCGTTCATCTGCCTGCTTGGCGCGATCGGTATGCTGGCCGCGACGGTGGGCGGTCCACATCTGCCCGGCTTCTCCGCGGACTTTGCTGGCCGACCGACGTCTGACGCCCACATCGTTGCCCGCAGTGTTCTGCCAGTCGCCCCCAAGACCCCGAAGGAACCCAAGACACCCAAGCCCGTTCCCGCCGAGCAGGTCACCGAGTTCAGCGAACTGCAGGGCACGACGACGACGTCGTCGGCTGTCGCCGCTACCGCAGCATCACCAGCGGCGCAGTCTACCGGCCGTGGCAGGTTTGGCTTCGGCGGCCCGTCGCAGTCCTCCGCGGCCAGCGCCTCCGAAGGCACCCCTGATGCCTCTCTGACCAGCGAAGTCGGTGCCGTCCCCGGGGTGCAGGACAAGGAACTGGCGGGCTCCGATTCGGCAAGCTACCCACGCTTCGCTGACGAAGATTTCGCCCCCTATGGCGCATCGCCGGATTCGGCACAGTCGACTGACACAGCCCGGCCCGTCGACGCGACGGCCGGCCATCGGACGGCGGCGAAGGGGAGCATCAACGCTGCCCCGGAGTCCAGCTCTCCGGTAGATGGTCAGGCGGCGGTGGACACGAGTGGTCAGCGGGCCGTCCAGGGAGCAGCCACGGCGGCGGCAGCAACGACCGTCGCGGCGACCACCGCCCAGCCGGTGGTTGAACGGACGGGTGCCGGGTCCCAGGACTCCATCTCGGCGACCAAGGAATCAGACAACGACGCCCCGGTTGTCGAGGCATTCTGGTTCGCCGTCGGGACATCCCGCCCGGTGGTTGACGAGGCCTCGGGTGTTGAGCTCTTCGTCTTGCGGCCAGGTGACTGGGAAGTGGGGATCGAGGACCGCGGTGAGGAGTTCCTGGTCCAGGACAAGCGCACTGGCCGGGTCGGAGTGATGCGGGATCTGACGAACATTGAGCGCGCGCCGAGCGACGGCTAGGCGGTCGGTGGTGGTCAGGACTGTGGGGGCCGGGAGATCGGATCCCAGCCCACTCGCCGTAAAGCGGCGCGCCCGCCGGATCCACCGCAGGCTGGCTGAGGAATACCCCTACGCGGTGGCGGAACTCGACTTCAGGAACCCCTTCGAGCTGCTGGTGGCAACGGTGTTATCCGCCCAGACCACCGACGTGCGGGTCAACCTCACCACCCCGGCCCTGTTCGCCAGGTATCCAGACGCCCGCAGCCTGGCCGAAGCCGACGAAATGGCGCTGCAGGACCTGATCCGGCCCACCGGGTTCTTCCGCGCCAAGTCGAGGAGTCTACTGGCGTTGTCCACCCGGTTGGTTGACGACTTTGACGGGGCTGTCCCGGCCCGCCTTGAGGACCTCGTCACCCTCCCCGGGGTGGGACGCAAAACCGCCAACGTGGTGCTCGGCAACGCGTTCGGCATCCCGGGCATCACCGTCGACACGCACTTCGGTCGGCTGGCTCGACGGTTCCGCTGGACCGAGTCGGACGACGCCGTGAAGGTGGAAACCGACGTCGCCGGTCTGTTCGATCCCCAGGACTGGACCATGCTGTCCCACCAGGTGGTGTTCCACGGCCGTCGGGTGTGCCACGCCCGCAAACCCGCATGCGGCGTGTGCCCCCTCGCGGCCCTTTGCCCGGCCTATGGTGAGGGTGAAGTGGACCCCGTCAAAGCCGCCAAACTGCTCAAATACGAGTTGGCGCCCGGCAGGGAAGACCTGCTGCACCTGATGAGAAACGGCGCGACGCGAGGCGAACTGCAGGCCGCCGGATACAGTCTTGGGGCATGAGCGCCCGGCAGGAATTGCTCAGCCTGGCGACGCGCT
This sequence comes from Arthrobacter sp. TMN-50, assembly GCF_054511125.1. Lineage (NCBI taxonomy): Bacteria > Bacillati > Actinomycetota > Actinomycetes > Micrococcales > Micrococcaceae > Arthrobacter > Arthrobacter sp. TMN-50. The sequence goes on along the minus strand of NZ_JBTNDG010000001.1, from coordinate 661,871 downwards.
CAGTGGGGAAGCCGGGAACGCTGCGCGGCATTGACCCCGCCAGGGCTCGTGCCGCAGCTGTGCTGATTCTCTTCGGTACGCTCGACAACCGGCCGGCGCAGTATCACGCGCAGGCGGTGCCGGATGACCTCGACGTCCTGTTGGTGCTGCGATCCGGAGCGCTGGCCGATCATCCGGGCCAGGTGGCGTTTCCCGGGGGTCGGATTGACGACGACGACGCCGGCCCAGTGGCCGCGGCGCTCCGCGAGGCGTGGGAGGAAACCGGCGTCGACACGACCGGGATCGAGGTGCTCGGTGCGCTGCCTGAATCGGGGCTGCCGATTAGCAACTTCCTGGTCACCCCGGTGCTCGCGTGGTGGGCACGCCAGTCGCCTGTCGCCGCCGTCGACGAGGCGGAATCTGAGCATGTCTTCAGGGTCCCGGTCGCCGACCTGCTCAATCCGACCGATCGCCGGTCAGTGGTCAGTCACCGGAACGGCGTCACCTGGACCACTCCCGCCTTCCTCGTCAAAGGCGTCACCGTGTGGGGTTTCACCGCCATCCTGCTCGACGCGCTATTCAACGACCTGGGGTGGACCATCCCGTGGGATGACTCGCGGCAAATCCCACCGCCGCTGTAGGAGCAGTGCCCGGAGGCGCCACTGCCCCAGCGAAGCACCTGTCACTTGGCGTCGGCATAGGAATCCACCACCATCACGTTGACCGCGAACTCGATGGGAATGTCACCGAACATCAGCCGGGTCGCCGACAGGGCGGCGTCGGTCACCAGGCGACAAACCTCGTCGACCTGTCCTTCGGGGACATGCAGCATCACCTCGTCGTGCAGGAAAAACACTAGCTGATCGACCGGCGGAGGCGTTGCCGACGCCCGCAACCGACGGCGCAGCTCGGCCAGCCAGCACAGGGCCCATTCCGCAGCGGTTGCCTGCACCACAAAGTTGCGGGTGAACCGGCCGCGGGACCGGGCCAGGCTGTCGGCCCGGCGCTGCTCGTCGGCGGACGAGGTCTGCTGGGCTGCGACCCAGGCGTCGGTCGCCGGTGGACACCCACGACCGAGATAACTGCTCACCACCCCTCCCGCCTCACCGGTGCGTGCCGCGCCTTCCACTACCTGGATAGCCTGCGGGTAGGTGCGGGCCAGCTGTGGCATCAGCCGCCCCGATTCGCCGGTCGTGGCGCCATACATTGCACCCAGCATCGCGAGTTTCGCCTTGGCCCGGTCACCAAAGCCCTGCTCGGCGATCCCCTGATACAGGTCCTTGCCGCGCGCCGCCGCCGCAAGTGCCGAATCCCGTCCGAGTGCCGCTAGTACCCGCGGTTCCAGCTGCGCCGCGTCGGCAACCACAAACCGGTAGCCGGCGTCGGGTCGCACCGCATCGCGGATCTGCTTGGGGATTTGCAGTGCGCCGCCGCCCCGTGACGCCCACCGTCCGGACACGACGCCGCCCACCACATACTCGGGGCGGAAGCGGCCCTCCTGCACCCACGCGTCCAGCCAGGTCCAGCCGTTGGCGGTGAGCAGTCGGGACAACTTCTTGTAGCGCAGCAGTGGTTCGATTCCCGGATGCTCATGCCGCTCCAATTCCCAGGATCGGGTGCTGGTCACCTCGATGCCAGCCCGGTGCAGGGCGCGCAGCAGCTCCTGCGGCGAATCAGGGTTGAACCCCGGATTATTCAGGTGGCCGCGCAGTTCCCCGGCGATCCGTTCCAATTCGGCCGGCCGGACTCCGTCACGGGGTCGGGGTCCCAGCTCGGATTCGAGGAGCGCCTCGTGCAGGTCGCGGCGCCAGGGAATTCCGGCCGCCTCCATCTCGGCAGCCAACAGGGCACCGGCCGATTCCGCAGCGAGCAGCAGGGCCAGCCGCTGGGGTCGAGTTCCGCCAGCAACGGCCTGCTGCTGCTGGCGGAACTCGGCGAGGACATCTGTCGGACCTGGGCCGCTGGGGATGCTGGGTGTTTCGAAAAGACTGAACTGGCCGGCGGGGGTGGGTAGCGGGGGCAGCTGCCGGGCTGGAAGCTGACCCTGCACGTCGCCGCGTTTCCGGAGCGCGGCGACGTACGGTCGGTCGGCGCTGAAGCTGGAGTGGCGAATGATGTCGCGGCATAGGCTCAGGTCATGGCATCGTTCAACACTGACCGACTGATTCAATAGCGCCGGATACCAGGCGCGGGTGGAATCCCACACCCACCGCACCTTCTGGGCTTCGAAGTGGCGGACCGCCGAGGGAAGCTCTTCCCGGCCGACCACGATGGTGTTCCCCATGGAAGCGCCTGAAACATCAATAGGCTGCAGCACGGCGGCGGCATCCTGTGTCCGGTCCGCGCCGGCGTCTGCCTGGGTGCTGGTGGCGGTTCTGTCCAGCGGCGCGGACACGACAACATACATGGTTACATTGTCTCCCGCATTCGCGCGTTCCCGGTCCCCAGCGTCGCCTGGGACCTGGTCCGACTTCGGCACCGCACTCGTCCTCCACAGCACCTGCTAGCGGAGGTTTGTCCACAAACCTCCGCGGAGCCTGCTCTCGGCTGGGGGCCCGGTGCAGGCTTGATCCATGACAGATGGACGGCCCTGGCTTCCTGCACCCGGGCGGGCTGGCGCAGCGCTGGTCACCGGTTCGCAACTTATCCGCGATGAGACGGCCCGGGTGGCCGCAGCGGCGGGCCTTGAGCTCACCGTCATGGCGACCCTACCCGAGGCGCTCCAGGAGCGCCCAGCAGTGGTGTTGGTGGGCAGTGACATTGCAGAGAGCCGACTGGACACCGACGTCGAGCTAATTCTCGTGGGCTTGTCGGGCGAGGAGGGAAGTGTATGGGAGGTCGCGGCCCGGCTCCACGCCACCCGGGTCGCGATTCTGCCCGCCGCGGGGGATTGGCTCGCAGAACGGTTCGCGCGCCTCCGGACCGCGGGGTCACGCGGTCATATTCTTGGTCTGATCGGAGGTTCGGGTGGCGTCGGAACGAGTTCGCTGGGCTGCTGGCTCGCGCTCGCCGCGGCCCGCTCGGGCCGGTCCACCCTGCTGATCGATGGCGACTGCGCTGGGGGAGGACTGCACCTCGCCCTACCCGAAACACATTCCGGCGTCCGCTGGGCGGACCTCGGAGAAATCAGCGGCACGCTCAACCCCGACCAGCTCTCTGCGGCACTCCCCACGGTCAGGGGTTTCGCCGTGCTGTCCATGGGTGGGTCACCCACGAGAGAGCCGAGCATCGTGGCCTCGTCAGCAGTTCACTCGGTGCTGGCTGCCGCGCGCAGCGTTTTTGATCTGACACTAATTGATCTGCCCGCCGGCTGGCCGTGGGGCGGTCCGCTGCTCCCCTTCTGTGATGAAGCCATCCTCCTGGTGCCGGGGCGGACGCGACCAATAACTGCAGCCCGCTCAGCAGCGGAACACCTGCAGTCCTTGCCCATTTCGGTGATAGCCCGCGGGTCTTTGGGCCCGGGCCTTGATCCGCACCGGGTCGCTGAGCTGGTAGGACAACCTTTAATCGGCTACCTTCCCCACCTGCGCGGCGTGCCGGAGGCTGAACGGGAGGGGCGGCTCCTGACGGTCGGAGGGCACCGCGCTATTCGGCGGCTCACCGCCCAAACGCTGGCCACCGTGCCCGCTGGGATTGAAAGGGCAGCATCATGAATGACTTGCCGCGTGCCCCGCGTCGTGCTGAGGCGCACGACGACACCGCGGCCACCATGGTCAATGAGGTGCGCCAGGTCGTCCTGGCGGATCAGCTGCCTCTCACCGGAGCACGCCTCGCCGCAGCCGTCCAATCTACCGGCAGATTATTGGGCTCCGCAGGGACCTTCAGAACGGTGGATCGGGTCCAGGCCGAGCTGCAGGGACTCGGCCCGCTGCAACATCTTGTGGTCGATCCTGCTGTCACAGACATTCTGGTTAACGGCCCCGATGAAGTGTGGGTGGACGGCGCCGACGGACTGCGGCGAACCACTGATCGCTTCAGCACCGACGCCGAAGTGCGTGCGCTGGCGGCGCGACTCATCTCCGCCGGAGGCCGGCGACTCGACGACGGCAACCCGTGCGTCGATGTCCGCTTCGCGGGCTTTCGTGTCCACGCAGTCCTTGCACCCGTGTCCACCCGTGGAACGCTGTTATCCATCCGCGTCCAGCGTCAGCGGCAGTTCAGCATCGAGGAGCTGACCCGGTCCGGAACACTTGACCCTTTCATGGCCAACGCGCTCCGGGCAGTAGTTGAACGGCGGCTCAATTTTCTGGTCAGCGGGGCAACCGGCACCGGTAAGACCACACTGCTCTCAACCCTGCTGGCGCTGAGTGCACCCACCGAACGACTGGTGACCGTTGAGGACTCGGCCGAGCTGAACCCGCGCCATCCACACACGGTCCCGTTGCAAAGCCGCCACGGCAACTCCGAGGGGGCGGGCGCAGTCGACCTGGCCGAATTGGTGCGGCAAGCCCTGCGAATGCGTCCAGACCGTCTGATTGTCGGCGAGTGTCGTGGGGCAGAGGTGCGGGACCTCCTCTCCGCCATGAATACGGGGCATTCGGGCGCCGGGGGGACAATCCACGCCAATTCTGCTGAATCCGTCCCCGCCCGTCTGATGGCCCTGGGCTCTCTGGCCGGGTTGAGTCGCGACGCTGTCACGGTACAGGCGGCCAGCGCTCTCGATGTCGTAGTGCACCTGACCCGCGGGCAAACCAGCCGGTGCGTGGCCGTGATTGGCCTGATGGAAGTGGACGATACTGGAGCGCTGATCGTGCGTCCTGCCCTCATTCGGCACGGCGCCGCATGCGAGCCATCCTCGGGATGGCCCCGACTTCAGGGACTGCTGAGTCTGGGACCGCCACCGTGACTGGGGCTGCCGTGGGCGTCTTATTGATGATGGCCTTCCTGCTCCTTGCCCTTCCCAACAGACGCAGTGTGGGAACCAGCAGCGGCGCGACGTCCACTACGGTTTCGCGCGGGCTGGCAGGACTGTGGTCCGCGCGCCGATGGGCTCCGGTGGACCCGCTGGAACTACCCCTCTTCGTCCATCAGCTGACGGCGCTGCTGCAGGCGGGCAGATCCCCCCGCCAGCTATGGCACGACATTGCCGTGGTCTACTCAGCGGCTGACGATGAGCCCCCCGCAGGAACTGGTTTAGGGTTTGGCACGCGGGCGTCGCACGTGCTCTGGGCAGCGCAGCAGGCAGCGGCGATCGGCGAGGGCGTGCCGGAAGTGCTTCGCCGGGCCGCCGCCGACCGGTCATCGCCTGGGCGGTGGCGTCCGGGCCGGGCCAGAACCCCGCCTGCCGACGGACTGGGCCTCTGGCGGGATTTGGCCGTGTGCCTGGAAATTTCTGAACGTAGCGGCGCTCCGCTGGCTGACGTGTTGGGGCGGTATGCCGTCCAACTCGATCAATCTCTCGACGCTGCGACGGCTCGGGCGACGGCGTTGGCCGGTCCGGCCGCCACCGCCCGCCTCCTCGGCTGGCTTCCACTTTTCGGGCTGGGGCTGGGCTACCTGACCGGCGCGCAACCGCTCGCCATCCTGTTGGGATCGGTCCCCGGTCTGGGGTTGCTGGGAGTAGGAGTGTCCCTGATGGCACTAGGTCGGCTCTGGTCCGCCCGGCTGGTCGCTGCGGCTGCGAAGGAGGGTTGAAATGACCGGCCTGATGCTCTTCGTACTGCTATCTATGGTGGTTCTCCTACTGACCGGATACGGGGTGCGCGGGTCCGGCGGTTGGCGGCCGGGGACTGGCGGTCAGCCGCCAGGGATCCGGGGAGGCCCCGGGGCTGACCCCGGGGCCAAGCCCCCGCCTCGTCAAGGCCGGTCTGGAACCTCCAGCCGACCCGCCCAACGGGATCCGGACCAGATCGACCCGGCGCTCATGATTGACTTGCTCGGTGCCATGCTTGCAGCTGGAGCGCCAATCGGGGCCGCGCTGGCGGTCCTCGGCGATTCCTGTCCACCATCGTTGTCGCTCAGCTTGCAGCGGGTTCAGGGCGCTCTCGCCCTCGGTGCGGACTGGGAAACGGCGTGGAGCACAGCTGTCGCCCAGACCGACGGCACGACGGGCAAAACCCTTCGGGAGCTCGGCGGCGCCCTCCGGTTTGCTGCACTCACCGGTGCGTCGTCGGCGGGTATTGTGCATGCCTGTGCCGGGCAACTTCGCCGCAGGAGGAACAGCGAAGCTGAGCAACGCGCGGCAACGCTGGGCGTCCGCTTGGTACTGCCGCTAGGCCTTTGCTACCTGCCAGCCTTCATCTGCCTTGGCGTGCTCCCCGTGGTCTTCGCCCTGGTCCCACAGTGGGGATGACTGCGGGTCAAGCAGTACTGAGATTTATCCACATAACCGACTTTCGGGCCCCGCTCCGGGGCGCGACCGGGCAGAGTCATGACGGAGCGCATACGTGCTCGATCGGGCAGAGGCCCTCGCCGTGATTGGTCTCACCCCAAGAAATCACCTGGAGGAAAATATGTTGGCAAAAAAAGTACGGGGTTTCTTCGAGGGGCGTCGGCTAGCTGTCCGGCTGCGCCGTCTGACCGGCTCCGAGGCAGGGATGGCCACCGCCGAGTATGCCATTGCGACCCTCGCCGCGGTCGGGTTCGCTGCGCTCCTGGTGGCGGTTCTGTCCAGTGGCGAGGTCAGGGGAATGCTGATGTCCCTGATCAGTTCAGCATTGAGCTTCGGATAACGTGCTGAAGCCATGGAACCGGCACCCTAACGGGTCGCGGCTGGCCCCCTCGCAACCGGTTCCGGTCCCGCTGGATGCCCTGCGGCCGAACACGCCGCGGCTGCCGCAGAATACACCGCGCCCGAACACACTGCGGCGGGGGGCAGTGACGGCAGACACACCGCAGCGGGGGGCAGTGACGGCAGAGGTGGCGGTTGCGTTGCCGTCACTGGTCCTGCTCCTCGCGCTCCTCCTTGGCGCCGCAACGGCGGGTCTAACGCAGCTGAGGTTGGAGGAGGCAGCCCGGGCAGGTGCCAGAGAGGTGGCGAGGGGTGAGCCCTCGGTCCAGGTGCAGGCGACGGTGAGTAGGCTCGCTGGCGGACAGGCCCGGTTGGAGCTGACCGGGGACGGTGACTGGTCCACCGTGACAGTCAGTTCCAGCCTGGCAGTGCCGTTGCTGGACCTGGTGGGGTGGGAACTGTCGGCCTCGGCGTCAGCGCGCGCTGAGCTTCCGGGCATTCGCCGGTGACGATCAGTACATGAAAGGCCCAGGATGACGCGAGGACCTCGAACGGAAACCGGGGCCGGTACGGTATTGGCGTGCGGCTTCGCTTTGGTCGTGATCACGCTGATTGCAGCGGTGGTCGTGCTCGCGCAGGCTGGGACGGCGGCGGCCCAGGCCGCTACCGCAGCGGATCTCGCCGCGCTCGCCGCCGCTGATGCGTCACGGGGCCTGATCCCCGGAGATCCCTGTGCCGTGGCAGCGGCAACGGCTGCCGCCCACGGTGCATCTTTGCGGTCGTGCGACCGGGACGGCCCGGCGGGCACCATTGTTGAAGTGCGGACCAGCCTGAAGGTAAACGGCGTCGCCGGGTACCCGCTCCTCCCGGATGCAACGGGACGGGCGCGCGCAGGGCCGCCACCCTAGAGTCGGAAGATGGCGCCACCCTGAGTCAGGCAGTCAGGCAGCCAGCCTAATTAGTTAGTCAGCCAGACGCGCGGCTGGGTCCTGGACCAGCATCAGGGCCAGCAGTGCTGCAGCGCCGGACTTGCTGAGGGGGTTGTTCCGGTTGCCGCACTTGGGCGACTGGACGCAGGAGGGGCAGCCGGTGTCACATTCGCAGGCCGTAATCGCGTCCAGGGTGGCCCGGATCCAGATCCTCACCGCTTCGTACCCCCGTTCGGCGAACCCCGCCCCGCCCGGGTGACCGTCGTAGACGAAAATGGTGGGCAGCATTGTGTCGGCATGCAGGGCGGTCGACACCCCACCGATGTCCCACCTGTCACTCGACGCGACTAAGGGGAGCAGCCCAATGGCAGCGTGTTCAGCCGCATGCAATGCGCCCGGAAGGTCGGCGGCGGTCAGACCGCCGTCCTCGAGGAGCCGCTGGTCAAACTCAAACCAGACCGCCTTGGTGTGAAGGTCACGCGCGCCAAGCTCCAATGCCTCTTCTGACAGGATTTCGTTGGAGACGAAGGCTTTCCGCTGGAAGGACACTACCTGTGTGGTCACCTGCACCTCGCCGAACCGGATCTGCACCCCACCCCAGTCCTGCGTCCGGCTGGCCCCGATCACCTCAATTTCAGTGATGTCCCGGGCCTGGGTGTAGTAATCGGGATTGGACCTGGTGACCATTGCACAGTGATCCTGCTCGTTGAGTTCGTCCACCACATAGGTCTGGCCTTGATGCACATAGATCGCGCCGGCATGAGCCTGATAGTGGCTTTGTGGTGAATCCATGGTGCCCAGCATGGTGCCCGTGCCGGTCTCCACAATGCTGATGGGACCGCCGCCGTCGGCCCGCAAATTCACCATCCCGGCAGCGCTCTGCGGGTGGGTCCAGAACCAGCCGGCAGGCCGCTGCCTGAGGAAGCCCTGATTCACCAATTTCGCGAGGAGATCTTCAACCCCAGCACCGAAAAGGCCCAACTCCGCCGCCGCGAGGGGCAACTCGGCCGCTGCGGCACACAGGTGCGGGCCAAGCACATAGGGGTTGGTCGGGTCGAACACCGTCGCTTCGACCCCGACGTCGAACACCGCTTCCGGATGGTGCACCAGGTAGGTGTCGAGCGGGTCATCGCTCGCGACAAAGGCGGCAAGCGCGTTCTGACCGGACCGACCGGCCCGGCCGATCTGTTGCAGGAGCGAGGCGCGGGTGCCGGGCCAGCCGGCGACCAGCACGGCATCCAGCCCGGAAATGTCGATGCCGAGTTCAAGGGCGGGGGTGCTCGCCACCCCCAGAAGACGTCCGTTGCGGAGCGCCGACTCCAGTTCCCGGCGCTCCTCCGGGAGATAGCCCGACCGGTACGCGGCCACCCTGCTGGGCAGGCTCGGATGAACCTCGTGGAGCAGGCGCTTCGCTGTGGCGGCGATGCCTTCCGCTCCTCGCCGTGACTTGATGAACGCGATCGTCCGGACCTGGGCGGAAACCAGGTTCGCCAACAGATCGGAGGTCTCAGCGATAACGGTCCGCCGTTTGGGCGCCCCGTTCTCGCCCCTGAGTTCGGTGAGCGCGGGCTCCCAGAAGGCTACAGTCGTTGACCCGTGCGGGGAACTGTCCTCCACCACCGGCGTCGCCTCGCCACCAATCAACTTTCCGAAGGAAACCGCAGGATCAGCTGACGTCGCGGAGGCGCCGATGAACACGGGGGAGACGCCATAGTATTCGCAGACCCGCCGTAGGCGCCGCAGGAGGTTGGCCACGTGGGAGCCGAAGACCCCGCGGTAGCTGTGGGCCTCGTCGATGATCACGTACTTCAGGCGTCGAAAGTATCGTGCCCACCATGCGTGGTTGGGCAGGATCCCGTAGTGCAGCATGTCGGGGTTCGCCAGCACCAGGTTCGCGTGGTCCCGGATCCAGCGACGTGCTGCGGGGGCGGTGTCGCCGTCGTAGGTCTCGGCACGAACGGTTGGGATCTTCAGTGCCTTCACCGCCGCCAGCTGGTCAGCGGCGAGCGCCTTGGTGGGGGCTAGGTAGAGAGCCACCGAACCGGTCGGTTCGAGCGACACCCGTTCGCCCAGGGCCGTCCGGTGAATTTCGTCCAACACGGGCAACTGGTAGCAGAGCGACTTACCCGATGCCGTGCCCGTGGCCACAATCGTGTGTCTGCCGCGGTGGGCCGTATTGGCCGCCACAACCTGATGCCGCCACGGGGTGGTCACGCCCAGCGCCCCGTAGGCGGCGATGATGTCCGGGTGCGCCCAGTCCGGCCAGGGCTGCGTGATGGCTTTCCGGGCCGGGATCTCCCGCACGTGAACCAGCTGCTCTGGTTCGGCACCTCCGCCGAGTAAGGGGACCAGGGAGTCATGTAGTGCCACGTTGCCATTGTGTCACTCCGCAGACCTGTCACCCCGCCGGGCCCGTGCGGTCAGGCGCGTATTACAAACACGTCAGCCAGGTGCTGCCAGCCCAAGTACTGGTAGAGCTCCTGCCCGTCGGCCGATGCCATCAGAAGCCCGTGTTCCACGTCGTCCTCCAGGACGGCCGAGGTGAGCGCCCGCATCACATAGCTGCCGAGGCCGCGGCGGCGATACTGCTCAGCGGTGATGATCCGGTCGTAGACGGCGAAGCCATCCTCCACCGCCACCGATCCACGGGCAGCTTCCTTACCATCGACGGTGACGATCACCCGGCGGCACGACGGTTCACGCAGATGGGTGAGCGAGAACAGGTCGTCCGGTGGCCGAGGATCTTCGACGTCCTGTCCATCCATATTCACCGTCATCAGCGCCTGCCGGTTGTCGATGACTCTCATCCTCAGCGGGTTGAGGGTGGCGAGCAGATCGTCCATTCGGGTGGTCACCACGGTGAGCAGCCGGTTCGGATCGGCTTTCGTCTCGGCGGCGAGCTCCAGAGCCTGCTCATCGGTTGGGTCATAGAGGAAATGCTCCTGCTGATTGCCATTATCCGTCAACGAAACGGACACGGTGCGGCCGTCGTCGTGCGGCTGATAATCCCGGCAGGAGGACCAGCCGGAAATCCACGTGGCCAACAATTCCCTCGACAGATGTGCACTCATGGAATGACCATAGTTTGTACGGCTTCCATTGAACATAGGAAGTACCAGCCGTAGTTGATTTGAGACCTGCCCGACAGCAGGCCGTTATGCTTAAATGCGTGTCCATGAACCGCATTGTGCTCTATTACGTCTTCACCCCGCTGTCCGATCCGGAGGCGGTCCGCCTATGGCAGCGCGCCCTCTGCGAGAAGTTCGGCCTCCGCGGCCGCATCCTGCTGTCAAAGGACGGTATTAACGGGACGGTGGGCGGCGAGCTGAACGCGATGAAGCAGTACGTGAAAGCGACCCGCGAATATCCGGCCTTCAAGAAGATGGACATCAAATGGTCGGAGGGCGGGGCGGCCGACTTTCCCCGGCTAAGCGTCAAGGTACGGGATGAAATCGTGTCCTTCGGCGCCCCTGGCGAACTGAAGGTCGACGACGGCGGCGTGCTGGGCGGCGGAACGCATCTGAAGCCAGCCGAGCTGCACCGCCTGGTCGAGGCGAAGAAGGCCGACGGCGACGAAGTGGTCTTCTTTGACGGCCGCAACTCCCTCGAAGCGCAGATCGGCCGGTTCAAGAACGCCATTGTTCCCAACGTCGCAACCACGCAGGATTTTGTCAACGAACTGGACTCCGGCAGGTATGACGATCTCAAGGACAAACCGGTGGTCACCTATTGCACCGGGGGCATCCGGTGCGAAGTCCTGTCCAGCCTGATGATCAACCGAGGTTTCACCGAGGTGTATCAGCTTGACGGCGGGATCGTGCGATACGGCGAGGAATACGGCGACGCGGGCCTCTGGGAGGGTTCGCTCTACGTGTTCGACAAACGCATGCACGTCGAGTTCTCGAAGGACGCCAAAACCATCGGTAAATGTGTCCGGTGTGAGACGCCGACCAACAAGTTTGAGAACTGCACCAACCTTTCCTGCCGTAACCTCACCCTCTACTGCGCCACCTGCGCGGCGTCCCCGTCGACGCTTCGCTGCCCCCAGGGTTGCGAATCCGACGAGGCCGAGGCCACAGCCGCGGGTGCCGTGTGACGCACCCCGAGTTCACCGCTGACGTCCATGACGCCCCACTCAGCAGTGACCCCGCCCTCCTGGAACGACTCCGCGCCGATCTCCGGGCGCTGACCTACACTGTCGACGGCGTCGCGGACCTGATCGGACTCGATGCCTGGGAAGCGTTGGAGAAAGACCAGCTGATTCCGGCGCTGCTCGCCTGCCGTCAGCCGGGGACAACCACCGGGGCTGAGCGGACGGCTCCGGTGCTCCTCTGGCTGCTCGGCGAGCCGGTACCCGACGCACATTTGGGCAGGGCCTTTCCCCGCACCACACCCGACGGACTGGGCAGGTTGGGTCTTGCGGAACGCGTTGACGCCAGCGGGTGGCGGGCGATCGTTGATCTGCGCCCCTACTCGTCCGACGCAAGCGGGGACCTCTGGGTCGCCAGCGACCTCGGCCAGCATCAACGCCCCGGAGTCCTCCGCCGAGATCATGTCCTCGGGATCGGCCAGGCCTCGCTCACCTTAGCCCAGCTGACCATTCGGCCGGCAGTGGATCGTGCCCTGGACCTCGGGGTGGGGTGCGGGATCCAGACCTTCCACCTCCTCGGCCATGCGCAGCACGTCACCGCCACCGACGTCTCGGCCCGGGCGCTCGCCTTCACCCGGTTCAACCTTCTGCTGAACGCCGACCGTCTCAGCCTTGACCCGGCGGATCTCGGCGCGCGGGTGACCCTCCGCCAGGGGAGCCTACTGGAACCTGTGGCAGGGGAGACGTTTGACCTGGCAGTCTCCAACCCGCCATTCGTCATCACGCCGCGCGAGTCCGGCGAAACCCTTGACGGCCAGTTCACCTACCGCGACGGCGGGCTGCCGGGCGATGACATTGTCTCCACCTTGATCAAAAAGCTTCCCAGCATCCTTGCTCGGGGCGGCACAGCCCAACTGCTGGGCAACTGGGAGATTCCCGCGGGTGGTCGTTGGCATGACCGGATCGAGACCTGGATCCCCGCAGGGGTGGACTGCTGGGTCCTTCAACGGGAACAGCTTTCACCGTCGGACTATGCCCAGACGTGGCTGCGGGACGCCGCTGAATCCCGGGACCCAGTCCGGTTCGCTGACCGTTACGCCGCCTACCTGGACGATTTCGCGTCCCGGGCTGTTGAATTCATTGGCTTCGGCTCGGTGTTGCTCCGCTCCCGGCAGGCCTCGGCACCGCTGAGCCGTTTCGAGGAAATCACCCACGCGCTCGAGCAGCCTATCGCTCCGCACGTCGCGGCAGCCGTCGCCCGGCATGACTGGACCGTGTCCCACGCCGGGGACTTCGCCCATCAGCACCTGATGGTGGCCGACGATGTCACCGAGGAACGCCACCAACGTCCGGGAGCGGAACATCCCGGTGTGATCCTGCTGCGCCAGGGGGCCGGATTCCGGCGCACCACCCTGCTCAGCACCGAGCTGGCTGGGTTCGTGTCTGCCTGCGACGGCGAGCTGTCGGCCGGCCAGATCGCCATCGCACTCGGGGCCCTTTTGGGCCAGGACGACGACACCCTCCGGGCCGCGCTGCTGTCCGATGTCCGCGAGCTCGTCGTGAACGGATTCCTGATTCCGGTAGAGGCCTGACCCCCGGAAACCCGGCGGATCCCGGCCCCGCAGCGGGGTCGCCGGGTGGCCCCGGGTGAGGAGAGTTTGTGCACAGTTACCCCCCGTGTGTGAGCACTGGTACACCGGAGCCGTTACCCTATTGCAGGAACGCATAGCGCATACTGTGAAGGGTGTGGGGTCCGATCGCTGGGGTCCCCCGGTACGACTACCGCTGAAACGCTACCCATTCAGCTTTACCTTATATATAGGAGAGAAGTGCCCACTAAGGCAACGGACAAGAAGCCCGGCCGCAAGCTCGTCATTGTTGAGTCACCCGCGAAAAGCAAGACCATTGCGGGCTATCTTGGCGAGGGCTTCGAGGTCACGGCGTCCATGGGGCACATCCGGGATCTTCCCCAGCCCTCAGACCTGCCCACCGAGCTGAAAAAGACCGGTGTCGGCAAGTTCGCTGTGGATCTGGACAACGACTTCGAGCCCTACTATGTGGTCTCCGCCAACAAGAAGAAGACCGTCGCCGAGCTCAAGGCCGCCCTCAAAGGCGCCGAAGCTCTCTACCTCGCCACTGACGGTGACCGCGAGGGTGAAGCCATCGCCTGGCACCTTCTGGAGGTCCTCAAACCCAAGGTCCCGGTTTACCGACTCACCTTTCCCGAAATTACCAAGGAAGCCATCCAGCGCGCCCTGCTGGAAATGCGGGAACTCGACATTCCCATGGTGGACGCCCAGGAAACCCGTCGTATCCTTGACCGCCTGTACGGCTACGAAATTTCACCGGTGCTCTGGCGCAAGGTGGCCCGCGGCCTTTCCGCCGGCCGGGTGCAGTCGGTCGCCACGCGGCTGGTGGTTGAACGCGAACGCGAACGGATGGCCTTCCGCGCCGCATCTTACTGGGACCTCACCGGTACGTTTTCACCGCAAAGCGGCGACGAACGTCAGTCGTTCGGCGCCAAATTGGTCAGCCTCGACGGTTCACGCGTGGCCACCGGCAAGGACTTCACCGACCTCGGTGAACTGAAGTCATCGACTGTGGCACGGCTAGACGCCGAGACGGCCAGTTCACTGGCAGCCGAACTGCAGAACTCCGAGTTCGCTGTCCGGTCAGTGGATACCAAGCCCTACACGCGTCGGCCCGCGGCACCGTTCACAACGTCGACCCTGCAGCAGGAAGCCGCGCGGAAGCTACGGTTTTCCTCCCGGGTCACCATGCAGGTTGCCCAGCGTCTGTACGAAAACGGTTACATCACGTACATGCGTACCGACTCGCCCGCGCTCTCGGACCAGGCAGTGAACGCCGCCCGTCGTCAGGCGTCCGAACTGTACGGCGCCGAGTACGTTCCTGACGCCCGCCGCGTTTACAAAGGCAAATCGAAGAACGCCCAGGAAGCCCATGAGGCCATCCGCCCAGCGGGGGATTCCTTCCGCACCCCGGCCCAGGTGGCGGGCCAGCTCCGGGGGGACGAATTCCGCATGTATGAACTTATCTGGAAGCGCACCGTCGCGTCCCAAATGGCCGACGCCAAGGGTTCCACCGCCACTCTCCGACTCGGCGCGCTGGCGGCCGGCCCTGACGGAAAGACCCGCGACGCCGAGTTCTCGGCCTCCGGTACGGTCATCACCTTCCGCGGCTTCATGGCCGCCTACGAGGAAGGCAAGGACGCGGGCCGCAACGAGCAGGATGCGACTGACGACGGCGGTCGGGAAGCCCGGCTTCCCAACCTCACAGCGGGCGACAAGCTGGGTGCCGAGGAGGTCACCGCCGTCGGGCACGAGACCTCACCGCCCCCGCGCTACACCGAAGCGTCACTGGTGAAGGTGCTGGAGGAGCTGGGTATCGGCCGGCCCTCGACCTACGCAGCGACCATTTCCACCATCATGGACCGGGGGTACGTGCGGACCCGTGGGCAGGCCCTGGTCCCCAGCTGGATCGCATTCTCGGTGGTCAGGCTCCTGGAGGAGCACTTCCACGATTACGTTGACTACGACTTCACCGCAGAACTGGAGGAGGACCTCGACCGTATCGCTCGCGGCGAGGCGGGCCGAGTCGACTGGTTGAACCACTTCTACTACGGGGACCGTAAGGTCACCGGACTGCACACCATCGTCAATGACCTGGGCGAGATCGACGCACGCAAGATCAACTCGATCGAGATCGCCGAGGGCATCACCTTGCGCGTCGGTAAGTTCGGACCGTACCTGGAGAAACCGCTCCCGGCCGACGCCGAGGAGGGAACCGAGCCGCAGCGCGCGAACGTTCCGGAAGATCTGGCCCCTGATGAGCTGACCGTCGAGAAGGCCATCGAATTGATGAACTCTTCGGGCACCGAAGAACGGGTTCTCGGCGAGGACCCTCAGACGGGCCGCTCGATCGTGGCGAGGGACGGTCGTTATGGACCGTATGTCATTGAGCTCATCCCCGAGGTGACGGAGGAAGAGCTGGCGAAGCAGCCGGTCGAGTATTACAAGAACGGCAAGCCCAAGCCGCCCAGGAAGCCGGTCAAGGAAAAGCCCCGAACGGGTTCCCTGTTCGCTT
Organism: Arthrobacter sp. TMN-50; assembly: GCF_054511125.1. Lineage (NCBI taxonomy): Bacteria > Bacillati > Actinomycetota > Actinomycetes > Micrococcales > Micrococcaceae > Arthrobacter > Arthrobacter sp. TMN-50. Next base: position 646,099 of record NZ_JBTNDG010000001.1, on the reverse strand, counting down.
CCATGACGCTGGAGACGGTGGCGCTCGACGACGCCCTGAAGCTGATGAATCTTCCGCGGGTGCTCGGAACAGACGCAGAAGGCAAGGAGATCACGGTCCAGAACGGCCGGTTCGGTCCTTACCTGAAGAAGGGGACTGATTCGCGGTCCATCGGGTCGGAGGAGGAAATCTTCACCATCACCCTAGAGCAGGCACTGGAGATCTACTCGCAGCCCAAGCAGCGAGGTGGCCGGACTGCGGCGCCGCCGCTCGCCGAGTTCGGCGACGACCCGGTGTCCGAGAAGCCGGTGGTGGTCAAGGACGGCCGGTTCGGCCCCTACATCACCGACGGGATCACCAACATCACCGTGCCTCGCTCGACGGCCATTGAGGAGCTCACCCGTGAGGTGGCACTGGAACTGTTGGCGGAGAAGCGGGCCAAGGGACCGGCACCTAAGAAGACTGCAAGCCGTGCGCCGGCCAAGCGCAAGGTCGCAGCGCGCAAGTAGTGCTGGTGACGGGGATTCTCAGCCAGGCCCGCAAGAGGGACAGGACGCCGTGGGGCGCGTCGTCAACGAAAGTATCGACGAGAATAATGGAATCATGCGTCTAGGCGTTTTGGATATCGGATCAAATACTGTGCACCTGCTCCTGGTGGATGCACATGCTGGGGCACGCCCAGTGCCCTTCGCCTCCCACAAGCGGCCGCTCCAGCTCGTTGCGCATCTGGACGACTCCGGTGCCATCACCGATCGTGGTCAACGCGAGCTGATCGCATTCGTGAAGGACGCCCGGAAGTTCGCCAGCCGCCACGGCGCCGAGGATTTCCTGGCCTTTTGCACCTCGGCGATCCGCGAGGCAGCCAACGGGGAAGCAGTGCTGCAGCGGGTCAGGTCGGAAACTGCTGTGGTGTTGCAGGAACTCACTGGGGACCAGGAAGCAGCCATGACCTTCCAGGCGGTTCGGCGTTGGTACGGCTGGAGCGCCGGGTCCATTCTGAACCTCGACATTGGTGGCGGCTCCTTCGAGATGGCGATGGGCGAGGATGAGCTGCCAGAGGTTGCCATTTCGGTGCCGCTGGGCGCTGGCCGGCTGACCCGGGATTGGCTCTCGGAAGACCCGCCGACCGCGAAGAGTGTGAAAAGCCTCCGCCGGTACGTCCGCGCCACCATGAAGGAAGCCGCCGCGAAGTTCAGCGCGCTCGGCGAACCACAGTTGGTGGCTGGCACGTCGAAGACTTTTCGGTCCCTGGCCCGGCTGGCAGGCGCCGCACCCTCCGCTGCAGGACCCTTTGTACGTCGGGAACTGCGCCTGGAGGATCTGTCCTTATGGACCAAGCGGTTAGCGGCGATGTCGGTGAGTGACCGCGTGAATCTCGACGGCGTCTCGGAAACTCGCTCCGCTCAGGTCCTGGCAGGAGCCTTGGTGGCCGAGGCAGCCCTGGAAGCGTTCAGAGTGGACAGCGTGGGGATCTGCCCGTGGGCGCTGCGCGAAGGCCTGCTGCTTCGCAGGTTTGACACTTTGATGTTCGAAGCACAGGAACCGATGCCCGCGGTCGGCGTGGGCCACGTGAAACTGAGTTCAGCCCTCCAGGATGAACCGTGGGCAGGACGCGCGGCGTTGTGAACGGGGACGCTGCACCGGAGCGTAATGATGTGCGGGTGGCACTATCCAGTGCGTCCGTCTATCCATTGGCGGTCCACGAGGCATTCGCTGTGTCCCGCAGCCTCGGGTACGACGGCGTCGAAGTGATGGTCACCAACAACCATGTGAGCCAGAACCCTGACAAGCTCAGCGCGCTCAGCCGCCAATATGACCAGCCGATCATGGCCATCCATGCGCCCACTCTCCTGCTCACGCAGCAGGTCTGGGGCAAGGCGTGGACCAAAGTGGAAATGTCAGCAGCGATGGCGGCCGAGGTTGGCGCGACGACGGTGGTAGTCCACCCGCCGTTTAGATGGCAGAGCGGCTACGCGGAGAATTTCGCCGAGGGAGTGCGGCGCATTACTGACGAGTATGGGGTGACGATCGCCGTCGAGAACATGTATCCGTGGCGGGTGCGGGGGCGTGAAGCCAAGGCCTACCTGCCGCACTGGAACCCGGTGCCGCAGGCCTATGAGGCAATCACCTGGGACTTCTCCCATGCGGCGATCGCCGGGATGGACTCGCTGGACGAGATGCGTATCTTGGGCGACCGGCTATCCCACGTGCACCTGACCGACGGCACCCCCAACGGGAAAGACGAACATCTGCTCCCGGGCCAGGGAACACAGCGCTGCGCCGAGTCGCTGCAGTTCCTGGCTGGTGCAGGCTTCAGCGGCGTCGTCGCGGTCGAAGTGAGCACCAGAAAAGCGAAAGGTGCCGACGAGCGGGACAAGTGGTTGGGGGACACACTCGCTTTTGCTCGACGGCACCTGGGTCAGGCCAAGGAAACCTGACGGTTCATCACTCGCACCTCTAGGAGGTGTTACCAACATTAGGACAACTATTTGTGAGTTAGCAGGGAGGCACCTGTTAGCTCAATGTGTCGGACAGACGGTGCCGGTGAGCAGTCCAGGAAAGTGGGGGGCAATCCTGCGTCGTTCACCGGCACCTGACGATCAGACCAAGGAAAGTCTGACCGTCATCTCTCGCACCTTATTCAGGCAATAACGAGTGTACTGTTATTTTTTCCTCATTGCTGCCACGGCAGGCTGGGACAACGCCGGGAATGTCCCCGTGGCAGGATGGGATGATGAGCAACCCGACTGAACCCACCATTTCCTTCCTTGGCTGTGGATCCATGAATGAGGCGATTCTTGGCGGGCTTCTCGCCGGTGGGATGTCCCCGAGCCTGGTGACCGCCACCGTCCGGAGCGCCGAGCGCGCCGCCGACCTCCGCCGGTCGCATGGAATCACTGTGCTGGCTACATCCGAGGACCCGGCGGCGAACCGCCGTGCCGCCGCCAGTGCCGACGTCGTTATCCTGGGCGTCAAACCAGTTGGCACGCTTGAGCTGGCCCGGGATATCGGGCCGGCCCTGAGATCGACGACGACGGTCGTCAGCGTTGCAGCCGCCATCTCCCTGGCCATGCTGGAGGCTGCGCTCCCTGCCGGGCAGCCGGTGATCCGCTCGATGCCCAACACCCCGTCTCGCCTGGGCAAGGGCGTGCTCTCCATCTCGGCGGGCACCCATGCTGACGCATCGTTGATGGCCCAGACGCGCGCGATTCTCAGCGCAGCGGGCACCGTCGTCGACATCCCCGAGGAACAGGTGGATGCTCTCTCCGCCGTCAGCGGCTCGGGGCCCGCCTATGTATTTTATCTTGCGGAGGCCATGGCGGCGGCGGGCGTAGAGCTGGGATTGGACCCGGGACTGGCAAGAATCCTTGCCACGGAAACGGTGGCAGGGGCTGGCTTCATGCTGGCCGAACCGGATGCCGATCCCACCGCGCTCCGCCGTGCCGTCACCAGCCCCAATGGCACCACGGAGCAGGCCATCGCGACGTTCGACCGGTTGGATCTGCCGGTCATCATCGCCGCTGGAGCGCGGGCGGCCAGTAACCGTGCCCAGGCCATCACGGAGGAATTGGGCAGCTAGACCCCGAGCGCGCCTAACCTGGGGGTTCCGACGACGGCGCACACGACGTCGTCAGCTAGGGGCGGGCCGCGAACCGCTCCAGGAGGTCGACGTGCCCGGAAACGATCAGCATGTCCCGGCTCGTCACCTTGGTATCGGGTCGCGCGTAAGTGAAGTCCTCCCCGGGCGACTTCACGCCGACCACAGTGACCCCGTATTTGGACCGCACGGCCGATTCGCCCAGGGTGAAGCCCTGTGTCTCCTTGGGCGGATACATCTTGACGATCGCAAAGCCGTCGTCGAACTCGATGAAGTCCAGCATGCGCCCGCCGACCAGATGCGCTGCCCGCACCCCGGCGTCAGCCTCGGGATAGATGACGTGATTGGCACCAATCCGCTTCAGGATTTTGCCATGCGCTGGCGTGATGGCTTTCACCCACAGATGATCGATGCCGAGGTCCACGAGGTTCGCGGTAATGAGCACGCTTGATTCGATAGATGTGCCAACCCCGACGACGGCGGCTGTGAACTCCTGCGCCCCGAGCTGGCGAAGCGCATCGATGTTGGTGGCGTCGGCCTCGACCACATGGGTGAGCACCCCCGACCATTTCTGGACGAGCTGGGTGTCCCGTTCAATGGCCAGAACTTCGCGGCCCTGCTTCACCAGTTGGTCGGCGGTGGCCGAGCCAAAGCGGCCGAGCCCGATCACCAGGACCGGGGCGTTGTGTGCTGGTCTTTCAGCCAATGATCGGCCTCTCTTCGGGGTAGTGGTACAGAGTGCTGCGTTGTCGGAGGGCGAGCGCCGACGCAAGGGTGATGGTTCCCATTCGGCCGGCGAACATGAGGGCGGAAAGGACGTATTTGCCTTCGGGTGGCAGCTCAGCGCTGAGATTGGTGCTCAACCCACAGGTAGCGAACGCCGAGATCACTTCAAAGAGCACCCGGTTGAGGTCCTCTTCAGTCATCCACAGCAGGACGCCGGTCGCGAGCAGCACAATGGTGGCACCCATGAAGATCACGGAGATCGCGACCCGCATCACGCCTTCGGGAATCTTGCGGCCGTAGGCCTTCACATCCGAGTCGCCGCGGGCCTCGGCCACGATCGCCAGGAACATCACGGCGATCGTGGTGACCTTGATGCCGCCCGCGGTAGAAGCAGACCCGCCGCCCGCAAACATCAGGGCGTCGGTCAGCAGCATGGTCGTCAAATCCATCTCCGCCTGGTCCACCAGGTTGAAACCGCCCGACCGGGTCATCACCGATGCAAACAGGGCATGGATCAGCTTGTCGCTGCCGCTGAGACCTCCGATGGTCCTGTCATTGGACCATTCCAGTGCTCCCCACGCGACGGCGCCCAGGACGAGGAGGATCAGTGACACGTTCATCGTCAGTTTGGTGTGCAGGGTCCACTTACGGACGTGGAAGCGGTACTGGATGAGTACCAGGATCACCGGGAAGCCAAGGCTGCCCAGAAACACGCCGACCATCAACGGCACCAGGATGAACAGGTCAGTTTCGTAGGGCACCAGCCCGTCCGAATGAGGCGTGAATCCAGCGTTATTGAAGGCTGATATCGAATAGAAAACGCCATGCCATACGGCAAGCCAGAAAGGTTCGCCGAGCACCATGAACCGCGGGATGAGCATGAGGGCGAGCACAATCTCCACCACCACCGAGGTGGTAATGACGATCCGCAGCAGGGTGCCCACCTCGCCAAGCCGGCTGGCGTTGTTCATCGCGGACTGGGCAAGGAGTTTCCCCCGGACGCCAAGGCGCTTGCTCACCATCAGGGCAAGCAGGGATGCCAGCGTCAGCGTCCCCAAACCGCCAACGAAGATGCCGATCAGGATCACCAGCTGGCCAAAGAATGACCAGTGGACGGCAGTCGAGACGACCGTCAGGCCCACCACGCAGACAGCCGAGACGGCAGTGAAAAGCGAGTCGTGGAGGGCGGTAGCGGTGCCGTCGCTGGAGGCAATCGGCAGACTGAGCAACGCGGTGAAGACGACGACGACGCCGAAAAAGACGATTAACGCTACCCGCGCGGGCGAGCTATTGACTACACCATCGATGAAATCCCGGATACGAGCCAGCACCCTGAGGTACACGCTCTGCTCTTCCCGCAGCCAGGATGGCTGTCCTCTTGCCATTGCGCTCGCTTTGCCCCGGTTCCGCGGTCTCGACTTCGGATGGATCACTCCAGATGACCTTCGAGTAGTAAACCACTTTCACCGGGCCAGCGTGTCCAGACATCCAGTAAATCACGTAGCCTGTCAATGATGAGTAGCGAATCCCCGTCGTTCCCCACCAGCGTTGTCTGGGACGACTCCATGCTGGCCTATAACTTTGGGCCTACGCATCCGATGAACCCGCAGCGGTTGGCGCTCACGGCGCGCCTTGCCGCTGACCTGGGGCTCCTCAACCGCGAGGGCGTCACACTGGCGGTACCTTTCGTCGCCACCGACGTCGAGTTGGGTACCGTGCACAGCGGTGACTATATTGCGGCGGTGCGAACAGCCGGTAGCGACCCTAATCAGGCTGATGCCGCCGTTGGTTTGGGCACCCCGGATAATCCGGCGTTTGTGGGGATGCATGAGGCCAGCGCGCGTCTGGTCGGCGGGTCACTTGCAGCTGCGGATGCGGTCCTCAGTGGACACGCCGTGCACGCGGTGAACTTTGGGGGTGGCATGCATCACGCTGGCCGATCGGCGGCCAGCGGGTTTTGCATCTATAACGATGCCGCCGCCGCGATTCAGCGACTGCTCGACGCTGGTACGCAACGGGTTCTCTATATCGATGTGGATGCCCATCACGGTGATGGCACCCAGAGCATCTTCTGGAATGACCCTCGTGTGATGACCATTTCACTGCACGAGACCGGGATGAGTCTGTTCCCCGGCACTGGATTTGCCAATGAGACGGGCGGCCCGCGCGCCGAAGGTACGGCAGTCAATGTCGCTCTGCCCACTCTCACTGGCGACGGCGGGCTGCTGCGGGCGTTTCACGCAGTGGTCCCGCCACTGGCCGAGGCTTTCCAGCCCGAGGTCATCCTCAGCCAGCACGGTTGCGACAGCCATGTCGACGACCCGCTGACCAATCTCAGGATCAGCATCGACGCGCAGCGCGAGATGGCGCTCAGTATTCGGGATCTTGCCGCCCGGCTCTGCGAGGGGCGGTGGATCGCCACCGGAGGGGGCGGATACAACCTCACCAGCGTTGTCCCGCGCGCCTGGTCGACACTAATCGCCGTCGCCGCCGGAGCCCCGGTCGGCCCGCAGACGGCCGTGCCTGAATCGTGGCGCGCCCATGTGCTGGAGCACTACGGCACGGATGCGCCACGGCTGATGGGGGATGGGGCAGACACCTGGTGGCGTTCATGGGAGGTCGGCTACGACCCGAATGACGACCTCGACCGCACCGTGATGGCGACCCGTAAGGCTGTCTTCCCGTTCCATGGACTCGACCCCTGGTTTGACTAGCACCAACCCCATATATGCCGTTAGGGTAATGGAATGGTAATCGAGGATGTGTTTGCAGTCGTGGCGGAGGGTACCCGCCGCGAAATTCTCGGATCACTGCGTTCCGGAGATAAAGCGGTCGGCGAACTGGTGATCGAACTGGAAGTCAGCCAGCCTACCGTGTCCAAGCACCTCAAAGTGCTCCGCGAGGCGGGACTAGTGTCGATGCGTGCCCAGGGCCAACGTCGCTTCTACTCCCTTACGCCGGGTCCACTGCGCGAGATCGAGTTATGGCTCGGATCGTTTGACCAATCTGTCCCGCAGTCGGTGGCCCCGGAGACGGCAGCACTTGCACACCACCATGCATCAGCGCTTGCAGCGGCTGTCGACCCGGCCACAGACCTTGTCGGTCAGCCTGCCTTCGGACGCACAGTCGGGCGGGCGGCCGAGCGGGCGGCGGATCTCTTCGCGCAGTTGCCCAAGCTTCGACGCCGCCGGGACTAGCCTCGCGCGGTGTGGCGCCGGATTGTGACCTCCCGCCACTTTCACTTTGGCCACAGCAGCCACTACAGTATGTGATGGCGGGAAGCCTTGATATTCTGGACGACACGCCGTGCGGCTGCTATGTGGCACGCCTCAGATTGCACACGTTGGGGGTGCAGACCTCAGTGTTAGGAGCAATGTGGGATGGAAGAAGCGAGTAATTTCTCTGACGTCAGATTTTTGACCGTAGCCGAAGTCGCCGACATGATGCGGGTTTCCAAAATGACCGTGTACCGCCTGGTTCACGCGGGCGAGATGCCGGCAGTGCGGTTTGGCCGCTCGTATCGGGTTCCCGAATCGGCCGTTGAACAGTTTGTCAAAGGTGCAGCCGTCGAAGGTCAGTCGGAAGCCGGATAGTCGGTGAAGCGATGCTTCAAGTGGGCCGGTCGGGAGTGCCGCCAATAAGCGGTACCCTGTTAAGGAGCGTTTTACGCGCTATCGGCTAGGCGCCCTTGTGGCGAAAGGGCCGATCCGCGTAGGTAGTTGCGTTATTGTCAGCATCCGTTCGTGACGCCCACCCGGGCGGCGTATCGGAAACCGAAAATCAGTTTGTGAGGACTTTATGGGTTCAGTAATTAAAAAGCGCCGCAAGCGTATGGCCAAGAAGAAGCACCGCAAGCTGCTTCGCAAGACCCGTCACCAGCGTCGCAATAAGAAGTAGATAAACTTTCGTTGGAAGGCTCGCCCTGGTGGCGGGCCTTCCACTGTTAACGGGCTGTCTAGCTGCCGCGCATCCTGGTGAATCCTCGCCACAGTCCGTACACCGCGCCGGCGCCCGTGGCCGCTTTGAGACCGAGGGTCGCTGCCCGGCGGCCGCTCCGGAAGTCGTAGATGGGCCAGTTATTGTCACGCGCATGTCGCCGGAGCCTGCGATCCGGATTGATAGCTACCGGGTGCCCCACGATGGTCAGAAGGGGAATGTCGTTGTAGGAGTCGCTGTATCCCCAGCACCGCTGCAGGTTCAGGCCCTCTTTTTCTGCCAGGGCGCGCACGGCCACCGCTTTGGCCGGGCCGTGCAGGAATTCTCCCACTAGCTTTCCAGTGTAAAAGCCGTCGGCAACCTCGCCGACAGTGCCCAGGGCCCCGGTGAGCCCAAGGCGGTTAGCGATAACGCTCGCTACCTCCACCGGGGTGCCGGTGACCAGCCACACCCGCCGACCCGACCTGAGGTGTTGTTCAGCCAGTGCGCGCGCTCCAGGCCAGATTTTCGAAGCGATCATTTCGTCATACACTTCTTCGCCGAGCGCCTTGACGTCCTCGTGCGCAATCCCGATAGCAAAGGCCAGCGCAGCGTCGCGCACCGAGTTGATATCGGTCATATTTTCCCCGCGCATCACAAAGCGTAGCTGTTTCCAGGCCAGGCCACTGGCAAAGCGAAGCGTGAACGCTTTACGCTGATACATTTTTCGCGCCACATGGAAGAGACTTGCGCCGCGCATCAGGGTGTTGTCCACGTCGAAAAAGGCGGCGTCGCCTCCCGGTCCGGGGAGGGTGGCGGCTACCCCTGGAATGACCCGCAGGGGCCCGGTGCTGGCAGCGGACATAGTGTGAGTCTAAATCACTTGAGCCCGGTCAGGGGGTGTGATGTCATACGGTGCATGGTGAGGCGGTAGCTTGAGTGGCATGACTAATCCTTCGCAGACCGGGCGGCCAGCGCCCGGTCCTAACCCCCCGACGGTTGAGCTGCTGACCCGTCCCGGGTGCCATTTGTGCGCCGGCGCTTTGGTTGTGGTCGCCTCGGTCTGCGACGAGCTAGGGGTGCCCTGGCGCGAAGTTTCGACCGCCGACGAGCCGGCGTTGTTGGAACGGTTTGCCGAGGAGATACCCGTACTACTTATCAATGGGGTGCAACGGGACTTTTGGAAGATCGACGGGGCGCGCCTTCGTCGGCTCATCACGCAGTGACCGACCGCAGGATGGCCAGCTTTGTGCCGCACGCCAAGCGCCCTAAGGTGGAGATACCTACGACGTCGGCCAGTCCATCGTCGTATGGCCTCGCCGTCAAGCGGTGGGCGGACAGTAAACGGAGCGATTGAAAGTGACGACGCCGGACGTACCAGAGCTACACCTGTCGGGAAGCGGTGCCGCCGCACGGCAGATCCCGACAGCGTCCTTGACGCGCCTGACCATCTACCTGCGGGCACTCACCTCGCTGTTGGCCGAGGGAACCGAACGAGTGTCCTCCGATCGGCTGGCGGAAGCGGCTGGTGTCAACTCACCGATCCTGCGCAAGGACTTGTCCTACCTCGGTTCCTACGGGACCCGGGGCGTGGGTTATGACGTGCAATATCTGAACCGGCAGATCTCCGCCGCGCTCGGGCTTACCCTGGACTGGCGCGTGGCGATCATCGGGGCAGGCAACCTCGGCCGGGCTTTGGCCGGTTACTCTGGCTTTGAATCAAGAGGTTTTGAAATTGTCTCCCTGTTCGACGCTGACCAGTTGGTGGTCGGGGCAGAAGTCGGATGGCTGCGGGTGAGCCCGATCGGCGACCTGGAGCAGGTGCTGGAACGGACCCGCGCCAATATGGCGGTGCTAGCGGTCCCCGCGGCCGTGGCTCAATCGCTGTGCGACAGGCTGGTCGCTGCAGGCATCACGAGCATCCTGAGCTTCGCCCCCGTGGTGTTGCAGGTGCCGGCGAGCGTCCAGTTGCGGAAGGTTGACATGGCTACCGAACTGCAGATCCTTGCCTATCACGCACAGCGGGCGCAGGAGCCGGACAGTGCTGCCGACTCCCGCACCCGAACCGCCCAGTAGTCTCTGAGGGGCTGCTTGCCCCTAGAACTGACCGGGAACTATCTGCTTTTGGAAATATGGGCGTGCCGGCTTCAGGAAGGTCATAACGACCCCAAGCACACCAAGTACGAGAGCAAGAATCCCGATGCCGGTCTCCAGTGGCCCCGGAGTCGTGAGTTCCTGCCCCTGCAGCAAGTCACTACCCTCGAGCATTGACAACGATAGGAGGCCGAATAGGTAGGACAGGACCGAAAGTACCGCCAGCACGGTTGCAGTGATTCTGGCCCAGTTGTGACCTTTGCGGATGAAGATCGCAAGCAGAATATAGATTCCGGTGGCTACAGCGGCGAAAACCAGAGTCAACGCAATGCCAGCGCCCCCGGCAGGCCCCTGCGTCGGGATGGATAGCACGCCGATGATGCTCGAGATGAAGCTCAGTACACCGGCCGCGATGATCAGCCAGAAGGCCCGCTCCACTTCCTTCGGCGCAGCGCCCTTCTCCGTCACTGACACCTGTCCCATGTTCCCCGGGTAGCTGTAGGCGGAAGGCTGAGCTGTCTGGTAGCCATAGGGGGCCGCCTGGCCGTCCGGCGCGAGCTGTCCTGAGGCAGGCTGCTGTGTCTCTGGGTTGTTGCGCGGAGGCATGTCCTGACCGGAATTGTGGTCATTGGGAGGTGTGCTCATTGCCGGTTCCTGTTCATTAGAGACGGACTGGTACAAACCCTGTGGGGTCACACAGCCAACCCTAGCGCGGAGGGTTGGGCGCCGGTGGGATTAAACGGAAGCGGCTGTCGCCCTCCAATGGAGAGCGACAGCCGCCAGCGGAAAATGACTACTTGGCCGGGGCTACGAATGCCGCATCAAGGTTGATGGTCACCTTATCGCCGACGAGCACGCCGCCGGCTTCTAGTGCTGCATTCCAGGTCAGACCAAAGTCCTTGCGGGAGATGACGGTCTTGCCGGAGAACCCGGCGCGGGTTGCACCGAACGGATCGACTGCAACGCCATTGAATTCGGTTTCGAAGACCACGGGAAGGGTTACGTCGCGGATAGTCAGGTTGCCTGCGAGCTGGTAGGTCTCGCCAGCGCCCTCGATGGAGGTCGACTCGAAGGTCATTTTGGGGAAGCGCTCGACATCGAAGAAGTCTTCCCCGCGTACGTGGCCGTCGCGGTTGGCGTCGTTGGAATTGAAGGAAGCGGTCTGGATGGTGGCGGTGACCTTGGAATCGTTGAGTGAGGATCCGACGTGCAGGGCGGCGTCAACGGTGTCGAAGTTGCCGCGGACCTTGCTGATGCCAGCGTGCCGGACGCTGAAACCGACCTCGCTGTGTGAGCCGTCGAAGGTCCAGGTGCCGTTGTTCAGTCCGGTGGGAATTGCCATGATGGTTCTCCTGATCGTAATGCGGTCTGGGGTTATGCAGCCGTGGCGGCCGGAAGGCCGTCACCTCTAATAAACATGCATTTGCATCAATTATTCCCCAAGTTACTCAAATGTTCAAATAAATCCGACATGGCGGATTTAGCTGCCCGCCCGAACTCTGAGAAACTGGACCCATGTCCCTTGCTACTGTCCACCTCGTGCGTCACGGCGAAGTCCACAACCCCGAGCGCGTGCTTTACGGCAGGCTGCCGAGCTTTCACCTCTCCGCCCTGGGCCAGGAAATGGCCCAGCGGGTTGCGGGACACTTCGCCGGGCGAGTCAACGACGGCGCCCACATCGTCCGATTGGTGGCGTCCCCGCTGACCCGTGCGCAGGAGACCGCTACCCCCATCGCCGAGCAGCTTGGACTTGATATTGTGACCGATGACCGGGTCATCGAGGCCTATAGCCGTTTCGAGGGCATGGCCCAGGTTGCCCGCCAGTTGCGGTATCCACGCTACTGGCCGCTGCTCGCCAACCCCTTTCGCCCGTCCTGGGGCGAGCCTTACAGTCAGCAGGTCGGGCGGATGATGGCGGCTGTTGACGACGCCCGGCGCGCCGCCGTCGGGCAAATCGAAGCCGACGGGTCCGCAGGGCCAGCCGAGGTGATTATGGTGAGCCACCAGTTGCCCATCTGGGTCTCGCGACTCGCCGCGGAGAACCGCAGGCTCTGGCATGACCCCCGCGAACGCGAATGCACGCTGACCTCGATTACGTCCCTCGATTTCGACGCCGGGCGCCTGACCGGGGTGCGCTACGAGGAGCCCGGCGCTGACCTTTTGGCCGGTGCAGCAAACCTGCCGGGAGCATAATAGTATTACTACACGTTGTAGAAATGTGGAAGAAGCTGTGAACAATACTGATCGATCCGCCGGCCGCCTACAGAAGCTGGGCGTGGCGCTGGCCATTGGGCTAACCGCCTCAATCGCCCTCTCAGCGTGCGCCGCCGACGATCCGTTGGCTCAGCAAGCCGTCGTCGGCGACAACAAAAACTACATTGCCGGCGATGGTTCGGTGACCGAGTATTCGGTGGCTGAACGGGGCGAGCCCTTGGACATCACTGGAACTAGCTACGACGGAACCACCGTGGACTCGGCGGACTGGGTTGGTCAGGTCACCGTAGTGAACTTCTGGTACGCCGCCTGCGCGCCCTGCCGCGAAGAAGCACCCGATTTGGTGGCGTTGCACGAGGAACACGAGTCAGCGGGAGCCCAGTTTTATGGGGTCAATATCCGCGACACCAGAGATACCGCCGAGGCGTTCGAACGTACCTTCGACATTCCCTACCCGAGCATCAATGATCAGGACGGTGGGCTGCTGTTGGCCATGACCAGCTACGTTCCTCCGCAGGCCGTGCCCACCACCCTCGTCATCGACAGGGAAGGCCGCGTCTCCGCGAGGATTCTCGGGTTGGCCGACAAAAGTACGCTCGGCGCCCTCATCGAAGCCGCGTTGGCCGAGTAACCGACTGTGACCTTTCCCCTCTATTTCAGCGCCGCCGTCGGTAGATCCGTTCCGCTGGCCACCAGCAACGTGTTCGCCGATACGGTGCTGAATGGATCCATGCTCCTTGCATTACCGGTGGCACTGCTCGCCGGGCTTGTTTCCTTCGCGTCCCCGTGCGTTCTTCCCTTGGTGCCTGGCTACCTGGGGTACGTCACGGGGCTTACCGGCGTCGACCTTGAACAACAGAAGCGCGGCAGGATGTTGACCGGGATTGCGCTGTTTGTCCTCGGATTCTCGGTGGTTTTCATGGCATACGGTGCGTTGTTTGGCCAGTTGGGGGCGTGGATGGTGGGTTCCGAGAGTTGGCTCATCCCCGTTATGGGTGTCGTGGTGGTGTTGATGGGGCTGATCTTCATGGGCGGCTTTTCCTGGTTCCAGACCGAAAAGAAGCTGCGGACGAAGGTTCCAACCGGTCTCTGGGGTGCCCCGTTACTCGGCTTGACGTTTGGTCTGGGCTGGGCACCCTGCATCGGCCCCACCCTGTCGGCTGTGCAACTGCTGGCGTTCTCCAACGACGACGCCAGCGCCGCCAAAGGGGCGGCCCTCACCTTCGTCTACTGCCTGGGGCTGGGGCTCCCGTTCCTGTTGATCGCGTTAGGGGTTCGCCGCGGCATGGGTGCGATGGCCTTCTTCAGAAAGCACCGGCTGTCCTTGCAACGCGGCGGCGGCGGCATGCTGGTGGTGGTCGGCGTGCTCATGACCACCGGCGTCTGGAACCTGTGGATCAATGAACTACAGAACTGGCTCGGAGGGGTGACCCTTCCCATCTAATGACTTCTGACCATTTCGAAAGGGGGCAGACAGTGACCCCCGATTCTCCCGAGCGTGACAAGCCAGATGTCGCGTTGCCCGCTCTTGGCGTCCGCGGGAGCTTGCGCTGGGGCTGGACCCAGCTCACCAGCATGCGGACAGCCCTGTTTCTGTTGCTCCTCCTTGCGGTTGCTGCGGTGCCCGGATCACTGTTCCCGCAGCGCCCGGCCAATCCGGCGGTGGTCACCCAATACATTCAGGACAACCCGGACACCGGGCCGATCCTCGACTGGTTCCAGCTCTTCGACGTGTACTCGTCGGTCTGGTTTTCGGCCATCTATTTGCTGCTCTTCATTTCCTTGATCGGTTGCGTCATCCCGCGGGCCATCGCCCACGGCCGGGCTATGAAGTCGAAGCCGCCCCGGACGCCCCGAAAGCTCTCCAGGATGCCGATTTACGGGACACTCGTTCTCCCCGCCGCGGCACAGGTCGGCGGCTCGCAGATCACCGCAGCCTCAGCTGCCTCAGACGCCGCGGCCATGCTGAGGAAGCGTGGTTACCGGGTGGACCTGCGTGACATGGAATCGGCGCAACCCTCGGTGGGCGCCGAACGCGGTTTCCTCAAAGAGGTCGGCAATCTGGTGTTCCACTTCTCGCTGATCGGCGTTCTGATCTCCGTGGCGCTCGGTGGTCTGTTCGGCTACAGCGGGCAGAAAATCATTGTGGAAGGCGACAGCTTCGTCAATACCCTGGTGGGCTACGACACGTTCACCCCCGGCGCTAACTTCAGTGCTGGCCAACTCGAACCGTATTCGCTGCGGCTCGACAAGTTCGATGTGCAGTTCGATCGTCAGGAAACCCACTACGGCCAACCCCTCGACTTCACTGCCAACGTCACCACCAAGGATGGCCCTGGCGCAGAGGAAGTGGAACAGGTCCTGAAGGTCAACTCGCCACTGAGTATCGGCGGTACGGGCATCTACCTGGTCGGCAACGGGTATGCGCCGGTAGTCACTGTCCGCGATGGCAACGGTGACATTGCCATGCAGGGGCCGGTGGTCACGATCCCGCAGGATGGGTTATTCACTTCGCTCATGGTCATCAAGGCTCCCGATGCAGCGCCGGACCAGCTGGGCTTCGTTGGGTTCTTCCTTCCGACGGCGTTCGTTGGTGAGGACGGCGTCGCCTTCTCCCGCGACCCGGACCCGTTCAACCCACAGCTGAACCTCAACTCGTATTACGGTGACCTGGGTCTCGACGACGGCGAACCGCGCAGCGTCTATGTCCTGGACACCGAGGACCTGACCGAGCTCAACAGCCGCAGCAGCGACGAGGGCGGAATCGTCCTTGGGGCGGGACAGACCTACGACCTGCCGGAAGGCAGAGGGTCGATCACCTTCGACGGACTGGATCGCTACATTGCCGTGGACGTCCGCCACGACCCGGGCCAGTTGGGTGCCCTCATCTTTGCCACCCTGGCGCTGACCGGGCTCAGCGCGTCCCTGTTCATCGGCCGACGCCGGGTCTGGGTCCGCACTGGGACCCATCCCGATGGTCGCATCATGGTTGAGTATGGGCTACTGGCCCGCGGTGAAGATCATCGGCTTATTGGCGAAGGGGCGGCCATCGACAAGGCGCTGCGGGAGCGGTGGCTGGTGGAAGGCCGGGTTGAGGAGCACGATGGAAAGCCTGACGTCTCAGACAGCACCACCACCGAACACGCATCACACCAGGCAGGAAATGGTAAGGACAGCTAATGCCAACAATTAATCAGACCCTGGGGGAGTTTAGCGAGCGCTTCATGTTGCTCGCTGCCCTCACCTATACGGTCGCGTTCATTATCTTTACGCTCGACCTGGTGAAGAGCAGCAAGCGGATCCGCGCGGTCGAGGAGAATCTGGCCGCCGCACAGGAAGCCGAGCGGCTTGTGCGCGTGGGTGCCGACCAGGGTAGCCGGCCGACCATCCGCGCCGGTTCCACCGGGGTTACCAACGGCACCACCGCCGACGACGCGATGGACTACTCGGGCCAGCGGAAGCTGGCACGCATCGCCGTCGTCCTGACCGTGGTGGCCGCGGTCATTCACGCGGCGGGCGTGGTCTCCCGTGGACTGGCGACGAACCGGGTTCCCTGGGGCAACATGTACGAATTCTGCACCACCGGTGCGCTGGTCGTGGTGCTGGTGTTCCTCGTGGTGCTGATTCGCAAGGATCTCCGGTTCCTGGGCACCTTTGTGATCGGCCTGACCCTGGTGATGCTGTGTGCCGCGACGATCGGGTTCTTCACCCCGGCAGGCAACGTGGTCCCCGCGCTGCAGAGCTACTGGCTCATCATCCATGTATCGGTTGCGGTGGCCGCTTCGGCGCTGTTCACCCTGACGTTCGCTATGTCGGTCCTGCAACTCATTCAGACGAGCCGGATCCGCAAGCTCGCTGCGGGTGGCGCCGACCGCGCGCCCTTCATGCGCCTGGTTCCGTCGGCGCTCAGTCTGGAGAACCTCTCCTACCGGATCAACGCCGTCGCCTTCGTGATGTGGACGTTCACCCTGATGGCTGGGGCCATCTGGGCAGAGGAAGCCTGGGGTCGCTACTGGGGTTGGGACGTCAAGGAAGTGTGGACCTTCGTGATCTGGGTGGTCTTCGCCGGCTACCTGCACGCACGGGCAACCCGCGGCTGGACCGGTACTCGCGCGGCCTGGCTGTGCATCATCGGCTACCTGTGCATTGTCTTCAACTTCACGATTGTGAACATCTACTTCTCGGGCCTGC
The DNA here is from genome assembly GCF_054511125.1 of Arthrobacter sp. TMN-50. Classification (NCBI taxonomy): domain Bacteria; kingdom Bacillati; phylum Actinomycetota; class Actinomycetes; order Micrococcales; family Micrococcaceae; genus Arthrobacter; species Arthrobacter sp. TMN-50. The sequence continues at coordinate 629,382 of NZ_JBTNDG010000001.1, read as the reverse complement.
ACAGCTACGCCTGAGTGAGCAATCCGGTCCGCGGGGGTCAACCTGGACATCGGTGCTGAGTATAGCCGCCACCAAAGTCCGGGTTGCTCACCGATTTGGAGGCGTTGACGACGACGGCGAACGCGATCCGCCGGTGGACCTCCCGTCAGGTGCTGCCTCCCCGGCCCGGTGACGGCGCTGAACGCGACGGTCAGACGGTCTTGCCGCCCGGCTCGTTGCCGGCTTCGCCGTCGTCTTTCTGCTGGTCCTCGCGGGCCTTCTTCTCCTGCGCTGCGCGGAGTTCGCGTTCCTTGCGCCGGTTCTCTTTCTCGCGTGCCTCCTGGCGGCGCTTCGCCTCAAGGTTCCGCAGGAATTGGGGGTCATCATCGGGTGCTGTGGGATGCCGGGGAGCGGGACGCTGACGACCGCGGGTGCCGCTCGGGCGGGGGCGTCCAAACAGGAACCAAAGCCCAGCGCCGAGCAGGGGTACCAGGACGATCGCTGCGATCCAGGCTGGCTTGGAAATGCTGCGCACCGAGTGCGCCTTGGTCATAATGCAGTCGATCAGCGCGTAGACAATGACGGCGACCGCAACGAGGATGAGAAACAACAACAGGCGAGGCATCTGTCAATTGTAGGCGAGTAAACTTGATGAGTGCCCTTCTTCAAATTCACTGCCCTCCGCCTCGGCCTCGTCGTGGTTTTCTTCGTCATCTCCTACTGGCTGGGCCTCGGTGCCATCTTCTCGGCAGTCGTCGCAGCCATCCTCGCCTGGTGCGTGACCTACCTGTTCTTCCGGTCCCTGCGTGATGCCGCCTCCTCGTCGTTGCAGCGCCGGCTCAAGGACGGTGCGCCTCCGCGGCGTAACCTCTCCGAGCTCGACGACGCCGCCGCCGAGGACGTCTATGACCCGAACACGTCGGTCAACGCGGATCGCAAGCCCCGCGGCTAAGCCAGCACTGTCGTGAGGACCACTCCGGCGCCGAACAGTACGCTAAACCCCAGGTTGATCAGACCGGTCTGCTTCAGAACCGGGATCAGACTGCGCCGCTTTTTGCCCTTGAGCATCAGCCAGCTCGGCATCAGACACGCCGGAACGAGCAGCAGTACCAGCAGCACCCACGGGTAGTCGTACACCAAAAACATGGGCAGCAACAGTGCCGCGGCGAGCATCATCACGTAGGTGATCCGTGCTGCGGTGTCCCCGAGCCGCACGGCAAGGGTGATCTTTCCCGCCTCGCGGTCCGTCGGGATATCGCGCACGTTGTTGGCCATCAGAAGCGCCATCGCAATGATCCCGGTGCAGATCGCCCCGATCCAGGCTGCAGCGTTCAGCTGGCCCGCCTGCGTGAAGGTGGTGCCGAGTGTCGCGACCAGGCCAAAGAACACGAACACAAACACATCTCCGAGCCCCATGTACCCGTAGGGGTTGCGCCCGCCGGTGTACCCCCAGGCGGCGGCCACGCATCCGACGCCCACCAGCAGCAGGAACCAGGTCTGGGAAAGCACAATGAGGCTGGTACCCGCGATCATTGCCAGCGCGAAACACGCGAACGCCGCCCACTTGACCTGTCCGGGCCGTGCGGCGCCGGATCCGGTCAGGCGGAGCGGACCCACCCGGTCCGCGTCGGTTCCCCTGACGCCGTCGGAGTAGTCGTTGGCGTAGTTCACCCCTATCTGCAGCATGATGGCAACGACCGCGGCCAGCAGGGCATTGACGGGTCTGAATGCCTCAAGGTCGAACGCAGCGGCGCAACCCACGATCACTGGTGCAATAGCCATGGGGAGGGTTCGCGGGCGGGCGCCCTCAAGCCATTGTGCGGCAGTAGCCACGGTGCTGTCCTTCTCGTTTGGGGGAGTGGTGAGTCTAGGCGTCGGATTGTTCGAGCAGCGACCGAACAGCCAGTCGATCAGGTTTGCCGTTGGACAGGAGTGGAATTGATTCGAGACCCAGGATGATCCGGGGCACCGCGTGAGCACCAAGGGAGGCCCGTGTGTGCTGGCGCACCTCGTTGGCACTGACCTGCCCGACGACGGCGGCGGCCACCACGGTGCCCCATTCGGCACTGTCGATGCCCAGCACCAGGGCCTCCCGGACACCGGGCATGTTTTCAATAACTGAAGTTACCGCCGCGACTGACACCTTCAGACCACCGGTCACAATCACATCATCGAGCCGCCCGGAAACGGTCAGGATCCCGTCGGTGAAGTCACCGGCGTCGTCGGTCCGGAACCAGCGGCGACCGGAGTTGAACGCGAACCGGTCCGCGCTCAGCTCGGGCTGCCCCAAATACCCCTCAGCCAGGACTGGTCCGCTGATCCACAGTCGGTCCTCCTCGGTGGTGAGGTCGACCCCGTCCAGGGGGACGCCGTCGTACACGCAGCCCCCGCACGTCTCACTCATGCCATACGTGAGCACCAAGTTCAGCCCGTGCTTGTGGGCGTCACCGAGCAGTGCAGGGGAGGCCGGGGCGCCGCCCAGCAGGATGGCGTCGAACCGGCGGAGTACCTGAAGCGTCTCGGGCCGCGGGTCCTGGAGGAGACGGTGCAACTGGGTGGGGACCAGTGAGGTGAAGCGGACCCTGTCGGTGAGCTCCCCGGCAGCTTGGATGAACGCCTCGGCGGTAAATGGCGCGGCCAGATCCATGGCCCAGGGCCGGGTTCCTGCGTACAGCGACCGGACCAGCACCTGGAAACCTGCCACATAGTGGACCGGCAGGCAGAGAAGCCACTGCCCCTCAGCCTTGAGTGCGAGGGCGGTACCCATCGCTGAGGCCGCCAGCGCATCGACGCTGAGCATCGTTTGTTTGGGGACGCCGGTCGATCCCGAGGTGCTGAGGACCGCGGCAATCTCATCGTTGGGCAATTCTCCCTCGAAGCGCTGCCCCGCGTCGGCATGGGGTGCGACGGCGGGGCCCTCCCCAGAGAGCGCGGCGGCCAGCGGCGTGAGGACGGCATGGGGGTCGGCGCCGGACGGCGTGTGGATCGGTAGCAATTCCATGGTGGCCTAGAAATAGTAGGGGTAGGCGGACCAGTCTGGCGCCCGTTTTTCCAGGAAGGCCTCTTTGCCCTCGACTGCCTCGTTGGTCATGTAGGCCATCCGGGTGGCTTCACCGGCGAAGACCTGCTGGCCGGCGAGGCCGTCGTCGGCCAAATTGAAGGCGAACTTGAGCATGCGGATCGCCTGGGGGCTTTGCCGCGCGATGTCCGCCGCATACTGCAGGGCAGCGTTCTCCAGCTCCGCGTGATCCACCGCCTCGTTGACCGCACCCATGGCGACCATCTCCTCGGCCGAGTACTCGCGGGCCAGGAAAAAGATCTCACGCGCCTTCTTCTGCCCGATCTGGCGAGCCAGCAGCGCGGAGCCGTACCCGGCGTCGAAACTACCGACGGTGGCGTCGGTCTGCTTGAACTTTCCGTGCTCGCGGGAGGCGATCGTCAGGTCCGCCACCACATGGAGGCTGTGCCCGCCGCCGGCAGCCCACCCGTTGACGACGGCGATGATTACCTTCGGCATCGTCCGCATCAACCGTTGCACCTCAAGAATGTGGAGCCGTCCTGCACGGGCGGGGTCGACACTCTCGCTGGTCTCGCCGTCAGCGTACCGGTACCCGTCGCGGCCGCGGATCCGTTGGTCGCCGCCGGAGCAGAACGAATTGCCGCCGTCTTTCGGGGATGGCCCGTTGCCGGTCAGCAGCACGGTGGCGACGTCGGACGTCATCCGGGCGTGATCCATGGTGCGGTACAGCTCGTCAACCGTTCCCGGCCGGAACGCATTACGGACCTCCGGCCGATTGAACGCAATCCTGACGGTCGGGAGATCCCGCGCCGCCCCGCCGGGGCTCCGCTCGACCTGACGGTGATAGGTAATATCCTGCAGGTCTCCGAACCCTGACACGAGTCGCCAGCGGGCAGGGTCAAAGAGGTCCGAAACCTGTGGGGGAAGGTCGATAGTCACCCATCGAGTCTAGCTTCGCGCCGTCCTCTTGGGGTGATCGCGGGTGCGCCGGGGTCCCGTGGGCTTTTCGTTATCCTCTTGTGCTCGCGGATGAGCCGATTGCTTGATGTGCCGGTACCAGGAGGTCACCACAGGGGCGGGCACCCGGAGGGGGAAAGCGAACAGCACCAGAGTGTTGACCGGTTGCGCAATCGCTGGGAGTCTCGCGTTGATGGGCGCCACCGGAGCCGAGGCCCGTCCCGTGGACACCATTCAGCTCGTCCCATTCGATCAGGCAACAGTCGTCGATCCACACACCGTGACCCTCGTCCAGGGCGGTGTCATCGCCGCCGACGGAACGAACCTCTGCACAGCCAATCCCGGAAACATCGTGTTTTCGGACGGTCGGTACCCCTGCTTCATCGATTTTGACCAGACCTTCACCACCGTCCCCGGTCCGGCGCTTCCTGTCCCGCAGGTAGCGCAGGTACCGGTCGGTGGCGCCGATACGGGCGCCACAATTGGTGGGTTCGATCAGGGACCGACGACGGTGGTCGTCGCGGGTGCGGGCGTCGTCGCCGCCCTACTGGTGCTGCGCCGCAGACTCCGGGCCGACTGAGGGCGTCCACCCCGCCGGGCGTTGCCGGTCGCGCTCCTCGGTCAGGGGCCGGAGTCCAGGGTGCGATGATCCCGTTCGGCCAGCCGCCGAAGTTCACGGAGTTGTTTGCGCATCATCACCAGGTCACCCCACGCGAGTGCCGCCTGCCGCAGCCCGGACAGCGGCCCGGCGGGCAGCGGTACCGAAAGGCTGGCCACCAGTCGCGACCCACAATCCACAGGTTCCACCGCGTACTCGATCACTAGCGCGCCGAAGAGATGGGCGGCCCGCTCTGAACGGGGTACGACCGCGAACGACCGTCCCGGATCGACCGCCGACACAGTGAAGATCCGCATTACCGGATCTCCCACTCGAACGTCGATCAGCCGCGGATCGAGCAGCTGGGGACTGCGCCGCCCGAAGTTGTCCAGCAGGTCGTAGCTGTAGGGTGCCCGGCGAAGCTGGGTGGTCCACGCAAAAAGCAGGTCCGCTGTGCACTCAACGTCCACCGCACGTATCCAGTGCTGACTGGACGCGGTGGCGGCGTCGTGGGCCGGATCCGGCGGCATGCCGGGGTTGGTCTCTGTCCAGTACCAGGGCAAGCGGCAGACTGTCATGGCCCCATCCTGTCGGAGATCCGTCCCCACCGCGACAGGCCCGACAACCGGTATCAGGTTGACGGCTTGGCCACACGGGAGCACGCTGGTCCCATGAGGAAATAGCCTTGCATCCGTCTGACCCGCCGGCGACGACCGCCCGGCCCCTGTGCTGCCCTGCCGGCGCCCTTTTCGACACTGCGAGGACCTCTTGACCGAACATCTACAACTTTCCGACGTATCCCATGGGTACGGCGACCGCCTGCTCCTCGACCATGTGGAGCTGACCATCGGCCGCGGCGAACGGGTCGCGGTGGTAGGCGAGAACGGTGCCGGCAAATCAACGCTGCTCCGCCTGATCGCCGGGGTGGAGGTTCCCGACGGCGGCCAGGTCGCCGTGCATGGCGCGGTGGGCCACCTCCCACAAACCCTCGACCACGCCCCAACCGACACCGTCGGTACGGTGATCGACGCGGCCCTCAGCGGCATCCGTGCCCTCGAAGCCGAGCTTCGGACCCGCGAGGCGTCGCTTGATTCAGCCGATGCCGACGAGCTGGAACGTTACGGCGTCGCCCAGTCCGAGTACGACCTGCACGAGGGGTACAGCGTTGACTCCCGGGTCGACGCTGCCCTCAGCCAGCTCGGGCTCGGCGACTTCTCCCGGACGCGTACCCTCGACACCCTGTCCGGCGGTGAACAGGAGCGCCTGGCCCTAGCCTGCCTGCTGGCCGACCCGGCCGCCATCCTGCTCCTGGATGAGCCGACCAACCACCTCGACGACGACGCCGTCGGCTGGCTTGAGCGCGAGCTCGCAGCGCACCGTGGTGCCGTCGTCGCAGTCACCCATGACCGCTCCTTCCTGCGCACCTTTGCTACGACGATCATCGAGGTGGACGGCGACCGCCGCGAGTTGCGGCGCTACGGCGACGGGTACGAGGGGTATCTCAAGGCCAAAATTGCTGAGCGCCGCCGCTGGGAGCAGGACTACCAGCAGTGGCTCGACGCCAAGGAAGCCGAACGGGCCAAGGCCGCAGTGGTGGAGGGGCGGATGGGGTACGGTCGCCGGCGCGACGGCGACAAAATGGGCTACGACTTCAAACAGGGCACCGTGCAGGAAGCCATCACCAGCCAAAAACGCAACGCACAGGAGCGGCTGCGCCGGCTGGAGGAGCAGCCGGTGGACCGGCCGCCTCAGCCGCTCGTCCTGTCGGCGCAGTTTGGCGGCCAGTCGGTGACTGGCCCCGTGCTGGAGCTGGCGGGTGTCTCGGTGGGTGAGCGCTTGGCGGTGGAGTCCCTCAGCGTGGGGGCGGGGGAGAACCTCCTTATTACCGGGCCCAACGGCGCGGGTAAGACCACCCTGCTCAACGTCCTGGCAGGCGTCTGTCCGGTCGACGAGGGCGTTGTCACCCAACGGGGTCGCCTGGGGTATCTTCCGCAGGAACTGGCACCGCACCGGCAACCGTCGTTACGGCTGCTCCCGGCCTTCGCCGCAGGCCTGCACGGGGACCTGGACGAACACGCCGACCGTTTGCTCAACCTGGGGCTCTTCCGCACTGCCGACTTCCTGGTCCCGGTGGGAACCCTCTCGGCCGGACAATACCGCCGGCTGGCCCTGGCCCGGCTCCTGGTAGGCCGCTACGACGTCATCCTGTTCGACGAACCCACCAACCACCTCGCCCCGGTCCTGGTGGGCGAGCTTGAGGACGCTCTGGCCGGTTATGACGGGACACTCGTCGTCAGCCACGACCGCGAATTGCGGCGGTGGTTCGGCGGTCTTCCCACCGGTCGCGAGCTTCGGCTCAAGGCGGGACGGGTCGTCGGGGCGGAGCACCAGCTCACGCCGCCAGAATAGTGGCGCACCCGTAGTCGAGTGGTGGCGCAACAGCGGGTGTGCGGGGACGCCACCATTCCTGGCACGTCTGTAATATAGAACGAACGGTCAGTAATTGAGCTGCCCGGATGACTAACACAATCGCTGATGATTCTGGAGGCAGGCATGGCCGAAGCATTTCTGGTCGACGGGGTTCGTACCCCGGTGGGTCGCTACGGTGGAGCGCTTTCCGGGGTCAGGCCCGATGACCTCGCAGCGCTGGCGATCCGCGAAGCGGTGGCCCGCGCAGGAATCGACTCCGGCGACATCGACGAAGTCATCCTCGGCAACGCCAACGGTGCCGGCGAGGAAAACCGCAACGTCGCCCGCATGGCATCGCTCCTGGCCGGAATCCCGGACACGGTCCCCGGCATCACCGTCAACCGGCTCTGCGCGTCGGGCCTGTCAGCGATCATCATGGCGTCCCACATGATCAAGTCCGGCGCCGCCGACATCGTCGTCGCCGGCGGCGTGGAATCGATGAGCCGTGCGCCCTGGGTAATGGAGAAGCCCGCCAAGGCCTTCGCCAAGCCCGGGGAGATTTTCGACACGTCCATCGGCTGGCGCTTCACCAACCCGGTGTTCGCCGCCCAGGACAAAACCACCTACTCGATGCCAGAGACGGCCGAGGAGCTCGCGTCAGTGGACGGCATCACCCGCGCCGACGCCGACGCCTTCGCCTTTCGGTCCCACCAGCGGGCACTCGCAGCTATTGAAGCGGGCCACTTCCGCGACGAGATCGTTCCAGTGCAGACCCGCTACGGCAAGCGCGAGGTCACCGTCGACACCGACGAAGGACCCCGCGCCGACACCACCCTCGACGTGCTCGCCGGACTCCGGCCGGTCGTCAGGAAGGACGGAGTGGTCACCGCTGGCAACTCCAGCTCACTGAACGACGGCGCCTCAGCCGTCATCGTCGCGTCCGAGGCGGCAGTCAACCGATTGGGCCTCGCCGCCCGTGCCCGCATCCTCGACGGCGCATCAGCGGGCGTCCCGCCGGCCATCATGGGCATTGGGCCGGTGCCGGCCACACAGAAGGTGCTTCAGCGGACGGGGCTGAGCATCGGCGACCTCACCGCTGTTGAACTTAACGAGGCGTTCGCCACCCAATCCATCGCCTGCATCCGACGGCTCGGGCTCGATGAGGAACTGGTGAACCGCGACGGCGGCGCCATCGCCCTCGGCCACCCCCTCGGGTCGTCAGGGTCCCGGCTCGCGATCACGCTGCTCGGCCGTCTGGAGCGCGAGGCGCCCGGCAAAGGTCGGGCCATCGGTCTGGCCACCATGTGCGTCGGCGTGGGGCAGGGCACCGCCATGCTGCTGGAGCGCGTCTGATGGACCGGTTCACCACTCTGCAGGTCACTGACGACGGCGACCGCCTCACCGTCCAACTGCACCGCCCCGAGGTCCGCAACGCCATCGACCAGACCATGGTCGATGAGCTCCATGCGGTCTGTGAATCATTGGAGAGGCAGCCGCGCGTCCTCATCCTCGCGGGAAGTAACGGCGTGTTTGCATCCGGCGCCGACATCGCCCAGTTGCGGGAACGGCGCCGCGACGACGCGTTCGCCGGGATCAACTCCACCCTCTTCGCACGCATCGGCCGGCTGCCTCTGCCGGTGATCGCCGCGTTGGACGGGTACGCGCTTGGCGGCGGGGCCGAACTTGCCTACGCCGCTGACTTCAGGATCGGCACGCCTACCCTGAAGATCGGCAACCCCGAGACCGGCCTCGGCATCCTGGCTGCCGCCGGCGCCACCTGGCGGCTCCGGGACCTGGTCGGCGAACCACTGGCGAAAGAGATCCTGCTGGCCGGGCGCATCCTCGGCGCCGACGAGGCGCTCGCCGTCAGGCTCATCACCGAAATCCACGAACCAGACGCCCTCCTTACAGGGGCCAATGCGCTCGCCGACCGGATTACCCGGCAGGACCCGTTGGCGGTCCGCATCACCAAGTCTGTCTTCCACGCCCCGCCCGAGGCTCACCCGGTCATCGACCAGCTGGCTCAGGGCATCCTGTTCGAATCCGACGCGAAGTTCGACCGGATGCAGGCATTCCTCGACAGGAAGAACAAATGAACCCATCGCCAGCAATCCCCCGCACGGTTGGTGTCCTGGGCGGCGGCCGGATGGGCGCTGGCATCGCCCACGCGTTCTGCACTGCGGGCGCCGCAGTCGTCGTCGTCGAGCGCGACGACGCCGCCGCCGAGGCGGCCAGGCAGCGTGTCCTCGACGCACTGGGTAAAAGTGTGCAGCGCGGGACCACATCGGAAGACCTTGAGGCGTTGTCCGCGCGAGTCTCCGTGTCGGCAGACTACGCGGCGTTCGAAGCCTGTGGGCTAGTGGTTGAGGCGGTGCCCGAGGATTTCGACCTGAAGTCGGCCACGTTGACGGCTGTCGAAGCACGGTTGGCGCCCACCGCGTGGCTGGCGACCAACACCTCATCACTGTCGGTTGGTGGACTAGCCGAAAAACTGCAACGCCCGGACCGGTTCTGTGGGTTGCATTTCTTCAACCCGGTGCCTGCTTCCACGCTGATCGAGGTGATCCTTGCACCGCGGACCCTTGACGAGCTCGCCGAAGCAGCCCGCGGCTGGGTGAGACTGCTGGGGAAAACCCCGGTGATCGTCAACGATGCGCCGGGCTTCGCCAGTTCCCGATTGGGAGTGGTGATTGCACTCGAAGCGATGCGGATGGTCGAGGAGGGTGTCGCGTCGGCCGAAGACATCGATACCGCCATGGTGCTGGGCTACAAACATCCGGTGGGCCCGCTGCGAACCACCGACCTCGTGGGATTGGATGTCAGGCTCGGCATCGCCGAATACCTGGAATCGACTCTGGGGGAGCGGTTCGCGCCGCCGCAGCTGCTGCGGGACAAGGTAGCTCGCGGTGAGCTGGGTCGAAAATCGGGCAAGGGGTTCTTCGACTGGACCGAGTGAGTGGGGTTGGCCTTGCCAGCGATCGCGGACTGGGCCATAGTGGCAAGCCACAGTCCTGATGTGGTGATCCAGGAGGCGCATCGTGAGCGAGCCCAGTCCACAGAATAGCGACCTGCAGGCCGAGGGGCCTACCGCCGACGCGGTGGCCCAACGGGTGATCGATGCGTCACTCGGGATGGTCGACGTGCTGGCTATCCACCTTGGGGATCGGTTGGGATGGTACCGCCAGTTGAAGTCCCACGGGCCAGCAACGGCCGCCGAGCTGGCCCGGAGGTCCGGTACCTCCGAACGATATACGCGAGAGTGGCTGGAGCAGCAGGCGATTACTGGGCTGCTCACCATTGACCCCGGCCCAGATGCGGGTGCCGACGCCTTAGCGCGGGAACGCCGCTTCAGGATCCCGCCGGGGACGGCCGAAGCGTTGACCGATGAGCGCAGCCTCAACTACCTGGCCCCGCTCGCGCGCATGTTGGCTGGCTCCGCCGTGCAGCTACCGGCCCTCCTCGCCGCTTACCGAACGGGTGGTGGTGTGGGATGGTCGGACTTTGGGGAGGACGCCAGGGAGTCACAGGCCGATATGAACCGGCCGTGGTTCGAGTCGAAGTTGTCTGGAGCGCTGGCGGGGATCGAGCATCTGGACCATCGGCTCAGCAGACCCGGCGCCCGGATTGCTGACATCGGATGCGGGGGCGGATGGTCGAGCATAGCCCTGGCCCGCGCCTACCCCGGGGCCACGGTGGAGGGTTTCGACATTGACCCGGCGTCAGTAAGTCTGGCAACAGCGAACGCAGCTCGGGAGGGCGTTACGGACAGGGTCACTTTTCAGGAAGCGGACGCCAAACAGATGCCGGCGGCCGCCTACGATGCCGTGTTCGCCTTCGAGTGCATCCACGACCTGCCACACCCGGTCGAGGTTCTCGCCGCGGCGCGCCACTCGCTGGTGCCCACCGGGACCGTCGTCGTCATGGACGAAGCGGTCGCTGACGTGTTCACTGCGCCCGGGGACGAGCTGGAACGCCTGATGTACGGGTTTAGCCTGCTCATTTGCCTGCCCGACGGCATGTCACACCCGTTGAGTACGGCGACTGGGACAGTTATGCGCCCCGACGTCTTTCATGCCTATGCCGTGGCAGCAGGTTTCGCCGACACGCAAGTGCTCCCGATCGAAGACTTCGGATTCTGGCGCTTTTACGAACTCCTGGGGTAGGCGATGTCTGCCCTCACCAGGAAGCCAGATTGACCGTACTGCGGAAGGACTTGAGGTAACCGGCCTCGTACCCTTCGGCGGTGGGATGCAGGTCGTCGAACGCGCCAGCAAACGTGATCCACGGGTCCTTGGCGCCGATGCCATGGCCCTTGAACCTCTTCACCACGTCCACGTATTGCAGTCCATTGGCTTCGGCGTTCTGCCGAATGACCGTGTTGAGCGCATCGGTCCCCTCATTGAACAGCTGTTGCGCCTCGGTGCTGAGCAATACCTCCGCCCCGGACTTCGGCGAGAAGAGGTGGGGGTACCCCGTGACCACAATCTTCGCCGTCGGAGCGGCAGCGCGCAGGTTCCCGTAGAGGTCATCCAGTGCGACGGCGAGGGTGGTCTGGGCCTGCACGGTGCGGCCGCCGACCACTTGCTCGCAGATTGCCAGTGGCAACGCAGCGCACGCGCCCACCACGGCCCCGAAGTCCAGGTCGTTGCCGCCCGCCGAGAGGGTCACCAGATCGGTGTCGGCTCCGATCAGGCTGGCGCCGACGAGCTGTTCCAACTGCTCGGGAAGGTCGGGGACGGCATCGGTGCGGTTCGCTGCAGCCTTCGCTCCGCTGCAGGTGGCGTTGAAGGTCAGGTCAATTCCCCGACGGTCATCCAGCAATCCCGGCAGACCGAGCGCCGATTGCCCGCAGGCGTTGAGGTACGAGCCGGCGCCGAATCCCGCAGCATAGGAATCGCCCAACGCCACATAGTCGACTGGAGAATGTTTGTCGGGATTCGTCGCGGCGGCGGGGCCCGCGACAGCGCTGGCCATCAGGCCGACCGATAGCACGGCTGCGGCAGCGCAGCGTCCGAAATGGGAGCGGTAGGGAGTTTTCATGGGACCAAGTTACTCCTGCGGCAGAACCTTGCATATGGCCAGCCGAAAGATCCTTTCCCAACGGCGCGCAGCACCAAATTGCTAGGCTGTGTGCATGACCTCTCGGCCTGGCAATTCCTATGGCCAGCACATCGCCGAAACCCGCTCCGTCCGCTGGGAGGGCGCAGTCAACGCCCGCGATCTCGGTGGTGTCGGTGGCCTCATTCAGCCGGGCCGGATCTACCGGATGGGTCGCCACGAATGGCTCACGGCTACCGGCTGGCTGCAGGCCCACGACGACGGCGTGCGCAGTGTCGTTGACCTCCGTAATCCCGGAGAGTTTGGGCGGCGGGATAGTGACCCGGTCGTCACCGGTGACGGTTTGGGCCGTTTTAAGATCGTCAACTGTCCCACCGAGGATCAGTCTGATGGCGAGTTCATGGCGCTGGTTGGCCCGTACCTAAGCTCACCCAAGTACTACCCGGAGAATCTGCGACGCTGGCCGGACAAGATTATCGCTGTCGTGCGGGCGGTGGTTGATGCGCCCGAGGGTGGCGTAGTGGTCCACTGCTCCGCTGGCCGTGACCGCACCGGCATGATAATGGCAGTGATGCTCTCCGCGGTAGGTGTGCCGGGCGAGGAAATCGTGACCGACTACGCGCTGGGGGTACGAGGGATCAACGAGTTCCACTCATCCCAGGAGAAGCCGAGGGAGCCACCCTTATCCGAGGAAGAGTTGGTGGAGTGTCTCGAGCGGGCGGTGACGCACCTGCGGGACCTGCTGGCTGGCTTCGACGCCGAGGATTATCTGCTGAAGGCCGGCCTAACAGCCGCGGAGCTCGCAGCGCTAAGGGTCAGGCTGAGCGGTAAAGGGCGTGGTTGAATGAGGCAATGACCCTCCTTCAGCCGGTAACGCTCACCGGACCGACCGTCACCCTTGAACCGTTGACGCCTGACCACCACGACGGCTTGGTCGACGCCGCCTGTGACGGCGACCTGTGGAATCTCTGGTACACGTCGGTCCCCGCCCCTGCGGGAATGTCAGCGGAAATCGGCCGCCGACTAGCCCTCCAGGAGCACGGCGTGATGCTGCCGTTCGCCCTCCGCCGGAACGGCACCGACCAGCTCCTCGGCATGACCACCTACTGCAACATCGACGTGGACACCCCGCGGGTAGAGATCGGCTACACCTGGAACCGGGCCTCCGTCCAGGGCACCGGGACCAATCCCGAGAGCAAGCTGCTGCTCCTCACCCACGCCTTTGAACAGCTCGGTTGCACAGCCGTGGAATTCCGTACGCACTGGATGAACCACCAGTCGCGGGAAGCGATCGCTCGGCTGGGCGCGAAACAGGACGGTGTGCTGAGGGCCCACCGGTGGGGATCCGATGGCAGCCTCAGGGACACCGTGGTGTTCTCAATCGTTGCTGCGGAGTGGCCCATGGTGAAGGCGGGGCTCAATCACCAGGTGTCGAAAACCCGCTAGCCCTGGCGGCGGTCGAGCAGCAGATTGGTGATCCGCAGGCTGCAGAGCCGTGCACCGTCGTCGTTGGTCAGCACTACCTCGTGGGTGGTGAGGGTGCCGCCCAGGTGGACGGGGGTGGCGGTGATGGTGACCAGACCCTCGCGGGCGGACTTGTGGTGGGTGGCTGACACGTCAACGCCTACGGCCGTTTTGCCCAGGGTGCTGGCATGAATCACCGCTGCCCACGAACCCACCGCCTCGCCGACGGCGAGTGACGCGCCACCATGCAACAGCCCGAACGACTGCCGGTTGCCTTCCACCGGCATCGTGGCGACGACCCGCTCAATTGACTGCTCAACGATCTTCACGCCCATCTTCTCGTCGAGTTCGCCGAGCTGGATCTGCCAAGGCTGGTGGGTCACCGGGGACTCCTTTTCAGGGATACGGAAATCTCTATTAATGTACGCTGGACATATTACCGAACGTCCGTTCAGTTATCCCCCGAGGTACGGACGCTCGGCGCCCGAAACACTCAGAGGTGAAAGGCAAGTCGACGATGACTTCAACAGCTGTCCGCGTGGAGACGGTTCCCAGTTTCATTGAGGACGCCTGGTGGACACCCGACGCTGCGTCCCTGACGGAACGCAACAGCGCCGAGGTTCGGGATGCCAGCACCGGCGAGACCCTTGCAATGGTGAGCACCGAAGGACTCGATGTGTCCCGGGTGGTCGACTACGCGCGTGCCACTGGGCAGCGTGGTCTCGGGCAATTTACCTTCCACCAACGTGCCCTGATGCTCAAGGCTCTGGCGCAGTTCCTCAACGACCAGCGCAGCTCCCTGTATGAGCTGTCGGCCCGTACCGGTGCAACGAAGATCGATTCCATGGTCGATATTGACGGTGGGATCGGTGTGCTCTTCACCTTCGGCTCGAAAGGCCGCCGCGAGCTGCCTAACTCGAACGTCGTGGTGGATGGCCCACCCGAGACTCTGTCGAAGGACGGCACGTTCCTCGGCGAGCACATCTACACCCGCATCCCCGGCGCAGCCGTGCAGATCAACGCCTTCAACTTCCCGGTCTGGGGCATGCTTGAGAAGCTGGCCCCAGCCTTCCTGGCGGGCGTTCCTACTATCGTGAAACCGGCGACACCCACCGGGTACCTGACCGCCGCCGTCGTGAAGTTCATCATCGAGTCCGCTATCCTCCCGCAGGGTGCGCTGCAGCTGATTTCCGGGTCTGCCCGGGACCTCCTGGACTACCTGGATTACCGGGACCTGGTTTCCTTCACCGGGTCGGCGGCCACCGCCAACCAGCTGAAATCCCACAACAACGTGGTGCACGGCGGCGTCCGCTTTACCTCCGAAACCGATTCGCTGAACGCCGCCATCCTCGGCGAAGACGCCGTTCCCGGCACCCCCGAGTTTGACGCCTTCATCAAGTCCCTCGTCACCGAGATCACCGTCAAGGCAGGGCAGAAGTGCACGAGCATCCGCCGCACCATCGTGCCCAGGGCGCTGGTGAACGATGTCGTTGCCGCCGCGAAGGATCGCATCGAGCAGCGCACCGTTCTCGGCGACCCGCGAGCCGAGGGCGTCACCATGGGAGCCCTCGCCTCCCTGGAGCAGCTTCGCGACGTCCGGTCCGCGGTCGAGACCATGTTGGCGGCGGGCGGGGAGCTGGCCTACGGTACCCTAGACGCACCACGCGTTACCCGGGCCGACGGCACAGTGGACACCGCCGTCGACGGTGCCTTCATGTCCCCGGTCCTCCTGACCTGGGACAACGCTGAAGCGATCGAACTGCACACCATCGAGGCCTTCGGTCCAGTGGCCTCGGTGATCGGGTACGACGACGCCGCACACGCCGTGCGGCTCGCCGCCCTGGGGGCCGGGTCACTGGTCGCGACAGTCTGCACCAACGATCCTGCTACCGCCCGGGAGCTGGTCCTCGGCATCGCGGCCCACCACGGTCGAGTGCTGATGCTCAACCGGGAGGACGCACGCAGTTCCACCGGCCATGGCTCACCGGTGCCGCACCTGGTCCACGGCGGACCGGGCCGCGCCGGCGGGGGCGAGGAACTCGGAGGGATTCGCTCCGTGCTGCACCATATGCAGCGCACCGCCATCCAGGGGTCGCCGAACATGCTCACCGCGGTCACGGGGGTGTGGCACGCCGGCGCCGACCAAAAGTTTGATGACACCCACCCGTTCCGGAAGGACCTCGCCACCCTGCAGATTGGTGACGCCGTCCGTTCGGACCTGCGGCAGGTGACCCTTGAGGACATCACCGCGTTCGCCAACACCACGGGGGATACGTTCTATGCGCACACTAATGAGGAAGCCGCGGCAGCCAACCCGTTCTTCCCGGGCATCGTGGCGCACGGCTACCTGCTGCTGTCCTGGGGTGCCGGGCTGTTCGTCGACCCAGCCCCCGGTCCCGTTCTGGCCAACTACGGGCTGGAGAACCTACGCTTCATCACCCCGGTCGCGGCCGGCGATTCCATCCGGGTCACCCTGACCGCCAAGCGCATCACCCCGCGCGAGGACGAAGAATATGGCGAGGTTGCCTGGGACGCCGTGCTGCACAACCAGGACGACGACATCGTCGCCACCTACGACGTCCTGACCCTCGTCGAGAAGTAGCCCCGTCCTCCGCCGAAGCGAAACGTTCAACCCCTTCCGCCGGGAGTTCAGACGCGGTGGAGCCCGTCGAAGACCATGGTGATGACGTCGTCGGCCAACCCCTCCGGCGACACCGCACCGCCGGGTTTGTACCATTCGACGATCGAGTTGATGGTGCCGAACAGCAGCCGGGCGGTGGTGCGCGGGTCAATATCGGACCGCAGTGAACCTTCGGACCGGGCCGCG
Source organism: Arthrobacter sp. TMN-50 (assembly GCF_054511125.1). Taxonomy (NCBI): domain Bacteria; kingdom Bacillati; phylum Actinomycetota; class Actinomycetes; order Micrococcales; family Micrococcaceae; genus Arthrobacter; species Arthrobacter sp. TMN-50. The sequence goes on along the minus strand of NZ_JBTNDG010000001.1, from coordinate 613,071 downwards.
TCCACCAGCGCCGACACCTGATGGTCGAAGGTACGACGGCGTTCCAGGGCGCCGCGCTCTATCTCCGTGTTTCCGCGCAACCGCAGGAGAAGTGTCACAAAGGGCAGGCGCTCGATCAGGACAGCGATCGTGCCCCGCAGCACGAATTCCAGCCGGGCATCCGCCTTGCCGGACGTGGCTGCAGGATCGATCAGTACGGCCTCCAACCCGCCCAGGGCGTGGTCCAACGCCAGGCGGAGCAGGTCTCCCTTGGACGGCACGTGATGGTAGATCGCGGACTTGCTGATCCCCAGGTTCTCGGCGAGGACGCCCATCGAGGTGGCCTCGTAGCCGTACCGGTTAAACACGTCGACGGCCATCGTGAGGACAGCCTGCTGGTCATAACCGGGCCGACCGCGGCGGTTGGCCGCCTGCGGGATAGTGGTGGGCATCAGGCGCCGCCCTTGGGCCGCAGGTCGTAGATCCGCCGGAGTTTACCGTTGGACCGGGCGAGTGAACCCGGCTCGGCGATGGTAATCGCGCAGCTGGAGCCGATGTGGATCTTGATCTGTTCGCTGAGTTGGCCGGCGGCTGCCTCGGCGTCGGCGTCAGACACCCCTTCGCGCGGCTCGATCCTGACGGTCATCGCATCCATCCGCTGGCCCTCCGGTCGGGTGAGCTCGAGCTGGAAATGCGGGCTGAGCGCCGGGATGCGAAGAGCGATTTCCTCGATTTGGGTGGGGAAGAGGTTGACGCCGCGGAGGATGATCATGTCGTCACTGCGTCCGGTGATGCGCCCCATCCGCCGCATCCCGGGCCGCGCGGTGCCGGGCAGCAGCCGGGTCAGGTCGTGGGTGCGGTACCTGATGATGGGCAGCGCTTCTTTGGTGAGGGAGGTGAAGACCAGCTCGCCGTGTTCACCGTCGTCGAGCACCTTGTCGGTGAAAGGGTCGATGATTTCGGGCCGGAAATGGTCTTCCCAGATGTGGGAGCCATCCTTGCTCTCGACGCATTCGCCTGCCACGCCTGGGCCCATCACTTCGGACAGACCGTAGATGTCGCAGGCGTCGAACCCCGTTCGGCCTTCCAACTCGTGGCGCATCTCTTCGGTCCAGGGCTCGGCGCCCAGGACCGCTGTCTTCAACGAGGTGCTTGATGGGTCAATGCCCGCCGCGGCCATCGTGTCCAGGATGGTGAGCAGATAAGTGGGGGTGGCGAGGATGGCGTCGGGTTCGAAGTCCTTGATGAGCTGGACCTGGCGTTCGGTCTGCCCACCCGAAATGGGGATGACGGTGCAGCCAAGCCTCTCGGCTCCGCGGTGGGCGCCCAGGCCTCCGGTGAACAGTCCATAGCCGTACGCGTTGTGTACCTTGTCGCCTTTCTTGACGCCCGATGCCCTGAGTGACCGGGCGACCAAGGTAGCCCAGTGGTCCAGATCACCAGCCGTGTAGCCGACCACCGTTGGGCGTCCGGTGGTGCCCGACGACGCATGGATCCGGGCCACCCGATCCTGCGGGACGGCGAACATTCCGAATGGGTAGGTACGTCGCAGGTCTTCCTTGGTGGTGTACGGGAAGGCTGACAGGTCGCTGAGTTCCTTGAGATCGGACGGATGTACCCCTGCCGCATCGAATTTGTCCCGGTACAGCTGAACGTTGTCGTAGGCATACTGCACGGTGTGCTGAAGCCGAGTGAGCTGGATAGCCTCGATCTGGTCCCTGGTCATCAGCTCCTCGGCGTCGAGGGTCGAGGGGTCGGCAGGGCTGGCCCTGAGTGCTGTGCTAGTCATGTGAGACTCTTTTCCGGAGTGGTTGCAGGGATGGCACGGCGCGGGTTCGGGACGGTGCGTGAGCGGCCGCGGAACTCGGCAATCGCTCGGATGCCGTTGTCGTTCCGCGCCGTGATGGAGATGTCGTAGAGGCCGCTGCGACCCGCCACCCCGCGCCGGTTGGCTGTGGCGGTCAGCAGGTCGCCGGGTAGAGCCGACGCGAGAAAGGTGACGTCGGCGCCGGATGCGACAGTGATCGTGTCGGTTTCACCGACCGGGTTGCAGGCCAGGGCAAAGGCGGAATCGGCGAACGCGAACACCATGCCGCCGTGGGCGATCCCAAACCCGTTGAGCATTTCGGGGCGGAGGCGCATGGTGATGATGGCATGCCCGTCGGCAAGATCAACCACCTCAATGCCTAGCCAACGGGAGGCAGGGTCCTGTTCGAGGATAGGATGCGTGGGTTGGACGCCGGTGTCCGCCATAGGATCCTCACTATTGATTGACCGCGTTGGCTAACCGAGTTGACTGACCGAGCTGAGTCCAGAGGTGAACGACCCGGCTGGCTTTTAGTGACCGAATGGTCATTAGGTAATCCACTTAAGTAATACCGGCCCACGGTTCAGTGTCAAGCGACGACGCCTGTGGGGTCGGGTCCTGGAATCTCGACTGGCGTACCGGACATAACAGTTAGGTCACGATCAGTCGGGGGACATACTCCTGGTCGGGTATCTTGATCACAAATCGGTTTCATTGCTTATGAGTGGAAGCGCTCCCACTTGACAGGAAAGCCGTGTCGTTTCAGGGTTATTCATGAGCGTGAGAGCGCTCTCACGCCGCTTGGCAATCACCCGACAAAGGAGTCACCCGTGCAAAATCGAGCCAAACTTACCGCGCTGTCTGCGAGCGCAGCCTGCCTGGCCCTTGCCCTGTCAGCCTGCGGCACCGGTTCCACCACTGGAGGCGACATCGACGGCGCAACCGGTGAATCAGATGTCACCCTGACCGTTGCCACCTTCAACGAGTTCGGGTACGAAGATCTCTTCACCGAATACGAAGAACTCAACGACAACGTCACCATCGAACACAAGAAGGCAGCCACCACCAACGAGGCTCGCGACAACCTCACTACCCGGTTGGCCGCGGGGTCGGGACTCGCCGACATCGAAGCCATCGAGGTCGATTGGCTGGCCGAGCTGATGGAATACCCCGACCAGTTCGCCGACCTCGCCGATCCCGCTGTCGAGGGCCGCTGGCTGGACTGGAAGTCTGAAGCCGCAACCACCCCGGAGGGCAAGCTCATCGGGTACGGCACGGACTCCGGCCCACAGGCCGTCTGCTACCGGGCCGACCTCTTTGAGGAGGCAGGTCTACCCACCGACCGGGAGGAAGTCGCAGCACTGTTGGGCGGCACCTGGGAGGAGTACTTTGAGGCTGGCCGTGAGTTCGTTGCAGCCAGCGACGGAGTTGCCTGGTTCGATTCCGCCGGAGCGACCTACCAGGGAATGATCAACCAGGTTGAGAACGCCTATGAGACGGAGGACGGCGCTGTCGTCGCCGCCGACAACGAAGAGGTGAAGGAGATCTACGAAACGGTTCTCGCCGCTTCGGTTGATGACAACCTCTCGGCCCACCTGGGCCAGTGGAGCGAAGACTGGACGGCTGGATTCCAGTCGGACGCTTTTGCCACCATGCTCTGCCCCGGGTGGATGCTCGGTGTCATTGAGGGCAACGCTGACGGCGTCGACGGGTGGGATATTGCGAATGTTTTCCCCGGTGGCGGGGGTAACTGGGGCGGATCATATCTGACCGTTCCGACACAGGGAGAGAACCAGGCCGAGGCCAAGAAGCTTGCTGATTGGCTCACCGCGCCGGAGCAGCAGATCAAGGCGTTCAACGCGAAAGGCACGTTCCCCAGCCAGGTCGAGGCTCTGGAGAGCCCCGATCTGCTCGGCGCGACTAACGAGTTCTTCAACGACGCACCCACAGGTGAAATTCTCGCCGAACGGGCGCTGGCCGTGGATGTCACCCCGTTCAAGGGGCCGAAGTACTTCCCCATCAACGACGCGATGCAGCAGGCCCTGACACGTGTTGACGTTGACCAGACTGACGACGTCGCATCCTCCTGGGAGAAGTTCGTCACCGCGGTCAACGCGCTCTGACATCATGGCCGTCACCGATCGGGCGCTGAAACCAGGCCCACCCCGGCGCCCGTCGTCGGCGTCCAGAAAAGTCAGGCGGATTGCACTCTCCCACCGGCTGTCCCAGTGGGATGTGAAGTTCTCCCCGTACCTTTACATTTCGCCGTTCTTCCTCCTGTTCGCCATCACTGGCCTGTTTCCCCTGGGATACACGGCCTGGGTTTCCATCCACAACTGGAACCTGATCGGCGGACAGGGGGAGTTCGCCGGGCTGGAGAACTACACGTTCATCCTGTCCCAGCCGTTCTTTTGGAACGCCGTGGGCAACACATTCAGCATTTTCCTGTTGTCCTCGGTGCCGCAGGTGATCGCAGCCCTTGTCATCGCAGCCTTCCTTGACGCGAATCTGCGGGCAAAGACGTTCTGGCGGATGGGAGTGCTGGTGCCGTTCGTCGTCGCTCCGGTGGCCGTCGGACTGATTTTCAACAACCTGTTCGCCGACCAGTTTGGTCTCGTCAACGAGATCCTACGGTCCTTGGGGTTTGAAGGCGTCCGGTGGCATTCCGATGCTACTGCCAGCCACATCGCCATAGCCACCATGGTGAATTTCCGCTGGACCGGCTACAACACCCTGATCTTCCTCGCGGCGATGCAGGCGATTCCCCGGGACGTTTACGAGTCGGCGGCCATTGACGGAGCGGGCAGGCTCCGCCAGTTTTTCTCCCTCACAGTGCCGATGCTGCGCCCCACGATGATTTTCGTGGTGATCACCTCGACCATTGGCGGGCTGCAGATCTTCGACGAGGCACGGGTCTTTGACCAGTACGGGGTGGGCGGAGCCGACCGGCAGTGGCAGACCCTCACCATGTATATCTGGGAGTTGGGGTGGGGGCAGCGCAACTTCGGTCGCGCGTCAGCGGTCGCCTGGCTGCTATTCCTTATCATCGTCCTGATCGCTGTACTGAACTACTTCATCACCCGGCGCATCGCCAACCAGGGAGGTACCAAGTGAGCTCCATCCCGTTGACCGCACAGACCGCCGGTAGGGGTGCGGCGCGTACTGCTGCCCGCCGGGGTGATCGACGTCGTCGGAAAGGCTCCGGCGGGACCGGCCGACGTCCTGGGTTCCTCACTTACGGGTTCCTTGGCGCAGTCTTGCTGGGCTCGCTCTTCCCGCTCTACTGGTCTTTCCTGATCGGCAGCCACGACAGCACCGTCTTGTCGAGGGGCATTCCGTTGCTGCCGGGTGGGAACTTCCTGGCCAATGCTGCGAAGGTGCTGGACAGCATTCCGTTCTGGGCCGCGCTCGGCAATTCATTGCTGGTCTCCAGCGTGACGGCGTTCTCGGTGGTGTTCTTTTCCACACTGGCCGGGTTTGCCTTCGCCAAGCTGAAGTTCAGGGGCAGCAAATTGTTGCTGGTGTTTGTGATTGCCACCATGGCGGTCCCCACCCAACTCGGCGTGGTTCCCCTGTTCATCGTGATGTCCAGGTTCGGTTGGACCGGGTCGCTCTGGGCGGTGATCATCCCCGCCCTCGTGACCGCGTTCGGTGTCTTCTGGATGACGCAGTACATCAGGGACGCCCTTCCCGATGAGCTGATTGACGCGGTACGGGTGGACGGTGCGTCGATGATCCGCGCGTTCTGGCATGTGGGGCTACCAGCAGCCCGGCCGGCAGCGGCGATGCTGGCGCTGTTCACCTTCATGGCCACCTGGACCAACTTTTTCTGGCCGTTCATCGTGCTCGATCCGAGTAACCCCACCCTTCCCGTGGCACTGCAGCTGCTGCAGGCTGCGCACTTCGTCGACTACTCTGTGGTTCTCGCTGGTGCGGTGCTTTCGACCATTCCACTCCTGCTGGTTTTCGCTATTGCAGGTCGCCAACTCGTTTCAGGAATCATGCAAGGAGCAGTCAAAGGATGACCAACATCGACACCACCTTTCCAGAGGGGTTCCTCTGGGGCGCAGCCACCGCGGCCTATCAGATCGAAGGCGCGGCACACGAGGACGGCCGACAGGATTCCATCTGGGACGTGTTCTCCCGGGTTCCCGGCGCGGTCGCCGACGCACACAACGGTGACATTGCCTGCGACCACTACCACCGCTCGGGCGACGACGTGGCGCTGATGAAGCAGCTCAACCTGCAGGCCTACCGCTTTTCCACCTCCTGGGCACGGTGCATGCCGGACGGCGTGACGCCGAATGTGGAAGGCATCAGGTTCTACTCCCGGCTGGTGGACCAGCTGGTCGCTGCCGGCATCAAGCCCTGGCTGACTCTCTACCACTGGGACCTGCCACAGGCGCTCGAGGAGCAGGGCGGCTGGGCCAACCGCGACACCGCCTACCGGTTCGCTGAGTACGCGGCAGTGCTGCATGAGGCGCTCGGTGACCGGGTCCGCATCTGGACCACTCTCAACGAGCCGTGGTGCTCTGCCTTCCTCGGCTACGCCGCGGGGGTTCACGCGCCGGGCAGCCAGGATCCGCGCGCCGCGCTCGCAGCAGCCCACCACCTCCTCCTCGGCCACGGCCTGGCCGCGCAGGAGCTGCGCCGTCGTGACCCCGCAGCGCAGCTGGGGCTGACGCTGAATCTCACCGTCCCGGATCCCGTCGATCCGACCAGCGCGGCCGACGTCGACGCTGCCCGCCGCATCGATGGACAGTTCAACCGGATTTTCCTGGACCCCGTGTTCCGGGGCCGGTACCCGCAGGACGTACTCGACGACGTCCGCCACCTCGGACTGGAGGAGTTCATCCACGACGGCGACCTGACGGTCATCTCCGAACCTCTTGACCTGCTGGGCGTGAACTACTACCACGGTGAGGCGGTGACGACGGCAGCCGACCCAGCTGGTGACGACGGCGAGCAAGCGCCACAGGGCCGGCCAGCGGCCTCTCCCTATGTGGCAGCCGACGGCGTCCGGTCCGCTCCCCGCGGACTCCCTGTCACCGGCATGGGTTGGGAGGTGCAGCCCGAAGGCCTGCACCGTCTTCTGCTGCGGGTGCACGCTGAGTACACTGGGCCGGCTGCGATCCCCGTCTACATCACCGAGAATGGCGCAGCCTACGATGACTCTCCTGACGCGGCGGGGTTCGTCGACGACCAGGACCGGCTCGCGTACTTCGACAGTCACCTCCGGGCGGTACGAGCCGCGATCGACGACGGCGCCGACGTGCGAGGCTACCTCGCGTGGTCCTTCCTGGATAATTTCGAATGGGCGTGGGGCTACCACCAGCGCTTTGGTCTGGTCCGGGTGGACTATGACACCCAGCAGCGCACCCCTAAGGCCAGTGCGCTTTGGTACGCCCGGGTCGCTGCGGCCAACGCGCTGCCCGCCTCCGGCCCCGCGCAGCTGATGGAGCCGGACCCCACCGTGGAGGTGGCGAAGCCGGGGGACGCTGCGATGGCTGCCATCAGGTAGGCCACCGATGGCGGGTCATCGTGTCGTATTCTCTAGGTGATGGATGATCAGCAATCAGGGGCCGAACTCGCCCACCCGCCGGGGGCGAAACACAGTCCCACCCTCGAGGATCTGGCGGCAGCAGCCGGCGTGTCCCGGTCGACGGCGTCGCGCGCCATCAACGGGGGCAGCCGGGTCAGCCCGGAGGCCCAGGCGGCGGTGGACGCCGCCGTCGTCGCCCTCGCCTACACGCCCAACCGTGCCGCACGATCGCTGGTCACCCGGCGCACCTCGTCGATTGCCCTGGTAATCCCCGAACCGGACATGCGCGTCATGATGGACCCATTCTTCGCCATGATTATCACGGGAGTCACTGAGTCGCTCCGGGAAACCGATGTGCAGCTGGTCCTGCTCATGTCCCGGAGCGTCGACGCGGCGCGGACGGTCCGGTACCTCCGGGGCGGGCATGTGGATGGGGCCATCGTGGTTTCGCACCATCAGGGGGACACCTGGGTAGAACCGCTCGCCGAAAGTGGCCTGCCGATCATCTTTATCGGCAGGCCCTGGCAGAGTGGGCATCCACTGACCTACGTGGACACCGACAACTATGGCGGCGGTATCCTGGCAGCACAGCACCTGCTAGCAGCGGGCAGCCAGCGACCGGCCTCCATTGCTGGACCCGCGGACATGACCGCCGCCGTCGACCGGCTCCGCGGCTGGCAGGACGGGCTGCTTGGCACCGGAGTGGCGCCAGGCCCGGTCGAATTCGCGGATTTCACTACGGCGGGTGGGGCCAAGGCGACCCGCCGGTTGCTCGACGCCGCACCCGACACCGACGGGATCTTCGCTGCGTCCGACCTGATGGCCGTCGGTGTGCTGGAGGTCCTGCGGTCCCGGGGACTCAAAGTTCCCGACGACGTCGCAGTGGTCGGGTATGACAACCACAGCATCTCGGCGCTCGCGTCGCCGGCGCTGAGCACTATCACCCAGCCCATGGTGGAGATGGCGACCAAGGCCGGCGCCATGCTCCTGGAGGAGATCGAGGCTCCCGGCACCCACCCGGACCCGGTGGTTTATCCGGCGGAACTGGTGGTGCGGAGGTCTTCGGCGCCGAGGGCCGCCGCGACGAAGGCGTAGTCCCAGGCGACGTCCTTCCACCGCTCGTACCGACCGCTGGCGCCGCCATGGCCGCCGTCCATCTCTGTCTTCAACACGATCGGCTCGCTGCCGGTGGTCGTGTCGCGCAGCTTGGCTACCCACTTTGCGGGTTCGACATACAGCACCCGGGTGTCGTTGAAGCTGGTCACGGCGGCAATCCGCGGGTAACGGGTGGCCTTGATGTTCTCGTACGGGGTGTACTCCTTCATGTAGCGGTACACCTCGGGGTCGGTGATTGGGTTGCCCCATTCCTCCCACTCGAGGGCTGACAACGGCAGCTCGGGGTCGAGGATGGTGGTCAGCGCATCGACGAACGGAACTTGGGCTACCACCGCGCGGTACATGTCGGGGGCGAGGTTGGTGATGGCGCCCATCAGCAGGCCGCCAGCGGATCCGCCCATGGCGGCGATCCGGTGGGGGTCGACATAGGGCGACGCCGCCACCTGCCGGGTTGCGTCGACGAAGTCGGTGAACGTGTTTTTCTTGTTGAGCTTCTTGCCGCCCTCGTACCAGGTGCGGCCCATTTCACCGCCGCCGCGGATATGGGCCACCACGAAGACCACTCCGCGGTCCAGCAGCGACAATCGGGCGATCGAGAAGCCTGGGTCCATGCTGATTTCGTAGCTGCCGTAGGCATAGACCAGCGCCGGGTTTGCGCTGTCGTCGGCGAGGTCGGTCCGCCGCAGGACTGACAGGGGAATGAGCGTGCCGTCAACCGCTGTGGCCCACTGCCGCTCGGCCGTGTAATCCTCCGGGCGGTAGCCGCCTCTCACCTCGGTTTCCTTACGCAGCAGTAGGCTCCCGGTGTCGAGGACATAATCGTAGACGCGTGGGGGAGTAAAGAAGGAGGTGTAGGAGAGTCGGATGATCGGTGAATCGAACTCGGCGTCGGCAAGGTTGCAGGTGAAGAGCTCGTCATCGAACGCTGGTTCCTCGGGGACGGCCTGGTCTGGCGTGCCTAGACCCGCGAGCGGTAGCACCTGAACGCGTTCAATGGTGTCCTTACGGACCGACACGATCAGGTGTGTGGAGGTGACGGCAACGCCGCCAACCCGCACGGCGTCGTCGTGCTCCACTACGGTGTGCCAGTGCTGGTCGGAGAGGGGCTTGCTGAACTCGGCCTCGCCGGCGAGACTGACCATCGAGTTCTTGGCATTCCGGTTGTGGGTGAGGACGTAGTGGCGCTCGCCGTCGATCGTCACCGGATCAGCCTCGTAGAGAATCTTGTCGCTACGCGGGATCAGGGTGAGCAGGCCGGCTGACTGGTTGGCGAGGTCAAACACGCGGTACTCGCTGTACTCGGAGCAGCCGATGCCGATGAGCAGCAGTGACCGGTCCGCTGACAGGTCGAAGCCCGTCCACATGGCAACGTCGTCCTCCTGATACACCACCGCGTCCTGCTCCACCGGGGTGCCGAGGGTGTGTGACCTGACCTGGTAGGGGCGCCACGAGTCGTCCACCACCGTGTAGAACACCTGGGTGCCGTCGGGGGAGAAGGCCAGCCCATAGAAGATGTTCGGCACCACATCGGGGAGCAACTCGCCGGTACGCAGATCCTTGATCCGTAGGGTGAAGCGCTCGTCGCCCGCGTTGTCTTCGCAGTAGGCCAATAGGTTTCCGTCCTCGGTGACAGCCAGACCGCCGAGGGAGAAGAACGGCTTGCCCTCAGCCTCCGCATTGCCGTCCAGTATGACCTGCTCCCCATCAATCGGCTTGTCCGGGATAATCTCCGGAGGCGTCCAGTCGTTGGCGAGGTCACCGGTCCCAGTGGCAGCTACCCGGCAGTTGATGGCGTACTGCTTGCCCTCCTCGGTGCGGGCGTAGTACCACCAGCCCCTCTTGCGGGAGGGTACGGACAGATCGGTTTCTTGCGTCCGGTTCTTGATCTCGGTAAAGATGTCCTGGCGAAGCTGCTCCTGGTCGGCCGTCACGGCGTCGGTGTAGGCGTTCTCCGCTGTGAGGTGGGCGACCACCTCGGGGCTGTCCTTTTCCCTCAACCACTCGTACTCGTCCACGAAAGTATCCGAGTGGTGGGTGCGTTCCGTCGGCACCTTTTTGGCAACGGGAGGGGCGGGGAAGTGAGTCTCTGCAGTCATGGAAACCATCCTGCCAGAGAGTCAGGCGGGCAGACTCCCCCGGGTTGTGGGAACCGGATCCTGGGGAGGGCGGCGACACGCCGGTGTGTGGTCGACGACAGTGGCTGTTGACTGTCCGACCGCCACCCCGATATCCTGAACGAACGGTCGGTAATTAATCTGTGACCGACAACAACGCACTTTGACGCTCACAGTGAGGTGACACCATGGCAGCAGCACCAACGGTTGACCAGACGCCGTCCGAAACACCCGACGAGCAGGCCGGTCGAGAGCAGTTCGAGCGCCTGATCAGTGAAGATTCGCGGATCGAGCCCCGCGACTGGATGCCGGACGCCTACCGGAAAACCCTCACCCGGCAGATCTCCCAGCACGCCCACTCCGAGATCATCGGCATGCAGCCCGAGGCCAACTGGATCTCCCGTGCGCCCTCGCTGAAGCGTAAGGCCATCCTCATGGCCAAGGTCCAGGATGAGGCGGGCCACGGCCTGTACCTCTACTCGGCCGCCGAAACGCTCGGCACCCCCCGGGACAAAATGACCGAGGACCTGATTGCCGGCAAAGCCCGGTATTCCAGTATCTTCAACTATCCGGCCGTGACCTGGGCCGATATGGGCGCCATCGGCTGGCTGGTTGACGGTGCAGCGATCGCCAACCAGGTGCCCCTCTGTCGGGCCTCCTACGGTCCCTACGGTCGGGCCATGGTGCGGATTTGCAAGGAAGAATCCTTCCACCAGCGCCAGGGCTTCGAGATCCTGCTGGAACTCGCCAACGGCACCCCCGCCCAGAAGGAGATGGCGCAGGACGCCGTCAACCGCTGGTACGCCCCCTCGCTGATGATGTTCGGCCCGCCCGACGACGATTCGCCCAACTCGAAGCAGTCCATGGCCTGGAACATCAAGCGGTTCTCCAACGACGAACTGCGCTCCCGCTTTGTCGGCATGATGGTTGAGCAGGTCAAGGTGCTTGGCCTGACCCTGCCCGACGACGAGATCCGGTTTAACGACGACACCCAGCAGTGGGAGCACGCACGACTGGATTGGAGCGAGTTCAAGGAAGTTCTCGCAGGCCGGGGGCCCTGCAACGCGCAGCGGATGGAACGTCGGCGCGAAGCCCACGAAGACGGCGCCTGGGTGCGCGAAGCAGCCGCAGCCTACGCCGACAAGCGGGCCAAAGCTGCAGAACAGCGGGCGGCCTAAATGACCGGCGGTTCAACGACGGGTGACGACGGTTCGGTAGCACCGACCCCGGCAGCTCCTGAGAAGCGCCAGCCCTGGCCTCTGTGGGAGGTCTTCGTCCGGTCATCGCGCGGGCTATCCCACGTACACGCCGGTTCATTGCATGCGCCCGACGCCGAGATGGCAGTCCGCAACGCCCGCGATCTGTACACCCGGCGCAACGAGGGTGTGAGCCTGTGGGTGGTGCCGGCGTCGTCCATCATCGCCAGCGACCCGGACGCCAAGGGACAGTTTTTTGAATCACCGCAGGGCAAGGACTACCGGCATGCCACGTACTACACGAAAAGCGACGGGGTGAAGCACCTGTGAACGAATCGAACGCGAGCGCCACCCGCATCACCCCGGGCAACGCTTTGCGGCCCGAGGACATCGCCGCGTCGGACCTTAGACCGAGCGCCGGTGTCGCCGAGTACGCGCTGCGCCTTGGCGACGACTCGCTGATCCTGGCCCAGCGGCTCGGCTGGTGGATCTCCCGGGCACCTGAGCTGGAGGAGGATGTGGCCCTCGGGAACATTGCCCTGGACCTGATCGGGCACGCGCGGTCATTCCTCAGCTACGCCGGGCATGGCCTGGACAAGACCGAGGACGATCTTGCCTACTTCCGCCGGGAACCGGAATTCCGCTGTGCCCACCTCTTTGTGCAGCCCAACGGGGACTTTGCCCGCACCATCGCCCGCCAACTGGTGGTCTCGCACTACCAGTTCGAGCTCTACTCCCGGCTGGCGCATTCTTCCGACGCCACGCTCGCCGCCATCGCCGCCAAGGCCGTCAAGGAAGTCGACTACCACCGCGACCACAGCAGCCAGTGGGTGCTCCGTCTGGCCCTCGGCACCGACGAATCCCGCCGCCGCATGATCGCCGGACTGAAGCTGACCTGGCCCTATGTGAAGGAACTGTTCGTCGACGACCAGCTCATCGACGACCTCGGCGACGCCGCAGTGCGCCCAAGCGCCCTCCGTGCACCGTTCGACGCGCTCATCGCCACCCTCTTTGCCGAGGCGGACCTCGAGGATCCTGCCGTGCCCGGCGCTGTCGGCGGTGGCCGCAGTGGCAGGCACAGTGAACATCTGGGCTACCTGCTAGCCGAGATGCAGGTGCTCGCCCGCGAACATCCCGGCGCCACCTGGTAGGGCTGGGTGCAGCCATGAGCATTGAGACAACCGGCACCACCAACACCAACACCGCCCGCCGTCCCGCCGACGCCGAAGCCGCAGAGGTCTGGGACATCGCCGCCACCGTGGTGGACCCCGAAATCCCGGTCCTTACCATCGAGGACCTGGGCATCCTGCGGGCGGCCCAGATCGAGGACGACGTCATCACCGTGACCATCACCCCCACCTACTCGGGGTGCCCGGCCATGGACGCCATCCGCGACGACGTCATCAGCGCCCTATCTGCCCACGGGTACCGAAACGTCCGGGTCCGTCTCACCCTCGCCCCGGCCTGGACCACTGACTGGATGACCAGCGCCGGCAAAACAAAACTGGACGACTACGGCATCGCACCTCCCACCGGGCTCGCCGCGACCGGCCCCGTCCGGGTGGGCATCAGCGTGAAATGCCCGCAATGTTCCTCTCTCAATACCCGCGAACTCACCCGCTTCGGTTCCACCTCCTGCAAGGCGCTCTATGTCTGCCAGGACTGCACGGAACCCTTCGACTATTTCAAGGTGCTCTAGATGGCAGTCAAGCTCGCCCCGTCCACCCAGCGCCGCACGGCATTCAACGAGCTCACCGTCTCCGAAGTCCGGCGGCTCACCGGTGACGCCGTCGAGGTCACCTTCGCCGTACCCGACCACCTGGCCGGCAAGTACAACTACCTGCCCGGCCAGTACGTGGCGCTGCGCACCACGCTCGACGTCGACGGCTCCCCGGTGGAGGTTCGCCGCAGTTACTCCATCTGCGCTGAGCCCCGGACAGGCGAGATCCGGGTAGCCATCAAGAAGGATCTTGGCGGCGTGTTTTCCAGCTGGGCGAACGAGTTCCTGAAGGCCGGGGACCGGCTCGACGTGATGAGCCCCATGGGCCAATTCATCTCGAAGCATGAGATGGCCGAGCTCAACCGACCCGAGGACCTACAGGCGAACCTCGACGCCGCCGCGGAGACTTCGTTCGTCGCGGTGGCTGCGGGCTCAGGGATTACCCCGGTGATCGCGATTGCCCGCACGGTCCTGGCCGCGAACACCTTCGTCCGCTTCGACCTGATCTACGCCAACAAAGCCGCCATGGACGTGATGTTCCTCGAGGAACTCGCCGACCTGAAGGACCGCTACCCCGCACGGTTCGCGCTGCACCATGTGCTGTCCCGCGAGCAGCGCATCTCCCCGTTGCTGAGCGGTCGCATCGACGCCGATAAGCTGCAGACTTTGCTGGGCACCGTGATCCGCACCGACGACGTCGACGAATGGTTCCTCTGCGGCCCCTTCGAACTTGTCCAACTCTGCCGCGACACCCTGGGGGAGCGCGGCGTCGCCCCCGAGAACATCAGGTTCGAGCTCTTCTCCGCCGGTGAACCCACCCGCCCCGAGGGCCAGATTGGCCGTCCCGTCCACGCCGACGACGGCGGCGAGAATTTCACGATCTCGTTTAATCTCGACGGGCTGCAGGGCAGGGTGTCCAGCCCTACCCACGCGAGGGAATCCATCCTCAACGCCGCCCTGCGGGTCAGGCCGGATGTGCCCTTCGCCTGCGCTGGCGGCGTCTGCGGGACCTGCCGGGCCAAACTGATCTCCGGCACCGTGGAGATGGAAGAGAACTACGCGCTGGAGCCCGACGAGATTGCCAAGGGTTACGTCCTCACCTGCCAGTCCCGTCCCACCAGCGACACCGTGGCAGTGGACTACGACGCCTAACTGGATTCCCGCACTAGGCTGGGGAAAATGACCGGAAGGCTGTGGCAATGATTGAACTGACCATCGAGAACAATGTTGCCGAAATTGTCCTCAACGCTCCAGCGAAACTGAACTCCCTCAACGAGGAAGCGCTCGCCAAACTATCCAACGTCTACGACGAGGCTGCCCGGGCCGCAGCCAACGGCACCGTCCGTGCGCTGGTGCTCCGCGGCGAAGGACGCGCGTTCTGCGCTGGCCGCGACATTTCCAACGTTCACCCCGAGACCGACGACGCCGTCGCCTACCTTGGCGGCCTCGTCACACCGTTGCTGCGGAAAATGGCTACCTTTCCGGCGCCGACCTTCGCCGCGGCACACGGGGCCTGCCTCGGCGTCGGGCTCGGCCTCCTGGTGGCCACTGACGTGGTCTATGTGGCGGAGAACGCGAAGCTCGGATCGCCCTTTGCCAATCTGGGGGCCACCCTGGATTCGGGCGGACACTGGCTCTTCACCGAGCGGCTGGGTGCGCACCGCACCCTTGACCTGATCTATACGGCCGAGCTGATGAGCGGGGCTGATGCCGTCGCCGCCGGTTTGTTCAGCCGGGTAATGCCCGCCGATGAGCTCCTGCCGCGTACGCGCGACACGGCGCAGCGAGTTGCCTCCGGCGCCACGGGTGCCTTCCGGGTCTCAAAGGAACTCGTAGCGGGGATCCGTGACCGACGGCTCGGCCTGTGGGAGTCGATCAGCGAGGAGAACAGGGCCCAGGGCGACCTGTGCGGCAGCGATGATTACGCCGAGGGATTTACCGCCTTCCAGGAGAAGCGCAAACCGGTCTTTAGGGGCTGAACGCCGGTGCCCTCGGGTCGTCGATGCTCAGCGGCGCCGATATCTCAGTGGGAAGTCCCTGCTCAGAGGCCCGCCCCAGCAAATAGCCCTGGCCGAAATCGCACCCCAGCCCATGTAGTGCCTGGGCCTGGCTGGTGGTTTCGATTCCCTCGGCTACCACCCTGAGCTTGAGGGCATTTGCCAGCCCGATCACGGCGTTGACGACGGCGAAGCTCTCCCGCCGTCGCGCATTGTCGTCGAGCCCCGCAGTGAATGAGCCGTCAATTTTTACCGTATCAACGGGGAACTGGGCGAGGTAGGACAGCGACGAGTAGCCGGTGCCGAAGTCGTCGATTGCCAGGTGCACTCCCATGGCCCGCATCTGGTCGAGCGTGGTCCTGGCACGGTCGAAATTGACCATCAGGACGCTCTCGGTGATCTCCAGGCCGAGGGCGCTCCCCGGGAGATGATGAGCGTCGAGCGCGCGTTGGATCGTGGCAGCGAAGTCGGGGCTCCGCAGCTCAAACGCCGACACATTGACCCATATCACCGGGCAGTCAACACCGGAGGCGCGTCGCCTGCCAACCTCGCGCAGCGCTTCCTCCAGCACCCAGGCGCCGAGGTCGATGATTAGCCCGGTCTCCTCCGCAAGATCAATGAACTCGCCAGGCATCAGCAAACCTCGGACAGGATGCTGCCACCTGACCAGGGCCTCAAGGCCCACGACGTCGCCGTCGGCTAGGCTCATTTCGGGCTGGTAGTGCAGGCGAAGCTGCCCCTCCCGGATGCCCTCCAGCAGATCGTTCTCCAGGTGGCTGCGGGTTTTCACCTGGCTGAGCTGCCCCTCGTCGTAAACAGAGGACCGGCTGCGACCCTGTTCCTTGGCCGCATACATGGCGTCATCGGCGTCGCGGAGCAGCTCGGAAGTAGTGGTGCGATCGGCACCCGAGAGGGCGATGCCGATGGATGCCGAGACGAAGACCTCGGTCCCGCCCACCAGGATGGGCGGCTTCAGTGCGGCGAGAACTCTGGCCGCCGCAGCGGTGGCCTGCTCTTTGGTCGAGTCGACACACAGCACGACGAACTCGTCCCCGCTCAGCCGGGCCACCGTATCGGCGGGGCGCACTGCTGACCGGAGCCGGCGGGCCACCTCGGTGAGCACGGCGTCGCCGGCCTGGTGACCGTGCGTGTCGTTGATGGCCTTGAACCGGTCCAGGTCGCAGAACAGGACGGCGACGGCGGTTCCGCCGTTCCGGGCGGCGTTGAGGGTCTGACCAACACGGTCCACCAGCAGGGCGCGGTTCGGGAGGCCGGTCAGGGTGTCGTGCAGCACCTGGTGCTGCAGCATCGCTTCGAGGGCCTTCCGGTCGGTGATGTCCTCGATGTGGTCGATCAGCATCCCGGGGCCGCCGTCATCGTCGGGCACCATCGAGGAGGAGTGCAGGATGCCCACCACAGTGCCGTCGGCATGAAGGAACCGGGTTTCGTGCCGCCGTCGGCCGGAGACACCGCGTAGCAGCGATTGGCGCTGGCGCTCAGCAGGATCCTGGTCGTCGGGGTGGGTCAGCTCCTGTACCGACATGGAGAGGAGGGTCTGCTCGTCGCGGCCTAACAACTCGGTCAGCGCCCGGTTGACCTGGATGAATTTACCGGAGTGCGATGTTACTGCCATGCCGATTGGTGCGTCGTCGAACGCGCTACGGAAACGCTGGTTCGATTTTTCCAACTCCAGTTCGGTCAGCTTGAGGCCGGTGATATCGCTGCAGGCCAGTATGAGGGAGCTTGCGGGATCAGCACCGGTTGTGTCGAGGTCGGCGATGCTTACCTCAAACCAGCGCCAGTCGCCGTCGTTGCGGCGGAGGCGCAGCTCAGCAATGGAGCTGCGGCCCAGCCGCAGCCCGGGAGGGACCGCTAGAAAGTCACGGGCGCTGTGGACGTCGTCGGGATGCACCAGGTCGAGGAAGGGACCACCGGTCGGCGCCACGCTAGGCGTGCCCCGCAGCTGGTTGGAGGTGGGGCTGACCGACGTGACCCGGTGCTGGTAGTCAAGAATGACCAGCAGATCCGATGTGTTGGCGAGCATGGTCTGCACGGCGATCTCATGGTGCTTGCGGTGGGTGATGTCCCGCTGGATAGCGACCCAGTGGGTGAACCAGCCCCGCGCGTTGGCCACGGGAGTGATATTGAGCTGGACCCAGAACTCCTGCCCGTCCTTGTGGACATTAAGCAACTCCACCTCGACGGGCTCCCAGGCTTTGAGGGCAGCACGCAGGCGGTCCAGTTCCGCCTGGTTTGTCTTCGGCGACTGCAGGATGCGCGGGGTTTTTCCCACAATCTCGTGCGGCTCATACCCGGTCATCCGGGTGAATGCCGGATTGACGTAAATCACTTCAGGGCCGCCTGAGGGGAGATCGACGGGTTCTGCCTTGGTTACCAGGACCACATCATTGGCATTGACCACAATGGATTCGAACAGAGCCGCTGCTTTGGCTTCTGGAATACCATCAATTTTGGTCGCTTCCGCGGCCGGCTCACCGTTCTCGGTCATGCTGTTCCCCTTTGATGCCGGCCTGGTGACGGCACGGTTGGCCTTTTACTGTGGCCGGTGATCGAATTAAACCACAGGGGAGCGGGCTGAGACGGCCTAGCACCATCATCCAGCAAATCACTGGAGGCAAGAGTTTTATAACTTTTGGGAAAATATTTGTGGACTTAGGGCGTTTTCAAAGTATTTTCCCTAGGCAATGACTTTTACTGGATACGTGGTCGAGGGGCGGTTCCTTAGCGTCTCATGGGGGAGGGTGGCATTCAGAACGGGATGTCACCACCAGTCAGGAGCCGTCCCTTGGCCACACCTGGACGCGCCAGCTCAGCGAGTGTCAATATCCTCGAACACCAGGAAGGTCTGGGTGTCCATCACGCCCGGCATCGATTGCAACTGGTCGAAGATGACCCGCCGGAGCCCCACATTGTCCTCGGCCCGCACCAGGAGGATGACGTCGAAGTCCCCACCCACGAGGGCGATATGGTGAATCTCCGGGATGAGGCGAAGTTGTTCCCTCAGCTCCCGCCACGCGTGCTGCTGAACCTTGAGCGTGACGTAGGCGGAGGATCGGAGCCCGGCTTTGATCGGGTCGATCAGCGCGGTGAACTTGGTGAGTACTCCCGATTCGGTGAGCCGGGCAATCCTTGAGTAGGCGTGTGCGCGGGAAATATGGACGTTCTCGGCCACCGTGGTCACCGACAATCGGCCATCCCGGGTGAGCTCAGCCAGGATCCGCCGGTCCACTTCGTCCAAGGGCTGATCCACCATTTGTCTACGCCTTCCCGGGTAACCCAGCTCACACTGTCGATTTGTCTACGATAATCGATATTTTAAAGATAAAAGTCCATAATCTTCCCCTTTAGTAGATACGAAAAGCCGCTCAAGATCATAATTGGATTACACAGCATCCAGCGCCCGGCATCAGCCGGGCGGGTGGGATCAGGCGAATCGCCGCCCCACCGGACGGTACGACGGAGGCGGATATGACCATCTCGAGCGGCAACAACGTGACCCCGGGCTCCGTAGACATTACGGACCGCCCCGGATTGGCCGAGGCGACCATGCTTCCCTCGACCGTCCCGGTGCAACTGGTGGACCCGAACGGAATCCACACCCCCAACGACACCTATCCGTTGCCCGAAGGCCGGCGACTCCTGGCCGCCTACCGGAAGCTCGTCATTGGCCGTCGCATCAACGATCAGGCGAACGCACTGGTCCGACAGGGGCGGATGGCTGTCTACCCCTCATCCCACGGCCAGGAAGCGTGCCAGGTGGCGGCCGCCGTCGTCATCGACCGCCAGGACTGGCTGTTCCCCACCTACCGTGACACGGTAGCCGTGATTACCCGCGGGGTGGACCCGTTGGAAGTCCTCACCCTGCTGCGGGGAGACTGGCATTCCGGCTATGACCCCCTCAAGCACAAGGTCGCCACGCAGGCCACCCCACTGGCCACTCAGCTGCTACACGCCGTCGGGGTGGCGCACGCGGCCAAGCTTAAGGGCGAGGATACCGTCGTGCTCGCGCTGTGCGGCGACGGCGCCAGCAGCGAGGGTGACTTCCATGAGGCGCTGAACTTCGCTGCAGTCTTCCACGTCCCAGTGGTGTTCCTCATCCAGAACAACGAGTACGCCATTTCGGTTCCGCTGAAATCGCAGACCGTGGCGCCGTCGCTTGCCCACAAGGCGATCGGGTACGGCATGCCGGGTGAGCGGGTGGACGGCAACGACCTCGCAGCCCTCCTTTCGGTGCTGGGGCAGGCAGTGAACAGGGCGCGCGACGGCGGCGGCCCCTCCCTGGTTGAAGCCCACACCTACCGGATGCAGGCCCACACCAACGCGGACGACCCCTCCCGCTACCGCTCCGCCGATGACGTGGAGAAGTGGATCCCCAAGGATCCCCTCAGCCGGATGCGCACCTACCTGCGCGGGTTGCACCTGCTCGACGACGACGGCGAGGCCCGCATCGCTGCCGACGCCGAGGTGATGGCAGCCACCCTTAGGGACGGCCTCAACGCCGATCCGGTGGTGGACCCCGAAGATCTGTTCAACTATGTCTTTACCGAGAAGACCAGCCAATTGCGCGAACAAGCCGACCTGTTGCGGGGAGAGCTCAGGCGCGAACATCCCCCCGAGCACGTGACCCCATGACCGATACCACCGAACGGATGAGAAGCGAGGCGGCAGCCCCTGTACGGGGCGAACCGCGCAGTGCACAACCAGTCACCTTCGCCAAAGCGCTGAATGCCGCGCTCGCCGACACGATGACTGCCGACACGTCAGTAGTGATGTTCGGTGAGGACGTCGGAGCCCTCGGTGGGGTCTTCAGGATCACCGACGGGCTCACCGCCCGTTTCGGCACCGGACGCTGTTTCGACACCCCGCTGGCCGAAGCCGGCATCGTGGGAATGGCCGTGGGGATGGCGATGAACGGAATGCGCCCGGTGGTGGAGATGCAGTTCGATGCGTTTGCCTACCCCGCCTTCGAGCAGGTGGTTAGCCACGTCGCCAAAATGCCGAACCGCACGAAGGGCAAGGTCAAGCTGCCGATCGTGATCCGCATTCCCTACGCAGGCGGCATCGGCGGAGTTGAACACCACTGTGATTCGTCCGAGTCCTATTACGCCCACACTCCCGGGCTGACTGTCCTCGCCCCAGCAACAGTCCGCGACGCCTACACCATGCTGCGTGAGGCGATCCGCTGTCCCGACCCGGTGGTCTTCCTCGAACCGAAGAAACTGTACTGGTCCAAGGAAGTGCTTGACCTGGAAGAACTCCGCGACGCCTTCGAGTCAACTACCGGGACGCCGTCCATCGGCCGCGCCACGGTTGCCCGTGCGGGAACTGACGCCACTCTCGTGGCCTACGGACCGTCGGTGCCCACCGCCATGGCTGCCGCCGCTGCCGCCGCGGAGGAGGGTCGCTCGCTTGAGGTCATCGATCTGCGCTCCATTGTCCCGTTCGACGACGAAACCGTGTGCGCCAGCGTGCGCAAGACCGGCAGGGTCGTGGTCATCGCTGAAGCACCAGGGTTCGCGTCGGTGGCAGCGGAAATTGTGGCGCGCATCCAGGAACGCTGTTTCCACTCGCTCGCAGCACCAGTGCGGCGTGTCACCGGGTTTGATGTGCCGTACCCTTCGCCAAAGCTGGAACACTTCTTCCTACCGAGTGTCGACCGTATTCTTGACACTGTCGACGAACTGCAGTGGGAGGACCAGGCGTGAGTGCTACAACCACCAGCGCGCCTGCGCTGCAGGTTTTCAACCTGCCCGATCTGGGCGAGGGCCTCACCGAGGCGGAACTGGTCAATTGGCTGGTTGCCGAGGGCGACGTCGTCGTCGTTGACCAGGCCATCGCCGAAGTGGAAACCGCCAAGTCAGTGGTCGAGGTGCCGTCACCGTTCGCCGGTGTCGTCGAAAGACTACACGGCAGCGTCGGCGAGACGATGGACGTCGGAAAGCCGTTTATTTCAGTGCGCGCGGCTGGAATGGTCCCGTCCGGGAATGCTGCACCGGTAGCCGTGTTGACGCCCGACGAGGGTTCCGGCAACGTTCTGATCGGGTACGGTACCCCCGGGGGGATCACCTCCGGCCGGCGAAGACGCCCCAAAAACCTGCCGGTCACAAGCCATGAATCTGCAAGCCCGGCCCCGCGGCCCGCGCAGAACGCCATGGTCTCCGCTGACTCACCTCCAGGGGCGCCCCTGTTCATTTCGCCACTGGTGCGCAAACTGGCCAGGGACGCTGGCCTTCCACTGGCGGACCTGGCCGGATCAGGCGCCGACGGACTGGTGCTGCGGCGGGATGTGGACCTCGCCATCCGACGTGCGGCTGGTGCCTCCACCGGTGACACAGATAGTGCCGGCATCGACGCCGGCGGTGCGCCCGATGCTGGATCGACCGGACCGTTGGGCGGGACCGCTGAAACGGATCGCCGGTCTGGGCTTGCCATCACTTCCCGGACGCCGGTTAGGGGGGTGCGGAAGGCCGTGGCCGAAGCCATGTCGCGTAGCCGACGGGAGATCCCCGAGGCGACCGTGTGGGTGGACGTCGACGCCACGGCACTGATGGAGCTCAGAACGTCCCTCAAGCGTTCACACCCGGCAAACACGCCCGGGCTGCTGGCATTTGTTGCCCGGTTCGTGACCGCTGGCCTGGTCAGATACCCGGAACTAAACAGCCGCATCCTCACCGACGACCAGGGCCACCAGGAAATCCTCAGCGTCGCAGGAGTCAATCTGGGAATCGCCGCCCAGACTGACCGCGGGCTGCTGGTTCCGTGTGTCCGCCGCGCCGACACCCTGAGCGCCCGCGACCTGGACACAGAGATTCGGCGACTCGCCGCCGTCGTGCGGGCGGGCAAAGCGACACCCGCCGAGCTGACTTCGGGGACGTTCACCCTGAATAATTACGGCGTGTTTGGCGTGGATGGCAGCGCGGCGATCATTAACTACCCCGAAGTGGCGATCCTGGGCATCGGCCGGATCATCGATCGGCCCTGGGTGGTAGACGGCGCCCTGACGGTCCGTAAAGTCACCGAACTCACCCTCAGCTTCGACCACAGGGTGTGTGACGGTGGGGTCGCCGGCGGATTCCTGCGCTATGTTGCGGACGCGATCGAGAATCCAGGCACCGTGCTTGCGGACCTTTGAAGCGCGCGGCCCAGCGGTAACCACCCCGCTCATCGGCCCGGTGGCAGCCCCAGAACACCACGTCATGACCTTCAATATCCGACGGTCTTTGCCTCATCTGCTACCCGGGAACCGGGATTCCTGGACCGTGCGAGCGCCGCTGGTGACGCAACTTCTCAGCGATGAGCAGCCCACGCTGCTTGGTGTGCAGGAGGCGCTGCCGTCCCAGTTGGACGCCGTGCGCGCCGGGCTCGGGCCGAACTACTCGAACATCGGGAAGGGGCGCAACGCGGATGGCAACGGCGAGCAGTGCCCGCTGTTCTACGACAGGAACCGGCTCGCGCTGCTGAGCTGGGAGCAGCTGGCCCTGTCCAACAGCCCAACAGTTCCCGGCTCAACGTCGTGGGGGAATCGGATCCCGCGCATTGCGGTCAGCGCCGTTTTCAGTGATCTGACCACCGGGAAGGAATTCGGGGTGCTCAACACGCACCTCGATCACTTGTCCCGGCGGTCGCGGCTATACTCGGCGGACACCCTGCGTCGTTTGGTGCGGGACTCCAAGCTTCCCGGCATCGTGATGGGCGACTTCAACATTGACGTACCCTCTGGCCCCTACGACATCCTGACCGGGTCGGGGGGCCTGCAGGACACCTGGACCGCGGCACACCGTCAGCTCACCGAACAGTGGGGCACCTTCCCGCATTACCGAAAACCCCAGCGGGGGACCAAGCGGATCGACTGGATCCTTTCCAGTCCCGGCTTCACCGTGCTGCGGGCAGGAATCAACGTCACCCGGTACGGTGGTGCGTGGCCGTCCGATCACGCACCGGTGCAGGCCGTCTTGATGCTGGGTGCGGGATCCACCGCATAAGCGGTCGCACACCAAAAGAAGTCGAGAGGAATCAATGTCTATGACGCCAGCAGCAAAAACCGAACCAGTCGGCACCGAACCAGTGGGCACTGTGTCCCGTTGGCAGGAAATTGGGCCGCAGACGTGGATCCTGCGCGCCCCCGGACATGGCATCAACGCCGGGCTGGTGGTAGGCACCGAGCGAGCCCTGGTCATTGACACCGGAGCTGGTCCGGCGCAGGCGGCAGCCATCCTCGAGGCAGTGCGGGAGCTGACCACCCTGCCGGTGACAGCGGTGAACACTCACTCTCATTTCAACCATGCATTCGGCAATGCCTACTTCGCGGCCCGCGGTGTCGACGACATCTGGGCCACCGCGCGCTGCGCCGAGGATCTCGCGGAGACCGGTGAGCGCCTGCGCCCTCTCACCGCTGAACGCGAGCCGGCCATGGCCTCCGACGCCGGTCCCCACACCTCCATCCACCCCGCAAACCGTATTGTCGAGAGCGGCCCGATCGACCTCGATCTGGGGGGTATCTCGGTCACCCTATTTCACCTGGGCCGGGGCCACACCGATCACGATCTCCTGGTTGGTGCTGGCAATGTGCTGTTCACCGGCGATCTGGTCGAAGAGGGCGGCGACCCCGGATTCGCCGACTCCTACCCGGCTGACTGGATCCGAACTCTGGGGAAGATCGTCGCTCTGGAGGATCTTTACGACGTTTTTGTCCCCGGCCACGGCACCCCCGTCGGGGTCGAGTTTGTAACCGCCCAGCTTTACAAGATGCGGACCGCGGTGCGTGTGACCAAGATGGCCATGGACGAGGCGTCAGTAGACATGACCAAGGCCATCCCGATCCTGCCCTACGGTCCCGAACAGTCGCGGGCGCTCCTGATCCGCCTCCGCACGTTGGCGCATTGGAAGTGGCATCAAGGTGCCACCCCCTGACCGGGGCCGCTACCGGGCCATCCGTGAGGTCGCCCGTGACGAACCTCATAATGAAGAGGATCATGGTGCTGTCAGTGCCCGGGGCTTTGGAGAACGGCCCCGATCGGGATCTTGTTGGAAAGGCTAATCATGGATATCCGTAAGAGCATTTTGGGAGTACTTCTGGCCGGAGCACTGGTTGGAGTTGCCGGTTGTGGCGCGTCGGAGGATTCCGGCAGCCCGGCCCCTGAGCCGGAAACCTCCATCACCACCCCGGCGGACGAGGCGGAGGAGACCAGCGAAGCCCCAACCGAAGCTACAACCGAGGAGAGTGCATCCGAGGAGCCCGAAGCGGCCGCCGAAGAGGTCACCATCACGATCACCGACTTTAAATATGAAATCTCCGGTCCAGTGGCCCCGGGCGCCGAAGTGACGGTCATTAACAACGATTCGGCGGCGCACACGGTGACCTCTGACGAAGAGGGAATGTTCGACTCCGTGTTCGGCCCCAATGAGACGGTCACCTTTACCGCCCCTGATGAGCCCGGAGACTATTCGTTCATCTGCACCTACCACCCAGCAATGGTCGGCACGCTGGTCGTTGAAGGATGAGTAACCCGGTCAGCGCCCGGGCCCGCAATGGACGGTCGCTCGTGTTGCTGAGGGTGGCAATCGCCGTCGGGCTCGCTATCGACGCCTTCGTCCACTTCCAGCTGGCCGCCACCTACCAGCAGGCCTTCCCTGGGGGAATCGGCGGTGGCAACTTGTTCCGCATTCAGGCGGGGGCGGCGATCCTCGCGGCCCTCTATGTGCTGATCCGCGGTAGCCGGCTCTCCTACCTGATTGCCGCTCTGGTCGCGCTGTCGGCGTTCGCCGCCGTCGTGTCGTCCGTATACATCCAGTTGCCGGCGATCGGGCCCATCCCGGCGATGTATGAGCCCATCTGGTTCTTCGACAAAGCGCTCAGCGCCGTCGCCGAAGGCATTGCAGGTGTGCTTGCCGTCGTCGGCGTGATTCTGGTGGGACGACGCACCAGGAGGGGCTAACGGTCCTGACTGTTGGGTCGGTACGCTGGTGCCGGCCCGACCGCGCTCCGCCCGGTGGCTAAGGTGGAGGCGTGCCGCCGGAACAGTTTAACCTCACGTCGATAGCGGTCGGGGCTTACGGGCCATCCTTGCTGTACGGGATGGCGACCGGTGCAACCCTCCCGGTGATAGCGCTTTCCGCCCGCGGTCTCGGGGCAGATGTTGCTACGGCAGCCCTCGTCATCACCCTGACCGGGATCGGCTCGCTGGTCACCAATGTGCCAGCCACCCTCATCGCCACCAGGTTCGGCGAACGCCGGGCCCTGGTAGGTGCGTCCCTGTGGTGCTCCGCGGCCATGGTGTTGGGGCTGGTTGCCCCCACCCTCTCAGTGTTTGCGGCGGCTATCTTCATGGTCGGGATGGCGGGCGCCGTGTTCGGTCTGGCCCGCCAAAGCTACCTCACCGAGGTGGTGCCCATCCATTTTCGGGCCCGGGCGCTGTCTACGCTGGGTGGTGTGACGCGGATTGGGGTTTTCATCGGACCCTTCGCTGCCGCCCTGGTGATGAGCTTTGCCGGGTTGGCCGGCGCTTATTGGGTGGGGGCGGGGGCTGCCCTGGCTGCAGCGGTACTGAGCAGTGCAGTCCCCAAATTGGCCGCCTCTGGAAGGGTTGCCATGACCCGATCCGGCGTCGTCCAGGGGACGGTCGATGAGCCGCCGACGAGACCTACCGTAAGGTCAATCCTGCGCTCCCACCAGAGGATTCTCACCACCGTGGGACTCGGGGTGGTGTTGATTGCTGCTACCCGGGCCACGCGGCAGGCGGTGCTGCCGCTCTGGGCGCAGGATATTGGTCTCGACGTCACCACCACCGCCTTGATTTACGGCCTGTCCGGTGCCATCGACATGCTGATTTTCTACCCCGCAGGCAAGCTCATGGACGTCAAGGGACGCCGGTGGATCGCAGTACCCTCCATGCTGATTATGGGGGTAGCCCTGATCTTGTTGCCGTTCACCGCAGACGCGGTGGGGCTGCTGCTGGTTGCCTTGCTGATCGGGTTCGGTAATGGGATCGGGTCTGGCATCGTGATGACCCTCGGAGCTGACTTCTCGCCGAGTCCGGGACGGCCACAATTCCTGGGAATCTGGCGCCTCCTTAGCGATATTGGCACCATGTCGGGTCCAGGAGTCCTTGCGGCGGTAACCGCCGTCGCCACGCTCTCGGCGGGAATCTGGACGGCCGGTGGCCTGGGCTTGGTGGCAGCCGCGGTCCTGTGGTTCTGGGTTCCGCCGCGCGAGCCAACATCGTCGACGTCGACCGCCCGGAACTAGAGCTCGCGCCGTCGTGCCTGATGAGCGAAAAGGCAGCCAGCAGCGCCGCTGAGAGTAAATCCCACGCCCAGGATCATCGATAGTCCGGACCAGAAGAACAAGGGGATCTGTGCGGTTCCCGGTACGGGGGCGGGACCAATGAGTTGGACGTACAGGTAGAGGATCATACCAAGCGCCAGACCGGCAACCCCCGCTGCCCAGCACAATGTCAGCCAGAGTTTTGAGGCTGCCCAGTGCTCGCCGAAGCCGCTCCATACATTCCAGGCGTTGCCGAACCGCATAATCAGCAGTCCGCCCAGCAGGGTCCAGACGCCCACTACGAGGAATGCGGCGATGACGTCGGCCGGACGGTGCCACAGGTTGAGGAAGGTGGCGGCGCCCGCAGCCACCGAGTAGCCACCACCAGCCGCGGCCGCCAGGGGCCGCCAACGTGGCGTCACCACCAGAAAAATTGCCGCCGCCGCCGATGCGGCGAGGGTCGTATGACCGGATGGCAGTGAGTTGAAGTCAAGGGTCGGGACCCCACGGTCGGGTCGGTCGAACAGCAGGTTCTTGAGGACCTGGGTGGTGAGATTGGCACCGGCAATGGTTCCGAGGGCGATGACTGCGGCCGACCAACGCTGCCTGCGCAGGGTGACGAAAAGGATGACTGCGGCGGCGATCAGCACTGAGAGTGTGGGCAGGCTATCCAGGAACTGCAGGAAGGGCTCCTGCGTGTCCGGGGCGGCAAAGCCAGCTTCACGCCACGCCGATTCGTCAGCGAATTGACCCGTGCTCGTTCTTACGAAAGCCCAGTAGGTCCAGACCAGAGCCACGGCGCATAGCAGCGAACCCAGCAGGAACAGGGCTGGGTTGCGTGCGGCAGGGAATCGCCGCGCCGTCGAGTTCGCGGATTTCTGTGGGCTCACCCTGCAAGACTTTCACATCGGCGTCGCCCTTCTGCAATCCAATCGTGATCTTGCCGGGCTCACGGCCGCCCACTGACCCGGGACAATTAGTTCATGAGACGGCATGCTGTGTTTCTGTCGGCGGCCCTGGCTACGGCCGCGGCGGTGCTGTCAGCGTGCGGCGCGGTCGGGGTTCCCGCTTCGGCACCGTCGGCCCCCGATTCTCCCAGTTCTTCTGGTTCAACGGGGCCGGACTCGTCGCCCACCCCTTCTACGACGCCCGGCGGCATAGCTGCGGCAGGGGAGGTGCTGGCGCAGGGAACCGTCCTGCAGCAGGGTGATTCGCTGCCCCAACTATGTCTGGGCGGTGTTGCGGAGTCCTACCCGCCTCAATGCTCTGGGCCTGACCTGCTCAACTGGGACTGGGGCAGGGTGAACCAGGAGGAAACCGCTTCCGGAGTGACGTGGGGCGCCTACGCCATGCAGGGCACCTGGGACGGCACTGCCTTCACCTGGACTGGCGTCGCCACGCCGCTTTCGCTCTACGACCCGATCGCAGACCTGGATCCGAGACTGGATCCAGCCAGCCCTGGTCCGGGCGACCAGGCCGACCTCGAGCGACTACAGATCGAGCTGTTCGACGCCGCAGGACCCACGATCGTAGGCTCCACTGTGTCCAACGGATACCTCGTTGTCACAGCCATGTACGACGACGGCACTCTTCAGGAACACTACGACGCCGAGTATGGGCCGAACACGGTCATCGTCCAGTCGGCGCTCCGGCCGGTTCCCTGATTAATGGGCCGGGCACCCCGGCGACGGGCCGGTACCCTAAACGAGTGAGCACCCTTCCCTCCAGCGCCGAGCTTCGTTCCGCCGCGAAAGTGGTGTCTATTCCCATGCGGGTCAAGTTTCGCGGCGTGCTGCATCGCGAGGCCTTGCTGATTCACGGGTCAGCGGGCTGGGGCGAGTTCAGCCCCTTCCCTGAGTACGTCGACGCCGAGGCAGCACCATGGTTGCACGCAGCTATCGAAGCGGGCTGGGAGGGCTTCCCTCCTGCTCTGCGTACCCGGGTGGCAGTCAACGCGACCGTTCCTGCCGTCCCTGCAGCCGACGTCGAGTCCATCCTGACGCGGTTCGGTCCAGCCACGGCCGTGAAGGTGAAGGTTGCGGAGCGCGGCCAGACGCTCGCCGACGATTTGGCACGCGTCGCCGAGGTCCGACGCGTGCTGCCGGATGCCGGACTGCGGGTGGACGCGAACGGCGGATGGACGGTTCCGCAAGCAGTGACGGCGCTGACGCTGCTCGCCGAACACACCCTCGAATATGCTGAGCAACCGGTGATGGCGGTTGACGGGCTTCGGGAGGTCCGGCTCGAGCTGCGCCGTCGTGGTATCCCGGTCTTGATCGCCGCCGACGAATCAGTCCGCAAGGAAACCGATCCGCTTCGCGTCGCACGGGAAGACGCTGCCGATCTCCTGGTGATCAAGGCGGCACCCCTCGGCGGTGTGCGGCGGGCTATCGACATCGTCGCGCAGGCCGGGCTTCCCGCCGTCGTCAGCTCGGCCCTCGATACGTCAGTAGGGATCGGCGCTGGCGTGGCTCTTGCGGCAGCCCTCCCTGACCTGCCCTATGCCTGCGGGTTGGGCACAGTGTCGCTTATGCGCGGTGACGTGACAGCGAACCCATTGGTGCCCGACGGCGGCTGGCTGCCGGTAGGGCAGGTGCAAGTGTCCGAGGAACTGCTGGAACGGCATGCCGCCGACCCCCAGCGCACTGCCTGGTGGCTGGACCGGCTGGATCGCGTAGGGGGGATCCTCGGCTGTCCCTAGATGTCTCGGCGGGGCCGAAGTCGGCAGGTGGCCCGCGGCTCGGCGGAGCGGGGGAGGAAGTTCACCCTTTCGTCACCTTGGAGACCCGTGGAATTTGCCTGAGCTTGCCAGTGTGGGAGCGGCTAACCCTGTTCCACTGCTGGAAGGCACCCCATGAGTGACATTAAGAAGCGTTTTCTGCCCATGCTTGGCCACACCAACGGAAAGCGCAGTGCTGTGACCTGCGCGTTGAAATGTGACAACGCCTGCGCGTCGGCGGTCTGCAACACCACCGATAACAGCTATTTTCGGGACATTGTCTCAACCGAGTTTTCCCGACGGAACGTACTCGGTGTCGGAGCGGTTGGGGCATTGGCCCTTATGGTTGGGGGGCAGACAAGCACCCAGTTGCAGCCGGCCGGCCCTCAGCTGGCACCCGCCGTCGCCGTGCAGAAGCGCGGGCCCCGTAGCAACCTCAAGTTCACGCCGATCCGTCCGGTGGATGCGCTGGTCGATGACTTTACGGTGCCGAAGGGCTTCACCTGGCAGCCAGTTATCCGCTGGGGAGACCCGCTGTTCCGCAATTCCCCTGCATTCGATGTATTCAACCAGTCCGCGGCTGCACAGCAACTGCAATTTGGTTACAACTGCGATTACACGGACATCCTGGACCTGCCCGGCAGTAAAGGGCGACGGGCCGTGATGTTCGTCAATCACGAGTACACCAACGAGTCCATCATGGTGCCACCTACCACGCCCGCCGCCGAGGTGCGAGGTATCGGCCGCGCCGCGCACGGGCTGACAGTCGTCGAGTTGGAACGGCAGAACGCGTCAAAGCCCTGGAAGTATGTTCAGGGTGCTCCACTGAACCGCCGTTTCCTCCTGGACACACCCTATGAACTGACCGGCCCCGCAGCTGGATCCGATCTGGTCAAAACCATTGACGATCCCGCGGGCCGCACCATTCTTGGAACCCTCGGGAACTGCGCTGGCGGCACCACGCCCTGGGGGACCATCCTGTCCGGTGAGGAAAACTTCAACGGGTACTTTGTCAGCCCGGGAACCAGTGCCTCGGACCGCCGTTACGGGCTCACCGCGAAGCCAACAGCCCGCGGTTGGGAGCTCGACGAGCCTCGGCTGGACACCCGCAACCCGGGGTACCAGAATGAAACGAACCGCTTCGGCTACATCGTTGAGGTGGACCCCTTCGATAGCAACTCGACGCCGAAGAAGCACTCGATGCTGGGCCGTTTCAAGCACGAGGGTGCCAATGTGATCGTGGCCGGAGACGGCAGGGTGGTCGCCTACTCCGGCGACGACGAGCGGTTCGACTATCTCTACAAGTTCGTTTCCAAAAACCGGATGGATACCTCCGGCACGCCCGCCGCTCGGCGGAAGAACATGTCCCTGCTCTCCGAGGGGTCACTCTATGTGGCAAGGTTCCAGGGCAATTCGACAGTTGAGATCGACGGGTCGGGCAGGGTGCCGACCGACGGATCGTTCGACGGCGTCGGCGAGTGGCTGCCGCTGATCATCAACAACGAGTCGGCAGTGGCGGGGATGAGCGCGGCGGAAGTGGCCGTCTACACGCGCCTGGCAGCCGATAAGGTGGGGCCCACCAAAATGGACCGGGCCGAGGACGTCGAGCCCAACCCACGCACCGGCAAGGTCTACGTTGCCTGCACCAACAACACCAACCGCGGCGTCGGCGCTAACTCACCTGCCGACGAGGCGAACCCACGAACCGCCAACCGGGCTGGCCATGTGGTCGAGATATCCGAGAACGGCGGCGATCAAACGTCAGCCCGGTTCACCTGGAACCTTTTGATGGTCTGCGGAGACCCGGCCAAAGACCCCACCGTTTACTTCAGTGGCTTCCCGGCAGACAAGGTCTCACCCATCTCGTGCCCGGACAATTTGGCCTTCGACTCGGTGGGCAACCTTTGGATTTCCACTGATGGGCAGCCCGGCACTATCGGCTACTGCGACGGC
This sequence comes from Arthrobacter sp. TMN-50, assembly GCF_054511125.1. Taxonomy (NCBI): domain Bacteria; kingdom Bacillati; phylum Actinomycetota; class Actinomycetes; order Micrococcales; family Micrococcaceae; genus Arthrobacter; species Arthrobacter sp. TMN-50. Next base: position 581,644 of record NZ_JBTNDG010000001.1, on the reverse strand, counting down.
TTGTTCCAGGTCACGCTTGAGGGTGAGGAACGCGGCAAGGTAGAGCAGTTCCTGGCGGTGCCTCGGGACGGCGAAACCTGCGGGCCAATCATCAAGGATAAGGATCGCCACGTCTTCGTCGCTGTCCAACACCCGGGTGAGGACGGGGTCTGGGGAAACCAGACCTCGCTCTTCCCCGACTATGTGGCAGAAGGCAGCGAACCGCGCCGGGGAGATGCAGCAGTGCCGCGGCCATCAGTGGTGCAGGTCTTCCCAGGCAACAATGGGCGCCGAGGCCGAGGCCGAGGCCGCGGAAAGTCGCGCGACGATGACAACCGCGGCGGCAGGGACGCGAAAGCGTAGGGCGACTCCTACCCCACCCAATAACCGGCCGGGCTGGACCGGGCGCGCCGGGGCCCGGCCGGATTGTGTGAGGATGGAGGCGTGAACGAGCAGCTGAACTCCATCGATGCCGCCCGGCTGACCGTCGCTGCGCTGACCGCCGCTGGCGTGCGCCATGTCGTCGTCGCTCCGGGGTCGCGCAGCGCCCCGCTGGCGTACGCCCTCGCGGAGGCTGAAGCCGTCGGCGCAGTGCGGCTGCATGTGCGCATCGACGAACGGGTGGGAGGCTTCACCGCGCTCGGTCTGGCGCTGGGGTCGCAGGGGCCCGCCGCGGTTCTGACGACGTCGGGCACCGCCGCAGGTGAACTACTGCCGGCGGTGATGGAAGCCAACCACGCCGCGGTGCCGCTGGTGGTGTTGTCCGCCGACCGCCCAGAGGAACTGCGGGGGAGCGGCGCCAACCAGACCACCAATCAGGTGGGCCTCTATGGCTCGCATGTCAGATGCGCGCTCGACGTCCCGGCCGGCGCCGACCCCTCGGCATTCGTGGCCGGAGCGCTCGCGGAGGCGCTCTCCGGTCCCCGCGGTCCGGTCCAGCTGAATCTCGCGTTCCGCGACCCCCTGATCCCCGACCCAGCCGCCACAGCCTTCGCACCCGTCGCGCAGCCCGCCAGCGAACCGGCTGCCGCCACCTTGCGTCCGGATGCCCTCTCCGCAGCAACGCCCACCACGATTGCCCGAACCGTCGTCGTGGCAGGTCACGGCGCCGGCGAGCTGGCAGCGGTTTTCGCCCAGCATCTCAACCTTCCGCTGCTCGCTGAGCCCTCGTCCAACGCCCGCTTTGGCCCAAACGCAGTGGCTCAGTACCGGCTGCTGTTAGAACACCTGGGGTCCGACGTCGAGCGGGTGGTCGTGTTTGGTCGCCCCACCCTCTCCCGCCCTGTTGCCGCGCTGCTGGCTCGGCCGGATGTGGAGCAGGCGCTCTACCTTCCGGGCCCGGTGGCCTGGTTCGAAGCGGGTCGACGGCGGGAACGCATCATTGAGACTCTTCCGGAGCTGCTGCGGTTTGCCGGTCAGGGCGAGCCCGGCTGGCTGGAACGGTGGCAGCAGGCCGGTTCACGCGCCGACGCCGCACTACGTTCGCTGCTCGCGGAGAGCACCTCGCTGAATGGGCCGCAGGTGGCCGACGCCGTCTGGGAGGCCACCGACGGCAACCTGGTACTGGGATCCTCCAATCCCATTCGCGACGCCGATCTGATGGCGTCCCCGGGCTGGCACCCGTTGGAGGTGTACGCCAACCGGGGCCTCGCAGGGATCGACGGGACTATTTCCACCGCCTCCGGGATAGCGCTCGCAACGGGTATCCCCACGCGCCTCCTGGTGGGGGATCTAACCTTCCTGCACGACGCCGGGGGTTTGCTGCTAGGGCCAGGCGAGGACGAGGCTGACCTGCAGGTGGTGGTGCTCAACGACGCCGGCGGCGGCATTTTTGGCTTGTTGGAACACGGCGAGGACGGAAACATCGGGCGCCACGGCGCCGCCGTCGAGCGATTGTTCGGCACCCCCCAGACAGCCGATCTTGGCGCATTGGCCCGTGGTTACGGGGTCAGCTACCAGCACGTCATTTCGGCGGCGGACCTCGATGCCGCACTGGCGAGGCCCATTCGGGGACGCTCGGTCGTCGAGGTCCGCGCCGACCGATCGGGGCTGCGTACCTTACACGCCTCAATCCGGGCGCGCATCGCCCGGGTTCTCTAGCGCGGACACCCGGAGGAAAGGGTCCTCTAGCGCGAACACCCGGAGGGAAGGGTCGGGGAAAGCAGCTGAGCCCTACCGGAAAATCCGGTAATTCTGCCATCCCGTGCCGATGGTGAAGGAGCCACCCCAGCCGTTCCTGGTGATCGGATAGTGCTTGAGCGCGCCGGAACTGGTCCGACCGGTCAGTCCGTAGGTTCCTGGGCCCTGGAAGCCCGAGACGGCTCGGGCGCCGTCAATGTTGTGCCATCCGGAGCCGATGGTTCGTCGATTTTCGGCGATGAACCGTGCCTTGCCGTCCGAGCGGTAGAGCACCAGTTCCCTGTTGGTGCGGGTTGCCAGGACGTCTTGGTTGCCGTCCCGGTCGAAATCCGCCAGCGTCAGCCGTAGATTCTGCCAGCCCGAACCGATCTGCCCCCGCGCCGTCGACGAGAGGGTCCCACCGGCGTTGTTGGCATAGTGCCAGAGGCGGCCGGCGCCATCTCTAGTCACCACCGACGGATAACGGCTTCCACGCCACCAGGTGCCGACGGTAATCTCGTGGCCACCCCATCCGCTGCCAATCGTGATGGGCGGCCGGAACCCGCCCGCGCGCAATCCGCGGTATAGGGTCAGTTTGCCATCCTGCCACTGGGCCAGGATGTCTTGGACCCCGTCGGCGTTCCAATCGGTGGCGAAGCCCGCCTTCAACCCACCCCACCCACTGCCCACCCGGGAACGCGAGTGGAACCCGCCGGACCAGTTGGTCGGGTAGGTCCACAGCACACCAGAGGAATCGACCGCGGTGAGACTGGTTGCGCTTTTGATGGTTGGGTTGGAGCCGTTGAAATAGTGCTCGAGCGTCGGGATGCCGCGGGTCTTCATCTCGGTGGCGAGGGACTGGCCAACATAGCGTAGGTGCCACGGCTCATAGGTGTACCCGGTAGTCGACTGGTAGCCGGCAGGGTAGCGAACGATGAAACCGTACTTGTGTGCATTGGCGGCCACCCACCGACCGCCGGGAGTGTCCCCGAAGCAGGAGCCGAGCCCGCACGAGCCGTCAGCATTACCGACGTCGACGGCGAGCCCCGTCTGATGCTCGCTGTGCCCGGGCCGCGCCGAGAGGGTATCGGCCACAGCCTGCCCGTAGAGGGACACGTAGTAGTTGTACAGGGCTGCCTGTTCACTGTAGGAACGGTAGGCGCTCACCACACTCAACGGCGCCCCGGCGTTGCGGGCGGCTGCGAAGAGGCTTTGCAGATTCGCCGAGACGGCGCGCCGCAGCACATAGTTGGTGCCCGGGTAGTACGTCAGATCCGGTGCAACGTAGTTGAGCGGGTTCAGTGGGCGGGATTTGGTGACCAGCACGTGATAGCTGTTCGGGTCACTCACGGGAACGGCAGCGGTCGCGGGTTGGTCGGTGAGCAACCCGCCCAGCAGCGCACAGCACAGGACGATGACGCAGGCTAGGCGCGCGCGAAGCCGCTCGGCCCGGGTAGAGGAGGACATGAGGATTCCCGCGGGTTGGTGGATCTGGTGGAACTATCGTCCCATGTGCCCCACTCTGCCGCTAGAGGACCTTGGAGAGGAATTCTTTGGTGCGTGCGTGCTGCGGATTGCCGAGGACCTCGTCGGGCGTGCCTTGTTCAACAACCACTCCGCCATCCATGAACACGACCCGGTCCCCGACCTCACGGGCAAAGCCCATCTCGTGGGTGACCACCATCATGGTCATGCCGTCCTTGGCCAGCTGCTTCATCACATCGAGCACGTCTCCCACCAACTCGGGGTCGAGCGCGCTGGTGGGTTCGTCAAACAGCATCATGTCCGGGTCCATTGACAGTGCGCGGGCGATCGCCACGCGCTGCTGTTGCCCACCGGATAGCTGTGTAGGGAAGGCCGTAGCCTTTTCGGCGAGACCCACCTTGGCGAGGTTGCGCAGGGCGATTTCTTCGGCGTCGCCCTTCTTACGTTTTTTCGCCCGAATCTGCGCGAGCGTCAGATTGCGGGTCACATTGAGGTGAGGGAAGAGGTTGAACTGCTGAAACACCATACCGATCCGGGTACGAACCTGATCCAGGTCGGTCTCGCCGTCGGTGATGTCAACGCCCTCCACCACAATGGTGCCGCTGGTGGGTTCCTCCAGGCGGTTGACGCAACGCAGGAGGGTCGACTTGCCCGAACCAGACGGGCCAATGACGCAGACCACCTCCCCCTGGTCCACATGAAAGTCGATTCCTTTGAGGACCTCGTTCTCGCCGAAGCTTTTGTGTAGGTTGCGGACCTCGATGGCCGGCACCTCCTTGCGGAGCGCTGCTTCAGTCACCGCGCTCACCGCCCTCTCTTGTTATGTCGTTCGAGCTTGGACACCAGCTGGGTCAACGGCAGGGTGATGATCAGGTACATCAGTGCCGCCAGCACCAGCGGTGTAGCGTTGCCGGAGGCGGATACCATGTCGCGGGCGAAGGTGGTCAGTTCCCGGTCGCCCAGGGCCATGCCCGCAATGAACAGCAGAGATGTGTCCTTGATCAGGATCACCAGCTCATTGGTCAGCGGCGGGGTAATGATCCTAAACGCCTGGGGGAGGACCACCGAGATCATGGTCCAGGAGGGCCGCATCCCGAGCGACCGTGCGGCTTCCACCTGCCCCGGAGGAACAGCCTCGATCCCGGCCCTGATGGTTTCGGCAATATAGGCGGAGGAGACAAGGATCAACGCGATCAGGCCAGCTCCAGCGCTGCCGCCCGGTGGCCGCCACCCGAACGCAATCGGCACAGCGAACGCAAAACCGAAGATCACCAGCAGTGCTGGCAGGCCGCGGAAAAGCTCAATGTAGGCGGTCGCCAACCAGCGGTAAGGCAGCACCGGTGACAGCTTCATCAGGGCCAGGATTAGGCCAACAATCAAGCCGCCGATGAATGCGATAGCCGTGTACAGGATAGTGTTCTTCGCCGCTACCAGGATGATGTCGGGGAACGACTCGGCAGCAATGTCGAAATCGAAGAAGTAGGTGCGGATCGCGGTCCAGTCGGCGAGCGACACGACGACGACGACCGCGAGGATAAAGACCGCGTACAGGGCGCCGCGGGTCAGGCGTCTGCGGGTTGAGCGTTTCAAGAGGAAGCCAATCGTTGTCAGGAGACTTTCGGTCCGGAACCCGTCAGGATCGCGACGGGTTCCGGACCAGGGTTTCTACTCCGTGAAGTAGGTGTTGTAGATCTCGTCGTACTCGCCGTTGTCCCGCAATTCGGCAAGCTGTTCGTTAACCGCAGCGAGAAGTTCCTCGCTGCCCTCCTTCTTCATTGCGAAGCCGTACTGCTCGTCGGTCTCGAACTCTTCGGCGATGGTGTAGGTGCCGTCTTCGGTGTGATTCAGGTTGACCGGGAGGTCCTGGAGAATGGCTGCAACATTGCCGGCCTGAAGTGCCGCGTATAGCTCGGCGTCGCTTGGGAAGGCCACTACCTCAGTGTCAGCTGGAACGTTCTCACGGGTGTACGTCTCGCCGGTGGTGCCAGCCTGGACTCCTACCGACTCGCCGGCCAGGTCGTCGATCGAAGCGACATCGGAGTCAGTGGGCACCAGCAGTGACTGCAGGGAATCGTAGTACGGCTCGGAGAAGCCCAGGTTCGCGGCGCGTTCCTCGGTGATGGTGATGGCGCTGGCGCCGACATCGCACTGGCCCGCGGCGAGGACCGCGCCGCTGGCGAGACCGTCGAATCCGACGTCCACCACCTCAAGCTCGAGGTCCATCCCGGTGGCGATGGCTCGCATGACGTCCATATCGAAACCGACGTACTCGCCATCTTCTTCATATTCGAACGGTGCGTAGGGGATGTCCGAGCACACGGTGAGGGCGCCATCGGAAATCAGGGTGAGCCCGGAATCGTCGGCCGCTGGCTCGTCGGAACCACCGCAGGCACTGAGCGCCAGTGCGCCGATCGCTGCGATGGCAAGGGTCTTGGGAACTGTCGAGCGCTTGGCGAACATGCAAATACCTCTTTGGTGGACGGGAAAACTTCGTATCAAATTCTAGCTGAATCGAGATGTGCATCACAGGCTACAGGTATTGCGTATTGGTAATCAACAGGGTGTAGTTGGTTGCGACCGGCAGGCGATGCTACCGCCGGATCCCCAGGGCCTCGATCATGGGCCTGAACTTACTCCACGATTCCGCCAGCTCGGCCTTCGCATTCGAGGCGGCGACGATCCCGCACCCCGCGTACATCCGCACCCGAGTGGGACTTTCGATTACCGCGCCACGCAACGCGATACCCCACTCTCCGTTTCCGCGGGCATCCACCCAGCCGACCGGTCCCGCGTAGGGTCCCCGCTCCAGATGCTCAAGTTCCCGGATCAGGGCGCCCGCCACAGTGGTCGGGGTGCCGCAGACGGCCGCCGTCGGATGCAGCGCGCCGACCAGGGCCAGCGACGTCGGCACGTTGCCGTCGTCGCCCGGTTCCAGCTGCGCCGTCACATCGGAGGCCAGATGCCATACGTTGGGGAGTTCCAGGACGAACGGCTCGCTGTGCGAGGTCATGGTGCTGGTGAACGGTTCGAGCTGCTGGGTCAGAGAGTCAATAGCAATCTGGTGCTCGTGCAACTGCTTCTCCGAGCCAGCGAGCACCCGTTGGGCGTAGTCTGGGTCGTCGGCCGGGGCATTTGCCCGGTCCAGCGTTCCGGCCAGGACCCTGGCCCGCGCTGTCGAGTTTTCCACCTTGATCAACATCTCCGGTGTCGAACCGATCAGCCCGTCCACCGAGTACGTCCAGCAGTCCGAATACCTGACCGCTAGCTCGCGCAGCACCTGGGCTGTCGCCACCGGTGAACCGAGTTCGGCCACCACGTCACGGGCGAGCACCAGTTTGCTCAGCTCACCGGTCCGGATGTGCTCGACGCCCTGTTTCACCGCCATCATCCACTGCTCTTCCGAGAGGATGCCTGGAGCGAGCCGGTCCGCGGGGTTCGGTTCGCGTTCAACGGCGGTCTCGTCAAGGTATTCGGCCAGGGCCGCCTCAGCGGCGTCGGCGCTCACCTCGGACTGCTCGTCGTCAGTGATATAGGTCAACCAGCTGTGGCCGTCGCGGCAGCCGACCACCACGCGTGGCACGATCAGCCGGGACAGGTGCCGGGACGTCTTGGAGAAGGCGAACGAGCCGAAGGCCACCAGCCCCGAACCGGGAACAGCCAGCGGATTGATCGTGTCCGCGTCCAGAAGCTGAGTGCGCCACCATTCCTGGGCATCGATGAATCGGTTGGGCCCCGCTGCCGTGAACCGGGCGCATTCGCCGAAGGCCACAAGACCGTCTCCGCGCCGGACCCAGGTGTGAATGTCGTTCCGTGCCACATAGTCGAGCAGCCCGGTAGTGTCGTCAAGCTGTCCCCGGGGAATGGTGATGCTGCGGAGGCCGCGCGCTGGTGTCAGTGGCGGCGCGACCGCGAGGGGGGACGGGGTGCTCATGATTTCCAAGCCTACTCTTGCGCGGCGGCAGCGCCGTCGGGTGGCCCGATTCGGGACCAGTGAATTGTTTGAGACAATACAAGGGTGAACCGTGCCTCTCTGGAAAAGCGTCCCGAAGAAGTAGCAGCCATGTTTGACGACGTGGCGCCCAAATACGACGTCGTCAACGACGTCCTGTCCCTCGGACAGACCCACCGCTGGCGACGCATCGTGGTGGATGCAGTCGGTGCGCTGAAGGGCCAGAAGGTTCTCGATCTGGCGGCCGGGACCGGCACCTCCAGCGAACCCTACGCAGACAATGGCGTGTACGTGGTGGCCTGCGACTTCTCCCTAGGCATGTTGCGCGTCGGCAAACGGCGCCGCCCGGACATCGATTTCATCGCCGGCGACGCCACTGACCTTCCGTTCGCCGACGACTCCTTCGACGCATCGACCATTTCCTTCGGCCTGCGCAACGTGCACCGCCCACAGCAGGCCCTCGCGGAGATGCTGCGGGTCACCAAGCCCGGCGGCAAATTGGTGATCGCCGAGTTCTCCCAACCGACCGTTCCGCTGTGGCGCACCATGTACACCGAATACCTCATGCGGGCCCTTCCGGCCATCGCCACGAAGGTCAGTTCCAACCCGACCGCCTATGTCTACCTGGCCGAGTCGATCAGGGCCTGGCCGGATCAGGACTCACTCGCCGGCTGGCTCACCGACGCGGGCTGGGAAAACGTTGCCTACCGTAACCTCAACGGTGGGATCGTCGCAATCCACCGTGCCACCAAGCCTGTCAGCGCGAACGATGCCACACCAGCCCAGGTCCGTCTGCGACGCCGCAGCACACGGTCAGTCAACTAGGTGTCGGTACTGATCGTCGGGGCCGGCCCCGCCGGCTCCACCGCCGCCTACTACTTGGCGCGCGCTGGCGTGGACGTCACCGTCGTCGAGAAGTCTATATTTCCACGCGAGAAAGTCTGCGGCGACGGATTTACGCCGCGAGCAGTTCGCGAAATCCGGCTGCTCGGGTTGCCTCATGAGGAATCGACGGGATGGCGCCGCAACGTCGGACTGCGGCTTAAAGCCGGGGGACGCACTGTTGAGGTGCCCTGGCCGGACCTGACCGACTTTCCCGATTACGGCTTGGTCCGTACCCGCATCGGGTTCGATCAGGAACTTGCCGAGCACGCCCGGTCGGCGGGCGCCGTCATTCTTGAGGGGCATTCGGTGAGCTCAGCGATCCGGGACGACGCCGGCCGGGTGACCGGCGTCGTCGTCAATATCCTTGATCCGGCGGGGCGCAAAACGGGTCAGACCCGGCAGTTTCATGCCGACACCATCCTTGCCGCCGACGGCAACTCGACCCGCACCGCCGTCAGTCTCGGCTTGGCCAAGCGTGACGACCGCCCGCTCGGCGTCGCGGTGCGCACCTACTTCACCAGCCCGCGCCACGAGGACCCGTGGATGGAGGGGTGGCTTGAATTGCCCGACGCCACCGGCAAGCCGCTGCCGGGCTATGGCTGGGTCTTCGGCGTCGGGGACGGCACCTCCAATGTGGGCCTGGGCATCCTCAATTCCTCGGCCGAGTTCGGCAAGCTCGACTACAAGCAGGTCTTGCGTGACTGGACCGCCGGAATGCCCGCCGAATGGGGGTTCGTCCCAGAGCAGCAGGTCGGCGAGATTCGTGGCGCCGCGCTGCCGATGGGGTTTAACCGGACGCCGCACTACAGTCCGGGAATGCTGCTGCTCGGCGACGCCGGCGGGATGGTTTCGCCGTTCAACGGGGAGGGCATTTCCTACGCCATGGAATCGGCGCGGTACGCTGCCGAGTTTATCGTCAGCGCCGAGCGGGTGAGTTCCCCGCTGGGCCGCGACCAGGTGCTGGCCGGATATGCCCCGCACCTACGGGGTCTCTGGGGCAGCCATTTCACTCTCGGAACGATCTTTGCCCAGCTGATCGGCAAGCCAGCGATCCTGCGACTCGCGCTCAGGACCGGCATGCCCATCCCGGTCCTGATGCGTTTTGTGGTACGGATGCTCGCCAACCTGACCGATACTGGCGGTAAAGGCTTCGAGGATCGCGTCATTCACCTGCTGGAGCAGCTGGTGCCCGCCGTCAGCAACCAATCTCATCCACGCACACGGACTCATACCAGCTCCGTGCGCTCTACTAGTTAGTCTTGGACAGTGACAGAATCTGCTAACCCCGGCTGGACCAGCGCTGGACATCCACGCTCCGACGGCGTCGAGCTCGACACTGCCACCGGTGCCATTGCCACCGGCCTCCGGCTGCCTCCCGGGTTCGCCCTGATCGCCGAGGATCCCGAGCTGGGTCCGGCGGTGTCCACCTGCCTGGCCAAGGTGGAGAAGCAGTTGCGGGAAGCGATCGCCAGCTCCGATCCCCTCGCCGACGCCACCAGCCGTCACCTGGTGGAAGCGGGCGGCAAACGGATCCGGCCACTGCTGACTATTCTCGCCTCGCACCTCGGCGACTCCAGTCGCCCCGAGGTGGTGCAGGCCGCCGTCGTCGTCGAACTGACCCACCTCGCCACGCTCTATCACGACGACGTCATGGACTCCGCACCATACCGCCGTGGTGCGCCGACGGCTCATGAGGTGTGGGGTAACTCCGTCGCCATCCTGACCGGGGACCTGATTTTCGCCCGCGCGTCCATTCTCGTGTCTGAACTGGGAGGTCGGGCGCTGGGCATCCAGGCACGCACTTTTGAACGGCTCTGCCTGGGCCAGTTGCATGAGACAGTGGGGCCCCGCGCCGACGAGAACGCGGTGGAGCACTACCTGTCAGTTATCGCCGACAAGACCGGTTCACTGGTCGCGGCGTCGGGCCAGCTCGGCGCGCTGTTCGGTAAGGCACCGCAGTCGGCGATCGATGTGATGCTCTCCTACGGCGAGAAGGTTGGAGTGGCCTTTCAGCTTGCCGACGACGTCATCGACGTTACCGGCGTGAAGGTCACCTCCGGCAAGTCGCCCGGGACCGACCTTCGCGAAGGCGTGCCAACCCTGCCGATTCTCCTGATCCGGCAGGCGGCGGCCGCAGGGGACGCCTCAGCTGTTGCAGTGATTGATCTGGTCGATGGTGACCTCACTTCCGACGAGGCGCTGGCTGACGCAGTCGCCGCCGTCAGCGCCCATCCGTCAACGCAGGACGCCTGGGCGGTCGCTCAGCAGTGGGCCGACGACGCCGTCGCCGCCCTCGAGCCACTCCCGGAGAGCACCGTCAAAGAGGCGTTGACCGCTTTTGCCCAGGCCGTGGTGACCCGGGACGTTTAGGCCGCACCGAGCCTCCGCTTCCACCCGGCGAACGCACCCACCCGGCAAACGCCCCACATTCCGGCAAACGCCCCACATATACCTGCCGCGTTCGCAGTAATCTGCGGCGCTGGCCGGATTCGGGTGCGTTCGCCGTCCCACCTGGAGCAGTACTTCACCCGGCTAAACCTGCAGGCGAACCCGGACCTCGGCGGGCTTACAGGACGGCGCGCAGTTCTGCTGCTTTCCTGGCCCGCTCCGTCGGATCGACAATGGGCCGCTTTGGAGTGAAGTAGAAGCCGTCATCGTGCCAGCGGGGGAGGACGTGCTGGTGGTAGTGCCACACGTGCTGGCTGCCGGCCGGTTCGTTGTGCTGGCGGGTGGAAATGCCGTCCGGAGACCACGCCCGTTTGATGGCTACCGCCATGTCACGGGTGACGGTCATGATGCGGGCGGCGACGTCGTCGGGCAGTTCATACAGCAGCTCGAAGTGGGCCCGCGGTGTCACCAGCACGTGGCCGGGGCGCGGGTCGAAACCATGCGAGGCGATAAACGCCAGCACCAAATCGTCGGCGTAGACCACATCGCCGGGACGACAGAGGTTGCTGGGCACGCGGAACTCGCCGGAGGCGAGGTCACAGAAGGGGCACTGGTAACCTTCAGGCGCGTGCCCCACCCAACCGGTCACTCTTCGTCCGTGTCTTCTTCGAACACCCACTCGAACATGTCGAGGACGTACTCACTGAACGTGCCCTCTTCGCTTTTCCAGGTGCCCCGGGCATTGTTACGCCGCCAGATGATGGGATCCGGGACATCCAACTGGTCCACGCGGATTCCCCAGGTGTACTTTTCCTCTTCGTCCTCGAGGAACAGCAGGTGCCCGTCCTCGACGGTCAGCTCATCGGGATCCCAAAAAAAGTGGTAGGCCTCCATGATGTCCTCGACAGCACCGACCGCAAGGTAGAAGTCGCGCAGGGCGAGTGGAAGGTCAAAGTCCTGACCATCCATCAGGTCCTGGAGTTCCTCCTTCGACAAGCCATCTTCCGCCGACCACTGGTCATCGAAGTACGCCGGAACCAGCGCACGGAATTTGTCCAGGAATAGCTCAGTCAATTGGAACTCCAGGCTGGGGTTGGGGGATACCACCATCCTAGCCCCCGCCGCGGCTTGGGCTACGCCGTCCCGGTCCGCTTCCAGCCCAGGACCGCCAGCGGGGCGCGCCAACTGAAGCGCCAGGCGAGGACCCTCAGCATGAACACCAGGGTAGCGACGACGGCGCCGGTCACCACGTTGAACCACCCGTTACTCACCAGCAGGGTGGTCAGCCCGGCCCCAAGCATCGCCGGTAGCGCGTAAATATCCCGTGGATCAAAGAGCTGCGGTACCTCATTGGCCACCACGTCGCGCAGCAGCCCACCGCCCACGGCCGTGGTCACCCCCAGCAGGATGCCTGCCACCGGGTGAAGACCAAATTCGAGGGCTTTCACCGTGCCGGTGATGCAGAACAGGCCCAGGCCCGCCGCGTCGAAAATTACCAGGAGGTTGCTCACCCGCTCCACACCGGAGAACAGGAAATACACCAGCAGGGTCGCAAGCACTGGCGGAATCAGGTAGGCAGGGTCGGAGAACGCTGCCGGAACGGTGTCGATAATCAGGTCCCGGGCCACACCGCCACCCAACCCGGCCAGGGAAGCCAGCAGCAGCGATCCCACCAGGTCGAAGCCCTTGCGGGCCGCAAGCAGGGATCCAGAAACGGCGAAGAAGAAGACCCCAAGCAGATCGATCATCAGGGCAACGTCCACTGCGTTAATCATGGGGATCCTCGCCGTCCGGGCTTGCATAGGGCTGTGGTCTGCGCGAGAGGCATCCCGGCCAGCATGATTTTACCCAATGTTAGCTACCGACGGACGGCCGCCCGGGCGGACTCTAGAGGATCCGCCGTGCCAGCCCCGGATAGTCCAATACCACGCCATCGTCGTCGACGGTCAGTTCGGTGGTGAGGCCGCCGTTCCCCGAGCTGTACAACACAATGGCGGGGCTGTCCTCCCGCGCAGTCCGCACGAGACGGTAGACCTGGGTGCTCGGGATTACCCGCAGGCTCGGCACCTCAACCCACGCCATGGTCAGCTCGGTTTCATCGACCGGGGCACCGTCACCGGAGACCAGGTTGAGCCGAAGGATCGGCATCGTATTGGTCACAGGGCACAGTCCGAGATCGCAATCAAGGGCACCCGCCAGTCCAACGGGGTCGGAAATGCCCGGCTCGGGAAGGTCAGCGTCCCCGGAACTGAGAGTCTCACTGGACCAGACACCCTCGTCCGATCTCACGAGCTCGAGGTGGCGGCTCCAGCCCTGCCCGTGGACGGTCACGGTGAGCCGGTGACTCACCCAGTCTGACGCCGTCGCGAGCGCCCAGCTGACTGCGTAGTCAGCTGTCCTTGAGGTGCCGTGGGCAGTGAGCCGGTCGGCCTCTAGATTGATTGTTGCCGTGTCGAGTCGGCCGGGGTCGTCCTCGCCCTGCCAGCTGTGCTGGAGGCTGGTGTGCAATGGGTGTGCCATTCTCTTACCTTAGGGAGCGGCGCGCATCGGCGCCAGACTCCGGAGACGAAGCCGTGAAAGTGTGGGAACGAGTCCGTGGCAGGGTTAGACCCATGACTTCGACTCTTCGCCCGGCAAGAGCACCGTTGGCAAGTGCCCCCATGCGACTGGTCAGCGCGGCCCTGCGCTTGACGTCCACCAAAAGGCACTACTCGTCGCCCGAGTGGCTGCGCCGGCAGTATCTGCAGCGCAGCTATCCAGCCGCCGCACCGTTGACGCGATCGCTGCGGCGGCTGTGCACTGTTGAGGACCGGGAGGTCGACGGCGTCCGCACGCTCACCCTGCGTCCGCGGTCCGGCGCGTCGAGGCAGCACATCATCTACACCCACGGCGGAACCTACATCAACGAACTTACCCGCCCCCACTGGTGGATCATCGCAGCGCTGGTCAGAGCCACGGGGGCAACAGTGACGGTGCCGCTGTACCGGTTGGCGCCCGAGCATACCTTCAGGGAAGCATATGACTACCTCACGGCTGTATACCGGGGGGTGCTCAGCACCACCAACGCCGACGACGTCGTCTTGGCTGGCGATTCCGCGGGCGGCGGGCTGGCGGTAGGCCAGGCACTACACTTTGCCGCGCTCGGTTTGCCGCGGCCCGGCCGACTAATCCTCTTTTCACCGTGGCTGGATATCACCGGCACCAACCCGGACATCCCCCAGTACGATCGGGTGGACCCGATGCTGGCGGTCCCCGGCGCAGTTGAGGCGGGCACCTGGTGGGCCGGGGGAGAGAACACCCGGGAGCAACTGCTGAGCCCCGTCTTCGCTGCCCCGGAGGCGCTGGCCGCCCTTCCGCCAGTCTCGCTGTATCAGGGGAACCGGGACATCTGCATGGCGGATGCTGTGGCCTTCGACCGCCTGATGAGCGACGCGGGCGGCGACGTTGCCTTCCACCGGTATCCAGGGGCTTTCCATGTTTTCGTAGGACTACCGTGGCTACCCGAGTCGCGTGCTGTGTTCAAGGACATTCGCCTGACTATCGTTGGCCCACCTGCGCTTTGAGATAGATCAGCTCAGGCATAGACGGCACCCCATCGACCGACTAGGATGAGGGTACTGCCCTAGACCCCGGCACCGTGTTGAGTAAAGAAATTCCACGGATGTATCCGGACGGGGCATTTTTATAATCTCTCGAAGCAAAGAGATCCTGAGCCTCGTGGAGATTCATTTACTCGGGCGGTTCCAGCTCACCAGCTAAGGCAGTACAGCTAATCCTCAAAAGCGTCGGTATTCGGGGAGGTATATGAGTAATGCGTTCTGAGACAGTCAAACGACTCTTAGATGGAGACCATATGGCAGCTAAACCGCGGTCGGTAAGTCGGTTAGGTACATCGACTCACTGACGGCAATCTGACAACTTGCGCTGTCAGCCGGCCCGGTATTCCCCCCAGCCACCGGGCCGACTGGCAGCGCACTTCAGTTAACGAAGCGTTTCAGGGCCTACCCGCCGAGCCCCGCTCACTCCCGGTGAAAACTAAAACGATGTAAAAACTACAGCGATGATGTAAAAACTACAGCGATAGTGACCGATCGACGATCCGCGACGCGGTGTCATGCAGAGTGAGGTGATTCTGCCGGGCGTGGTTGCGGATCCGGGTGAACGACTCATGCATGTCAACGTTACTAAGTTGGGCGACCACGCCCTTCGCCTGTTCAATGAGGATACGGCTGGTCAGGGCACGTTGGAGCTGATCATTGATCATCCCCGCCTCGCGGACTGCGCGCTCCTGCAGAATGCTGATCGTTGCCACGTCGGCGAGTGCCTGGCCAATCGCGGCGTCCTCACTGGAAATGGCTCCAGCGACCACCCCGAAGAGATTGAGAGCACCGATGGTCCTCCCCCTGATACGCAGGGGGATGGCGTGTACCGAAAGGAATCCCTGGGAGAGGGCTGCCTCTTTGAATTCGGGCCAACGATCGCCCAACTCGGAGATGTTGTCCACGGTGACCACAACGCCAGTCTGGAAACATTCCACGCAAGGGCCAGCGCCAGCTTCGCGCTGCAGCACCTCCACGAGCTGGCTCTCCTCACTGGTGGACGCCAGCACCTGGAGTTCGCCATACTGGTCAACGAGCAGCAGCCCCGCAGCCGACGCGTCGAGGATCGCTATCGATTCCTCGACCAGGGCATGCAGAAGGTCGAGAACATCGTAGTCGTCGACCAACGTGTCAGCGATCTTTACGAAAGCAGCGCTCACGCGTTCTGCCCGGGTCGAAGTAACCATGACTAAAGTTTACTCCGCTATCGCGAGTTCGGCGTGAAGTCCAGCCTGCGATCAATAACTGACTGCGCTACCTCTTTAAGGGGTTGCCCCTCGGAAAAGGCGTAACCACGCAGTAACAGCAAGGCATCGGTGGCGTTGATGTTGGCCTGAGCCAGCACCATCCCGGTGGCCTGATGGATTTCCCGTCGGGAAAGGGACGTCCCGTCGTTGCCGCCGAATGAATCAACGAGGCCGGGTTCCCGAGACAACATCCGCCGTAGCAGTATCCATGAGGTTCTATCGGTGAGGACCGACGCCGCGGCCTGGCTGGCGCTGCTCAGTCCGCCCGGACGGATCCGGTATAGCTCGACGACTCCAATATCGATGGCCCCGAGGGTGAGAGGAAAGACGAACACGGCCCTTACCTTTGTTGCTCGTACGGCGTTGCCGAAAACGGGCCAGCGGGTATGCCAGTCATCAGTGACATCTGGGATCAGGACCGGCAGGCGACTCGCCGAGGCTTCCCAGCGCGGGCCTTCCCCGAGTTCAAACTGCAGTTCGTCTAGCTTGCGGGCCAAATCGTCACTACAACAGACGGTCTCCTGCAGGGAACCGCCGAAAACTGAGATCGCTGCACCAGTGACCGGCAGCTCCTCCAGATAGGGAGTACAGAGGTTCGCACTGTCACCATCTGTGGTGAAGGGAGACCGCTCAACCATGATTCCCTGACATCCCTGACATCCCTGACATCCCTGACATCCCTGCCGCTCCTGCCTTGTGGCTGGGCAATTTTCAAGCCGAACGGCTAACCCCTGGGGCGGGGTGTGCCTGTAGTCATAGGATAGTCGACTCACCCATCGACGCCGAAGAAATAACGCCCCGGTTTCTCCGCTGCAGCCGCAATTTCGTAGACCACCCGGTGTGCACCAACTACTGCTCTTCCTCGGTTACTTGCTGCACGTCGATTCACTTCGGTGTCCGGCTGCTCATGGGCGGGCTGAACTACCAGATGGAACACCGCTTGTTTCCCGACATGGCGCGGCCCGAGCTGCATCGTGCCGGGGAACTGGTCCGGGAGCCGCTTCATTCAGCTGCCCGGTCACTGACCGGTACCGGTAGTCGCCGCACCCGTAGCATGGCTGCATGACATCAGAGACCCGGTTTGAGCGCTATCGGCCGCTCCTGGACGCTGAGCTTGCCCGCACCCGTGCGAGCCTTGCCGCCCTGGATGCTGATAGCCGTTCGGTGAGCGCTGCCCGGGATAATTCGAACGTCGACGACGAACATGATCCGGAGGGCACCACCATCGCCTCTGAGCTCTCGCAGGTAGTAGTCCTGGCCCGGGACGCCCGACAGAGATCAGCCGAGATCCGGGCTGCCTTGCAGCGGCTCGACGGCGGGAGCTACGGCGTGTGCACGTCCTGCGGCAAGGCCATCGCCGCAGGACGCCTCGAGGCCAGGCCGTGGACACCATACTGCATTGATCACGCGTCCGGTAGATAGCTGGGCGCGAGGAGGTTCCAGGTCCGCTACACCAACCGGGCGATCCCCATCCGGGTGATCTCCGATTCGGCGGGCGCGGCGATCGCCGCGGCATACCCAGCAGGTGCGTCGACCCACGTCAGTCGCAGGTACTGAGCTCCGGGTGGCCCCATACAGGAGTTTCCCGAGATGGTGAGCGTATGAGGTTCAATGCTGAGCCCATGCCCAGTTGCTTTCAGCACCGCCTCCTTGGCGACCCACAGCCGGAGCCGGGACTCGGCGTCGTCGGGCCTGAGCTGACACCGCTCCAGAGTCGAGAGGGCGTACGCATCGAACCCATCGAAGACGGCGTCGGGGACGCGCTCGATATCGGCTCCGACGGAGGAACCGGCCGGAGCCGAGGCAACCAGGAGCGTCCCAGCGGAACGGGACAGGCTCAGCTCGACTCCGTCAACCGCAGGCTTGCCGTGCAGCTCCGAGCCGCAGGTCCGGCAGGAGCGTGTCACCGGCAGTTCGGCGGCCCGGGACGGCGTGGTGTCGAGGACGCGAGCTGCCAGGAGGCGAAACACCGCGTGCGCCGCACGGTAGGTCAACCGGTCCTGCTCATGCCGATGGCGACCGGCAGCCGCGCGGACCCCAGCTGGCAGAAACCTGTCGAGTCCACCCAGTGGCTCAAGGGCCCGGGCAACGTCCAACGCAGTCGCGGCAACGTACTGGACCGGCACGGCTGCTAGCCGCTCCCGGCTGGGCTGGCTGTGAGTACCACGTTTTTGCCCCAGATGTCCTCGGTGTAGCAGCTGATCAGCACCAGCCGGTTAGGCACGATATCCCAGATCTCACTGTCCTTCAGGGTGTTCTTGTCGTGGGTGGTCACCGAATCGATGACGTACTCGAGGACACCGGTTTCGGTGGTGAGTACGATCGAATCGCCGACCTCGGCGTCGGTGCTCAGCCGATTGAAGGGGGCGTCGCGGCCCTCCCAGCTGTGGCCGGTGATGTACGTCGTGTCCTCCGACGCTAAGCCGGGTTTTCCGAAGGATGTCAGCCAATACGCGTCCTCTGTTAGGGGCGGCACGATCGACTGGGAGGAAAACTCCTCCGCTGAGGGGGTGAGGGGCAGGATTGACTGGTCGATACCGGCGGCCTCCACGGTGAGCCAGCCCGGCGGCGAAGCGGCTGGCTCGGTGGCGGGGGCCGTCGTCGGGGTGGGTGCAGGGGAAGCAGCGGTGGGTGCTGCGGACGTCGGTACGAACGCGGTAGCCTGCACCTGGCGTCCTGAATCAGCCGCCGGGGGTGCCGCGCCGACAACCGGCGCGGCACCCATGATCAGGGCAGCGGACAGCGCCAGGCCCGTCCACCGGGCCGCGGAGCCAGGCCCGGCGGCGCCGCGCACGCTCCCTCGCACGCTCAGGCCCTGGCGGAGCGGCGTAGCCACCCGACAGCACCCGACAGCAGGACCAGCACTACTCCCGCTGCCCCGCCGAAGGTCAGAACGCTCGCATTGTCAGGCGCTGAATCGGCGGCGGCGGACTGAATGTTCAGCCCCCTCCCGGCTACGGCTGTGGTTTCCGGGGCGGCCCCGCCGGGCGCCGGCGGAGTGCTGGGAGTGACGGCGACAACCGGCACCTCAAAGTCCTGGCCGGTTCCCTCTTCCGTGCCGGTCGCAGCGCAGGCGGCGAGTGCGGCGTTCACCAGAACCTGCACCTCTTCGGGGCTGGTCCCAGCACCGTCCAGGTCGGCGAGGACCGCCTCGATCACCTCGACAGCGGCGTAGTAGGCGTTCTCAGCCGCGATCACTGCTTCGCTATTAGTAGCCAGGTTCAAGGCATTCTCGGCCTCCATCAGCACTTCTTCAGCGGCTGCGAGCGCGGCCGGTGCAGCGTCCCGCTCCGCTTGGCGTGCAGTCAGCGCGGTGGTCGCCTCGGCTTGGGCAGCGAGTGCTGCGGTTAGCTCGGCTTCGGCGGCGACACGGCCAGCGGTGTCGTCGGCTGCCACCGCTGCGAGAGCCAGCTCGGCGGCCTTAACCCGATCGTCGGCAAGGATCTTCACCGTCTGCGCTGCGTCGACAGCCGCAGCGGTGGCCTCCAGCGCCATTGCTGCCTCGTCATAGGCAGCGTACGCGGCTTCCACGGCGGCGTACTCCTCAGTGGCCGCCAAATCGGCTTCAATCCAGGCCGCTTCAAGGGCCAGACCGGCAGCCTCGACGGCGGCCAGAGCGGCTTTCAGATCGTAGGCCAGGCCGATGTCCACTGACGCGGAGTCCAGGGCTGCCCCGAGCGCTGTCTGGGCGGAGACGCAGGACGCCGAGGCGGGCGCGGCGGCAGCGGGTGAGGCAGCTATAAAGGCTGAACCAACAATGAGTGCGGAGCAGGTGCCAAAAGTCAGCAGGCGATTACGGTGCGTCATGAGACCACGTCTTTTCCTTGAGAAAGGCCCTCAAGTCCCCCTTGAGTGGCGTCCGCCGGATGCGCGACGCTGGGAGCGGTGCTGTCTGGCTGACGTAATTTGACCACGCCACATCAGGAAATACCAGCATTTTTCGGACAATTCCTTTTCGAACAGTTCATTGCATCGTTGACCGGCTACCGCAATCCCCTCACGTTCAGGGCGAGGTAGAGGTGGACGCGGTCGCCGGTGATGCCGGGGTCGTAGCCGCTCAGATCCTGGATCTGCTGCAGGCGGTACCGCACGGTGTTCCGGTGCAACTGCAGGGCTTCGGCGACCGCAGCTACCGACCCGTTCAGCGCCAGATATCGTTCCAGCGTGACCATCAGTTCGGCGTGGTGGCGCTGGTCGAACGCTGCTACCGGGTCCAGCGCTTCGGCGGCAAGATCGGCGAGCGGCACATCCTCGCTGGCCATCAGCAGGGAGGTCAGGCTCAGCCGGTCCGGAGTGTTGACCGCTTGCCCGCGGGTCAGCGATTCACGCGCCTCGAAGTAGCTCCACCGGAATCCGCTGGCCTGCGCATACGCTCCCCCAAACCCCACCTTGGCGGTCAGCCCGGCACCATGCAGGTAGGCCCCCATCTGCTGGCCCAGGGCGGCGCCGTCACCATCCGGCACAGCGATCACCAGACGCTCATCGACCAGCGCGGCAACACCTGGCGCGAATTCTGAGGGTGTCGGCAGGGTCCGCAGCGCCCGACGCTGCCCCGAGGCGACCTCGACAATCACCACCACCTGGCGTAGCGCGGTATCGATACCGGCGCCACCAAGGCGCACGACGGCGTCGGCCCCTGCGAGAGTGCCACGCACGACATCCTGGAAGAGCTGACCCATCACGGTCCGCTCGCTCGCCCGTCGTCGGGCCTGGTTGCTCAACTCGACGCTGATCAAGCTTTGCGCATACGCCACGATGGGCTCGGGGGTATACGGCTCGGCGATAGCCAGGGTGCAGCGGTCCTTCAGCCCGGTGCCAACCGGGAGGCGGTACCAGCGCCCGTCAGCCGGTCCTGTCTGGCGGGGTGGCGCGCCTGGAGACGTTGTGAACAGCTGGGCGCCGTATTGGGACAGCGCGACGTCGGTGCCGAGTATGGTGGCGAGCTCGCGGAGCAGCTGGGGGAGACCGCCCCCGCCGAGTAGCGCCGAAGCGAGGAGCTGATGGCCTTTCAGAAGACTTTCAAGCCGTGAGTAGTGGTCCGCGGAGAGGGAATCGGCGACGATTTTCCCGATCGCGATGAACGGCGTTTCATAGGGCACCCGGAAAACGGGAAGTCCCAGGGTGTCGGCCTCATCGATCAGCGCCGCTGGAACCTGTCGATGGCTCAGGCCAGTGCCGAAGCCGATTCCTAACGCCCCGGATTCGTGGACACGACGGACGAACGCGCGTTGCGCCGCCGTCGTCTTCTGCCGCAGGCCTGTGGTCAGCACCACCTCGCCGCCGCTGAGGAACGGAAGGGGATTCTCAAGCTCGGTGACCGCAACCCACTGGATCGGGATCGCCGGCGCATGGGTGGACCCCACCGGTTGAAGTCCGAGACCGGCGGCCGTGAGCAGCGTGGGGAGGTTAATGGCCATCCCCCAACTATAGAACCAGTGCCCTGTGCGGTTGCACCATGGTCGGTCAAGGTTGTTGTGCTTATTACCCTAGGCCGGGGAACGCGAGGGGGCGTAGGGTCTGCAATGGATTTGAACTGCGACGAGTCCGCAGCGCTTCGTCGGCCCATCACCAGAAAAGGGATGAATACCGTGGTAACCACCCTCCAAAACTTTATCAACGGCGAGTTCGTGACGCCGGCCGGGACCAAATTGCTGGATGTCGTCAATCCGACCAACGGTGAAGTTGTGGCGAAGGCGCCCGTTTCGCTGGCCTCGGACGTCGATGCCGCCATGACCGCTGCGTCGGCTGCCTTCAAGACGTTCAAACATGTCACTCCCAGCCAGCGACAGCTGATGTTGTTAAAGCTGGCTGACGCCGTTGAAGGGGCAAGCGACGAACTCGTCGAAGCTCAGCACCGCAATACCGGTCAGGTCCGCGACCTGATCGCAGCCGAGGAGGTGACGGTGGGCGCCGATCAGTTGCGGTTCTTCGCTGGCGCCGCACGCTTGATGGAAGGAAAGTCAGCTGGCGAGTACGTCGAAGGCCACACTTCCTATATCCGACGGGAGCCCATTGGTGTAGTCGCCCAGGTGGCGCCGTGGAATTATCCGCTGCTGATGGCCATCTGGAAGATTGGCCCAGCGCTCGCGGCCGGTAACACCGTGGTCCTCAAGCCCAGCGACACCACCCCTGAATCCACCCTGGTGCTGGCGAAGTTGACCCAGGGGATACTGCCTCCCGGCGTGTTGAACGTGGTGCTCGGTACCGGCGAGACTGGCGCGGCCATGGTGAACCACCCGGTGCCCGGGCTGGTGTCGATCACCGGCTCCGTACGCGCTGGAATCGCCGTCGCCACCGGCGCCGCCAAAAGCCTCAAGCGAGCCCACCTGGAGCTCGGTGGCAAGGCTCCCGCCGTCGTGTTCGCCGATGCGGAGATCAAGAAGACCGCCGCGGCGATCGCGGAGTTCTCGTTCTTCAATGCCGGCCAGGATTGCACGGCGATCACCCGTGTGTTGGTGAAGGATTCGGTGCATGACGAACTGGTGGCGGCTCTGGTGGCGCACACCGAGACGCTGAAGACGGGCAACGCCGACGACTCCCAGAATTACTTCGGGCCGTTGAACAACATCAACCACTTCAATGCAGTCAATGCGGCGATGGACGCCCTGCCGGAGCACTGCAAGGTGGAGATTGGCGGCAAGCGTTCCGGCGACAAGGGGTACTTCTACGAAGCGACGATCATCACCGGAGCACGGCAGAACGACGACATCGTCCAGCAGGAAACATTCGGCCCGGTCATCACGGTGCAGAAGTTCACCACCGAGGACGAGGCAGTTGAACTGGCCAACGACGTGGAGTATGCGTTGGCGTCGAGCATCTGGACCACCGATCATGGCACCGCCATGCGGGTCTCCCGGGACCTTGACTTTGGCGCCGTCTGGATCAATACCCATATTCTCCTCACCGCGGAAATGCCGCACGGCGGCTTCAAAAGTTCCGGGTACGGCAAGGATCTTTCGATGTACGGCGTTGAGGACTACACCCGGATCAAGCACGTCATGAGCGCGCTGGATGTTTAGAAAGGCAGTTTCACTATGACCACCCAGGCAATCCAGCCGCAGTTCCGGCTCGAGCAGAAGCGCAAGATCATCGCCGACTTTCCCGGCCCTAAGTCTACTGAGCTGGCCGCACGCCGCGCGGCTGTGGTGGCGAAAGGGGTCGCCTCCGGCGTGCCGGTGTATGTGGCCGACGCCGACGGCGGCATCATCCACGACGTCGACGGCAACTCGTTCATCGACCTCGGCTCAGGCATTGCGGTGACGAGCGTCGGGGCGTCCGATCCCGCCGTTGTCGGTGCCGTCAAGGAGCAGGTGGAGCACTTCACCCACACCTGCTTCATGGTGACCCCCTACGAGGGCTACATCGCGGTCGCCGAGAAACTGGCCGAGCTGACCCCCGGGGACTTCGAGAAGCGCACCGTGTTGTTCAACTCGGGTGCCGAGGCGGTCGAGAACGCTGTGAAGGTGGCGCGCCTGGCCACCGGCCGCACCGCCGTCGCCGCGTTCGATCATGCCTACCACGGGCGTACCAACCTCACGATGGCGCTCACCGCCAAGTCCCTGCCGTACAAGGGCGGTCCTGCCGGTGACTTCGGTCCGTTCGCATCCGAGGTCTACCGGTTGCCGATGAGTTACCCGTTCCGCGAGGAAAACCCCTCGATCACCGGTGCCGAGGCAGCCCAGCGCGCCATCACCATGATGGAGAAGCAGATCGGGGCTAGTTCACTCGCCGCGATCATCATCGAACCGATTCAAGGCGAGGGCGGCTTCATTGTTCCGGCCGAGGGCTTCCTGCCGGCGCTGGCCGCCTGGGCCAAGGCCAATGGGGTGGTGTTCATCGCCGATGAAGTGCAGTCAGGCTTCTGCCGAACGGGCGCCTGGTTTGCCGTCGATCATGAAGGCGTAGTGCCCGACATCATCACCATGGCCAAGGGAATTGCTGGCGGTATGCCGCTGTCTGCCATCACCGGCCGCGCGGACCTCCTCGACGCCGTCCACCCCGGCGGCCTCGGGGGCACCTTTGGCGGCAACCCGGTGGCCTGCGCCGCAGCACTTGCGGCAATTGACACGATGCAGGAGCAGGATCTTGGTGCCCGCGCGCTGGCGATCGAGGAACTGGCGACGTCCCGGCTCCGTGCGCTGCAGAAAGACCTGGGAGCCGAGTCGATCATCGGAGAGATCCGCGGCCGGGGCGCGATGCTCGCGCTCGAGTTCGTGGTGCCCGGGACGAAGACACCGAACCCGGAGGCCACCAAAGCCATCGCTGCGGCGTGCCTGCAGGAAGGCGTCATTATCCTGACCTGTGGCACCTACGGCAATGTGGTCCGGCTGCTGCCGCCGCTTGTGATCGGTGATGAGCTGCTGAACGACGGTCTCGACGTCCTCGAGGCGGCCATCCGCGCCGCGAAGTAACGGCACTCTTTTCCATGGCGCGGAGATGACGGCGTCAGCTCGTCAGCTGCGCCCGGAGACCCGCGATAAGGGCTTCAAGGCCGATGGTGAAGGCTGAGTCGGCGGAATTGGCCTGCGAGGTGTTGCGGCGGCGAACGGCTGCAGTGAACCGCGGGTAATCGGGACCGAGACTGCCGGACTCGAAAATGTCCTCGGGAGCGGCGACGTCGAACGCCGAGCCGAAGATGAACGATTCGAGCGCCACGATGGCCGGGATGATGCGATCCTCGGGCCACCCGGCGTCGAGGAATCCGGTAGTCACAGCCTCATACATGGCCAGCGTTTCGGGGGCGCCGGTTACCGGCAGGACCGCGATCACCGAAATCAGGGGGGCGTGGGCGGCGAACACGCCCCGGTAGGACCACGCCCAGGCGCGGACCGCCTCTTCCCATGGGGCCGAGGCGAACGAGCTGAAATCTACCTGGGCCATCACCCGGTCCTCGACCCACCGCAGCACCTCCTGCTTGGATTCGGCGTGGTTGTACAAGGCAGACGGCGCCACCCGGAGACGCTGCGCGAGGGCCGACATGGTCAACCCCTCATACCCCTGGCTGGCGATCAGACCGAGCGCCGCGTCGGTGATTAGGTCCTGCGACAGCAGCCCACGCGGTGGTCGACCCGCCCGACGACGACTGGTCGGCGCTCCCACAGTTCCCATAGCCGCTCCTTCGCTGTCCCGTGCTGGGGAATCAGTCTACTGCGCCCTTTTCAAACCGGGACAGTATCGCTACAGTATTCCTAGTAAATGAATGACGTTCATTTTGTGGCGTGGGCCATACCGTGTGTGAGAGGCAACTGTGGAGTATTTGGAACGTGACGTAGTGATCGTCGGAGCGGGGCCGTCGGGCCTCACCGCGGCATGGGAGTTAAGTAAGGCAGGGCTCAGCGTCGCAGTCCTGGAGGCGCGAGACCGCGTCGGTGGACGCACCTGGACCGACACCATTGACGGTGCCGTGCTGGAG
Organism: Arthrobacter sp. TMN-50; assembly: GCF_054511125.1. Classification (NCBI taxonomy): domain Bacteria; kingdom Bacillati; phylum Actinomycetota; class Actinomycetes; order Micrococcales; family Micrococcaceae; genus Arthrobacter; species Arthrobacter sp. TMN-50. Next base: position 556,582 of record NZ_JBTNDG010000001.1, on the reverse strand, counting down.
ATCGGCGGCCAATGGGTGTCCCCGGATCAAACAGCACTCAAGGGAATGCTCGCCGAACTTGGACTGGACACCTATGACCGGTACCGCACCGGCGACTCCGTGTACATCGGCGCCGACGGCACCCGCACCCGCTACACGGGCGACATGTTCCCCGTGTCGGCTGCCACCGAAGCTGAAATGAACCGACTGATCGAACTGCTTGATCGGCTGGCAGCAGAGGCCGGCCCCGAAGCCCCCTGGACCCACCCCGAGGCCAGGGCTCTGGACACCATTTCCTTCCACCACTGGCTCCGCCAACAGTCACCCGACGAGGAAGCCTGCAACAACATCGGGCTCTTCATCGCTGGCGGGATGCTCACCAAACCAGCGCATGCCTTCTCCACCCTGCAGGCGGTACTGATGGCAGCCTCCGCCGGTTCCTTTACCAACCTCGTCGACGAGAACTTCATCCTCGACAAACGGGTCATCGGGGGCATGCAGCAGGTCTCGGAACGCCTCGCGGACCGTCTGGGTGACGACGTCGTCCTGGGCAGCCCAGTCCGTACCCTGCGCTGGTCCGACGACGACGGCGTGACCGCAGTCTCCGACACCGTGACCGTCCGGGCCCGCCATGCCGTGATGGCAGTTCCACCGAACCTGTACTCGCGGGTGTCCTACGAACCACCTTTGCCCCGCCGCCAGCACCAGATGCACCAGCATCAGTCCCTGGGGTTGGTCATCAAGGTCCACGCAGTCTACGCGACACCGTTCTGGCGAGCCGACGGTCTGTCCGGCACCGGGTTCAGCGCCTCATCGATTGTGCAGGAGGTTTACGACAACACCAATCACGAGGACTCCCGCGGAACGCTGGTCGGATTCGTGTCGGATGAGAAGGCCGACGCCATGTTCGCCCTGGACCCGGCGGCCCGCAAACACGCAATCCTCGAATCCATTGCTGGATTCCTTGGACCGCAGGCGCTCACCCCCGAGGTCTACTACGAGTCGGATTGGGGCTCAGAGGAATGGACCAGGGGCGCCTACGCCACCAGTTACGACCTCGGCGGCCTCCACCGCTACGGTCCGGACCAGCTGACCCCCGTCGGCCCGATTCACTGGTCCTGTTCTGACCTTGCGGCGGAGGGCTACCAGCACGTTGAGGGAGCGGTCCGCATGGGTCAGCAAACTGCCCGCAACATCATGAGCATCGCAGCCGAGGGAGCATGATCCGCATGGATTACATCGTCGGGTACACGGCTGACGAACGCGGTCGCGACGCCGTTAGCCTCGCCGTCGCGCTCGCCCGCCGCCAGGACGCCAACCTTCAGCTCGTGATGGTGATGCCGGAGCATTCGCCTTACAATGCCGTCTACCCTCCCCAGCGGGGATTCGAAAGCATCCTCTCGGCGCAGTTGCAGGAATGGTTGGCCGAAGGCCTCGCTCTGATTCCCGACGACGTCACCGCCCGGGCGCACGTCATCAGCGCCGACTCGCAGGCGGGTGGCCTTATTGATGCCGCCGTCGATTCCGGCGCTTGCCTGATCATTATCGGAGCGAGTTCCCGCGGGCTGAGTAAACGGTTCAACGTGGGCAGCGTCGCGGGCACTCTCCTTCACGCCTCGCCGGTGCCCGTTGCATTGGCACCCCAGGGTTATCGACACCTCGACCCGATCACCAGGCTCACCTGCGCCGTCGGTACCCGGGAAGGTGCCGACGAGGTCATCGCCGTCGCCGTCGATTCCGCTGCCCGGCGGGGACTGCCCTTGCGCCTGGTCTCGCTGGTCGCACTCGACCCGGCGACCGGCACCGACGGAGCCGCGGACGCCGCAGCCGTGGAGGCCGCCCACGAGCATGCCAACACGAGGTTGGCTGAGGCCGCAGCGTCGCTCGCCGCCGGCGGCCAAGTCAGCGTCGAAGTGGTGCACGGCGCTACCGTCGAGGAAGCAATCGGGGTGCTGGCCTGGGACGAAGGCGAAGTCCTGCTGGTCGGATCCAGCCGACTGGCTCAGCACAGCCGCCTCTTCCTCGGGGTCACCGCCAACAAGATCCTGCGCGGGCTGACCGTACCGATGGTCGTTGTCCCGCGCGGCTACGTATCTACCGAGGATCCGCCGCGCCAGCCGGAGCGGTTCGTCAACAAGCGCTCCGATGCCGGAGAGGGCATGGACGTCCAACCCACCGAGGTGAAGCAGTGAGCACTATGCGTACGAAGAATTCCGCCACCGGACTGAGCCAGAAAGGCCTGAGCTCCGGATCTGTTGGCTTGCTTGGTGCTGTGGTGATTGGTGTGTCATGTATTGCGCCGGCCTACACGCTGACCGCGGTGCTAGGCCCCACAGTCGCTGAGGTGGGTGTGCAACTGCCGGCCATCTTCCTGGCCGGATTCATTCCGATGCTGCTGGTCGCCCTCGGCTACCGCGAACTAAACAATGCGATGCCCGACGCCGGCACCTCCTTCACCTGGGCCACCCGAGCGTTCGGGCCCTGGATTGGTTGGATGGGCGGCTGGGGGCTGATCGCTGCGACGGTGATTGTGTTGTCGAATCTGGCGGCCGTCGCCGTCGACTTCTTCTACCTCATGCTCGCCCAGCTGACGGGTAACGAGTCCTTGGCAGACCTAACCCTCAATCTGCCGCTGAACATCGCCACCACCCTGATCTTTGTTGCACTGGCCTGCTGGGTCTCGTATCGGGGTATGGAGACCACGAAGGCGGTTCAGTACGTGCTGGTGGGCTTCCAACTATTGGTGCTGGGCTGGTTCGCGATCGCCGCGTTTATCCACGTGGCCAACGGCACTGCCTTCGATGCCACGGCCATCAGCCCCGACTGGTTCAACCCGTTTGCGGTCGAATCCTTCTCAGCCTTCGCCGCCGGTGTATCCCTGTCGATCTTCGTCTACTGGGGCTGGGACGTTACCTTGACCATGAACGAGGAAACCAAGGATCCAGAGCGGACTCCCGGCCGGGCAGCGACGCTCACCGTCGTGGTGATCGTGGTGATCTACCTGACTGTTGCGCTGGCCACCCTGTCCTTTGCCGGGGTCGGCGACGGCGAGTTCGGAGCCGGAAACGAAGACAACCAGGGGAGCATCTTCGCTGTACTAGCGGGGCCCGTGATGGGGCCGTTCGCCATTTTGATGTCTTTGACGGTGCTAAGCAGTTCGGCTGCCTCCCTGCAGTCAACCTTCGTCTCACCTGCTCGCACCCTGCTCGCGATGGGCCATTACCGAGCGCTACCCGCGAATTACGGCAAGATCAGCCCCACCTACAAGTCCCCGAGCTACGCCACCGTCGCCGCGGCCATTGCGGCTTCAGCGTTCTATGTGGTCACCAGGGTGGTGTCCGAAAACGCTCTGTATGACACCATCACCGCGCTTGGCATCATGATCTGTTTCTACTACGGGATTACCGCGATGGCCTGCGTCTGGTACTTCAGGGCAGTCGCATTCAGCAGTGCCCGGAACTTTGCATTGAAGTTCCTCGCACCGCTGCTGGGTGGCGTGATCCTGCTGGTGATGTTCGTGAAGACGGCAACCGACTCGATGGACCCTGGGTACGGCTCAGGATCGGAAATTGGAGGAGTGGGGCTGGTGTTCATTCTCGGCACCGGCGTGATTCTTCTAGGCGCAGTCCTGATGGTGGTCATGTACCGGGTCAATCCCGGCTTCTTCCGCGGCGAGACCCTCCGAAAGGGAAGCGCGTCGGCTGACGTTCGGTAGCGACGAGCCCGGCGGCCAGCGCGAAGCCTGCCCTGGCCGCTGATCGCGATAAGGTTGCGGGAGCAGATCTGCGGCGGTACTCCCGATGCGCCGGTCAGCATCCGAACCGGAAGGCACGCAGTATGCGCTATGTAGTGGGCTTTACCAACAACGATCGTGGCCGCGACGCGTTGGCTTTGGGAACGTCGTTGGCGCGGACCCAGGGTGCGAGCATCGACCTGGTGACGGTCCTCGACCGGCCCCAGGATGGCAGCGTCGGCGCCGGGACCAATCGCGCGCTCGCCGCTTTGGAGGAAGCCATCGCGGGGGTTTCCGGCGGCGTCGAGGTGGTGCCCCATATCAAGTTGGCCGACTCCTTCGCTGAGGGCCTGTTGGAAGTGGCAGCCGATCTTGACGCCGGATTGATCGTCATTGGGGCCGCCAGTAATGGCCTGCTGCGGCGGTTCACCGTGGGCAGCGTGGCCAACGCGGTGCTGCACTCCTCCCCGGTGCCAGTGGGATTGGCGCCGCGCGGCTACCGCCACCGTGACCGGATGACCAGGCTCTCCTGCGCCGTCGGCACCCGTGCGGGCGCCGAGGCGGTCCTGGACGTGGCAGTCGACTCAGCAGCACGCCGGGGAATGCCACTACGGCTGATCTCCCTGGTGGCACTCGACGTCAATGAGCAATCTGACTCCGGCGAGGCAATTAATCTGGCACACCAGCATGCCAACTCGGTGCTGGCCCGCGCAGGGGAGCAGCTCCCCGAAGGGCACCAAACAACGATTACTGTCGCCCACGGACGCACCATCGAGCAAGCCATCGATGACATCGAGTGGGATCCCGGAGAGATTGTCTTTGTTGGGTCGAGCCGCCTCGCGAAGCGCAGCCAACTGTTCCTGGGGTCGACGGCCAACAAGATGCTCCGCGCGCTGCCCGTTCCGATGATTGTTGTCCCCCGGGACTGGAATCTCCCCGCCGCCTAGAACTTCGCCGCTAGGCGGCGGCGGTTTCCTCGACCGGAGCTGAACCGCGGGGCCGGCGCGGCCTGGCATTCTTGCGGACCGAGTGCAGCATGTCGATGGTGAGCATTGCGAGGGCCACCCAGACCAGCCCGAAACCAACCCAACGTTCAAGCGGCATGTCTTCCTTGATCACGAAGAGCGCCAGCAGGAACTGCAGCACCGGGGCAAGGTATTGCAGGAGCCCGATGGTGGTCAGCGGCAGCCGGCGCGCCGCCGCGCCGAAGAAGATCAGCGGGACAGCCGTGATGACCCCGGACGCCGCCATGATCCAGAAATGCCCCGGGCCTTCGGTCAGCACAGTCGCCGTGCCGGTGGCTGTCAGCCAGATCATGATGCCTGCCGCGATCGGGGTGAGCACGGCGGTCTCAATGCTGAGGCTCGATACCGCGTCGACCTTGGACCCAACCCGCTTTTTGACGAAACCGTAGAAACCAAACGAGAAGGCTAGCGTCAACGCAATCCAGGGCACATTGCCGTAGCCAATCGCCAGCACCACCACCGCAACGATTCCGACGCCGACCGCTGCCCACTGCAGCCTGCGCAGCTTCTCGCGCAGCACGACGACGCCGAGCAGCACCGAAACGATCGGGTTGATGAAGTAGCCAAGAGCTGCTTCGATGGCGTGGCCGGTCGTGACACCGTAGGTGTACACGAACCAGTTCACCGCGATCAGCATGGCTGCCAGGGCCAGCGTGCCAAGGATCCGTGGGTTCGTCGCAGCGGTGTGGACGGCCCGCCAGGACTTCATCACCGTCAGGAGTAGAGCGCAGAACACCAGCGACCAAAGAACGCGGTTCGCGACAATTTCGATTGCGCTGGCGGGCAGCAGGATCAGGAAGTACAGGGGGAGCAGACCCCACAGGCCATACGCGCCGACTCCGTACAGGATGCCCGTCGAGTTTTCGCTCCGGGGCTCGCGCTTGCTTGTGGTTTCGGTAGGGGTCACATCGGCTCGAACGCCGGTCCCGTCCAATTTATTCCAGCGGACACCGGTTTCGGTGCTGGCGGCCGCGGGGGAGACCGTCATCACAGGTTTAGACTGCACCTCGTGAGGCATTTAGAATAGGAAACTGTGCGCTAAACGTGCGTCTCTTTTAGTCGACTAGGAAGAAGGCCAATCAGTGTCCAGCTCAGCTGCGGGTCGTCCGCTGCGGGTAGCGATCATCGGTGCCGGTCCGGCAGGCGTGTACGCCGCCGACATTCTGACGAAATCCCAGGAAGTTCAGGGGGGCGATTTCGCCGTCAGCATTGACCTTTTCGACCAGCACCCGGCACCCTATGGCCTTATCCGCTACGGAGTGGCGCCCGACCATCCGCGGATCAAAGGCATCGTCAACGCGCTGCACAAGGTATTGGACCGCGGCGACATCCGGTTCCTCGGAAACATCAACTACGGCCGTGACCTCACCCTGTCGGACTTCCGCAAATTTTACGACGCAGTAATCTTCTCCACCGGTGCAATCAAGGACGCGGAACTGGACATCCCCGGCGTCGGTCTCGAGGGGTCCTTCGGGGGCGCCGAATTCGTCTCCTGGTACGACGGGCACCCCGATGTGCCACGCGATTGGCCGCTGAACGCCACGGAAATCGCCGTGATCGGCAACGGCAACGTCGCTCTCGACGTCGCCCGGGTGCTCTCCAAACACGCCGACGACCTGCTTGTCACCGAGATCCCGGACAACGTATACGCGGGACTGAAGGCCTCACCCGTCACCGACGTCCACGTCTTTGGCCGCCGCGGCCCGGCGCAGGTGAAGTTTACTCCGCTGGAACTTCGCGAACTGTCCCACTCCCGCGACGTGGACATTGTGCTTTACCCGGAGGACTTCGACTTCGACGAAGCCTCCGAACAGCAGATCGCCAGTAACAACCAGACCAAAACCATGGTGAAGACTCTCACCAACTGGCTGGTCGACGACGAGCCGACCGGCGCTTCCCGCCGGCTGCACCTCCACTTCCTGCACTCTCCGGTCGAAATCACCGATTCGCCCGAGACCCCCGGCAAGGTAGCCAACATGAGGTTCGAGCGCACCGAACTCACCGGCGAGGGCACGGTCCGCGGGACCGGAGAGTTCATCGATTATCCAGTGCAGGCGGTCTACCGGGCCATCGGCTACTTCGGCTCCGAGTTGCCCGAGGTCGGGTTCGACAGCCAGCGCGGCGTCATCCCCAACGAGGGCGGGCGCGTCATCGACCAGGAGGGCGCCCCCGTCCCTGGGATCTATGCCACGGGCTGGATCAAACGCGGTCCGGTGGGCCTGATTGGCCACACCAAGGGTGACGCCCTGGAAACCATTGGGTTCCTTCTCGAAGACCGTCTGAACCTCCCGCCGGCCCAGGACCCGTCCGAAAACGCCATCATCGATCTGCTCACCGAGCGGGGAATCCGGTACACCACCTGGGAGGGTTGGCTCAAGCTGGACGCCCACGAGCTGAAGCTCGGCGCCAACTTTGTGCACGACGGCGGCGCCAAGGCCGAGCTGGTCAGGGAACGTGTGAAGGTGGTTCCCCGGGACGAGATGATCGCCATCTCCCGCGACGAGTAGCCGAGCAGATGGACTAAGGGGCACCGCAACGGGGAAAACCTCTCGCGAGAACAAGCCGCTTAGGAAAAACCCGCGACAGAGGGTCAGCACCGGCACTAGACTGATCCCACCCCACCGGCGGGGAGACCATGAAGCGGAGTGTCGATGACGCAGCAGCAACTGCCGAGTCCGGGGGGACTCATGTCGAGGACCCTGCAGCAGTACGCCCACCGTGCGCACGAACGGCTTGGCAGCGCCACGCCCTACGGCGTGCGGACTCTAGTCGGGGAATCCTGGCTGCGCTCTCTCAAGCATTTGCCCGACCCCGACGTCGTCCAGGCCCCCCTGTTTTACTCGGATGACGAACTTGAGGCCTACCGCCTCGGCCACCCCCTTGCGGCGGTCCTGCCCATCATTCAGAAACTTCTGGTCCAACCCTGCATCGGCAGTGGCCTGCTGGTAGCCGTCGGCGACGAGAAGGGACGGCTGCTGTGGGTCGACGGCGATCGGGAACTGCGACGCCGAGCCGAGGGCATGATGTTCGTTGCCGGATCCGATTGGTCGGAGCGCGCCGTCGGCACCAGCGCTCCCGGCACCGCGTTAGCGCTGGGGCGGAGCGTGCAGATCGCTGGAGCCGAACATTTCAGCCGCCAGGTCCATCCCTGGAGTTGTACTGCCGTCCCCGTCCACGACCCGGATTCGGGAATGGTGCTCGGGGTCGTCGATATCACGGGGACCGACGACGCGGTCGCCACCCACACCCTGTCCCTGGTGGAAGCCACCGTCGCAGCGGCCGAGGCCCACCTCAGCCTGCAGCGGCTGCAGGCCAGGCAGCCCGCCCGAAAGCTGGCCGCCACAAAGGCGAACCCGGTGTCTCGGGAGGGCCTGCGCATCCTCGGACTCGACCACGGTGTCCTCCAGATGGGACGTAGATCGGTCGAACTCAGTGCCAGGCATGCAGAGTTGGTAACCCTCCTTGCCCTGCATCCGGACGGGCTCAGTGCCGAACAACTCGCCGCCATGGTCTACCCCGAACACGTTTCTGTCACCACGGTGCGTGCCGAGATGCTGCGGCTGCGACGCGTCCTTTCGCAGCAGTTGCCCTCTTTGGTCCCGCGCTCGCGGCCCTACCGCATGCCCCGCGAGGTGTCGGTCGACGCGTCCCAGGTCTTGGACTACCTGCAGCGTGGTGCCCACCGGATGGCATTGAACCTCTATCGCGGGCCGGTGCTGCCCCGGTCTGAGGCGCCTGCCATTGTGCGGCTCCGCACCGAGGTCAGTTCGCTGCTCCGCGAAGCAGTCCTCAACGACGGTGCGGCCGACGCGGTCCTGCAGTACCTTCAGTTGCCTGAGGCTAACGACGACGCCGAGGCGTGGACTGCAGCGCTGAAAGTGCTCCCGCCACGGTCGCCGCGGCGGGCGGCCGTCGTCGCCCATGTCGAGCGCCTGGAAGCCGAGCTCAACCTACCCTGACCGGAGGTTCGGACGCGGTAGCGCTGGTGCAACCCTCGTGCAACTGACGCCTGCCTACACTTCGGGATAAGGACGATGACGTCCTCCTCGGAACCCAAGGAGTTAAACAAATGACTGTTTACGCCCAGCCTGGCCAGGATGGATCCAAGATTACCTTCAAGCCACGATACGAGAACTGGATCGGCGGCGAATGGTGTGCCCCGGTCAAGGGCCAGTACTTCGAGAACATCTCCCCAGTGACCGGCAAGGTTTTCTGCGAGGTAGCGCGGGGTACCGCCGAGGATATTGAGCTGGCCCTGGACGCCGCCCATAAGGCTGCTCCGGGTTGGGGTAAGACGTCGGTGGCCGAGCGTGCGGCCATCCTCAACCGGGTCGCCGACCGGATCGAAGAAAACTTGGAAATGCTGGCGGTGGCGGAAACCTGGGACAACGGCAAACCCATCCGTGAGGCGCTTGCCGCCGACCTGCCGCTTGCCGCCGACCACTTCCGCTACTTTGCCAGCGCCGTCCGCGCGCAGGAGGGTCGCCTATCCCAGCTCGACGACGACACCACCGCCTACCACTACCATGAGCCACTCGGCGTGGTGGGACAGATCATCCCCTGGAACTTCCCCATCCTGATGGCCATGTGGAAGCTCGCCCCGGCGCTTGCCGCGGGTAACGCCGTCGTGCTCAAACCCGCAGAGCAGACGCCGACGTCAATTTTGGTGCTGATGGAGCTCCTCAGCGACATCCTCCCGCCCGGCGTGCTGAACGTGGTCAACGGGTTCGGTGTGGAGGCTGGCAAGCCACTGGCGTCGTCGAAACGGATCCGCAAGATCGCCTTCACCGGTGAAACCACCACCGGCCGGTTGATCAGCCAATACGCCAGCCAGAACCTCATTCCGGTCACCCTCGAACTCGGCGGCAAGAGCCCCAACATCTTCTTCGGCGACGTCGCCGAAAAGAATGATGCGTTCTACGACAAGGCGCTGGAAGGATTCGCCCTGTTCGCGTTCAACCAGGGCGAGGTCTGCACCTGCCCATCCCGGGCCCTGGTGCAGGAGTCGATGTATGACTCCTTCATGGCCGACGCCGTTGCCCGCACCGAAAAGATGATTCAGGGCAACCCGTTGGACACCGACACCCAGGTGGGCGCGCAGGCCTCCAACGACCAGCTGGAGAAGATCCTCTCCTACTTCGACATTGGACGTCAGGAAGGCGCCAAGATCCTCACCGGCGGTGAACGGATCACTCTGGACGGCGACCTGTCCGAGGGCTTCTACGTAAAGCCCACCATCTTCGAGGGCACCAACGCCATGCGGGTCTTCCAGGAGGAAATTTTCGGCCCGGTAGTCTCGGTAACCCGGTTCAGCGACTACGCCGAGGCGATGCAGATTGCCAACGACACCCTGTACGGGCTGGGTGCCGGCGTCTGGTCGCGCAACGGCAACGTCGCGTACCGTGCGGGACGTGAAATCCAGGCCGGGCGGGTCTGGGTGAACAACTATCACGCCTACCCAGCCGGTGCTGCGTTTGGCGGGTACAAGTCCTCGGGTATCGGCCGCGAGAACCACACGATGATGCTGGACCACTACCAGCAGACCAAGAACCTGTTGGTGAGCCATAGCGAAAACAAGCTGGGCTTCTTCTAAGGAGAAGCCATGACAGTCGAAGCCACCATTGTGCTGCCCGGCGAGGACTTCTCCCGGGTGGCCCTGACTGAGCCGTCGGTGCAACTGCTCAGGAAGCTGTGGGACCTCCACGGTCCTCTGATGTTCCACCAGTCGGGTGGTTGCTGCGACGGTTCGTCGCCGATGTGCTACCCAGCCGACGACTTCATCACCGCAGAGGCCGACGTCCTGCTTGGCGTGCTGGATATCGGTCCGGGATCGGGATCGGGAGAGCCAGCTCAGCCGATCGAGTTCTGGATGTCCCGTGAACAGTTTGAGTACTGGAAGCACACGCATCTGACTGTCGACGTGGTGCCCGGCCGAGGTAGCGGATTCTCGGTCGAAGCACCAGAAGGAGTGCGGTTCCTTATCCGATCCCGGCTGATGTTCTAACTGGCACCTCTGTTCGCCGTGCGTTCGCCTGACGCTGCAGAAACCGGCAGGCGCCCCAGCTATACCGGGGCGCGTTCGCCGATTTCTGCAGCGCTCGACGGCAATGGCAGCGCGCGCTGGTGTCGCCGACCCTTCGCGAAACTTGCACAAAATGCAAACTTGCACTTAGTGTAACTATGTGAATAATTTGTCCGTGCCAATTGACGCGACGCTGCCGACGGAGACGGCTGACGCTGTGGCGCCAGGCCGCCGAGAGCAGAACAAGCTCGATACGCGGCGGGCAATCGCGGCATCGGCCCTGGATTTGGCGCGCGCCCACGGGTTGGGAAATTTCACTGTCGATCAGGTGGCGGCGGAGGCAGGAGTCTCCCGTCGAACCTTTTTCAATTATTTCCACAGCGCCGAGGAAGCACTGACCATCTCCACCGATGCATTGCTCGAGTTGGCCGCTGCGGAATTCATGGCCCGGCCCGCCGATGAACCACTGCTGGACGCGATGATTGCCGCGCTGGCAGCGATCGCCAAGACTGACAACCTCAGCGTCTGCGGAGAGCTCTTCCGCATGGCCGAGGGAAGCCCCGAACTGATGCGCAGTCAGTTGCACGCCTGGGAACGGGCGGAAGCCCGGATCGGCCAGGCCGTGAGTGAACGGATGGGCGGCAACCTTGACCCGCTCTACCTGCTGTCCCTTGTGGGAGCTGTGCTCTCCTGCGTAAAGGCGGCAATGCAGGTCTGGGCCGCAGCCGCCGAGGATCTGCTGGACGGTTCAGCGGCCGAACTGGAAGACCAGATTGTCCGTGCCCTGTCGATGTTGCGCGACGGATTCGACAACCCCAGCTAGCCCGTCGGTCGCCTCCCGTTGCTTTCTCCCCTCTACTACATCAGTCACCTGAACGAACCGAGGAACACTTCATGGCACACCTGCTGTATCGCCTAGGCAAGTTTGCAGCACGACAACGCTGGTGGGTCGTCTCAGCCTGGCTCGCCATCCTGCTGGCGGTTGGAGGCTCGGCTGCCGCGTTCTCGGGAACGCTCAGCAACAACTTCACCATCCCTGGCACCGAGTCCCAGCGGGTCCTCGACGAGCTGCGCGAAACCATGCCCGACGCCATCGGGGGGATGGGGACAGTTGTCTTCGAAAGCCCCGATGGGGCCATCACCGCCGAACAGCAGACCGCCGTCGAAGCTGCCCTCGACGACCTCGAAAAGGTGGAGGGGGTCGAAGCGGTGATCAATCCCTTTGACGTATCCCGCCAGCTGGAGGAAGGTCGGACCGGCATCGAGGAGGGCCGGGCGGAACTCGAACAAAGCACTACTGACCTGGAGGCCGGCGCGCAGCAGGCCGAGGCGGGACGGGCGCAGCTCGACGCCGAACGCGCCGACTTCGAACAGAGCCGCAATCTCCTCCCGCCGGAGCAGGCCCAGGCCATCGAAGCCCAGCTAGACGACGGTCAGGCACAGCTCGACGCCTCACTGGCCGAGATTGAGGACGGACGAAGCCAACTGGAGGACGGCCGCACCGAACTCGACCTCGCCGAGCGCACCCTCGACGCGTCGTCGGGAATCCAGTTCGTCTCCGACGACGGCGCTGCGGCGGTGGCCAGCGTCCAGTTCGACTCACCGGTCGACGCTGTAACGCCCGAAACCCGTGAAGCGGTGCAGGTGGCAGCAGACGCAGCCACCGAGACTGGCGTCAACGTGTACTACAGCAAGGAAATCGTCCAGGACATTTCGGAAATCTTCGGATTCGCCGAGATCATCGGTCTGCTGGTAGCGGTCGTCGTCCTGATCGTCATGCTCGGCACCCTGGTCGCCGCCGGGTTGCCGCTGCTGATGGCCATCGTCGGCGTCGGAGTGGGTGTCGGCGTGACGTTCGCCCTGACCGGTGTCATCTCGATGAGCTCCATCACTCCCGTGCTGGCGCTGATGCTCGGCCTCGCCGTCGGGATCGACTACTCACTGTTCATCGTCAACCGGCACCGGACCCAGCTGCTCCGCGGCATGGACCTGCAGGAATCGATCGGCCGTGCCACCGGCACCGCAGGCAACGCCGTCCTCTTCGCCGGCATCACGGTGATTATCGCCCTCGCCGCCCTCGCGGTCCCGGGCCTGCCCTTCCTTACCCTCCTCGGGCTGTCCGCCGCCGGCACAGTCGCCGTCGCGGTCTTCGTGGCGCTCACCCTCACCCCCGCGCTGCTTGGCTTCATGGGCAGCAAGGTCATTTCCCGCCGTCGGTGGGCCAAAGCCGAAGCCGAGTCCGGTCTGGGTGCCTCCCACGGGCAGTTGCAGCGGGAGGCTGATCGCCGGGCCGCCAGAGGTCGCGGCTGGGGTGGTTTCGCTACCAGCAAGCCGATCCTCACGCTGATCGCGGGTGTCGCAGTGCTGGCGGTCGTTGCGTTGCCGGCGCTCGAGCTGAGGGTGGGCCTGCCCGACGGCGGATCCGAGCCCGTCGACTCGACCGCGTACCAGGCCTACGAGCTGGCTGGGGAATACTTCGGCGAAGGGACCAACGGTCCGCTGCTGGTCGTGGCCAATCTTCCCGCCACCGACACCGACGCAGAGCTGAGTGAACTTCAGCTGGAGGTCGCGGATCGCCTGGCGACAGTGGACAACACTGCCGCTGCGGTTCCGGCCGGGGTAAGCCGTGACGGGCGCACCGGCATTTTCCAGGTCATCCCCACCGAGGGGCCCGCCAGCGAAAGCACCGAGGAATTGGTCCGCGACCTGCGCGAGTCGGCTCCGGTCATCGAATCGGACACCGGTGTGCTGATTTCCGTGACCGGCCAGACGGCAGCAAACATTGACGTGTCAGCGAAGCTGATGGACGCAATGCCCCTGTACCTCGCAATCGTTGTGGGTCTGTCATTGGTCCTGCTGCTGCTCGTGTTCAGGTCGATCCTGGTACCCCTGATTGCGACGGCGGGCTTCCTCCTGTCGCTGCTGGCAAGCTTTGGCGCCACCGTGGCCATCTATCAGTGGGGTTGGTTTGGTGACATCTTCGGGGTGACCAACCCGGGGCCGATCCTGAGCTTCCTGCCGATCATCCTGATCGGTGTCCTGTTTGGGCTGGCCATGGACTATCAGATGTTCCTCGTGTCCGGCATGCGTGAAGCCTGGGTGCACGGCGGCAGCGCGAAGAGCGCGGTCCGGGTGGGCTTCAGTCATGGCGCACGGGTGGTGACCGCCGCAGCCATCATCATGGTGGCCGTGTTCGCCGGGTTTGTGTTCTCGCACCTGACCATGGTGCGGCCCATCGGCTTTGGGTTGGCCTTCGGCGTGCTGGTCGACGCGTTTGTGGTCAGGATGACCCTGGTGCCGGCGGCCATGTACCTGCTCGGCAGGTATGTCTGGTGGCTGCCGAAGTGGCTGGACCGCATTCTTCCCGACGTCGATGTGGAAGGCGCCCGGCTGTCCCGCCTGGAGCCGGAAACCTCGAACGCGTCAAACAGTGTCAACAAGGTCGCGATCAGGGGTTGAGAGGGTTTCACCCTAGGTTGAGGTGCGGATAGGTCCTGGGCCAACGTACTATTCCAGATATGGCTCGACCCCCCAACCCAGAACGCAAGAAGGAACTGCTCGACCAGATCCTCGACTACTTGCTGGATAAGACCTTTGCCGGGCTCAGCTTCCGCACGCTCGCGGATGGGCTAGGCATCAGCAGCTATGTGCTGGTGTACCACTTCGGTAATCGCGAGGAACTAGTCAACCAGATCGTCAACCACATTGAGCGTCGTGATGATGCAGTAAAGCTGCCCAATCCCGCCGGACTCAGCCGGGCAGAGTTCCAGGAGTGGATCCTGATGACGTGGAGTTGGGCGGTAATAGAACGGAACCGTCAGCTGCAGCGGCTGGAGTTTGAAGCTGCACTCCATGATGCCGTCAGCTCATCACCCCGGGAAAGTGCGCGGGTAAAGTTCGACTACTGGCATGGGTTCACCCAAGACTGGCTGCGGGCACAGGGTGTGGCTCCCGAGCTTGCGGACTCGGCGGCCCGGATGTTTATTTCGACCCTTTACGGGTTGCAGTATGACCTGATCCTCCACCAGGACCGGCTAGCCGTCGAGGCTGCCCTGCACCTCATGCTGGGCTCCTTTTTCGATATCGCCGACCGGGCGGTCAAACCGCCACCGGGGACGGTCTAAGCGCCGACCGCAGCCAGGAAAGGCGGGCTCCTCAGTGGTCCGCCCTTCCTGGCTGCATCGGTAGCTGCTGCTTGGGTTAGAGCTTGTTGGCTGCTTCAGCCTCGGTGTTGCCACCATTGGGGTCGCGGCCCAGCGCAGCGCGGAGCTTGGCACCAAGTTCGGCGTCCACGTTGGTCCAGTACTGGATTGCGCGTTCCCGGATAGCGTCAATGGTCACCCCGCCCACGGCACCGGTGATGGTGTCGAGGAAGCGGGCCCTCTCGCCGTCGTCGAACACCTCACGGTACAGGGTTCCGGCCTGGCCGAAGTCGTCGTCCTCGGCGTGAAGAGTGTGAGCGGCACGCACCAGATCGCCGTCGTTCTCCCAGCCGCCGTGGGGACCGTACTGTGCCGGATCCGCGGCCGGGCCGCCCACCGAGTTCGGGGCGTAGACCGGGGTGGATGGCGAGTTGAAGGAGTACCGCGCAGCCCCGTCCTTGGAGTAGTTACGAACCTCGTTCTTCGGTGCGTTCACCGGCAACTGCGCGTGGTTGGTGCCGACGCGGTAGCGGTGGGCATCCGCGTAGGAGAAAATACGGGCCTGTAGCATCCGGTCGGGGCTGGCAGCGATACCCGGAACGAAGTTCGACGGGGCGAATGTCGCCTGCTCGATCTGCGCGAAGTAGTTCTCCGGGTTGCGGTTCAGGGTGAGCCTGCCGACCGGGATCAGCGGGTAGTCGCCCTGTGGCCAGACCTTGGTGAGGTCAAACGGGTTGAAGCGGTAGTTCTTTGCGTCGTCGTAGGGCATGACCTGCACCTTGAGATCCCAGCTGGGGAAGTTGCCCGCAGCGATGTTCTCTGACAGATCGCGGAGGTGATGGTCGGCGTCTGAGCCGGCGAGGGCCTCAGCTTCGTCGCCGGTGAGCACCTCGTGGCCCTGGTTGGACTTGAAGTGGTACTTGACCCAGAACTTCTCGCCTCCCTCGTTGATCCACATGTAGGTGTGCGAACCGTAGCCGTTCATGGTGCGCCACGAGTTGGGTAGACCGCGATCGCCCATCAACCAGGTCACCTGGTGTGCGGACTCGGGGCTGAGGGTCCAGAAATCCCACTGCATGTCGGCGTCGCGCAGGTTGGTGCCGGGCAGGCGCTTCTGTGAGTGGATGAAGTCGGGGAACTTGATGCCGTCGCGGATGAAGAACACTGGGGTGTTGTTGCCGACCAGGTCGTAGTTGCCTTCGTTGGTGTAGAACTTCAGGGCGAACCCGCGGGGATCGCGCCAGGTGTCGGGGGAGCCCTGCTCGCCAGCGACCGAGGAGAAGCGCAGCAGCGTTTCGGTGATTGCGCCCTGCTGGAACAGCGACGCCTTGGTGTATTGGCTGACGTCTGAGGTGGTTTCGAAGACGCCGAAAGCTCCGCCGCCCTTGGCATGGACCACACGCTCGGGGACGCGCTCGCGGTTGAACTGCGCCAGTTTCTCGATCAGGTAATGGTCAGTCAGGGGAATCGCACCGTCGCGGCCCAGGCTGGATGAGTTGGCGTCATCGACGACTGGTGCACCTGATTGGGTAGTGCTGAAGTTCGGGGACATCTGGCTCCTTTGTTTCTTCGGTTCTGAATTGGGGCGATTTGTGGGCAGGTGAAAATTAGCGACAGTCCGCACAGAGACCCTGATAGACGACGTCGGCAATCTGGATGGTCATGGGTGCCGTGCCGGCTGGCCACTGCGGGGTGAGACACGGGGCATGACCGACAGCGCAATCAATATCCTCAATGCGCCCGCAGCCGGTGCAGACCGCGTGGTGGTGGTTGTCGTCGACCCGGGTCTCGTAGCGGGCAGGGGAGTGGGGCGTTTCGATCCGTCGCAGCAAACCCAGTTCGGTCAGGTCAGCCAGCACCACGTAGACCGATTGCACGGTGATGTCCGGCAACCCGGCCCGCACGCTGGCGGCGATGTCCTCGGTGGTGGCATGCGGAGACAGCTCGACGGCGGCCAGCACTGCGAGGCGCTGTCGGGTCACCCGACGACCGTGGGCACGCAGGGCGGCGGACCATCGGGCCTCCGCGGCGTCCCGTGATGTTGCTGTCTCAGCCATGACCTCAGTCAACCATTTATTCTGAGAAACTCATAATAGGTGTGCCAGTTACCTGGAAATGGCTGGGCGTTGGGTACCGTTGATGAATCACTGAGAGGGGTGTCCATGAGCCGGTCTATCTGGGAGCACTCCCAAACCGTTGTTGTGGGTGAGGTGGCCTGCGCGGTGCCAGCCGACTGGGTACTGCGACTCGCCGCGGCCGGTCACGACGTGATCCCCGCAGAGGTCCCTGGCGAGCCGCATGTGATGATGTATGGTTCGCCCGAGGCCACCGCCCGGCATTGTCTCGGGGAAACTTCCCATGCTGCTCGTTAAGCGCGGCTGGTCGTGGCTGCTGGACTACGCCTATGTGGGGTTCTGGCAGGTGCATGGTTTCCTCTTTCGTGACGACCCGTCCCGGTACCTCACGCCGGATCTCGGTCCTGATGACGAGGCCGGTCCGCCTGTGATGCTCATTCCCGGCATTTATGAAACCTGGCAGTTCATGCGGCCGGTCGCGGCTCATTTGGCGGCGGCAGGCCACCCGGTTCATGTGGTCCAGCAACTGGGGTACAACCGCGGATCCGTCCAGTCCATGGGCAGATTCGTGGCGGATTACCTGGCTGCTCACGATCTCACCGACGTCGTGCTGGTAGCCCACAGCAAGGGCGGACTGATCGGCAAGTACGTGATGACGCAGCCCCATAGCGGAGACCGGGTGCGGCAACTGATAGCCATCAACTCCCCGTTCTCCGGGTCTATCTACGCTGACTTCTTTATCCTGCCGAGCATTAGGGCGTTTTCCCCGCGGAACAAGTTCCTGCGGACGCAGCTAGCCAACATTGGGTCGAACGCACGGATCACCTCCATTTACAGCAGCTTTGATCCACACATTCCGCAGGGGAGCGAACTCCCCGGCGCCGTGAACATCGAACTGGAGACAATGGGGCACTTCAGGATCATTGGAGACGGGCGTCTGCTCGACGTCGTCGACCAGGCCATTGCCGACCACCAGTCCAGCTGATTCACCCCGAGGTTATGGTTGCTGGGGGAAACCATTTCGCCGCTACACTTCGTAAGTGCCCAAACTTTTAGCCGACATCACGCCCCTCAAGGAGAGCCGGGCGTTCCGTCGGCTGTTCTTCGGGATGGCTCTTTCGGCTGTCGGCACCCAGTTGACCCTGGTGGCGGTAAGTCTTCAGGTCTATAGCCTGACCCAGTCCAGTCTGAGCGTCGGCCTCCTTGGGCTGTTCGCTCTGGTGCCCCTGGTCGTGGCGGGGCTCTACGGTGGCGCGATCGCCGATGCCCACGACCGCCGGAAGGTGGCTCTGGTTTCCGGGTTCTTCCTGTGGGGGAGCACCATGGCTATCGCCGCGCAGGCGTGGGCAGAGTTCGACAACGTCTGGCTGCTTTACTCGTTGGTCGCTGTCCACTCAGGGGCAGCAGGCATCAACCAGCCCACCCGCACGGCAATCATTCCGAGGCTGGTACGCCCCGAACTATTGCCGGCCGCCAACGCGCTGAGCATGATCACGTTCGGGCTCGCCATGACCGTGGGCCCGCTGTTCGCGGGGCTGCTGGTGGCGCAGGTGGGTTACGGCTGGACCTACACCATCGACGTCGTGACCTTCACCGGCGCTCTGTGGGCGCTGTTCAGGCTGCCGCCCCTGCCGCCCGAGGGCAAGGTCCGGAAGGCCGGCCTCGCGACCGTGCTGGAGGGGTTCCGGTATCTGGGCACCCGCCCCAATATCCGGATGACCTTCCTGATCGATTTGGCCGCGATGGTGATGGCGCAGCCCAGGGCGCTGCTCCCAGCAATTGGCGCAGTGCTGATCGGCGGCGGAGAACTGACCGTGGGGATTCTGTTGGCCTCTGTTGCAGTCGGTGCTGTCCTCGCTGGGCTGTTTTCGGGACCGTTGGGCCACATCCATCGCCAGGGCCTGGCCGTGATGTGGTCGGTGGTGGGTTGGGGCGCATCGATCAGTGCTTTTGGGCTGGTGGTAGTGATGGCCGGCAGCTCCCAGGCCGCACCGCCGGACGAGCTGTCTCCGTGGATCATTCCCGCGGCGTTGTGTCTGGTGTTTGCCGGGATTTCGGACTCCATCAGCGGAGTGTTTCGTAGCACCATCCTGCAGTCAGCGACCCCTGATGCGATGCGTGGGCGGTTGCAGGGAGTGTTCATCGTGGTGGTGGCCGGCGGCCCGCGGCTGGGCGACATGGTGGCGGGTGGGAACGCCGAGTGGTTGGGGGAGGGGTGGACGGCCGTCTTTGGCGGGCTGCTCTGCATCCTGCTGGTAATTGTCCTGATGAGGCGTCAGCCTCGTTTCGCACAGTACGATTCACGTAACCCCGAACCATAGCCACACCCCTGGAACAGCACAGTATTTTAGTGCGTTGTACTGGGTGATTGATCGATACTTCAAGGAGTTGGCAGTTTCCGTGCACAATCATTTCAACGGCCCGAAGACCATCATGTTATTCGGTGCTCTCATGGGGATCTTCCTGGTCTTCGGTGCAGTCATTGCCAGCGCCACGGGTAGCTCGGCGTTCATCTGGATCTTTGCCCTGATCGGTGTGGGCTCGGTGGCCTACAGCTACTGGAACAGTGACAAGCTGGCTATCCGCGCCATGAGGGCGGTGCCGGTCTCCGAGCAACAAGCGCCGGCCATGTACCGGATTGTGCGCGAGCTGAGCACCAAGGCCAACAAGCCGATGCCTCGCCTGTATGTTTCACCCACCATGGCGCCCAACGCCTTCGCCACCGGCCGTAACCCCGAAAACTCGGCAGTGTGCTGCACCCAGGGCATCCTGAATCTGCTCAACGAGCGCGAACTGCGTGGAGTGCTGGGCCACGAGTTGATGCACGTCTACAACCGCGACATCCTGCTCAGTTCCATGGCCGCGGCGGTGGCTGGCGTCATTACCTCGGTGGCGCAGATGTTCGCGTTCACCGGCATGATGGGCGGCAACCGCAACTCGGGCGGCAACCCGATCGCAGCGATTTTGCTGGCAGTCCTCGCCCCGTTTGCGGCAGTCCTGGTGCGCTCAGCGATTGGGCGAACCCGTGAATACGATGCGGACGAGGACGGCGCCAAACTGACCGGCGATCCGCTCGCTCTTGCCTCGGCATTGCGCAAGTTGGAGCGCGGCACGCAGCAGGCGCCCCTGCCGCAAAGCCAGCAGTTGGTCAACACCTCGCACCTGATGATCGCCAACCCGTTCAGGGGTGGTGGCGTCCAGAAGATGTTCGCTAGCCACCCACCCATGGACGATCGCGTCCAGCGCCTCGAGCGAATGGCGGGCCAGCCGCTTCGGTAGGCTTTTGACCAGTACGACGACGGCGCCTCCGCGTGGGAGGCGTCGCCGTCGTCGTACTCGGGTGTTGCGGGGTGCTGGGTTAGACGGTGACCTTCTCCTCGGCGGCGATTCGTTTGAAGGAGCGGGTGCCTTCGACGGCGAGGTCGAACTCGGCGTCGATGTCGGCGTTGGGCTTGTAGGTCAGCTTGCTGACGACGAGGGCGATGATCAGGTTCAGGAAGAAGCCGGGGACGATTTCATACATGGTGTCGGCGAGGGGCGAGTTGCCCCAGGTGAACACCACGACGGCGCCAGCGATCATGCCGGCGAGGGCGCCGGGCATGGTGAGCTTCTTCCAGTACAGCGACAGCAGGACGGTGGGGCCGAAGGCCGCACCGAAACCGGCCCAGGCGAACGCGACCAGCGACAGGATCGATTCGTTGCGACCCGAGGCCAAGACGATGGCAACGATTGCAACTACCAGGACGCCGAGACGGCCGAGGACAACACCTTGCTTGTTGGTCAGGGTGCGCTTGGACACCATGTTGTAGAGGTCTTCGACGAGTGCCGAGGAGCAGACCACCAGTTGGGAGGAGATGGTGCTCATGACCGCTGCGAGGACTGCAGCCAGGATGATGCCGGCCACGAACGGGTGGAAAAAGGCCTGGGACAGGTCGAGGAACACAGCTTCGGGGTCGGTGAGTGACAGGTTCGGGTTTTGCTGGAAGTAGGCGATGCCGACGAGTGCGGTGGAAATGGCGCCGACTACGGTTAGGACCATCCAGCCGATTCCGATCCGCCGTCCGGCGACGGCATCCTGCGGGGTGCGCAGGGCCATGAAGCGGACGATGATGTGGGGCTGGCCAAAGTAACCGAGCCCCCACGACGCTGCGGAGATGATGGCGACGGTTGAGCCGCCGGCAACGATGTTCAGGAGAGACGGATCAACTTCGCGGATGGAGGCGGTGAGGCCGCCGAAGCCGCCGACCTGCACGAGGCCGATAATGGGGACGAGGATCAGGGCGACCAACATCAGCAGACCCTGTGCGACGTCGGTGTAGGTGGCGCCCATGAAGCCGCCAAACACGGTGTAGGCGATGGTGACTGCGGCGACGATGATCATGCCAGCGGTGTAGTTCGAGTTGAAGGAGCTTTCGAAGAAGAGTCCGCCTGCGACCATGCCGGATGAGACATAGAACGTGAAGAACACCAGGATGATGATTCCGGAGACAATCCGCAGGATGCGGGTCTTGTCTTTCAGCCGGTTCTCGAGGAAGCTCGGCACCGTAATCGAGTTGTTCGACACTTCCGTGTAACTGCGCAACCGTGGTGCAACAAATTTCCAGTTCAGCCAGGCGCCAGCGGTCAGACCGATGGCGATCCAGATTTCAATCAGACCCGACACATAGATGGCTCCCGGAAGTCCGAGGAGGAGCCATCCTGACATGTCGGAGGCTCCGGCGCTGAGGGCTGCCACGCCCGGCTTGAGTCCACGGCCGGCGAGCATGTAGTCGTCGAGGTCCGAGGTTCTCTTGAAGGCATACCATCCGATTCCGAGCATGGCGCCCATATAGATCACCATTGCGATGATTTGGAATGTCTGGTCGGGCATGACGAGGTCCTCTCATATTTCGCTTGGAATTTGCTGAGTGCAGCCGCCGACTATGCCAAAGACGGGCGTTATTGGCTAATAAGGTGATAGTCCTCACATTGGGTGAGTGCCGCCTTCCCCCCTCCGCCGAGAAGTTACATCTGGCGGGTTGACGGCGTTTCGGGTCTCGTGACCTCACACCTCGGCAGGTAGGGTTCTGCGTGTTTGGTGTGTCTGCGATTGGGACTGCCCGGCGGGCTGCACCGGTCTAGTCGAGGCGCAGCGCGACGATCGCCAGCATGACGCCAGCACCGCAAGAGCCGCACCACCAAGACCTTCACCGAGTGCTTCTTTTGATCAAACCCTGGTTCGTTTTGTTCTCGGCATGCCCTGAGCCTACCGGCGCTTCGGGCTGCAGGCGTTGGCCTGTGAGGGTCCGGAACCGATTCTGGCTGTGCGGCGCATTGGAGCTGCGCCGGGCCACCGGGATGCTTAGAACGGTGGTGGGGTTTCCGGTGGTGGTGGTGGTGTTGGTGGTGTGGGTGGTGTGGGTGGTGGGTCTGGTTTGGTGAGGTAGGTTTCCCCGGTAGGGGAGATCGCGATGATGGTCCCGGGTTCGGGTTGGGTGTAGTGCCAGTAGCCTTCGGTTTTGAACACGTGGGGACGTTTACATAGACAGGCGAA
The DNA here is from genome assembly GCF_054511125.1 of Arthrobacter sp. TMN-50. Taxonomy (NCBI): domain Bacteria; kingdom Bacillati; phylum Actinomycetota; class Actinomycetes; order Micrococcales; family Micrococcaceae; genus Arthrobacter; species Arthrobacter sp. TMN-50. The sequence continues at coordinate 534,073 of NZ_JBTNDG010000001.1, read as the reverse complement.
GTTACCGTAACTGGTTTTCCCGCCCCGCGCCCAGGGGGTGGTGTGGTCGAGTTCGCAGAACACCGCCAACCGGTTACACCCCGGATGCCGGCACGTCCCATCCCGCACCCTCACCGCATCCTGTAAGTCCTTCGGCACCCGATACGTGCCCGCATCAGCGCCGAGCCTGGCCCCGGTGTAGGGGTGGGTGAGGATCCTCGTGAACGAGGACGCATGCCCGGCAAGTTTCCGGGCGGTCTCCGGATCGATCGGCCCATACCCCTCCAACTCCCCCGGCGTATCCCCGCCCAACAGGGTGAGCACCGGGACGGTGACGAACACCTTCGCCTGAACACCCCAATACCCGTCACCATCCCGCGACGGGCGATCCTCACCTGGGGTGCTGGTTTCGGGAACGGTAATCGGTGCAGACCCAGCACCCCCAGCGGATTCCGACCCGGCGGGTTCCGACCCGGCGGGTTCGGGTCCGCTAGCCGTGTCCCCGGCGGGTTCGGGCCCGCTAGCCGTGTCCCCGGCGGGTTCGGGATCACTCAGGTGTCCGCTGGTCATGTGGCCGGTGGTTCCGGCGCTGGTGAGGACGTCTACCAGGACGTCGGCGCGTAACTGGGTGAGGGTGCGGGGTTCGTCGGGGCCTTGCAGGTTCCGGGCCGCGGTATCGACCCGGTGGAAAATCCCTGCCGCCTGCTCGACGGGAAGATAGGCTTCGAACCAGGCCATCCCGTCGTGGACCGGGTTGAGGAAGACTCCGCGGTCCCTGGCGGCCTTCTGGTGCCGGATCGTGATCGATTCCGGGTGGAGTTCCTCCCGTAACCGGAGGGCCTGGCGGCAGAACTTCGCCACCGTCGTCCGACCCGCCAACGTGATGAGCCTTTGTTCGTAGCCGGCGGCAAACTCGCCGGTCATGGTGTTGGGCATACTGCTGGTCTCTTCGGCGACCGCCCACGCGTGACGGCGTGAGAGCCTGCCCCGCTCCAGCGCGTTCAACGTCGTCGGGCAATGCCGGGTGAGCAGCACGCTGTGGTCCAGTAAGAACGCAGCGGTGCGTTCCGGCAGGTGCAGGGCGGCGCCGATCTCACTCGCGGCGAGGGTTTGTTCGTAGCCCAATTCTCCGCTGCCTGCGTGGCCCCGTTCAGTTTGAAGATCCAGGACCCGGGTGGCGAGCTTGGCTTCCTGCGCATCAAGCCAGGATCTGGCCTCGCCGATGTCCTTCAACGCATCCAGTGCCTGGGCAGAGTCCAAACCGGCGACCGCCGCCAACCCGAGCCGACCAGTCAATGCTGGTGGTTCCTCACTGGAACGCGCCCGCTCATCCGGATCCGATCCGACCCTAAAGAAATTCAGAATGTCAGTCTGAGAATCAGTTAAATCCTTTTTCGGCAGGCGCTCCGGCGGCTTGACCACCGGCGCGGTCCATATGGCGTCGACGCTCAACGGGCCGCCGGGACCAAACACGCCAGATGTTCCGTCGGTAGTCCCAGCAGCCGTGTCCGTGGCCCCGCCGTCGTGGGCGGAACCCGGACCGGAATCGGCAGGGAATCCCGACCCGGCAGAAGAAGCGTTACGGCTTTCCATACCCCCATTCCATCATCGGGCTCTGACAAAATAAGGTCGGGGAGAGGTCCCGGGAGAAAGAATTTGAAACATTTTTCATGGTCTGATCAAAGCCTAGCTAGACGGCATTGTCGGACCCCGAGAATGCTGATCTAATCCCGTGCAGGAGTCTCTGCCGGGATTAGATCAGTCGGGGCGTTAGGGGATGACCGGCCGCGATCAAGCTCGTGATGGAGTAGATGGAGTAGATGGAGTAGATGGAATCTACGGCGCCGCGAAGGGTCTTGCCAAGTCGGTCCTGCCGAGAGACGCTTGAACCCGGTCCTGAACGGTGGTTTGGGGCGTCCGTTGGACCGTACCCGTTCGGGCGATCGCCGCCCGTTCGACGAATCAGGCCTAGGAGCGGGGTGGACGGCGAAGCGAAGGTGGGGCTCCGGGTTTTCGGGGAACTCACGGCCACCCGCGACGGCGCGGTTGTTCACCTCGGCGGGCGACGTCAACGCGCCGTCCTTGCCGCCCTGATTATCCTGCGTGACCAGGTTGTCCCTGCAGAACGTCTGGCCGACTGCATCTGGCGTGATCACCCGCCCGCCAACCCAGCCGGCGCCCTTCAGGCGTACGTAAGTCACCTGCGACGACGCCTGCAACCCGATGCGGTGGCCCGAACGCGCGACGGCGTCATCGCCAGCGAGGCAGCTGGGTACGTCCTCCGGCTCAGGCCCGACTCCGTCGATGCCTGGCGCTTCGAACGAGCCGTGGACTCGGCGGCTGGCCTCGCGCCGGCAGAGGCGATGCGCGCGTTGGACGACGCACTCCGGATGTGGCGCGGTCCGGCGTACGCCGAGTATCACGGCGAGCCATGGGTGGAGCCAGAGGCCCTGCGGCTTACCGACCTTCGAGAAGTGGCTCGCGAGCGACGGCTGGAGGCGCGGCTCCAACAGGGCGACGCCGCAGTGATCATCGGCGAACTTGAGGCACTGGTTGCCGAGGACCCGCTGAGGGAGGAGCGTTGGCGGCTCCTGGCGCTTGCCCTATACCGGGCGCAGCGGCAGGCAGGTGCTTTGGCGGCACTGCGGAGGGCACGCGAGACGTTCTCCGAGGAGCTGGGCGTTGACCCCGGGCCAGCACTCCGGACCTTCGAAGCCGCGGTGCTCGCCCAATCGCCCGCCCTCGATGGGCCGGTGCAGCGGCCCAGGTGGATCTGCTTGCCGTCTCCGGACCGACCGTCCCTGGACCGACCGTCCCTGGACCGACCGTCCCCGAATGGGCCGCCGCCGAGCCGGTGAGACCGACCGACCTCGTTGACCGCGTCAAGGAGGTAGCTGCATTGCATCGGATGGTGGACGGGGTGGCCCCCGGGACCCCGGCTGCGTGCTCGTCGAGGGAACAGCCGGCATTGGTAAGTCACGGCTCCTCACCGAGGCCATGCGGCTGGCAAGGAAGGAGGCCATCGACACGCTGCTCTGCCTGGCGGGGCCGGGGACGACATCGCCGCAGGTGTTGGTGGAAGTGCGTCAGATGGGCGGGGCGTTCGCCCGGGCCGGCGAGCACGCCAGCGCGTTCTCGTCCCGCGGGGCCGCGTACTCTCTCCTGATCGTCGGCGTCGCTGAGACGCCCGGAGGGGAGGACCATGCGGCTGCCATCCTGGCTGCGATGGGTGCGTGGAGCGGCGGCTACCGGCTGCCGAACTTCACTTTCACCTCGGAGGAGTATGCCGACGCGTATGACGACGTGACGATCGCGCGGCTGCGCCGAGCGATCCGCACCTACGACCCCGATGGCGTCATGACCATCGGTAGCGTGCTGGTCTGACGCTAACCGGCGCCCAGCTCCATCGCCACGGCCCGGACAGGGGAACCATCCATCCCCAGATAGGGCAGCGGCAGCACCGACACCCACGGGTCAGCAAAATCCACAGACGAAAGATTCGTCAGGTTCTCGACAATCACGCCGTCAGCGCCCAGCAGAGCCCGGTGAAACGGAAGATCCACCTCGGCGCCGGAGAGATCGGTCGGATCCGGGTTGAGGGTGTCCACGCCAACCACCGAAATACCACGATCCAACAGACCAAGCGCAATCTCGGCGTCGAACGCTGGATGCCGCAGATACAACTCCGTGCCAAAGTGCGCAGACCAACCCGTCTGGAACAACACCATGGCTACGGCGCCCAGATCGGAAAGCTGCGCCTGGACATCGGGCCAACCAAACGTATACCCCGGGGCAACAACAGGAAACCGAATGATCCGCGCCACGCCGACTAGCCGGCTGAGGTCGATCTGATCCACCGACGCCCCTCCCGACACGGTGTGTAGCGGAGCGTCCAGATGGGTTCCAGTGTGGGTGCCCGCGTGCACCGCAGCCACCTGGAACCCATCCGCCACGAGCTCGGCAGCAACGGTGATCGTTACCTCCGGGTCGCCGGGAAAAACCTGCATCCCAGTGACGATGGGATGCGAAAGATCAACGACCCGCACGTCGCCGGGAATCTGCGCCGGCGGATGGCACCTCGTCGCTGAGGTGCGAATGCTCGGGTGTCCCGGACACAATCCGCTTGGCCACGATGGCCCACGCGAGGTACAGGCCAGCGGAGATGATGAAGGTTGGAATCGTCGCGCCGATAGGACTCGGCACTGAGTAGGTGAGGAGCAGCGACGCGCTGGCCCCGATGATCCAGACAGCCACGGCAGCGATATTGACGCCCTTGGAGTACCAGTAGTCACCGCCGGAGCCGCGCAGGATGTCCCGATTGTAGTGACGCTTGCGAACAATGTAGTAGTCCACCAGCATGACCGCGAACACCGGAATGAACAGCGAACCAATGATGACGAGGAATGAAGTGAACTGGTCCAGCAGCGCCAACCAGGTGGACCCAAGGATGGAAATTCCGCCGAGGACCAAGGCGGTGGGCAGGAACTTCACTTTGCTGGACGGAACCATGTTCACCACCGAGGACACCATGCCGTAAACCACCATGGTGTTCGTTGCCATGACCGACAGGAAGATCACGACGGCGAGCGGCGTTCCGAAGGCCGCCACGATGGCGGTGGGGTCGAACGGCACTGCCTCGCCGCCGTCGAGCACCAGATAGGCCACGGTAGTCGTGCCGAGCACCATCGCCAGGACCGTCGACAGCGTGTAGCCGACGCCCGAACCGATCATGCCAGCGGCCTGTGACTTCGCAAGGCGGTTGAACTCGGCGGACAGGACTGTCCAGGAGATCGCGGTGGCGATGACGACGTCGAGCACTACCACCCCGGACCAGCCTAGTTCGGGATCGGCAGGTAGATCCGTGAACGCCGACGGCGCGAAGCTCGTGAAAGCGGTAACGAAGATGTACGCCATGAACGAGAGGATCACGAGGGCGAGCCACGGCTCGACACGGGCGATGCCGGCGTGGCCGAAGATCGCCAGACACACGACCAGCAGTTGGCACAGCACTGAAAACAGGATCGGGCTGGAGAAGCCGGTCGCCTGCTCCACCAGGAAGTTGACGGTGACTCCGGCCAGCATGGCCTGAACCCAACTCCATCCCATCAGGATCACCACGTTCGCGGCCACTGGAAGGAACGAACCGCGGAGCCCGAAGGAACCCTTGGTCAGCGACATGGTGGGAAGCCCGGTGCGGGTACCCATGTTGCCCACCAGGACGAGGACGGCGCCCCCGATTACCGTGCCGAGAATGATCAGCCCGACGGCGAGGGGCCAGCTCACCCCGGGAACGAAGAGTGTTCCGGTGAGCAGGGTGGTGACCACGAGGTTGGCGGCCAGCCAGATCATGCCCATCCGGCCCGCGCCGAGGGTGCCCCTGATGGGGCCGAAGCCCTCGGAGTTCTTCTCTAGGTGGTCCGACAGCCGGGAGAATGCCGAGCCGGAGGAACGTCCGGTGCTTTGTGATGTGGTCATGGCGCTACCTGGATTCGGGTGAGTCGGGGAGGGGTGACAGGTGCTCGTGGACGGCGCGGAGGGAGCCAGCATCGTCCCGGTGAAAGACGATCGTTTCCCGCTCGAGGGTGGTCTCGCCCGTGTTGATGGTGGTCCTAACGTCGTGGCAGAAGACGGCGGCGTCTCCCAGCAGTTGGATCGTCTGGTTGCTGCTGAGGCATTCGGTCACCCGCCAGCCCCCGGCGAGCCATGACTGCCAAAGCGCCTCATACTCGGCCCGCCGTTTAAGTCGCCGGTCCTCGGTGTGGAACACAAACGTGGCATCGGGGGTGAACGACGCGAAATAGGTTTCTGTGTCCGTTCGCGAAAACGCTGCGACGAGGCTCGCAGCAGCGGCTTCGACGTCCTCTTGGATCAGGCCAGAATGGTCGGTCATAAAGGGCATTCCTTCTTCGAAAGGTCGACGGCGGGTTGTCGCCTTGTAGCCTGAAGTGCAACTTTTGTTTTCAAAGTGTGGGTGATTCAGCTAACAAATGTCAAAGGATTCATCTAATTTAGACCCGTGAAGCAAAAAAAAGGTGGCGTTCCCGATACCGGGACGCCACCTTTTTTGGTCGATGTGCTGGTGCCTAGCGCATGTTCACAAACTGGAGATCGGCTTCGTCGAAGCCTTTGAGAAGCGACATGGTGGCCTGCAGATCGTCGCGGGATTTGGAGCTGACCCGCAGTTCGTCGCCCTGGATGGTGGACTTGACGCCCTTGGGGGCCTCGTCGCGGATCAGCTTGTTGATCTTCTTCGCAACATCCTGGGCGATGCCCTCTTTAATGGTGGTTTCCAGGCGGAACTCCTTGCCTGAGGCGTAGGGCTCGCCGGTGTCCAGCGACTTTAGTGAGATGCCCCGCTTGATCATCTTGGACTGCAGCACGTCGAGAACCGCCAGGACGCGCTCCTCCGAGTTGGCTTTCATCAGAATCATCTCGCCGCTGAAGTCGACCTCTGCGCCGATGCCCTTGAAGTCGTAACGCTGGACAATCTCCTTCTGCGCCTGGTGCAGGGCGTTGGCAACCTCCTGCTTGTCTACTTTGCTGACAACATCGAAAGTGGATTCGCTCGCCACAATGTCTCCTTGGGGGGTAGTGAGAAGGATCTGGTCTCAGCCTAATCGGTTCTCCGCGGATCGGCTCTTGGCAACGGTTCACAGCAGACCAACAGGAACTCCGGTGCCTTCTCACAATCGCTGGTGGAAGTCTTGCTCCAGTGACCAATCTGGAGGGAAGACCATGAGCCACAAGCGGCGCGTACAGTACCAAGTTCGAGTCCGGCACGCCGTCGCGGGCACGTTCCTCGCGGCCTCATCGGCGGTGTCTATTGCGGGGCTGTCTGCGATGCCAGCGGTGGCGTTCGGCCCGTCCTCGACGGTTGAGATCACCTACGAGATGTCAGCCAGCACCGAGCGGTTGGCGGGCGTCAGGTCAGAACTGGACGACGCCGTCGCGCTCGGCTCTGTGACCGCGGGTCAGGCAGATGCCTTCTACGCGCAGATTGAACGTCGAGTCCACGCGGGACTGTAGGTCAAACGAGAGCTGCTCTCAACGCGATTCGATTCTTTGGATGATTTTCTGTAAAGTTGTCTTGCCCGCGGTTACCGTGGGTGAACCTCATTTAATGGGGACGTTTGGCAGATTACCCGAGCGGCCAAAGGGGGCTGACTGTAAATCAGCTGGCATCGCCTTCACTGGTTCGAATCCAGTATCTGCCACAAACGCCGGTGCACCGGGAAATTAGGCCCGCTGGGATCTCTTCGGAGGTTCCGGTGGGCCTTTTTTATTGACCGGTGATCACACTTGTGAGCACACCGCTGTTTCTCTTCGCCGTCCGCGGGGGCAGAATCCCCGCTGCGCCCTCCGCTGCCGACCGTGCAGCATCGCCCACCATGTGCGCGTAGAGGTCCCTGGTGATCTGGCTAGTGGCGTGCCCCATGGTCTTGGAAACGATCGCCATATCCTCACCGGCGGCCAGCATCAGCGACGCGTGGAGGTGGCGCAGATCGTGGAACCGCATCCTACGGAACCCACCCTTGTCGATCAGCTGATCGAATAGCTTCGACGCGTAGCCTGGGCGCAGCTGCCGGCCGTCCTCGTAGGTGAACACGCGCCCCGACGGTTGGTAGGCGTCGCCCCATTTGTCGCGCTCTCCGGACTGCTGGATCTGCCAGGCCACGAGGGCCGCTACGGCGTCGTCGCTCAACGCGACCACACGGTCTTGGCCGGCGTCGGTCTTGATCGTCCCCTCCACGATGTCCTTGCCCACTTGGACGAGCTGCACACGGACGGTGAGGCGCCGGCCGGGCAGGTCAACGTCGGACCAACGGAGCCCGCACAGTTCCCCGCGGCGCATGCCCGATAGGATAGCCAGCTCGAAGAGGCTGCCCAGGCGGTGTTCGGTGGCCGCGTCGAGGAACGCGCCGGCCTCGGCTGGCTCCCACACCTGAACGCGCTTCTTTTCCACGCGGGGGAGGCGTACGCGGGCGGCGGGGTTGTCGTCGATCAGGTTCTCATCCTCGGCGTCTGAGAGCGCGGAGGAGAGGGTGGCGTGGATGCGTTTGATCGTGACGGGGCCGCGGCCGGCGTCCTGCAGGTCTGCGACGAGCTGGGCGACGTGGTACTTGCGGAGGTTGACGAGCTGTAGCCGGCCGATTGCTGGGACGATGTCGACGTCGATGTACCGGCGGTACATCCTGATCGTTGATGGCTTGAGCTGGGCATGCTTCTCCTGCCGGTCAAGCCAACGCACCAGGTACTCGCCGACGCCGACCTTCTCGAACTTGTAGGCCTTCGCCAGGAGCTTCTTCTCGTCCGCGTTCCTGGCTTTCTTGGCGGCATCGGCTGAGTCGAACTTGTAGCTGGTGACGTACCGGCGCTTCCCCGTTGCCGGGTCGAAGCCGGCAGACATCCGATACCCCCAGGTTCCATGCCTGGAGTTCTTCAGCTTGGGGCAGCGCGCGCCGTACTGTTTGCCACTCTCGTCCCGGCACCCGCATCGTCGGTTTACATCAGCCATGGTCGTCGTCCTTCAATATGTCCCAGGCTGCTGCCAGCGTGGGAGAGCTGCTTTCTGACCAGAATCTTTCCTCGAGGTGCTCAAGAGAGATGTCTGAACCGTCGAACATCTCTTCAGCCAACAATGCGGTTTCTGTTTCGACGCGATCCTCGATCTGTCCGCGCAGCTCTGGGCTCTCACTGATCTGTTGGCGTAGCGCATCGACTGTCAGTCGGTACTCACTGTCGACGAGCTGCTGGATCTTCTTCAATCGGCGGGCAGCTCCAAAGTTGCTCATACCTGCTTTAACATCGACGGTCTGGTCGCGATGTCCAAGCAGGGAATCGAGCGAGCAATCGAAGACCAGCGAATAGGCCACGAGCTCTTCAACGGTGATACGCCGGCCCGACTTCTCCGTCTTCTGAATGCCGCTGGCATGGATGTCACACCCCACAGCCCTCATCTGCTGAGAGAGCCCCTCGTAGGTCAGGCCCCGCTCCATTCGCATGTGGGCCAGCTTCTTGGCTAGGCCATTCTCAACCTCTAGCGTGCGTTTCGATTTTGGTGGCATGTTTCCCTCGTTAAATATTTTCCAATACGGAACGAGTATGCACTGAAACGGGTTGACACCGCAAGATGCGAACAGGCATGATGGTGATGTACCGAAACGGTACAAAATATTCCGAAAGGGAAAACATGGAAACCAAGTACGCAGCGGACGTCGAGAGGATCCTCTCCCGCCCGACGGCAACAGTAGGCGAAGCGGGCCAAGTCCTCGGTCTCGGTCGTCAGGCCGCCTATGCAGCGGTGCGAACCGGCCAGATCCGGTCCCTGCGGATCGGCAGAAAGATCATCGTTCCGACCAAAGCACTCGTCAACATGCTCGAAGGCCAGCCACAGGACGCGGCCTGAACCCCAAGAAAAAAGCGGCCCCGGACTCACCGACCAAAGTTCGTCCAGGACCGCCACCCGAATCCTCAACAGTCAAGAAAAGGATCCATCACCATGCTAATCAAGATTCAAACAACACCGACTGACAAAAAGCGTCCCACCGGCCCCGGCGTCGTCTACACGCAACGCGGCAACGAGTACACGCGCCTCATCCAGGGGGCCCGGCGATGAGCGATCACAACGCAACGACCAAGCGCCGGATGACTTTCCGCCCCGTCGACCCCAGTTCCAAACTTCGTCCCGCTTCTATACCCACCAACACCCCGGTTGCAGCCGCCCAAACTAAGCCAGGGGAGTGGGAGCTAGTCGTTGACCTCGACGGCCCGGCTGACTATGTGATCACCGCATCCGAAGAAGACTTCGAGCTGAGCACTCAGGCCGAAGAGATCGCCTGCGTCCCGTGGTGCATCTACGGAGACGGCCACTACCTAGGCGACGACGCCTACTGCGTCGGCAAGGACCTGGGGATCAGGCTCTCCCAGCACGAATGGGTAGACATGGGAGACGGCACCGAGAAGATGGACGTCATCAACGTTCATGCTGAGCATCACCACGTGATCGCGGGAGAGTCGGGGGTGTTCATCGGCCGTGGGGAAGCAGCCGGCATCCACCTCACAGACAAGGAAGCCCTCGCCCTGGCGAACTGCCTCCTACGGGCAGTCGACGAACGGATGCCTGAGGTGATCCCGCAGTGACTGTCCTGACCAATCCAGAACATTCTCCTCGTCAGTCCCGGCCAGCGGAGGCGATTCGCCGGCACAAGGAAACATGCGATGCGAAAGCCCAGGCGCACATCGAGAATATTGAGTTCCTGCTCAGCTGGGGCACCCCAATCTGGGAGATCCCTCAGCGCGTGAACCGCCGGACCACCCTTGCCGTCGAAAGGTTTCTTTACCGCCACGACCGCGGCGATTTGGTCATGGAAATGCGGCGCCGCGATCCAATGAGTATGAACCATGTGGCGCTACGCCGAAGGAGGCGCAGTGCTGAAAGCCTCCCACCAATCCCGAAACCCGCCGAGGAACCTACATGACCACACCGACGATCACAGGCATGACTGATGTGCCTCAAGAGCATCAAACCGAGTGGCTTCACCGGTTCGCGAAGCTTTTGACCGCAGAAGGGATCGGCTCGGCAAACGTATCCGACGAGCGGAAAGCGGAGCTGCGACAACAGGCCTACGATGCATGCCTCAACTTGGCCCCCCGGTCCAAGGCGGTACAACCTGCGACCGCTGCACACCGTGGTCAGGTGAGAATCGCCTACAGGTTAGCTGAAGCCTACAAAGGCAAGCTCCTCCATGTGCATGGAATCGGTTGGCTTTACTGGGACGGTCGACGTTGGGCGGAAGATCAAACCGGGCACAACAAGCAGGGAGTCCTCGACGTCCTGCGCGCCGCGCTCACCGACTCTCTCGACGACACTGACCTGCGCGCCGACGTCCGCAAATGCGAATCAGCTGCAGGCATCGCGGGAGTCCTCGACATCGCCGCCGCCCTCAAACCCTTCGCAGCCACCATCGCCGACCTCGACGCGGACCCCTACGTCCTCAACGTCGCCAACGGAACCCTGGACCTACACACGATGGAACTCCGACCCCACAACCCCGCAGACCGCATTACCAAGGTCGCTAACGCAGCCTACGACCCCGACGCCCCAGGGGACACCTGGGAAGCGTTCCTCACCCGAGTCCTGCCCGACCAAGAGGTCCGCGAGTTCCTGCAACGCTACGCCGGCGTCGGACTAGCTGGGAGGGTACTGGAACACGTCCTGGCCATCCTCACCGGCACCGGGCGCAACGGCAAAGGCGTCTTCTACGGGGCGCTCGCCGGCGCACTCGGAGACTATGCGGCCGTCGCCGAACCAGACCTTTTCATGCACAGAGAAGGAGCCCACCCAACAGGAGAAATGGACCTCCGCGGGCGCCGCTGGATCGTCGTCTCAGAATCCGACCAAGGCAGGAAACTGGCCGAAGCCACCGTAAAGCGGCTCACCGGTGGCGACCGGATCAAAGCACGACGCATGCGTCAGGACTTTGTCGAGTTCGAACCCAGCCACACCGCAGCACTCGTCACCAACCATCTACCTAAAGTCTCAGGCGACGACGCCGCGATCTGGGCCCGGTTGCGCGTCGTTCCCTTCGACGTCGTCATCCCGGACGCAGAGCAGGACAGCCGCCTCCCCGACAAACTGCACCTCGAGCTCGACGCAGTCCTCACCTGGGCAATCACCGGCTGGCAGGAATACCAACGAACCGGCCTAGCCGAACCCGGCGCGGTAATCGCCGCAACAGAGCACTACAAGGCCGACTCCGACACGATCGGACGCTTCATCACCGAGTGCTGCAATACAGGATCCGGGCTGTCCTCACTCACAGAGTCCTTGCACCAAGCATGGGCGACCTGGGCGGTTCAAGACGGTGCCAAACCTCTGGGCAAGAAACCATTTGGTGAAGCACTGGAAGCGCGAGGCTTCCACGCCTCGCGCCGGTCGGGCGGGGTAAGGGTAAGGCAAGGAATTGAGATCAAACCTAACACCTTGCCTGTCAGCTTCGATTTGGGTGATTCCCAGTAATGACGCGGATTAGTGACGTGAGTGACGCGTTTACCTGTTCGCTCTATGCGCGCACACATTATTCGACATACCGGGGACGCGTCACTCACGTCACTAACCACAGAGCCAACAACGAGAACCACCAGAACATAGGCAAACCATGACCACCAAAACAGTCACCATCACGATCAAAACCATCGCCCTCAACGACATGCCGCTCACCGAAAGGATCTTCAGCCAACTCGACCGTGTGAGCTACAAACAATGGGACCAATTCCAAGCAACCGGCCGGTGCAAACCGGACATGGAATACGAGCACGGTCTACACATTGTCGGCACCTGGCTACCCAACGGAGACATAGTCCGGCTCGTTGTCCCCTCACCTGATTCGCTGAGACCGGTAGATGCGAAGGACATCGCCTTCCAGGAGGAGAAGGCACTGATCGAGGTCCTGCACTACGAGTGCACCAGACTTCCGTTAGTCATACTCCTACCAGACTCCGCAGTGAGCCCTCAGTGACGCCCCAGTCCCAGCCTGCAACCGGTCGAACCACCCCTCATGCGCAGGCGGGCGCACGCGATGCGCCACCACCGGAAGCTGGTGGCCCGGTCCAAGCGGGTCCCCGTGCGCAGCGGGCACGCGCGATGGATGACCGTGGCCGCGTGCCAGACGATGAGCGGATCCACTTGGCGACAGGATTCGGGCGCCGGCTAAAGGATTTGCGCGCTGAGGCTGGCCTTTCACAGGACCGGGCCAGTGAACTCGCAGGGATGCACCGCGCCAGCCTGGCGAACCTTGAGAACGGTCGAAGTCGGCCGACTGCCGATTCCGTCCGCGCACTGGCCGCTGTCCTCGCCCCGCCGGCACCGCTACGCAAACAGGCGTTCCACGAGCTGAGGAAGCTGGCTGGTAAGTCCTGGCGTACAAGCCATAAGAGGAGGGCGCCGTTGCGGCCGGCCATCACGGTCAGGAAAGCCGATTGGAATCTGAAGGAAGTTGTTCGCACCGCACGATCTTTCGAGCGCGCGGCGATCCGGCAGCAGCGGCCGCTCACTGACCGTGAACGTGAGTTCCTCGACAACCAGCTGCGCCAGGCGAGAGCAGACCTGGGACGCGCCCAAGCGTTCGAAGCGATCGGTTCCCAGCTCCTCGCTCCAAGATCAACCGTTGGTGAACTGATTGAGGATCAGCACACCAGCCCAAAAGACCCATAAATACAAGGGAAATTGCAGCAGTGATCACACTGTGAGCACAACACCAACCGCCCAGGAGGCACCAACCATGGCAAGAAACGAATACCTGACCAAGCTCACGCAGCTACAACAGAACCATCAGTCGGCCCTCCGCGAGGCGCAAGCCTTCACCGACGACTCCCTCTCCGCCAAGGGACTGCAGGACCGCCGGACAGAGCTATCTGATCGTGCGAACCAGCAGTACAAGGCGCATCTGGACACCCTGCGCGGCGACTTCGAAACAGACGCACGCCGGGCACAGGAGTCAGGCAGCGAGGCTATCCCCGCGCCGCCGGCCGACACCTCCACGGCGTGGGCGAAGGTGAAGATGCTCCTCGACGCAGGCAAGAGCCTTCAAGAGATCGTCCGCAGCGCTGACACCCCCCAGCTCCACGCCATCGCCGAGTGGGGGCCCACCTACCTGCAAGCACAGGCAGCCACCACCCGCGAGACCGGCCTCGCAGGGCTGCGGGACACCCCTGTCGATCCGAAGCACCTGCAGCGGTCTATCACCAAACGTTGGACCGAAGTGCTGGACAGCGACGCTGCCGGCAAGGTCCAGGCAGGATTGGCGGCTGAGGTGGACGCTGCACAGTTCACCAGGACAGCGCAGCACCTCGAGGCGAAGATCTCCGGATCCAACCCCGGTGTTTCGGACATGCATGCCGCCATCGACGCCCAATACGTGGGGGAGGCCGCGGCGAGGGACTTGGGCAGCAGTACCGAGTCCGAGCCGCAGGAATCGAAGGGCGGCGCGGCATGACCGTCTACAAGCTCACCAGCAAGGTCAAGACCACAAGCTTTATCGGTTCCCCGGCCAAGGGTGCGCCTCGGGTGCGGATCATTGACGGCGTCGGCTACACGGAGAATGATGCGTTCGTGGCGTATGCCCGGACGGCCGGCTACATGATCGAGAAGGTTGACGGTGTGCCGGGGGAGTACGCTCTCGCCGTCGGCGTCCTGGATGGCGGGTCCTTTGAGCAGATCGGGTCGCCGTTGAGGGATGCCGCGGTGGATCCCCATCGGGAGGACTACCTCGCACCGGTAAACGCCGGCCCGGCAGGACCTGGGGGTAATCCGCATGGCTCGAATGTGGTCAGCGTCCAGGCGGTGAGCCCTGCCAGCGGCAACACGCCGTTCGTATCCGGGCAGCGATATGAGCCTGCCACTGTGGATTCCGAATCGCCCAGCGAATAAGGGCCGGTCCGCCGTTGCGTTCCCTCCAAGGCGCGACGGCGGGCGGTTGCTTTATTCAGGTACAGGTGCCAGATAGTTCTTTATTGTTTCCACCGCTTTCCTCGCGCCATTGTGCTGGGGGGGAGGGCCTGAATGAGTCGGTTCCGGAACATCGATGGGCCATCGAAGTGATCTTTGTTCTTCTTCGGAGAAAAGGTGGAAGTAGTGGAAGGCTTCAGCGCGGGCGTCCTGGATATAGGTTTCGTACCGAACCGTAATCGGCCCGTCCTGTTGATATACGGTTTCGTCTTCAAAATCGCCTAGTACGTCCTCAAGGACCCGTTGATAATTGCGAAGTACCCTCGTCCGTTCAATGCCCGCGTCCCTCTGCTCTTTAGCAATCGCGTCGGCCCGATCTTGCTTCGCTTTCTTCGTGTTGACGAAGTTTGTGATCCCCGCTGATCCCAGCCCAACGATCAGGCTGACAACAACGGTGACCCAATCACTAAAGTCCATTTTCGAATCCTTCTGTCATGTCGTACGACGCGGAGCTTTGGGCTGTTTCGATTTGTAGTCGGCCAAGTCTGTCACGGGTATTCGCCAGGGGCTGGTGGTCCCACCCCGCCCGGCCTTGTAAGCGTTGGGGAAGTACCCGCGGGACACAAGGTCCCGGACTCCGTCTGCGCTGAGACGGAGCTGCTCTGCAAGCTCTTTGATCGTGAGATCCGGTTCCCTCACTGACCGGCCCTCGGTTGCGTGCGCCGGTACGCTTCAACGTCGCTGCAGGGGATCCGCCAGGGTGACCGGTGGGACCCTCCTTTGCCGCCTTTGTAGGCGTTGGGGAAGTAGGTTCCTGAGCGGACGAGTTCGGACACGAAGGTTGGGTGGTGGCCGAGGATTTCAGCGAGTTCCTTGACGGACAGGTCACGTTCTAGCCGGGGATTCATACACGCCAAGCTACCAACGCCCTGGTGATCGACGCCCTGGTGATATTGGAGAAGCTGGCGCGGGGGAGGATTTGAACCTCCATGCCTATCCGATCGCTCAACGCACCATGTGCCCCCTACGCGAAGGGGTGGCCCCGTTTGTCCTGATTCCGGGAACCCGCACCAGCTTCACCTTAATTCTGTCACGAATCGCCCAGGTTAGGCTCCTGGGGAGTCGAACGAACCGGGTGTGCTCACAGTGTGATCACGACCTTGAACATCCCTGCTGCAGCAACGATTCAAGGTTGGTCAGCTGAAACCCGATCAGCTCCCTTGCGCGGCCATTCCCTCTAAGGCGCGACGCTCAATCGTAGAGACCCATATGCTGGCTACATCGAGCACACCGAACATTACGAGGGGAATAATGCGCGCACTGTCAGAGAGCCAAACACGAATCGACCTACTTACCGACGAACAAGATATTGCGGAGGTCGCTAAGTTCGCGGCGAAGTTCAGCTACCGCCTTCAAATGGCGCCGGCGGTTGATAACGGGTTTTGGGAAGCACTTCTAACTCGAACCGCCGAAACAGATCTACGTGATGATCTCGCGCATCTCGTCTACCTGACAGCAATGACCGATCGCATGAGTGTCGAGAAAGTACTCGATACCGTACGCGACAGGTTAGCGAACTTCCATCACATAGAGCTCGACGTCCCGCCAAGCGACCAGGCAGGCATAGCTGAGAAGCACCCGGACGGCCACTAATCCATCCAGATCACAGTCCTACCGAATAGGAAGCTTCCCGACATAGGGTGGCTTCCTATTTTGTCAGTGGCGGGTCGATAGGCTGGTGGAAGAATTTAATAACCCTTGGAGCTTGGCTATCCGCATCGTGAATCGGTGCGGATAGTCTGGCTCCCTTTTCGTTAAGGACCTCTCCACATGGGTCAGCCAGACCATCATGCCAATCTCTTTGAACGCGGGTACGCTGGCGAGCGCTGCCTGTGGATACCTGTCCGAGGGCTGCGTTACAAGATCAAACCTCTTGACGTGGATCAGAGTTGGTTCCTCGCTCAAGTCGCAGCAGCGGAGGAATCCGACCAGGATCCTCACCCCAGTCTCTGCCTGTCGGACAGAAAGCTCACGAAGCTGGTGCTGGGTAAATCGCTGCAGTTGATGCGCGAGGACAAGCCGGGCGGCGGGTGGATTCAAGGTGCCACTCTGACGGCGGCGCGCTGGCATCTGCAAGGTCTGCCAGCGGCTCAAACATTCTGGGTCGCGTTTCTGGATCAGTTTGTTCTAGGAGGCCGCAATGGCACTTTCGCTCGGTGAGCTTTCCGGGACTCTAGGTCTCGATTCTGATGCCTTCGACAAGGGCCTCGCCAAAGCCCAGGGCAACCTCTCAGGCTTCGGCGCGAAGGGCGCCGTGATCGCCGGCGCGGCGGCCGTGGTGATCAGTACCGCGCTCGGCGTCGGTATCGCCGGCGCCATGGACATGGAAGCCACCAACGACAAGCTCCAGGCGTCTCTCGGGCTCACTGAGAAGCAGTCAGCAGCGGCTGGTGCGGCAGCGGGTGCGCTGTATGCCGATAACTACGGCGAGTCCATAGGTGAAGTTTCGGGCGCCGTCGAAGCGGTGATGTCTTCAATCTCAGGGATGCGTGACGCTTCCGACGCTGACATCCAAGCGATGACTGAGAAAATGCTGATCCTGTCGGATGCCATGGGCATCGACGTCGTCCGGGCTTCGCAGGTCGCAGGGCAGATGATCACTACCGGTCTCGCCGGCAACGGAGCTGAAGCTGCTGACCTGCTCATGGCAAGCCTGCAGAAGGTACCCGTAGCGCTGCGCGAGGACGTCCTCGACGCTACCGACGAGTACAGCGTGTTCTTCGAGCAACTCGGTATCGGCGGCGAACAGGCCATGGGCATGCTGGTGGCCGCTTCCGAAAAGGGTATGTATGGCATCGACAAGACCGGTGACGCCCTTAAAGAGTTCACCGTTATCGCAGCAGACCTTGGGAATGCAGGCGCACAAGAAGCTCTCGCCGATCTCGGACTATCCGGCGAAGATATGGCCCGGAAAATTGTTCAAGGCGGAGACACCGCAAACGGTGCTTTCAGCGAAATCGTTACGGGCCTGCAGGGCATTGAAGACCCAGCGAAACAATATGAGGCGTCGCTCGCGCTTTTCGGCGTACCGCTCGAGGACCTCTCCGCTAAAGATGTGCCGGCCTTCCTCGCATCCCTTACCTCGGTGGAGTCCGGGCTCGGCGATGTGTCCGGCGCCGTCGATAAAGCCGGCGAGGACATGTACAGCAACGCCCAATCCGGGTTCGGCGCTTTCAAGCGCCAAGCTGAAACAGCGCTCATCGGTGTAGTCAACGCAGGCATCATGCCAGCCCTGACTCTCTTTGCCGGATTCCTTGCCGGCACCATGGGTCCAGCCCTGATCCAAGTGGGGGAGTGGATAACCGGCACCGCAATGCCGGCCCTGTCGGCGTTCGGTGGGTGGTTCGCTGCCAACCAGTCGACCATCGCACTCTTCGCGGGGATCATTGGCGCCGTGCTGTTGCCTGTGTTCATCCGCCTAGCCATCCAATCCGGCATAACAGCCGCAGCGAACGTCACGGCCTGGGTGCTCATGTCCGGTGGAGCCGTCAGGACAGCCGCCGTCTACGTTGCCACCAGCTACACCATGATCGGGCGCTTCCTTGCCCTCGGAGTTAGCGCGGCGGCAAGCGCAGCACGGGTCGCGGCCGCATGGGTGGCCATGTCCACCGCAGCCGTCATTTCGGGCGCTAGAACCGCCGCAGTGTGGACCGCTACCGTTGTCGCATCCGCGGTCACCGGCGCGGCGTCATTCGTCATCCAGTCAGCCCGTGTCGTCGGCGGTTGGGTCCTCATGGGCGCCCAATCCCTCATCCAAGCTGCACGGATGGCCGCAGCCTGGTTCATCGCCCTCGGCCCTATCGGCTGGGTCATCGGCGCCGTTGTCGGCCTGGTCGCCCTGATCATCGCGAACTGGGACACCGTCTCCCGAGTCACCACCGACGTCTTCAACACCGTGTGGGGATTCCTCAAAGATGTGTGGGCGAACATCGTCGCCTGGGTAACCCAGGCGGCCGTGAACGTAGTCACCGCTATCCGGACCCGGTTCACCGAAGCGCAGAACACGGCGACGTCGATCTTCAACGCCGTCGTCGGTTTCATGCAAAGCATCCCCGGCCGAATCGTCTCGGCGCTATCCGCGATGGCCAACCTCGCCGCAACCGTCGGCGCCTGGGTGTCCTCCGTGAAGGACGGGGCGGTCGACCGGTTCCTCAGCCTCGTCGACTGGGTCAGCGGCGTACCAGGGCGGATCGTCTCAGCCCTGGGCAACCTCGGCGGCCTCCTCCTCGACGCCGGCGGTCAGATCATGGGCGGCTTCCTCCAAGGACTCCAAAACAGTTGGGGAGCTGTCACTGATTTCGTTGGTGGCATCGGCCAGTGGATCGCCGACAACAAGGGCCCGAAACGGTACGACCAGCAACTCCTCGTGCCCGCTGGCAAATGGATCATGGGCGGACTCAACAAGGGGCTGCGTGGTGAGCAGAAGCAGCTCGAACGAACCATCGACGGCGTCGGTAGCCTGTTCGGTCGACTAGATCCATCAATTGCTGTGTCGGGGAACGGGAGGCTTGGCGTCCAGACCATGACCGGCGGGACTGCCGGTGGTTATCAACCGCAACAGGTGAAGGTGAGCGGCGGCGGTCTCAGCACCGAGGACCGGAAACTGATGCGCGAATTCATCGCCGCATCAGACAAGCGCGCGGTATTCAACCTGAACGGCCGCCAGTTCATGGAAGCCACACGATCAATCCGCACCACGTAGGGAGGCTTCCGGGATAGTACGAGGGCGACTCTTCCGCCATCCCGTGGACTCAACTGTGCTCACTATGTGTTCACAGGCAAAACGGACCAGCAAATAAAAGGAATCTAGGCCGGTTGGCTGATAGGGAATCAGATAACCCACGGCGGCATTGGCATCGGTGAGGCTGAACCTGAGTCATCTTCAACGACTCGTTCAATGTCTTCCAGCGAGCCATCCCACGGGCGGATATGTCGGGCAAGAAGCGCTCGAGATGGGGGCCGCCCAGGCGCATCGGTGATCGTCATCGACGCCTCTACTTCCACAAGGTCATCCGGATTCCAATCGGCCCAGGGTCGTCCTTCGATCTCGGAAATGTCGATTCGGACGTTCCCAAACTCGGAGTTCAGGATGTCCCACTTCTTTCCGTGACTAACAGTTTTCAATGCACCGTGGATCGTGACACTTTCAACGTCTAGTTCTCTACCCGAGATGATGCTTTCGATCCATACCGCATCTTTAGTTGAAAGACTGAATTTCACGGTGTGATGCAATGGCTGGATCCATGTCATATCGACGTTGAAGTTACTCGATGACGTAGCGTGAGCGAAGCTCCTCAAGGCACCGGCAGCACGCGGGCCCAATGCTCGAACCTCTGAACTGAAAGCCGTGTCGTCTGCCGCACCTCCTTCATGTACAAGCGCGGCAGCGATCACGTCGCTAAGTTTGCTCACGACTGAATCGACTAGCTGCGTATCAGAATCGTTGAACGCTTCTCCGTTGCTGCGAAGCTCATCAGAGGGCGAGATCGTAGGAGATAAGTCCAGAATGAGAGACCCTGGGCGAGGTGCTGCCCGCAATCCCAATCGGGTTTTGCTCATAAGATCCCTGGGCAAGGGGCCTCTGATGTTTTTGAACCCTTCTAGGGATGCACCAACGGCCGTGAAAAGGCGCTGAAGCGCCATCCCGACCATCGTGACGTCGTCTAATGGAGCTTCGTGGCCTACTACACCCCCGCCAGACAGCTTAAGCGCACCAGCCGAAGGGACTTCTCGAATCAAACTCTGGAGCCCTTCGTGCCGCTCGCGGCTGACACGACTCAGATCGGCGGCCGAGAGGACCGGTTGCTCTGCTATGTCTTTGGCGAAGTAGGCGAGGAATTCCTCAGGGTTTGTCGGTAGCGTAACCATCCAGGATCACCTCCACATAGCCTCGTGTTGGATAGGAATCTTCGTCGCTCGCCGGCACGGCCCGGTCGACTTTGTGGCGTTGCAACCAGTCATCCCAATAGCCCCGGCTTAGGAGTTGTTCGAGTTCCTCATCGGTTGTAGGCCTGTTGCTTGCCCTAGGTGCCCAATGTATGACGTACGAGTCAACGGATAACCCGCGCGCTTTTAGTTGTTCCCCGCCGCTGAAAAGGCTTACCTGCTGCTTCTCAACGTCGGTGAGATTATCGTACGCTCTGGCACGGACAATGTAGACAGCATCGACATCTCCAGGAGATTCCTTCGAGGTAAGGAACGACCCCCCAATCCACACGGCTGCGACCGGAACGACAGAGCGCAGCGTCTGGGTGGCAAGTTCAAAGTGTTGCCACAAGACTTGGCGATGGGTTTGGCCAAATTCTGGCGTGGGACAGAATTTGGCCCGAATCTCATCCGTCGACCACTGACGGCGGCCGATGGGAAGGACGGGCACAGATGGGTGTACTTCGTCGACCATTTGTTCCGAATCCCCCATCGTGTGATCGCTTTGTGAGCACACACGCCACGATACAGGTGGCCACGTGGCAACACGGCAGGGTTAGGAAAACGCGCCTGAATCGTTGTATTCCGTACATATTGGCATTGGCGATGCCAGCAGATCACAGCGGTGAAATCACTGTAAATCAGCTGGCAACGCCTTCACTGGTTCGAATCCAGTATCTGCCACAAACGCCGGTATACCGGGGAAGTAAGCCCGTCAGGATCTTTTCGAAGGTCCGGGCGGGCTACTTTTTTTGCCCCAGCTGCAGACCGTTCTGCAGCATGATTGTTGCGGCCAAGTGCCGGAGATAATGAAATGCCACTCTTGGAAGCCCTACACGCTCCGCCATGCGTCCACTTCCGACGCTTTCAGATCGGATAGTCGCACCCTGCCAAGGTCTAAACCGCGATCGTTTTTGCCCTGTCCAACCTTCCTCCAAAGGTTAGCCGGAGCAGCCGCCGGCACCCCGAGAAGTTTCGCGCAGGACAACCTGATATCGCAACGTTCGTTGCTCTCACTATAAATGAGCCTGTGGACGACCTTGTGGATAACTTGGGGACACCCTGTGGACAGGTTCGGAAATTCAGTACGTCTGAGTTCCGTTTTACTATTTGACCAAACAATCGGTGGAGGGGGCTGCAATGACCAACTCAACAGATGTGTTGCGATACCTGCGCAGCCGCTACCCGACCACGGGCAGGATGCAGCGCCAAAAGCTCCTCTACTACTCTCAGGCTTGGCACCTCACCTGGAACGGTTCGCCTCTATTCCAGGACGCTGTTGAAGCTTGGGAGTTGGGTCCAGTCGCGCGCGACGCATGGCGTGCAGATAACGCCCTCTCGAATGAAGCGGATCTTCCAGCAGGTGATGATTTAAGTGATGACCAAAAGGCGACTGTCGACGCTATTGTCGCGTTTTACGGGCGGATGACTGGCGGGCAACTGAGTGATCTCACTCACGACGAATATCCGTGGAAGTCTGCTTATGAAGATGTCAGTCCGATCATGCGAGGGTCGGTGGAGATCAAACCAACTGTGATGCGGCGGCACTACTCGATCGCGGCGATGAGGGATGATCCTCGCCCAGTCAAGCCCACCGGACACGGTCGCCAAATGACTGTTGAGGAGACACGCGCGGTTGCGGCCGTGGAGCTTCCTCGCTGGCGCGGCGTTATGCAGCTTCTCGCTGATCGTTGATCTCGTATTTGACTGTGGATGGCGTGTAGTAGCCATCCACAACGATTGGTCGCCGGCACCCCTGGATAACCCGCATCTTCTGGCCTCGGCCGTGGAACAACTTCAGGCTACCTATATGGGTGTCGATCTCTATGAGACGCCGCCGGTAAAGGCCGCGGTTTTGCTCCGAGGGATTGCCTACAACCATGCGTTCAGGGATGGGAATAAGAGGACGGGATGGAACTGCGCCCAAGTGTTCTTGGCCAGCAATCAATCATCCCTATATCAAGTAGACGATGAGCAGGCAGCTACCTTCGTGGAGCAGGCGGTCGCCGAGAGCTGGCACGTAAATCAGATCGCTGAGTGGCTTATCTACCGGATCGCTGTGTGATCTCTTCGTGAGCACCCACAGCAGGAAACAGAAGGATGCTCGCGGGCATAACTGGCCGGTGCGGCCCCGAAGTTCCGCACCGCTGGAAGCGAGGCAGACGGTTTCAATAGAACGTGGCCCGATGGATTCAAGTCCACTTGAACCAAAACAACTACGTTCTAGCGAAACAGGGAAACGATAGAACGTGAAACCATCGGGACGGTGGCCTCGGTGCCGGACCCGGTACTTGCAGCACCGCAGACCGTCGATCTTCATCGAGAGCGAACACGGGGAGACATCCGCGCGTAACTTCGTTAGCGTTAAAGCCATGGCAACTATTGAAGTAACCGAGGCAACGTTCCCCGAGACCATTGAAACCAACGACATCGTGTTCGTTGACTTCTGGGCCGAATGGTGTGGCCCGTGCAAGCAGTTCGCTCCCGTGTACGACGCCGTGTCGCAAAAGCACGATGACATCACCTTCGCCAAGGTCGACACCGAGGCCGAGCAATCCCTCGCCGCCGCAGCCGGGATCACCTCGATCCCCACCCTGATGGCCTTCCGCGAAAAGGTGCTGGTGTTCTCGCAGCCTGGCGCCATGAACGCGACCCAGTTTGGCGAGCTTGTCGACGCTGTCAAGGGTCTCGACATGAAAGAGGTCCACGAGCAGGTGACCCAGCAGCAGGCCACGGCCCAGGCTGGCACGCCGACAGAGACGCCAGCAGCCGACGCGCCGGTACAGGACAATCAGAAGACCGGCTAGTTCCAGGGCTCGCGAAGTTCAAGAGAAACCCCGATCCTGGCACAGGGTCGGGGTTTTTTGATCTCAGGCGCTCTTGGTGATCTGGGCCGGCTCGGCTAATAGAGCGCTGAGCGATTCGCCAAGATCCTGCACCGCGGGACCCCGCAGATGCTTGGTCAACAGCTCCTCGGACTCCCACCGCTCCGTCAGGACAATGCGGTCTTCGGCCACATCAGTGATCTCGTATCTCATGCATCCTGGCTCGCTGACCACCTGCTCGATGGCAATATCCAGGGCCAACTTCACCCTGAACACTTCACCGGGGTTGGGGAGAAATACGGCTGTCACATCTACTGGTTCAGTCATGCCGTTAAGCCTAGCGGTGGCGATGATCTTCGGGCGCCAGCCGCGGCCCGTAGGTAGGCTTCCGGAAACCGCTCGCATATAGCATCCGCACCACCCGCTGCCGGTCACCGCACCACGGCGCCAGCAACTCCAGCATCCCCGGGTCGTCGGTCCGTTGTCCGGTCAGGGCCACGCCGACGTAAGCAGCCAGATGGTAGTCGCCCACGGAAATCGAATCTGGGCAGCCGTGAGTTCGCTGCAGCACCTCCGCCGCCGTCCAGACTCCGATCCCCGGTACCGAACACAGAGCGGCGGTGACCCTGCCCGACGACTGAACCCCCGCCAGCCGCTCCAGCCCGCTGGCCATCGCCACGGCCTTCATGATGGTGTCCGACCGGTTCGCATCGACGCCCGCACGATGCCAGTCCCAGGACGGCACGCGCCGCCACTGAGCGGGGGTGGGCGGCAGCCGTAATCCGCTCGGAGCCCCGGGTGCGACCGGAGCCGCATCGCCATGCCGCGTCAGCAGCCAGCGCCACGCCCGCTTGGCTTCGATCCCGGTTACCTTCTGTTCAAGAATCACGCGGACGACGGCGTCAAGCATCCGTCCCGTCGAGGGCAACCGTAACCCGGGATTGAGGTAGCGGCCCTTGCGGGCCAGTTCCGGCAGGGCAGTCAGGAAGTCTGGGCTATCGAAGTGGCTCCAGTCGTCGCCGTCGCCGAGCAGGGTGGGCACCGAGTCAATGGCGGCGTGGGCGCCGGGGCCCCACGCCCGTGCATGGACGCGGGCGTCGCGTAGGGTTCCGCGCTGCTCGAGCCGAAGGGTGGCGGCGCCGTCGTCGTTCCGGAAAGCCAGCCAGACGCCGCCCTGATGGTGAACAAACGCCGGGTCAAAGGCGCCGCACTGCAACGGACCGATCGTGCTTTTGAGGTTGTAAGGCCCTTGCGGCTCCCACACCAGCGACTCGGGCGCAGGCGACCCAGGAGTGTCCTGGGCAACGGAAACGGTCATGGCTCAATGGTGTCACGCTGGACTGACGTCCAGAGGAACTGACGGTGATCTGGTTAGCAATCTGGACATCGGTCAGCAAGGTGGAGATCGGGGAGGGAAATATCGGCCACCGAGGTCCAGGTTGACCACCGAAACGGGATCGATGGCGGTAGGGGGCACCGGAGAACCAGAAAGGAGCGTGACCGGCGGGTCCGCGCCGTCATGGGACAGGAACACTTCGCGGTAACTTTGTAGGTATGAAGTACGCAAACTCAGTAGTGGATCTGATCGGCAACACCCCGCTGGTCAAACTTAACAGTGTGACCGAAGGAATTGCGGCCACCGTCCTGGCGAAGGTGGAGTACCTGAACCCCGGCGGCTCCGTCAAGGACCGCATCGCTGTGAAGATCATCGACGCCGCCGAAGCCGAGGGGAAACTCAGGCCCGGCGGCACCATCGTGGAGCCGACCTCGGGGAACACCGGCGTCGGGCTCGCGCTGGTCGCCCAGCAGCGCGGTTACCGGTGCGTGTTCGTGGTGCCCGACAAGGTGGGCGAAGACAAGCGCAACGTGCTGGCCGCGTATGGCGCCGAGGTGGTGGTCACCCCCACCGCCGTCGCACCTGACAGCCCCCAGTCCTATTACGGCGTCTCCGACCGGCTCACCCGCGAGATCCCCGGAGCGTTCAAGCCGGACCAGTTCTCCAACCCCAACGGCCCGCTGAGCCACTACGAGTCCACCGGACCCGAAATCTGGAACGACACCGACGGCAAAGTCACTCACTTCGTCACCGGAGTCGGCACGGGTGGCACTATCAGCGGCACCGGCCGCTACCTCAAGGACGTTTCGGCGGACCGGCCCAGCGGCAGGGTCCGGGTGATCGGCGCCGACCCCGAGGGGTCCATCTACTCCGGGGGCACCGGCCGCCCCTACTTCGTTGAGGGCGTCGGCGAGGACATGTGGCCCGAGGCCTATGACAAAACGGTGGCCGACGAGATCCTGGCCGTCACCGACGCCGAAAGCTTCGCCATGACCCGACGCCTCGCCCGCGAGGAAGGACTGCTCGTTGGTGGGTCCTGCGGGATGGCAGTGGTCGCCGCGCTGCGGGTGGCCAAGAACCTCACCAAGGACGACGTCGTCGTCGTCCTCCTGCCCGACGGCGGCCGCGGCTACCTGGGCAAGATCTTCAGCGACGACTGGATGAAGTCGTACGGCTTCATGGAGAGCGGCGACGAAGCCACTGTGGGCGAGATTCTGCGGTCCAAGACCGGCAATATGCCGGACCTGGTGCACACGCATCCCACCGAGACGGTGCGCGACGTTATCCATATTATGAACGAGTACGGCGTCTCCAACATCCCGGTCCTCTCACAGGAGCCGCCGGTCAAGATGGGCGAGGTGCTCGGGTCGGTGGACGAACGCCTGCTCACTGACAAGCTCTTCCACGGTGAGGCGAAACTCACCGACAAGATTTCCCTGCACATGAATGACAAGCTGCAGCTCATCGGGTCGCTGGAATCAGTGGCCACCGCGCGGGAGCGGCTGGTGGACTCCGACACGCTGATGGTCACGTTCGTTGGGTCACCCGTGGGAATTCTGACGCGCCACGATTTGCTGACCTATATGAGTATCTGACTTTCTCTTTAAGGAGCACCATGACGCACGCCGAGAACCAGGGCTTCAACACCCGGGCCATTCACGCCGGCCAGACGCCGGATCCAACGACGGGCGCTGTCATCCCCCCGCTGTACCAGACCACCACATTTGCGCAGGACGGCATCGGGCAGCTGCGCAACGGGTACGAGTACGGACGCGGCACCAACCCGACGCGTGACTCGCTGCAGACCCAGCTCGCCGCGCTGGAGGGGGCGACCCACGGGTTCAGCTTCTCGTCGGGTCTGGCCGCCGAGGACTCCCTCATCCGTGCGCTGCTGGCGCCGGGAGACCGGATCGTGATGGGAAACGACGTCTATGGCGGCACCTACCGGCTGATTGACCGGGTCCTCTCACCGTGGGGGATCAGGAACGCAGCGGTGGACATGTCTGATCTCGACGCCGTCCGGGCCGCCGTCGACGGCAACACCCGCATGGTGTGGGTGGAGACGCCGTCGAACCCGATGATGAAGATCTCGGATATAGCCGCTATTGCTGCCATTACGCACGACGCCGGCGCCATCCTCGTGGTCGACAACACCTTTGCCACGCCGTACCTGCAGCAGCCGCTCTCGCTCGGGGCCGACGTCGTGGTGCATTCCACCACCAAGTACATTGGCGGGCACTCTGACGCCAGCGGCGGCGCCGTGATCACCAGCAACGACGAGATCGCCGAGAAAGTTGGCTTCATCCAATTCGCCGTCGGCGCTGTCTCCGCACCGATGGAAGCGTGGCTGACGACGCGCGGGCTCAAAACCCTCGGCGTCAGGATGGACCGGCACAGCTCCAACGCCCGGGCGATCGCCGAATGGCTGCAGGCCCGTCCCGAGGTGGAGCAGGTCTTCTACCCTGGTCTGCCGGAACACCCCGGACACGATCTCGCCGCAGCACAGATGAAGGACTTCGGCGGCATGATCTCCGTGTCATTCAAGGGCGGCGAGGCAGCTGCCCGCAAGGTTGCCGAGTCGACCCACGTGTTCACCCTCGCGGAATCACTCGGCGGCATCGAGTCGCTGATGAACTACCCGTCCGCCATGACCCATGCGTCAGTGGCCGGCACCGAGCTCGCTGTGCCGGAGAACCTGATCCGTCTGTCGGTCGGCATTGAAGATATCGCGGACCTGATCGCCGATCTCGACCAGGCCTTCACCGCCCTCTAGCACTCCTAACTGACAACGCGCCCGCGGTTAGAACGCCGGGCGCGTTGTCAGTTAAGGGTGCAGCTAAGACCGTCTAAATGGACTCAGTGTCCTGCGGATGAGTCGCACCCACTTGTTCTCGGGCTTCGCATCCACCTTCTGAAGCCACGCGCCGCTCGGTGGAAGCCACAGCGGCACCATTGCCAGCAGCATCACGACGGCGACTACCGACAGCCCAGGCGTCCCACGCAACAGCACCGGCAGGCCCACAATAATGCCGAGCGTCGTCAACAGCTCCCGAGCACTGCGCTTTCCCCGCCGCAGCCGGAACACGAGGAAGAACTGCAGCAACGCCAGGACCCCCATCACGACGCCGAGTCCCACCAGACCAGCGCGGTCCTGTTCCTGCAGTCGCGCAGACACCAGGAACGAGCCCGACGCCACCAGGAACAGGACCCCCACCACCAGCCACACGAAAATACCCAGCTTCAGCGTCCAGGGTAGCGGGGGTAAAGTCACCCGCGGGGTACGGGCCATGCTAGCCGCGCGGGACGACGACGCCGGCCCGGGTTTCGACGTCATAGCTGTACACAGGCCGGCCGCCAATCCAGACGGTCAACGCCCGCTGCATGACGTCCAGGGGATCCCCGCTCCACAGGACGAGGTCGGCGTCCTTGCCGACCTCAAGTGACCCCATCCGGTCGGCCAACCCCAGCACTTTGGCCGGGTTGATCGTGATTGAGCGCAGTGCTGTCTCGCGGTCGAGGCCTTCCTTGATGGCGAAGGTCGCCTGGTGGATCAGGAAGTTGATCGGAATCACCGGATGGTCCGTGATGATGGAAATTTCCACTCCCGCAGCGGCGAGCTTGCCCGGGTTGGCGATTGACCGTCCGCGCAGCTCCACCTTGGACTTGGTGGTGAACAGCGGGCCGATCAGCACCGGGATGCCCCGTTCGGCGAGGACATCGGCCAGCAGGTGTGCCTCGGTACCGTGGTCGAGGACCAGTTCGTAGCCGAACTCGTCTGCCAACCGGATAGCTGTGGCGATGTCGTCCGCCCGGTGCGCATGTTGGCGCCACGGGATTTCCCTGCGCAGCACCATCGCGAGCGCCTCGAGCTTGGGGTCGCGGGCATTTTCGTCGGCCTTGCCCATATAGTTCTGGGCGTCCATGAAGGCCTTGCGGATCACCATGGCGGTGCCCAGCCGGGTCGATGGGGTCTGCTTCTTGTCGCCGTACACCCGTTTCGGGTTCTCACCCAGCGCTGACTTCAGTCCGCTGGGGGAGCGAAGCACCATTTCCTCGATGTAGCGGCCGTGGGTGTGGATGGCGACGGCAAGACCGCCGATGGGGTTACCCGAACCAGGGTTAACGTTCACGGCGGTGATGCCGCCAGCCAGGGCGTCGTCAAACCCGGGGTCGTAGGGGTTGACAGCGTCGATCGCGCGGACACCGGCAGTGACGGGGTCGGTCATTTCGTTGGTGTCGTCGCCGGCCCATCCTTCGCCTTCCTCATGGGTGCCCAGGTGGACGTGGGCGTCGATCAGGCCGGGCAGCAGCCATTGGCCGGCGGCGTCGTGAATTTGTGCGCCGTCAGGGATGGAGATGCCCGCCCCCAGCGCAATAATCTTGCCGTCTCCCATCACCACTGCGCCGTCGAAGGGAGCGTCTTCAATGGGAACAACGTGGGCGTTGACGATTGCTGTGACAGTCATGGATGGTGACCTTTCGGCAGAAAGTGTTGTGATCTCCAACCTACCGTCTTCGCCTTGCGACGGGTCGGGCCCCACGGCGAGCCCGCGCATCATGCCACGCCGCCTAGACTGAAAACTGACTTGAGGGAAGGACAAACAGGCGATGGCACGGAAAGCTGCGCTCATTACCGGCGTGGGACGAACGGTAGGCCTCGGCGCCGGGATTGCCCGCCGGCTTGCCGTCGATGGGTGGGATTTGGCCCTGAGCTACTGGCACCCCTACGACCAGCGGGTCAACGGCACCACCAACCCGGCGTCCGAACTGCAGGATCTGATCCCCGAACTGGAGGCCATTGGCTCCCGGGTGGTTGCACTCCCGGGTGACCTCGAGGACCCCAAGACTCCCGGGGCGCTCGTCGCGGCGGCCCGCATGGAGCTCGGCACCCTGAGCGGGTTGGTGCTCTCGCATTGCGAAGGCGTCGACTCGGGGCTCCTGACCACGTCGGTGAAAAGTTTCGACCGGCATTTCGCCGTCAACGTGCGCGCCTCCTGGCAGCTGATCAACGCCTTCGCGCTGCAGTGCAACGACAACGGAGGGGCGATCGTCGCGTTGACCAGCGATCACACAGTCAACAACTTGCCTTACGGTTCCTCCAAGGGTGCGCTGGACCGGATTGTGCTCGCCGCTGCCCGGGAACTCGGCGATCGCAACATCAGCTCCAACGCGCTCAACCCGGGTCCTGTCGACACCGGATGGATGACCGATGAGGTGCGGCACACACTCACCCAGCGGCAGCCCACCGGTCGGCTCGGCACCCCGGCGGACATTGCGGGAGTAATCGCGTTCCTCCTGTCCAGGGACGGCCGGTGGATAAATGGTCAGTTGGTGAAGGCCGACGGCGGCTTCTCAGCCTAGCGCCGGCGCTAACCTCCGGCGCTTGGCTACGGTTACTGGCCCGAATCCCTGACAGAATGCTGGCATGACGTCATCTCCTCTCAGTACGTTAGGCACCCTGGGCCGCGTGCGTGTGGGCGCCGGGTTCGCCCTGGCTTTGCTTCTTCCGCCGCTGCTGGAGTGGGCGATGTTCACCATTGGCAGCAACTTCCTTGCGGTCGATGTGCTGCTCCAGCTGGCAGGAGTCATTGCCGTGGCCCTGGTGGGTGGGCTGTGGCCAGCCCTGTTGGCTGCCCTACTCAGCACGCTGGTCCTCAACTACTTCTCCACCGACCCGGTGGGCTCGCTGGAAATCACCGACCCGCAGAATCTTTTCACCCTGATCATCTTTGTCGCGGTGGCCGTCGCGGTGTCGCTGGTGGTCGGTCTGGCCGCCCGACGTTCCCGTGAGGCCGCGGCGGCGTCCGCCGAAGCCGCGACACTCGGCGAACTGGCTCGCGGTGTGCTGGCTGCCGAAGACACCCTGCAGGGCTTCCTCGCGCACGTCCGCAACCACTTTCGGGTGGAGGCGGTGGCCTTGTTTGACCGGAGCGTCCCCAGTGGCGCCGCTCCGACGCTAATCGCCAGCGACTGGGCTGTCTTGCCAAATAGTGCGGGTACCGGAGCAAACGACCCATCCCTGTTTTCCGCCGATACCACCGAGGATCTGCCCGACGGTCTAGTGCTGGCCCTCTACGGCAGGGCCCTGAACACACGGGAGTGTCGCCTTCTCACCGCCTTCGGATCCCAGCTCACCGCGATGCGGCAACGCCAGGAACTCATCACCAGTACCCTGACGAACCGCAGGCTCACCGAAGGCAACGTCATGCGGACGGCGATCCTGCGTGCCGTCTCCCACGACCTGCGCACTCCCCTCGCAGGTATCAAACTCGCCGTCAGCAGCCTCCGGCACGACGCCGTCCAACTCCCTGCCGATGAGGAGAAGGAGCTGCTGGAAACCATCGAGAACTACGCCGACCGGCTGGATGCGCTAGTCAACAATCTGCTCGACATGTCCAGGCTTACCGGTGACACCGTGACCCCGCACCTCCGTGCCGTGCACTGGGCCGATATCATTCCCGGTGCGCTGGCTGGCCTTCCGGACCGCCGGGTCCGGGTGGAGGTACCCGGTAACCTGCCGCCGGTCGACGCCGACCCCGGCATGCTGGAGCGGGTCATCGCCAACATCCTCGAAAATGCCGACAAGTATGCCGGTGGCGAGGACATTGTGATCAGCGCGTCGGTGGAAGGGACAGTTGGCGACGGCACCGACGGTGTGCCGGCCGGGGAACTGCGCGTCGTCGACCACGGACAGGGGGTCGGAGCCGGCGACGCCGCCACCATTTTCCTGCCCTTTCAACGGGCGAGCGACGCCCCGGCCGGAGCGGGCGTCGGCCTGGGACTCGCCGTCGCCAAGGGGTTTACCGAGGTGATGAATGGTCAACTGGTCGCCGAAGCAACACCGGGCGGCGGGCTGACCCTGCGGATCCGTCTGCCGCTGGCCACCGGGGTCGGGTCATGAGCGTGATCCCATGACCACGGTGCTCATTGTCGACGACGAACCGCTGATCCTCCGCGCCCTTCAGATCAACCTGCGGGCCCACGGCTACCGCCCGATCACCGCGGTCGACGGGGCTTCGGCGCTCGCCGCAGCAGCGGAGCACCGCCCCGACATCGTGGTGCATGACCTTGGATTGCCGGACATTGACGGAATGGACGTGATCGCTGCCCTGCGGGAATGGACCCAGACCCCCATCATCGTGTTGTCCGCACGGCATGGATCGGATGATGTGGTCGACGCCCTCGATGCGGGGGCGGACGACTACGTCACCAAGCCGTTCGGCCTCGACGAACTACTGGCACGGCTCCGCGCGGCCAGCCGTCGCGCCGTCGTCCCGGCCTCGCCGATCGTCCGAACCCCCGACTTCATCCTCGACACCGGTGCCCGGACGGCCCTACGCGGCGACGCCGAGGTACGGCTGACTCCCACCGAGTGGAAGATTGTCGACCTGCTGGTGGCCACTCCGGGTCGGCTGATCTCCGGGCGACAACTGCTGCTGGAGGTGTGGGGGCCGGCCTACGCCAAAGAACTGCAGTATTTGAGGGTCTATCTCAACCAGTTGCGCAAGAAACTGGAACCGGACCCCGGCAGACCCCGCTACTTCATCACCGAAAGCGGGATGGGGTACCGGTTTGAACCCTGAAGCTCTTTAGGATGGACGTTATGACAACAGGTTCCCTGCTCGCTGTGTGTCGCGTCCACGCGCTGCTTCCCACGACGGATTCCACCGGCGTCACAGCCATCGACAAGCGTGCCGTCGATGGGCCCGTCAACGTGCACAAGCTCGGCCTCACCGGTGATGTGCAGGCGAGCCGCAAACACCACGGCGGGGAATCCAAGGCCATTTATGCCTACTCCCAGCAGGACGCCGACTTCTGGGACGCTCAGCTGGGTCGAGTGATGACCCCCG
Source organism: Arthrobacter sp. TMN-50 (assembly GCF_054511125.1). Classification (NCBI taxonomy): domain Bacteria; kingdom Bacillati; phylum Actinomycetota; class Actinomycetes; order Micrococcales; family Micrococcaceae; genus Arthrobacter; species Arthrobacter sp. TMN-50. The sequence continues at coordinate 501,652 of NZ_JBTNDG010000001.1, read as the reverse complement.
GCATGTTCGGGGAGAACCTCAGGGTGGACGGCATTGACGCCAGCCGCGCGGTCATTGGTGAACGCTGGCAGGTGGGCGACGGCGTCGTCCTCGAAGTGACGGCGCCGCGCACCCCCTGCGTCAATTTCGCTCGTTTCCTGAAAGAACCGCGATGGGTGAAGCGGTTCGCTGGGGAGAACCGGGTGGGAACCTACCTACGGGTTATCACGAAAGGGTCGATCCAGGCAGGCGACAGCGTTGCCGTGGTGACGCGCCCAGAGCACGGCATCACCGGAAACCAGGTATTCGCAGGGCTCAACGCCGACGACGCCCGGCGGCTCCTAGCAGCCGAAGCGGAAGGCGTGAGGCTGAGCCCCGAGATCCACGAGGTAGTGGCCGCGGTGTTGAGAAGGGCTCAGTAAACCACCACCCGGGGGAGTGTGGGCAGGCTCACGCGTCGCGGCCGTCGTTCCGGCTGTGGGCGGGCGCGGCCATGCAGTACACTTGGATCATCCCCCACACCGGTATTCCCTTAAAATTCCGCCCATTTTGCTGGGCTGGATAGGTTGTGTTGGGGCTCGCAGAGTAAGCATGCGGGCAGATTCATCAGGGAGCGCCGGCTAGAAGAAAACGTCATACAGACCGCTGAGATAGCGGCCGCCAGTTATGACGCGAAGTCCTGCCGCGGGATTGAAACAGTGCCGGATTTCTTAGTACATCAGCTGGAATCATCCCTTGTTCCAGCTGTCCGGCATCTACCTGAAGGTCAATCCCTCATGCCTGAAAACCAGACACAAGAACACGCTGTAGCTCCCGACGCAGTGGACGCCCCCCAGAACGCTGAAGCTCCGGAAGCTGACGACATCAAGTTCACCGACTTCGGCCTCGACGGACGCGTCCTCGCAGCCCTGAGCGATGTTGGCTACGAAAAGCCTTCCCCCATCCAGTCCGCCACCATTCCGGTGCTGCTTGAAGGGCGCGACGTCGTCGGGCTGGCACAGACGGGTACCGGCAAGACCGCAGCGTTCGCTATCCCCGCGCTGTCCCGGATGGCCGAGCTCGCTGACCTGAACGGTCCCAGCAAGTTCACGCAGATCCTGGTGCTCGCACCAACCCGCGAACTGGCGTTGCAGGTTGCTGAGGCATTCGCTTCCTACGCCAAGCACATCGACAACTTCACGGTCCTGCCCGTCTACGGTGGAGCGCCTTACGGCCCACAGCTGGCCGGCCTGCGCCGTGGCGCACAGGTAGTGGTGGGGACCCCGGGTCGCGTCATCGACCACATCTCCAAGGGCTCACTCGACCTGTCCAACCTTCAGTACCTGGTGCTGGATGAGGCCGACGAGATGCTCCGGATGGGCTTTGCCGACGACGTCGAGCAGATCCTTTCGGGTACCCCTGATGACAAGCAGGTGGCGCTGTTCTCGGCAACGATGCCCAGCGCCATTCGCCGTATTGCGTCAAAGTACCTGAACAACCCAGCCGAAATCACGGTCAAGGGCAAAACCTCGACCGGCACCAACACGCGCCAACGCTTCCTTCAGGTCATGGGCCCGCACAAGCTGGATGCCCTGACGCGCATCCTCGAGGTCGAAGACTTCGACGGCATCATCGCGTTTGTGCGTACCAAGATGGCGACCGAAGACCTGGCGGACAAGTTGCGTTCACGGGGCTTCCAGGCTGCAGCAATCAACGGTGATATCCCCCAGCAGCAGCGCGAGCGGACCATCGAAGGCCTACGCGACGGTAAGTTCGACATCCTCGTGGCTACCGACGTCGCGGCCCGCGGGCTCGACGTCGAGCGCATCTCACTCGTCGTCAACTACGACATCCCTCACGACACCGAGTCCTACGTGCACCGAATCGGCCGCACCGGTCGTGCGGGCCGTTCAGGCGATGCGATCCTCTTCATCACGCCGCGGGAGAAGTACCTGCTGCGCTCGATCGAGAAGGCAACCCGCCAGCCTGTTGAGCAGATGCACCTGCCGTCCTCCGACGCCGTCAACGCGTTACGGCTGAACAAGTTCGCTGACCGGATCACCGAGACGATCGCCACCGAGGACGTGTCAATCTTCCGCGACCTGATCTCCAGCTACGAGACCGAGCACAACGTGCCAGCCACCGAGATCGCTGCAGCCCTCGCCGTCATGGCGCAGGGTGGCAACCCGATCCTGGTGAAGGACATCCCGGTTGCACCGGCAGGGCAGAAGGAACGCGCAGCAGGGCGCAAGGATGGCTTCGGCTCACGTGGGCCTACCCGCAGCCTCACCGAGGGTAACGCCACGTACCGCATCGCTGTCGGACGTCGCCAGCGGGTCATGCCCGGCTCCATCGTCGGCGCCATTGCCAACGAGGGTGGCTTGTCCTCAGCGCAGATCGGCGGCATCGACATCCGCGCCGACCACACCCTGGTTGAACTGCCCGCCGACCTGTCCAAGGACCAGTGGCGTGCCCTGTCCAAGACGCGTATCGGCGGCGAGCTGATCCACCTCGAACTGGACAAGGGCCGTAAGCCAACCGGTGACCGCGACGGCTTCAAGAAGCCGTTCAAAAAGCGCGAGGGCGAGGGCGGCGGGTTCAACAAGGACCGCGGGCACGACGGCGGCTTCCGCTCCTCCGGTCACAGCGCTGGCAGCGGTGGCGCAGACCGTAAGGAACGTCACGGTAAGGGCGCGGGCGCGGGCACCACCCAGCGTCGCGACAAGTGGTAATTTAGGAGCTGATTGATTTCGTCAGATCCCCGGTTTTCCGGGGATCTGACGGTGAAATCAGGGACCGGCCCGAATGGCCGAAACCTGATTTCGTGTAGGTCGCAGAAGCTGGTAAAGTTTTCTGCTGTTGCCCCCCTAGCTCAGTGGTAGAGCGCGTTCTTGGTAAGAACGAGGTCACCGGATCGATTCCGGTGGGGGGCTCTCAAGTGGGAGTCCCGCAAGCAGGCCAAATGGTCCGGCTGCGGGCACACTCATTTGTGGCGGTGTAGCTCAGCTGGTTAGAGCGCACGACTCATAATCGTGAGGTCCCGGGATCGAGTCCCGGCACCGCTACAAACAAGCAGGTCAGAGGCTGAGAGCCGCTGACCTGCTTTCTTTTGCCCAAGTACTCGGCTCAGCGGTGGCTCCTGGGATAGTGCTGTCGGGAGCAATGTTCCCCGGCTCTACATTCCGGGTAGTTGTATTGGCCCTCCGCTCGAAGTCGCGGCGGCCGACGACCTGTAGGAGTTAGACAGTTTGCTTACTACCCCTGCTTGTCCATAGGGTTGGGGTGTAAGACATCGACGTTCTGAACACAGGAGGAAGCATGTCCCCCCACAACATTTCCGGTAAAAAGGTAGCGTTCCTACTCACTGACGGGGTGGAGCAGATTGAACTCACCAGCCCCTGGGACGCAGTCAAGCAGGCTGGTGGCGAGCCAGTGCTGGTCGCGCCGGGCTCCGGCTCCGTGCAGGGCTTCAACGGCACGGACAAGGGCGACACCTTCACCATCGACGTCGCGGTAGCTGATGCCAACGCTGACGATTTCCACGCGCTGGTACTGCCCGGCGGCGTCATCAATGCCGACCATCTCCGCGTGGACAAGGATGCCCAGGAGTTTGCCCGCGCATTCTTCGCCCAGCACAAGCCGGTCGCGGCGATCTGCCACGCACCTTGGCTGCTCATCGAGGCGGGTGTGGTCAGCGGCCGCGACCTCACCTCGTATCACACGCTGCAGACCGACCTCCGTAATGCCGGGGCCAACTGGAGCGACGACGAAGTGGTCACCGACCAGGGCTTCGTCACCAGCCGCACCCCTGACGACCTTCCGGCCTTCAACGACAAGATGATCGAGGAGATCGCCGAGGGCGAGCACGCGGGTCAGACAGCCTAAGCGCAGCTCACTCGGGTGTCACGTACGCGCCGGAAATGCCCCCATCTACCAGGAAAGTAGATGCGGTCATGAAGGATGAATCGTCGCTGGCCAGGAACGCTACGGCAGCGGCAAGTTCTTCAGGTTCAGCGAAGCGACCCAGCGGAACATGGATCAGGCGCCGGGCGGCTTTCTCGGGGTCCTTGGCGAAAAGTTCCTTCAGCAGGGGCGTATTGACCGGGCCGGGGCACAGTGCATTGACTCGAATCCCCTGGCGTGCAAACTCGACGCCGAGCTCCCGGCTCATGGCGAGGACACCTCCTTTGGATGCGCTATAGGAAATTTGGGAGGTTGCGGCACCCATGACGGCGACAAACGACGCCGTGTTGATGATAGAGCCCTTGCCCTGGGCCTGCATGTAGGGGATGGCGTACTTGCAGCAGTAAAATACCGACGTGAGATTTACCTCCTGTACTTTGCGCCAGGCATCGATGCCGGTATCCAGAATTGAACCGTCGGCGGCAGGGGAGATGCCGGCGTTGTTGAAGGAGACGTCGACCCGTCCGTAGGTTTGGTTCGTGACCGCGTAGAGGTTTTTGACCTCCTCCTCGCTGGTCACATCGACTTTGACGAAGAGGCCGCCGACCTCTTCAGCGGCACGCTGGCCCGCGGTCGGGTCGACGTCCGCGATGACAACATGCGCTCCTTCGGCGGCGAACCTGCGGGCGGTCGCCAAACCGATGCCGCTGGCGCCGCCGGTGATCACGGCGCTGCGGCCCTCGAGGCGGTTGGAGATGATCTGCTGGGTCATTTCTGGCTCCCTATAGCTGATGTTGGAGTCACGGGGTGGGTGGCAATGAAGACGTTCTTGGTCTCGGTGAAGGCGTCCAGGGCATCGGGGCCGAGTTCGCGGCCCAGTCCTGACTGTTTGAAACCCCCGAAGGGCGTGGAGTAACGGACAGAGGAATGGGAGTTCACTGAGAGGTTCCCGGAATCCAGGCCGCGCGCCATCCGCAGCGCGCGGCCAATGTCCCGGGTCCAGATGGAGCCCGAAAGGCCGTAGATCGAATCGTTGGCAAGGCGGAGGGCATCGGATTCATCAGAGAAAGGAACGACGGCGACGATCGGTCCGAAAATCTCCTCGCGCATTACCCTGTCCTCCCGGGAAGGGGTCAGCACCGTTGGGGGAAACCAGAACCCCTCACCGTCCGGCGCAGTCCCCTGGAAGGCGATGGCGGCGCCGGAAGGCACAAAACCGGAGACCGTCTGGTGCTGTGCGGCGGAGATCAGCGGCCCCATGAAAGAGTCTTCGTCGCGGGGATCCCCGACCTTCAAGGATTTCACCACCGGTTCCAGAAGTTCGAGGAACCTCTCGTACACGGTGTCTTGAACGAGAATCCTGGAACGGGCACAGCAGTCCTGGCCAGCGTTATCGAAGGCAGCCCCGGGCGCGGCTGCGGCTGCTTCCTCCAGATCGGCGTCGCCGAAGATGATGTTGGCGCTCTTGCCCCCGAGTTCCAGAGTGACGGGTTTGACCTGTTCGGCACAGCCAGCCATGATCCGTTTGCCCACTGCGGTCGAGCCGGTAAACACCACCTTCCGCACGGACGGGTGGGTGACGAATCGCTCGCCGACCACCGAACCCTTCCCCGGGATGATCTGCAGGACTCCCTCTGGAAGGCCCGCCTCCTCGGCGAGCCGTCCGATCCGTAGCGCGGTCAGCGGTGTCACCTCGGCGGGCTTCAGGACCACTGTGTTGCCGGCGGCCAGTGCGGGAGCAAAACCCCAGGCTGCGATGGGCATCGGAAAATTCCAGGGGACGATCACTCCCACGACCCCAAGAGGTTCGTGAAAGGTGATGTTGATTCCGCCGGCCACTGGGATCTGTTGGCCAAGGTGGCGTTCCGGGGCAGCGGAGTAGTAGTTCAGCACATCCCGAACGTTTCCTGCCTCCCACCGGGCATTGCCGATGGTGTGTCCTGCGTTCCGGACTTCCAGCTGGGCAAGGTTTTCCAGATCGGTGTCCACCGCCGCGGCAAAACGGCGCAGTAGCATGCCGCGGTCAGCCGGGGCGACGTGTCGCCAGGTCTCGAAGGCCCGGGCCGCCTTGTCGATGGCCCGGTCGGTGTCCTCCAGGCTGGCCAGGGAAACGGTTTCGATAATCTCTTCGGTGGCTGGGTTCACTACGTCAAATGTGCTGGTCGACATTGATGGTTCCCTCCGTTCGTGTTCTGGAGTAGGTGCGGGCGGCTTCGACGAATCCCTCGAACAGCCGGAGGTCGCCGGGATCCTGCTCGGGATGGAACTGTACCCCGAGGACCCACCCGTCCGACGTGGTCTCGACGGCTTCGATGGTCCCGTCAGCCGCCGTAGCGGTGACGCGGAGTCCTGCAGCAACCTGGTCGAGAGCCTGATGGTGATAGCAGGGAGCACTGCCGCGCGGCCCCAACAGGGCCGCGCTGATAGTTCCGGGCGTTGTCGTGAACTCGACACGTCCAAAGACGCCGGGCGCGGGTTGATATCGGGAGTTCGGCAACACATCCGGAACATGCTGGATGAGCGAGCCGCCCAGGGCGACGTTGAGGATCTGGGCACCACGGCAGATAGAGAACAGGGGCAGTCCTGCCGCCATTGCCGAGCGGGTCAGGGCGAGGTCATGGCTGTCCCGGGAGGGTTGCGCATGCGTCAGTGCATGCGGCTCCGCGCCGTAGTGTTCAGGGCCAACATCGGTCCCGCCAGCGATGATCAGCCCATCAAGCAAATCGACGATGGAGGGGTCGGAGCCGACGGGCGGCAGGAGCACCGGGGTTCCCCCCGCAGCCACGACCGCTTCCACGTACGTACCCGGGAGAAGGGCGGCAGTTGCCGTCCACACCCCCCACGCGGCCTCCTGATAATAAGTGGTCAACCCGATGCGGGGGCGGTAGGGGTCAGAGACGTTCAAAGACACGCCTCCGCTCCCAATCCGTGACGGCGCTGTCGTAGGCTTTGAGCTCGACGCCAGCGGCGTGCACATAGTGGTCAACGACCTCGTCACCGAAAGATTTCCGGGCGATCTCGCTGGCTGCCAGCAAATCGCGGGAGTCGCGCAGAGTTGTGGGAATCCTGTCTGCCTCCGACTGGTAGGCGCTGCCCTGGGTGACGGCTTCCAGTGGGAGTTCATTTTCGATGCCATGGATGGCCGCAGCAATGAGTGCAGCGGCGGCGAGATAGGGGTTGACGTCCCCGCCACCTACGCGGTTTTCCACCCGAAGGCCAGCTCCGTGCCCGACCACCCGCAGCGCGCAGCTGCGGTTGTCCAGGCCCCACGCAATCGCGGTCGGCGCGAAGCTGCCCTCGACGAACCGTTTGTAGGAATTGATGTTGGGGGCTACAAAGTAGGCCATTTCCTTAAGCGAGGCCAGCTGGCCCGCGATGAAATGCTCCATGATGGGGCTGAACCCGTGTTCACCGTCGCCCGCCAGAACGGGGTTCCCCTCGAGGTCAGTGAGGCTGAAGTGGATGTGGCAGGAATTGCCTTCGCGTTCGTTGTACTTCGCCATGAAGGTGATGCTCTTACCCTGCTGGGCCGCGATTTCCTTGGCCCCGTTTTTGTAGAACGCGTGGTTATCGCAGGCGGTCAGTGCCTGGGCATATCGGAAGGTGATTTCCTGCTGGCCGTAGTTGCATTCGCCCTTGGAGGACTCGACGATCAGGCCAGCTTTTTCCATGCCCGTGCGGATACTGCGGATGACTGGTTCCAGCTTTGCCGTGGCGAGGAGTGAATAGTCGATGTTGTACCGGGTGGACGGTGTCAGGCCCTCGTAGTTGGCTTTCCAGGCTTCCTCATAGGTGTCATCGAACATGATGAACTCAAGCTCGGTGCCGATATGGGCGCGGTAGCCCATCGCTTCAAGCCGTTCGATCTGGGCCCTGAGGATTTGCCGGGGGGATTGACTTACGGGTCGGCCGTCCGGCCAGAGGATGTCGCATTGGATCATTGCTGTGCCCGGCAACCATGGGACAAGGCGCAGCGTGGAAATATCCGGGCGCATGACCATGTCCCCGTAGCCGTTCTCCCAGGACGACATCGCGTAGCCGTCTATGGTGTTCATTTCCACGTCAACGGAGAGTAAATAGTTGCAGCCCTCCGCCCCGTGGCCCAGGACATCCTCAAGGAAGGACCGGGCGCCGCAGCGCTTGCCCTGGAGCCGGCCCAGTGAATCGGTGATGGCAACAACCACGGTGTCGATGTCACCGGCCGCCACCTGGTTCCTCAACTCATCGATGCTGAGCTGCGCCTGTGTGGGAAGTGTCTGATCTGTCATCTGTTATCCGTCACTTTGACTTGGTTTATGAATGGGTGTGGTGCCGCCGGACAGAGCGGCCCTCAATTTTTCAGTTCCGCCTCGGCAGCGGCCAGCCGGGCGAACTCCTCCTCCGGAGCACCAGCAACAATGTGGTGACGGCTGTAGAACCAGTAGTACAGCAGGGCTGCACCAAAGATTCCTGCTGTGATCGATGCCGCAAGCACATCGACAACAAAGGTGGCCACGACGGCGACGGCGGCAAGTGCCAGCGCAATGGAGGTGGTCACAACCCCTCCGGGGGTCCGGTAGCCCCGGGGAAGATCCGGTTCCTTCTTCCGCAACACAATGTGGGAGAGGTTGAGCAAAACGTAGGACACGGTGGCGCCGAATACTGCAATGTTGATGAGGAGTCCACCGTTACCGGTGGCGGCAGCCAGGATGAATCCGATAGTGCCCGGAATGATAAGTGCCCAGTAGGGGGTGCGCCGATTACCTGTCAGCGACAGCCACCGAGGGAGATACCCGGCGCGGGAGAGGGCGAATAGCTGGCGGGAGTATGCATAGATGATCGAGAAGAAGCTGGCCACCAAGCCCGCAAGCCCCGCGTAGTTGACGAATTCGGCGAGGACGGAGTTTTCGCCATAGACCAGGCGAAGGGCCTCCGGAAGGGGGTTATCGGAGGTACTCATGGCCTCTGAACCGCCTGCACCCGGTACCAGAACCAGCATCAGGGCTCCGAAGACCACCAGGATCAGCATGGCGGCGATAATGCCCCGCGGCATGTCCTTCTTCGGATCGGCCGTCTCCTCGGCGGCCAGTGGAACACCTTCGATCGCCAGAAAGAACCAAATCCCATAGACGAGGGCGCCAACGATGCCACTGATTCCCATGGGAAGGAATGCGCTGGATGCCGGCGAACCGTCCGGAACAATGTCGAAAAGATTCGTTGCGCTGACGTGTGGAAGCAGGCCAATCACCGCGGCCACCAACGCAACGACGGCGATAGCTGTGATCGCGAAGATCAGCCGGAGTGCTTCACCGACACCCCGGAGATGGATGCCCACAAAGATTGCGTAGGTGACCAGGTAAACGGGCCAGGAGTTGGTTAGACCGAAAAGGCCGAGGGCCTCGACGTATCCACCGATGAAGATCGCGATGGCCGCAGGGGCAACCGCGTACTCGATGAGTACGGCCATTCCGGTGGCGAATCCCCCCAGCGGTCCCAGTGCGCGGCGGGCGAACCCGTAACCTGCGCCGGCGGCAGGCAAAGTCGATGACAGCTCGGCCAGACCAAAAACCATGCAGGTATACATGATCCCCATCAGCACGAACGCTATGAGGAGCCCGCCCCAGCCGCCTTGTGCCAGGCCTAGATTCCATCCCGCGAAGTCCCCCGAGATGACGTACGCCACCCCGAGGCCGGCTAGCAGCACCCACCCGGCGGCCCCACGTTTGAGTTGGCGGTGCTGAAGGTATGCTTTTTCGGAGTCTGGCTGTCTTGATGGCATGCCGATTCCCTCTCCTCTGATCTTAATGGTCTTTTATTAGTCCATGAAGTTGATCCCAGTGTGAGCTATTTCACGGAGTACGTCAATGGTTGTCTAGTACCGTGCGGTCAGGCTCCGATCACGATTGGTTTGGTTCCAGACCGGAATAGGATGGGGGGATGGAAGCCGAATCATTTGAGGGCGCTGCCCGGTTCCTTCGGCCGGTCAGGCAGGGGAACGCCTTCGAGGAAACGATCGAGCGACTCCTGCAGAACATCAAACTAGGAATCCTTGCGGCTGGGGACAAGCTCCCCGCCGAGCGTGAGCTTGCCGATTTGCTGGGGGTGTCCCGCGCGACCCTTCGGGAGGCCCTCGCCGAACTCCACAAAGCCGGATACGTCGAGGTCAAACGCGGCCGTTACGGTGGCACGTACATCGCACAGAACCGCCTTCCCGGACCCGAGGCGTATCCCAACATCAGCCCTGCGGAGGTGGAGGATGTACTGATCCTCCGAGGTGTCCTGGAACCGGCCGCAGCTTCCCTGGCCGCCAGGGCGAGGTTGTCCCCTCCCCAGCGTCGCCACCTACTCGATACCCTGGCGGAGGTGGCAGGGGCGTCGGCTAATGCCTACCGGCCCAAGGATGCAAGGTTCCATGTAGCCATCGCGGAAGTAACCGGCTCACCGAGCCTGGCAGCTGCGGTGGCTGATGCCCGCGCCAGGGTCAGTGATCTTTTGGACTGCATACCCCTGCTGGAGCCTAATCTTGAGCATTCCAACCAGCAGCACCAGAAAATCGTCGATGCCATCCTGCGCGGTAACCACGAGGAAGCGTACGAGGCCACTGAGGATCACTTGCAGGGAACTGCCTCGCTGCTTCATGGATTTCTTGGCACGTTCCAAAGCTCCTCCACGGAGCCTCCAAGCGAATCCGGGCCAGATACCCATTCCCGGTACGCTTGACCTCATGCTGAACACCCCCTGGGACACCGGATCCGACCTGTATCGACGGCTGGTCGTCGCTGCGCTAGTGCTGACCGGGGCCGGAATCCTGATCGCCATCCTGGGCGCCGCTACCGGCAGCAATGTGACAGTCTTCACGGGGATTCCGGTGCTCGCGGCAGGGCTGGTGACGCACCTGGCTGGCTTGGTGGTGCGCGCTCGGGACGCCAAACGGAGACACCAGGCCCGCACCCAAAAGAAGTAACCCACCTGCACTAGGCTGGAAACGAATTTCTACCGCATCCGTCAGGAGTCCCATGACCATCAATCCAGAGCTGCAGGGCCGCAGCTATCCTGCCGGCCCCGCGTACCTTGTGGGCCGCGAAAAAATCCGTGAGTTCGCCCGCGCCGTGAAGGCGACCCATCCGGCGCACTATGACGTGGAAGCCGCCCAGGACCTCGGACACCGGGACCTGGTGGCTCCACCCACCTTCGCGATCATCGTTGCGCAACTGGCTGACGCGCAGCTGATCGACGACCCCGACGCCGGCATCGACTTCAGCCGGGTGGTGCACGCCGACCAGCGATTCATTCACCACCGGGCCATCGTGGCCGGTGATGAGCTGGTGGCCGAGCTCCATGTGGACACCGTCCGCGCAATGGGCGGCGGGGCAATGATCACCACCCGCGCCGAAATCTCAACCACCGACGGCGAAAAGACCGCCACCAGCACGTCGTCGCTGCTGGTGCGCGGAGAGGAACAGTAATGGGCATCGCTATCGCAGACCTGAGCGTCGGCCAGGAGATCGGTTCCGCCACCGTTGAGGCGACGCGTCAGGACCTGGTCAAGTACGCGGGGGCCTCGGGTGACTTCAACCCGATTCACTGGAACTCGGACTTTGCGCAGGGCGTGGGGCTGCCGGGCGTCATTGCCCACGGCATGTTCACCATGGGTGCCGCCGTCCAGCTCGTCACCGACTGGATTGGCGACCCCGCCGCCGTCGTCGACTACCAGACGCGCTTCACTAAGCCCGTCATCGTAGAGGACACTACGGCGCTCGGTACCCCCGGCGCGGTCATTGAGGTGGCCGGCAAAATCGGTGCAGTGGATCTGGATAATTCGACGGTCCGGGTGGACCTGACCGTGACGTCCGTTGGGCAGAAGGTGCTGGTCAAGGCCCAGGCCGTGGTGCGCATCTGGTGACCCTGCTCGCACAGCTCACCACGGCCGGCGTCGGCGGCCCCGCCCGCACGTACATTGAGGCGCGCACCGAGGCGGAGATTATCGACGCCATCCGGTCAGCGGATGCTGCCGGCGAGCACCTGCTGATCATCGCCGGCGGATCCAACCTCATCATTGCCGACGACGGGTTCGCCGGCACGGTGGTGCGGCTGGCCTCGACCGGATTCGTGGTGAACGACGACGACGCCACGTGCGGTGGCGTAATGGTCAAGGCAGAGGCAGGTCAATCGTGGGATGCCCTTGTCGAATACACGGTGCTGCACGCCTTTTCCGGGCTGGAGGCATTGTCCGGCATTCCGGGGTCTACTGGTGCGACACCGGTGCAGAACGTTGGCGCGTACGGCTCTGATGTCTCGCAGACCCTTGCGACGGTGCGCACCTGGGATCGCGAAACCAATACTGTTAAGTCCTTTACCAATTTCGAGCTGAAGTTCGGCTATCGTGATTCACTGCTGAAACGCACCACCACGAACGGGTCGCCGCGGTACGTGGTGCTGACCGTCGAGTTCCAACTGGCGCTGGGTCGCATGAGCGCTCCGGTGCGGTACTCCGAGCTGGCCCGGGAGGTGGGCGTAGCCATCGGGGAGAGGGCCTACGCGAATGACGTCCGCCGTGCCGTCCTGAAGCTGCGCGCTGCCAAGGGAATGGTGCTCGATCCTCACGACCGCGACACCTCCAGTACCGGCTCCTTCTTCACCAACCCGATTGTCGACGCCGCCACCGCCGCGACGTTGCCCGACGATGCTCCGCGGTATCCCACTGCCGTGGACGGAGAGATCAAGCTCTCAGCTGCGTGGCTGATCGACCAGGCAGGCTTCGGGAAGGGGTTCGGTCTGACGGAGGACGCCGGATTCGCGGCCGCTGGCGGGAGAGCCTCCTTGTCGACCAAGCACACTCTCGCCGTCACGAACCGGGGGAGTGCCTCGGCCGCAGACCTCCTGGCGATAGCGGCTTTGGTGGCCGACGGCGTCGAGGATCGGTTCGGAATCCGTCTGCACCCCGAGCCGCTCCTGATCGGCTGCAGCCTCTAAAGGACGGCAGCCACTCAACGACCAGAGCCTAGAGGTTGCCGGTGGCGATCAGCAGCATCCTGCGCAATGGTTCGGCGGCGCCCCACAGCAGCTGATCTCCCACGGTGAAGGCGCTCAGGTACTGCGGACCCATTTCCAGTTTCCGAAGTCGCCCCACGGGGATGGTCAGCGAGCCGGTCGCGGCAACAGGAGTCAGCCTGGCCATCGTGGCTTCCTTGGTGTTCGGGATGACCGTGGCCCACTCGTTGTCGACGTCGATCAGCCGCTCGATCTCGGCCAGCGATACGTCTTCGGTGAGTTTCAGGGTCAGCGCCTGCGAATGGGAGCGCATCGCCCCGATTCTGACGCACAGCCCATCGAACGGGATCCTCGCGCCGTCGACACCGTCGGTACCCAGGATTTTGTTGGTCTCGGCGCCAGCTTTCCACTCTTCCTTGGACATCCCGTTGCCCAGGTCGGCGTCGATCCAGGGGATGGCCGAACCCGCCAATGGCACACCAAACTGTGACGCGTCCATGCCCGGATTGCGTTGTTGGGCGAGAACCGCCTGATCGATGGCCAGGATGGCCGACGCCGGATCGTCCAGGTTCGGTGCCACGGCACCGTGGATGGAGCCGAACTGGTTCAACAGCTCGCGCATGTGGCGGGCACCCCCGCCGGAGGCCGCCTGATACGTCATCGAGGTTCCCCACTCGACCAGGCCGTTGCGGAACAGGCCGCCAAGACCCATCAACATGCAGGACACAGTGCAGTTCCCGCCGATGAAGTCACGAACCCCCCGCGAAAGTCCGGCGTCAATGACATCCCGGTTCACCGGGTCCAGCACGATGATGGAGCTGCTCTCCATCCGCAGCGTTGACGCCGCGTCAATCCACAGCCCAGTCCAGCCGCTGTCGCGCAGCTTCGGGTAGACCTCAGCGGTGTAGTCCCCGCCCTGGGTGGTGACGATAGTGGACAGCTTGGCCAGCGCGTCGACGTCGTACGCGTCCTGGAGTGCGGGCGCGCCCTCAGCGAACCCCGGTGCCGAGCCGCCGGCATTCGAGGTGGAGAAGAACACGGGGTTGATCAGGTCGAAATCTCCCTCGTCCTGCATGCGCTGCATCAGGACCGAGCCGACCATGCCGCGCCAGCCGACGAAACCAACGCTGGGCGCAATTGAGAAACTATTCACTGCAGAAGTCATGCTGCAAGTCTAGGTCAGCACGTCCGGGAGGCCCGATAGGTTACGAACAGCTTCCCGGACGTATCCAGCTAGTCCCGGCCGCGGGTCCACAGGTTGATCCGGTAGCGCGTGCCGTTGGCGCCGGAGAGCCAGCCCTGTTGCGGGGTCACGCCGTCGAGCTGCCAGTCCGGACCCAGCGTGGGAGCGAACGTATCACCCTTGGTGGTGGACTCGATCACGGTGACGACCGCGGCCTGAGCCACCGGCAGGGCGGCCTCATAGATCTGTCCGCCGCCGATCACCCAGATCTGTTCAGCGCCGGGACTGCGCCGGGCCTCCTCAAATGCCTCCTCCAGAGAGCCGACGACGACGGCGCCCGCCAGGTCGCCAGCCTCCAACGCGTGACGACTCACCACAATGTTGGTCCGATCCGGGAGGGGACGATACTTGGCGGGAAACGACTGCCAGGTGTGCCGACCCATGATGACCGGGTGACCGGAGGTGGTCCGCTTGAAGTGTTCCATGTCTTCGGGGAGGCGCCATGGCATGCCGCCGTCTTTCCCGATGACCCCGTTCTCCGTCTGGGCCCAGATCATGCCGATGAACGGTTCCCGTCCAATGGCGTCGATGATGCCCCGGTTGGTTGAACTCATACGGCGATCGGTGCCTTGATGGTGGGATGGTGCTGGTAGTTCACCACGTCAAAGTCCTCCAGCGTGTAGTCGAAGATGGTCTCTGGTTTTCGGTTGATCAGCAGCCGTGGGTTGGGATACGGCTGCCGGGTCAGTTGTTCTTTCACCTGCTCGACATGGTTGTCGTAGATGTGGACGTCGCCGCCGGTCCAGATCAGTTCGCCGGGTGCGAGCCCCACCTGCTGGGCGACCATCAGTGTCAGCAGCGCGTAGGAGGCGATGTTGAACGGGACGCCGAGGAAAGTGTCGGCGGAGCGCTGGTACAGCTGGCAGGAGAGCTTGCCGTCTGCGACGTAGAACTGGAAAAACGCATGGCATGGAGGAAGGGCCATGTCGTGCAGCTCCGACACGTTCCAGGCCGAGACCAGGTGGCGGCGGGAGTCGGGGGTGACCTTCAATGCCTCGACGACCTGCTCGATCTGGTCGATGTGACCGCCATCGGGGGTCGGCCACGACCGCCACTGGACGCCGTAGACGGGGCCGAGCTCGCCGTCGTCGTCGGCCCATTCGTTCCAGATCTTGACGCCGCGTTCCTGCAGCCACGAGACGTTGGAATCGCCGCGGAGGAACCAGAGCAGCTCCAGCGCAACGGATTTGAAGTGGACGCGTTTGGTGGTGACCAGCGGGAAGGAATCAGCGAGGTCGAAGCGCAACTGTCTCCCGAAAACACTGCGGGTTCCGGTGCCGGTGCGGTCGGTCTTGACCGAGCCGTTGGCCATCACATCGCGCAGCAGATCTTCGTACGGTGTGGGGATGGGTTGTGAACTCACGCATTCCACTCTAATGGTTGGGCTCTCAGGCGCCACTCTGTGCCCGAAAACCCACTACCCAGCGCAGCAGGCGCGCCAGACCCGGACAGCGCAGCAGAAATCGGCAAGCGCGCTAGATATATCTGGTGCGTTGGTCGGTTTCGGGGCGTTTGGCAGGGAACGACGGCGTGCGGAGGAGGTGCTAGTCGTCGTAGGCCCTGAACTGCTCCAAGGCGACAATCCGCCCGGGGGTTTTGCTGCTCACATGGGAGATCAACACCTCGCCGGGAGCCAGGTACGGGTCGTCGACCGGCAGTGCGGCGGCGAGCGACTCCGGCAGATGACGGCGAAGCACACCGAAGACGAGCGGGAGCACCGGGCGGTGGGTGCACAGCGCAACGGGTCGGCGTTTGTCGAACAATTTCTCGACAGTCGAACTGGCCTTGTCCGGCTTGCGGGCAGCGTTCCGCTCGGTGATGGAATCAGCGAGTTTGAGCTTGATGTCCTTGAACTTGAGATACGGAGCGATGGTCTGCACGCACCGCTCCCAGGGGCTGCTTACTACCCACACAGGACCCCAGGCTTCGAGAAGTCGACTCACGGCTGCGGCCTGGCGTCGACCGGTTGCGGCCAGGGGGCGATCCCCCTCTGCACGGGTCCAGGATGAGCGAGGCTTCGCCTTGGCGTGGCGGACCACGATCAGCGGCCAGGTTTCCAGTTGCTCGGCTTCGTGTGCCGCCACCAGCGACTCAAGGGGCTCCTGGTCGGTGGGGTTTGTCAACAGTTCAGCTGCGCGGAAAGGCGAGACCCACAGGAACTTGTCCACCTCCTTGCCGTCCGGACGGACCACCATGCGCTCGGTGCGTGCCGCCCAATAGTGGACCAGTTTCGGCCCCGAGGCAACGGGGTAGAGGGTGGACGCCAGAGGAATGCCCAGCGAAATCCGGAGTCCAACCTCTTCCTCGACCTCCCGGACAGCACACTCGGGGGTGGTCTCGCCGGGGTCGATCTTGCCCTTGGGCCAGGACCAGTCCGAATAGCGCGGTCGGTGAATCAAAAGAACCTCAAGCTGCCCCTGCTCCTTCCGCCAGCAGATAGCTCCCGCAGCGAGGACCGACGGCGCCGCATCCTGGGCCGGGAAGGTCGCCGCCTCATCGATTGGCTCCATCAGTGGCGGACCGCTGACCGGTTGCGGGCACGGGATGCCAGCAGCCAGCTCTGGACATCGCCCAGCGGAGTACCGTCGGCATCCTTGTGGTGCCGGGTCCAGCTTCCGTCCTTATCGAGATGCCAGCTCGCTGTGCCTTCGTCCATGTACCGGTCGATCAGGGACATGAGATAGCTGATGTCCTCAGGTGCGCTGAGCTGCACCAGTGCCTCCACCCGGCGGTCAAGGTTCCGGTGCATCATGTCGGCTGACCCGATGAAGACGGCGGGGTCGCCGCCGTTGGCGAACGCGAACACCCGCGAGTGCTCGAGGAACCGGCCCAGCACGGACCGGACGGTGATGTTGTCGCTGAGGCCCGGAACGCCGGGGCGCACCGAGCAGATCCCCCTGACGATCACATCGACCGTAACACCGGCCTGTGAGGCACGGTACAGGGCGTCGATGATGGCCTCGTCGACGATCGAATTGACCTTCACCACCACCCGGGCCGCCAGACCAGCCTTCTGGTTGGCAATCTCGCGCTCAATCCGGTCAATCAGTCCGGAGCGCACCGACCTCGGGGCCACCAGCAGGCGCTTGAACGTGGACTTCGGGGCATACCCCGAGAGCTGGTTGAACAGCCGGGAAAGATC
Source organism: Arthrobacter sp. TMN-50 (assembly GCF_054511125.1). Lineage (NCBI taxonomy): Bacteria > Bacillati > Actinomycetota > Actinomycetes > Micrococcales > Micrococcaceae > Arthrobacter > Arthrobacter sp. TMN-50. The sequence continues at coordinate 484,436 of NZ_JBTNDG010000001.1, read as the reverse complement.
CTGGCCCACCTGCTCGCTGGCGGTCAGCAACCCGAAATCTTCGTAGTAGCGGGCCGTGCGCGGGTGATAGTTACCGGTGCCAATGTGGCAGTACCGACGGAGCCCGTCGATCTCCTGCCGGACCACGAGGGAGAGCTTGCAATGCGTCTTCAACCCCACGATTCCGTACACCACGTGCACGCCCGCCTGCTCCAGTTTCCGGGCCCAGGAAATGTTTGCTTGCTCGTCGAAGCGCGCCTTGATCTCCACGAGGGCCAAAACCTGCTTGCCGGACTCGGCGGCGTCGATCAGCGCATCCACGATCGGCGAATCACCCGACGTGCGATACAGGGTCTGCTTGATTGCCTGCACCTTGGGATCATTCGCGGCTTGCTCCAGGAATGCCTGCACCGAGGTGGAGAACGAGTCATACGGGTGGTGCAGCAGAATGTCCCGACGCCGCATGGCCGCGAACACGTTCGCCGCCTTCGACGTCTCGCTCTCCTTGAGGTCCCTGTTCGTGTGAGGGACGTGCTTCGGGTAGCGAAGTTCACCGCGGTCGATCCGGCCGATTACGCTGAGCCCGCGAAGGTCCAGCGGTGCTGGGAGACCATAGACCTCGTCCTCCTCCACCCCGAGTTCGCGGGACAGCAGTGCGCGGATGCTCGGGTTGATGTCGGTGGTGACTTCCAGCCGGACCGGCGGCCCGAAGCGGCGGCGCAGCAACTCCTTCTCGAGAGCCTGCAGGAGGTTCTCTGCGTCGTCCTCTTCCACCTCCAGATCTTCGTTGCGGGTCACCCGGAAGGTGTGATGTTCAAGCACCTCCATGCCCGGGAACAGCTGGTCGAGGTGGACGGCAATGACATCTTCCAGCGGGATGAACCGCGCCATGCGCCCAGCGACGTTGCCGGCGCGCGGGCCGTCCACCGAGATCAGGCGGGGCAGCTGGTCGGGAACCTTGACGCGGGCGAAGAGTTCCTTTTCGCTGACCGGATTGCGGACGACAACGGCGAGGTTCAGCGACAGCCCCGAAATGTAGGGGAAGGGGTGGGCTGGATCCACAGCGAGCGGCGTCAGGATGGGAAAGACCTTCTCCGCGAAGAGCTTGTTAAGGTCAGCGCGGGCGGCCTCGTCGAGTTCGTCCCAGGTGGTCAGGTGAATGTTCTCAGCGGCCAGCGCGGGCCGGATGTTCTCGGCGAAAACTGCTGCGTGGCGCTGCTGTAGTTTATAGCCGTCGGCCATGATCTGCTCGAGTTGCTCGATGGGGCTCAGCCCCGCAGCCGAGGGGACAGCCAGCCCGGTGGCGATCCGACGTTTCAGCCCGGCGACGCGCACCATGAAGAACTCGTCCAGGTTAGACGCAAAGATGGAGAGGAAGCTGACGCGCTCCAACAGGTACAGGTCGGGATCCTCGGCGAGCTCAAGGACCCTGGCATTGAAGTCGAGCCAGCTTGATTCCCGGTCCAGAAACCGGTCAGGTGTGATGGCGCCCTCCGGAAGCAGGCTGGGAGCGAACTCCGGGATGTCGATGCGGTCCTGGGTGGCACGCGCGGGTGCAACCTCGGACGAGCCATACCGTGCCGGAACGCGTGCTGCGGTTTCGGATTCCATGGTGTCTCCTGACAGCGGGTGGGTTGCCGGTATCCGCCCCTCTCGCGAGGGGTTTGACGGCATCAGGATCCACCTTACAAGCTTGCCCCGGCAACCTGTGGCGCATACATGACGTCAACGTCCCAGCGGGTGAAGCCCAGCTTGCGGTAGAGCGCCACGGCGGCAATGTTGTCGGCATCAACATAGAGCATGATCGCCTGCAGTCCCAGCGAATGGAGGTGCTCAATCCCAGCGATGGTGAGGGCTTTACCCAACCCCAGTCCCTGCGCCTCAGGGGTGACCCCGACGACGTAGACCTCCCCGAGGGCGGGGTGGTCACCGGACCGTGGATGCACCTTGGTCCAGTGGAAGCCGAGCAACTGCCCGTCGGCTTCCCGCACCGCCAGTAGGAACCCGGTCGGATCGAACCAGTCCTCGGCCATCCTCGCCTGGAGGTCCTCCAGAGTGGTTGCGCCCTGCTCGGCATGATGGGCAAAGGCAGCCCGGTTGGCGGTAAGCCAGGCCTGCTCGTCGACGCCAGGCTGGAACGCACGCAGGATGACGCCGTCGGGAAGAGTGATTGCGTCAGCGGTCGGGGCTAGTACCGACGCTTCCAGCGCTGCACGGCTCTGGCGCATCCGCCACAGTTCCCGGACGGGAACGAAGCCGTTCTTTGTTGCCAGGCTGACGGCCGCCGCATGATTGCCGTGGGACCAGGCGCGTAGCGCGGGCAAACCGTGCGCCTTGACGGCATCGGCCAGTGCGCTCCCCACACCCTGGCTGCGGTACGTGGGCCGCACCACCAGTTCAATTACTCCGGCGTCATCATCAGTTCCTTCGCGGGGCAGGCTGACCACGGCCACCCCAGCCAATTCCTCGGCGTCGTTCGAGGCGCCAGCGGGGTCTCCCTTGGTTGCCGCTGGCGAATCGTCGTCGATCGCGTAGGTAGCGAAGACCAGGAGGGACCCGGGGTGGGCGCCCGCGGTCTTGAGGTTGACCAGAGTCTGTTCGGACAACGGCGGATTACCGTCGGCTTCCGCGGCAGCTGCGGCGAGTCCGAGGATGTCCTGCAGGAATCGGGGCTCGGGGGCGCCAGCGGCGTGAAGGATAGGCCAGGTCGGGACGTGAGCTGTGGTCATGCAGTCAGCCTAACGCCCATGGGCGGCCAGCGCGGGGGCCAATTTTGGCGTGGCGCCGCCGGTGGGGTAACGTAAGTGATCGTTCACGGGGGATGCACCAGTGGGGTGCCCGCGATACGTTCGACCCGTATGTCCTCCACTTTTTACAGGCAAAAGCAGCGTAAAAGCGAAACACCGCTTAACTGAAGAAGTCCCACCGCCACGCAAATGGGGGAGGGACTTCTTCAGTTAAGCGGTGTGTGTATGGGCGCGGGTTCTGGAGGGCCAAGTCTCAGGCGTCCACGGCTGGGCGATCGTCTGTTGCGCGGTTTAGTGTGAACCGGTATCCCACATTGCGTACCGTGCCAATCAGCTGCTCGTGGTCGGCACCCAGTTTGGCCCTGAGCCTCCGCACGTGAACGTCAACGGTGCGGGTGCCCCCGTAATAGTCGTATCCCCACACCTCGTGGAGCAGCTGATCCCGCGTGAATACCCGACCGGGATGCTGCGCCAAATATTTGAGCAGCTCGAATTCCTTGTAGGTCAGGTTCAGCGGCTCCCCACCCACCCGCGCGGTGTAACTGGCCTCGTCGATCACGACGCCGGAGGCCCGGATCTCGTTGCTGGTCTCAGTCTCGGCCGCACTCGACCGCGCGATAACCAGGCGTAGCCGTGCTTCCACCTCGGCGGGACCCGCGGAGTCGAGGACGACGTCGTCGGCCAGCCAGTTAGCGGCGACCGCCGCCATTCCCCCCTCGGTGAGCACCAACATCAAGGGGGCGCTGAGACCGGTGGCCTTCAGGAGTTGCGTCAGCGACCGCGCACCGACCATGTCCTTGCGGGCGTCGACCAGGACCACGTCGCAGGGTTCGGTTTCGAGCAGCGCCGTTGGCTCGGCGGGCAGGATATGCACCTTGTGGTTGAGCAGCTCGAGCGCGGGCAGCACACCCACCGACGAGCCGGGGCTGTTGGTCAACATCAAGATGTGCGGCATGTGTCCTCCATATATTCGGACGCGCATCATCGGGCGACTATGTCGGGCCAAGGGGGTAAATCTTGTGCTCCGCAGCCCTGGCAGATTTGATCCAGTATACCGGGTGTGATGCGTCGCACGCCGGGGGCGGTGTTTTCACTTGCCGGAGCGGTAAGGCAGTATTGCTCGGGTGAGAATATGGAGTGTAGCCGTCGCGGCGGCAGTTGCCGTCAGTTCGGTAGTGGCCGCCTCCTATCTGTCCCTCAGTGCCGTCTTGGGCGTCGCCACCGTGCTAATCCTCGTGTTCGCTGTTGGTTGGCCCCATGTGCTTGGCGTCCCAGCCAGGAAGAGTCAGTCGGCCGTGATCGGACTCAGCGCTGTCGCTGCCGCGGCCGCGGCCCTGGCCGTCCCCGACAGTGACTTCATGCGCTGGATGCCGGTGGCAACGGCCCTTGGTCTCGGCGGGATCTTTCTTATCCAGCTCTTCCGCGGGACAGGCCAGAGCCACCGGCTTGAGTCCACCCTCGGCGGCGGTGTTGGCGTGTTCCTGGCCTGCCTTGGCTCCGGCTGGGTTGCCGCCGATCGGTTGGCCGTCAACGCCGGAAACAGCGGGATGATGCTGGTCACCGGGATCAGCGTCATGATCGCCCTCGCCGTATCGTTACTGCCCTGGCCAGATCGCGTCATCGCCCCCCTCGGAACCGTGCTGGCCGCCACCGCCGGACCGCTCGGAGCCATCTTGTTCACCGATGTGTCGGGGCTGACCGGAGGCATTATTGGGGCGGTCAGCGGCGCCGTGGTGGTGTGTGCCCGCCGGCTGCTCCTGGCCCGCGATACGCCAGCCAGCCTGCCAGCGGCACTGTCCATCGGGGTCGCACCGGTTTTGGTGATCGGCTCACTGGTCTACTTCCTGGGCAAGCTGCTCACCGCCTGAACCTTCGCTCGCGCTCCCTCTCACGCGTCTGCGCCGCTCCGTTGCAGCGACGAGGTCGAGAGCCGCAGAAACGTCGCGTTAGGATGGACGCATGTCGATTCTTGCGCTTGAAATCTTCTTCATTGGACTACTGGTACTCGCTTCACTGGCAATGGCCGGAGTAGCGGCATTGGTGATCAGCCGCCTGTACAAGGGTCAGAAGTAAGGCTGCCACCGCGTCATGTCGTTTGAAATTCCCACCGACCTTACGCCCGAGTTAGTGCCCTTGTCTTGGTTGCTGGGTGTCTGGGAAGGGTCCGGCAGGCTGGGCGAAGGCTCGTCGGAGTCCGAGCACTTTGAACAGCGGGTCAGCTTCACCCAGAACGGGCTCCCGTATCTCCAGTACACGGCGGAAAGCTGGCTCACCGACGAGCAGGGCACCCGGCTGCGCCCACTGTCGGTGGAAACCGGATTCTGGGCGCTGGACCGCAAACTGAACGACGCCGACGGGGGCCCCGGACTCGAACCAGCCGACATCGTTCCCGCGTTGAAGAGCGCCGACGAGGTGGAACAGCTCCGCAACGCCGAGGACGGCTTCGATATCACCGCTACCATCGTGCACCCCGGCGGAATTGCTGAACTGTATTACGGCGTCATTAAAGGACCGCAGATCCAGCTCAGCACCGATCTGGTGATGCGGGGCCAGAACTCCAAGGAATACACCGCCGCCACGAGGCTGTATGGCCTGGTGGAGGGTGACCTCTACTGGCGGTGGGATGTGGCCGCTGATGGTCAACCACTCAAGGCCCACGCCTCGGCGATTCTCAAAAAGGAATCCTGATCAGCCGTGCCCTCAGGGGGCAGGCCAAGGAATACGCCAAGCCCAAGGACGCGTTGACATCACTATGACCTACCTCAGCCCGCTGCTGTCCCTGCCCGGCGCGGTCGCCGCTGGCGCACCCGATCAGGGCACCGCCTCCCATTACGGTGACCCGTTCAAGGAACAGCGCGCGCTGGCCCGCGGTACCGCCGTCGTCGATTTGTCCCATCGGGGCATCGTGACTGTTACCGGACCGGACCGCCTGAGCTGGCTGAACACCCTCTCCTCCCAGCTCCTGCTGGGCCTGCAACCGGGCAGCAGTTCGGAAACCCTGCTGTTGAGCGTGCAGGGCCGGATCGAGTACAACGCCCGGGTGGTCGACGACGGGACCACTACCTGGCTGATCGTCGAAGGTTTCGAGGCGCCCGGCATGGCCGCCTGGCTGGACCGGATGAAGTTCATGCTCCGGGTTGAGATTGCCGATGTGTCGGGGGACTGGGCGGTCCTGGGTGCCGTGAGACCTGTTGCTGTGCTCTCCGAACGCGTCGTCTGGGTAGACCCCTGGCCCCATATTGCCGAGGGGGGCTACGGCTACTCCGTGGTGACCGAGGAAGACCACCCGGGGTTGGAGCGCCCCTGGTTCGAATACCTGATCCCGCAGGCCGAGCTCGCTTCCACCGCCGCCGCGCTCGGCGAGGGCGGACTGAGCCTCGCCGGAGCAATGGCGTCCGAGGCGCTGCGGGTCGCCGCGTGGCGCCCGCGGGCTGGAGCTGAAACCGATGAGAAGACCATCCCTCACGAGCTGGACCTGATTCGTACCGCCGTCCACCTGTCGAAGGGGTGCTACAAGGGCCAGGAAACCGTGGCCCGGGTGCACAACCTGGGACATCCGCCCCGCCGTCTGGTCTTCCTGCAGCTTGACGGTAGCCAGCACACACTCCCCGCAGTGGGGAGCGCCGTGGTCGCGGGCGGCCGCACCGTCGGCACGGTCACGTCGGTGGCTCAGCATTATGAGATGGGCGCGGTAGCGCTCGCCGTCGTCAAGCGCTCGGTTGACCCGCTGGGTGACCTGTTGGTGCAGGACGGTGACGAGGTGTACGCAGCGGCCCAGGAAATCATCGTGGCCCCCGACGCCGGCCAGGTGGTGGGACGCGCCACAGGCTTCCTTAAAGGACGCAGGTAACCGTGGTTGAGACCAGCTCGCCCGACGACGGAGCGGATCAGGCTATAGCGCTGGCCCACCAGCTGTTCGACGCCGCACGAACCGGCGACGCCGCCACTCTCAGCCGTTACCTCGATGCGGGGGTCCCGGCGACGCTCACCAACATTGCGGGCGACGGTCTCCTGATGCTCGCCGCCTACCACGGGCATTCGGGCATCGTGGCCGACTTGGCGGACAGAGGCGTTGACGTCAACGCGGTCAACGACAAGGGCCAGACGCCACTGGCGGGGGTGGCCTTTAAAGGCTACCGGGACGTGGCCGAAGTGCTTTTGGGCGCAGGAGGTGACCCCGATCTGGGTCAGCCGACCGCGCGGCAGACCGCACAGATGTTCAATCGTCAGGAACTCCTCGACCTCTTCGGTCCGGTCTAGCCTCCAGCCAGCACGGGCCTATTTCGGATGCAGGCTATTTCGGCAGCAGCACACTGGTCTGGCTGCCGCACGCGATGAAACCGGCACGCAGTGCCGTCCTGATCGACGCGGTGTTGTCGGTGCGTGCGCGCCACTGGGGGATCAGGCCCGCGGCCATGGCGTCCTCGACGGCCACCTTCGCGATGAAGGTGGCGAGCCCCTGACCTCGCCGTTCGGGCGCGGTCAGCACGCCGAGATGGGCCAGGATGCCGCTCCAGATGTCGTAGCCCGCCCCGGCGAACGGGGTGGGGGGAGCGGTGGCATCGTCCACCAGAATGGTGCGATGCTCCAGCTCGCTGAGCCCTACCTCTGCGGCGTCATCGGGTGGGCACAGCCGTTCAAGGTCGACGGCGAAGGCCAGGTCATCGCTCACCGCCACGTCGTCGCGGGGCTCAAGGGTCGGCAGATCGTCGCAGAAGTACAGGTTCGCCTCGCCCAGACCCCGCCCGCCGTGGGGTCGGGTCAGCCGCAGGAGAGTCGAGTGGCGGGCGAGGACTTCGCCGTCGAGCTCCGCTGCGGCGTCGAGCGCCCACCCCGGGCCCACGAGGGCTTCCTCGCCGAACAACCGCACAAAGGTCAGCAGCTCGGCGTCGTCGTCCCTGCGGTAGATCCGCTCACCCGCCGCCTCCGTAAACGCGGTGTCGTTGAGTTGCAGTAGCCGGGACCAGCCAAGGTGGATGATTGAGACAGTGCCGGGATCGAGTTCCATTTAGGCAAGGTTAGCCGAAGAGGATGGCTGCTTCGTCGTACCGGTGCTGGGGGACCACCTTCAGGTTACCCAGGGCGGACTCGAAGCCTACCCGGGCAATTTCGGTGCCCTTCAGCGACACCATCGTGCCCCACAGCCCGTCCACCACTGAGTCGACGGCCGCCATTCCCAGGCGCGTCGCGAGCACGCGGTCGAACGCCGACGGGACCCCGCCGCGCTGGATATGACCCAGTACCGTAGCGCGGGTTTCGATCCCGGTTCGGGATTCGATTTCCGGTGCCAGCTGGTCGGCGATCCCACCGAGTCGCGGTCGCCCGAAGGTGTCGAGACCGCGTTCGGAGTGGGCCTGGTCCAGGTGATCGGGGACGAATCCCTCGGCGACCACGACCAGCGGCGCCCGGCCACGGTGATTGGCCTCGGTCACCCAGTCGGCGATCTGCTCCAGGCTGGTCTGCTGTTCAGGGATGAGAATGGCGTGCGCGCCGGACGCCATCCCGGCGTGCAGGGCGATCCAGCCCACGTGGCGTCCCATCACCTCGGCAACCATGCAACGGCTGTGTGACTCGCCGGTCGTTCGCAGCCGGTCGATGGCCTCGGTGGCGATCTGCACCGCCGTGTCGAAGCCGAAGGTGTAATCGGTGGCGTCGAGATCGTTGTCAACGGTCTTGGGGACTCCAACAATCTTCAGGCCAGCGTCGGTGAGTCGCTTGGCGGCGGCAAGCGTACCTTCCCCGCCAATGACGATCATCGCGTCGATGCCGAGCCGTTCAAGGGTGGCTTTGATCGCGTCGGGTCCGCCGTTACCCTCGAAGGGGTTGGTACGAGAGGTACCCAAAATGGTGCCACCCTGCTTGGAGATACCGCGAACCGCGCTGCGCGGGAGGTCGATGATGTCGCCCTCAACCACTCCACGCCAGCCGTCGCGGAACCCGACAAACTCAAGGTTATGGGTCTTGATGCCGTTGAGGACAGCTCCCCGGATCACTGCGTTGAGTCCTGGACAGTCGCCGCCGCTGGTGAGTATTCCGATTTTCATGTGGCGCTGGATCCTTGCAGATTGGGGAGGGTGAACGGGTCGGAGCGCCCCATTGAGCTCAGCTATGATTCTAAACACACTTTGGGCGGAGGGACCCTATCGCGCCCTGGGGAAGGCACCGTGCAGAATGCCGTGTTCCATCGCCACCACCACGGCCCGCGTCCGGTCATCGACGTCCAGCTTGGCAAAGATCCGCAGCAGATGTGTCTTCACTGTGGTTTCAGCAATGAATAGCTTGACCGCGATGTCGGGGTTGCTCAGACCCTGCGCCACGCGTTGGAGCGCCTCCCGTTCGCGCGGGGACAGTGCTGGCAGCTCGGGGGCGCGGAACCTGACGTTTCGGTGCGGCTGGTCGCAGCTGACTGTTTCATTGCACCAGCGTGTCACCGGGGCCAGCCCACGGGATAGGTCCGGTAGAACGATTGCCGGTGTCCTACTACAGCAGGACAGGACTCCGCGGACTCCTCAGACAGCTTGAGATGTTTCCGAGCGCGCGACCGCACCACCTCCGAGGTCTTTCTGGACCGGTTGTGTGGTCCGAAAAAATTGTTGAAATTGTTTTGGTGGGGTCTCTTTCCGGGCCTAATAATGTCGGTGGCGGGTGATGGAATGGGGGTATGAAAAGCAGTAGAGCTTCTTCTACCGGGACGGGATTCTTTCCCGATTCTGGCGCGGATCCCGCCCCCACGAGCGGGCCCGCGGACACTGCTACGGGGACTGCTACGGACGGTTCCGGCGGGTATGGTCCGGGGGATCCGTTGGGTGTTGACGCGGTGTGGACGGCCCCGGTAGGTGCCCCGGTAGACGATCCGTCGGAGAGCCCGGCTAATCCTGATCCTGTTCCTGATTCCGGGGTTGCTGGTTTTGGTGCGTGGGTGGGCTCTGGTGGTGGGTTGACGGGGTTGCCGGGGGTGGCGGGGTTGATGGGTCGGGTGGTTTTGACGGCGGTGGCTGGCCTGGATGTTGAGCAGACGCTGGGGGTTTTGAAGGGTCTTGGAGGGTTGCGGTCCTGGGTCGATGCGCAGGAAGCCAAAGCGGTCACCCACGTCAACGATCTCACCGCTACGGAGTACCCCGGGGTCGACGATCCGGGGCGGGTCAGGGCCCTGGCCGCGGCGGAGATCGGGGCGGCCACACGGGTGCCGGAGGTGACTACGGGAATCCTGATCGATCATAGTGAACTTTTGGTCCGGGACTTCCCGACCACCCTGACGGCGTTGGAGGATGGCAGGTTATCCAAGCGCCACGCGTGGGCGGTGGTCGGGGAAGCGATCAGCATCCCGGACACGGTCCCCGCCGTGAGGGCAGTGTTCGAGTCCACGCTCATCATGATGGCGGCGAAGACCACGGTGCGGAAGTTTTGCGGCCAGGCCCAACGGTTACGGGAGAAACTCCACCCGGAATCGATTACGATCCGGCACCGGAAGGCCGTCCTGGATCGTCGCGTGTATCTCGACCCGGCCCCGGACGGGATGGCCTGGTTTCAAGCGTTCCTTCCCGTTGAGCAGGCGGCAGGGATTTTCCACCGGGTCGATACCGCGGCCCGGAACCTGCAAGGCCCCGACGAACCCCGCACCCTCACCCAATTACGCGCCGACGTCCTGGTAGACGTCCTCACCAGCGCCGGAACCACCGGCCACCTGACAGACAGACACCTGACAGACAGACACCTGACAGACGGACCCGAACCCGCCGGGGACACCGGGTCGGAATCCGCCGGGGACACGGCTAGCGGGCCGGAGTCTGCCGGGTCGGAATCCGAACCTGGTAGCGATCCTGACACCGGCGTCGAGAACAATGGTGGCAACGGTTCTCGTGGTGACGGGGGCAGTAGCTCTTCGCGGGACGGTGACGGGTATTGGGGTGTTCAGGCGAGAGTGTTCGTCACCGTCCCGGTGCTCACCCTGTTGGGCGGGGATACGCCGGGGGAGTTGGAGGGGTATGGGCCGATCGATCCGGAGACCGCCCGGAAACTTGCCGGGCATGCGTCCTCGTTCACGAGGATCCTCACCCACCCCTACACCGGGGCCAGGCTCGGCGCTGATGCGGGCACGTATCGGGTGCCGAAGGACTTACAGGACGTGGTGAGGGTGCGGGATGGGACGTGCCGGCATCCGGGGTGTAACCGGTTGGCGGTGTTCTGCGAACTCGACCACACCACCCCCTGGGCCAGGGGCGGGAAAACCAGTTACGGTAACCTCGCCTGCCTATGTAAACGTCACCACATGTTCAAAACCGAAGGCTACTGGCACTACACCCAACCCGAACCCGGGACCATCATCGCGATCTCCCCTACCGGGGAAACCTACCTCACCAAACCAGACCCACCACCAACACCACCACCGGAAACCCCACCACCCTTCTAAACAGCGGGGGCGGGAGATGAGGCTACCGGTAAGGGCTAGTTGCTAGCAATCATTTTCTGCAAGGCGATGGTGCCGTCAGTCTTGGGCAGGAGCAGCCACAGCACAAAGTACATGGGGATACTGATGAACGGCAGGAGGAAGCTCAGGAGAATGCCGATCCTCACGTAGGCCACGGGCCAGTTGAACTGGGCGGCAATGCCAGAGGCGATACCGCCGAGCCAACCACCTGGAGCGCGCTTGACGGGGGATTTGCGAAGGATATCGAAGAATTTTTCCATGGTTCAGGCTAACCCTTTTTGGTAGTCGAGTGGTGAATTAGGATGCCGGGGGCCGGATTCCGGATGGCAAGAAACAGGAGGCTGGGGCGGAGGGCTACTTGCGGCTGGCCATGGAGACCAGACCGCCGACCACCAGTGCTGCGCCGGTGCCGACCAGCAGCCCCATCAGCACCAGGCCGGTGTCCAGGTTGATGTCTACCAGCTGCGACAACAGCACCAGGACTCCCACGGCAATTGCTATCAGCCCCCAGACCACGGTTCCGGTGCGGACTGACCTGTCACCGTCGTCGTTCTTGGCGGTGTACTCGGGTGTGCTCATCGGGAGATGCCTCCTACGTCTTCAAGTTCGGTTTGGGTAGCGGCGACCGTGGTGTGGCTCATAGCGCCGAGGATTTCGAGGATGATTGACGGTCCGGAGGCGCTCTGGTTCAGATCGATTTCGGCGGGGTGCCACATCCCGCCCGCCGTTGCTTCCTGGCCGTTGTCCACTGTGCTGAGGGCTCCGAGGGCGACGGAGGAGCGCACCTGGACCGGGACGTCGTCGGGAATCAGGATGCCCACGTTTCCGGCGAGCGAGTTCACTGGGACCACCACGTCATCGTCGAGGTTGGTGAGGTTGCTGAGATCTATAGTGCCCTGGCTTGCAACTACTGTGTATCCTTCGCTGGCGGGATCCTCGGTGGCAGGTGTCCAGACGGCGCTACTGCCAACGATGATCGTTCCATCGCCGAACGTTGACCCGGTCACCACTGCTGCCGCTATGCCGACCGCCGCCATGAACCCAAGGAAACCCGACGCGCGGCCACGGATGCCCAGGGTGACTATCCCCAGTCCCAGAAGGATTAGACCTGCGGCAATCGCCACCGGGATCACCGAGCTTCCCAGGTCGAAGATCCCAGTGTAATCAAGCATCAGGACGGACCCGACGGCGATCAGTGCGCCACCGAGGTAGAGGGCCAGCTCGGCCCCCGTCGGTTTGGGAGTTGGTGGTTTGCGGGGGACGGGCGGGCTGTACCGCGGAGCTGTCGGGGGTGACAGTTGGCTGTACAGGGGAGGCGGGGGGAGAGAGCCCGGTGGGCGGGCTGAGCCCAGTTTTTCAGCGGCGACGGTGTGAGTCCGGCCGACAGTGTTGGTAGCCCGAGCCTTCCTGTTGGACCTGGTTGCCACCAGGTACACCGCGAGGATCACGGCGCCGATCCAAAAGATGGTCCAGAAAAACGCTCCGCCGCCACCGTCTGAGAAGAAGGGGAAGTTGGGGCGGCCGATCCCTGCGATGGTGAGGATCAGCGCGCCGGTCATGCCCGAGGTCCAGCTGCCCCGGGTTGCGGATTCGAGGTGGATGCGGCTGTCTGGTTCGGGCAGCAGCGCCCAGGCCAGTCCGTATAACAGGATGCCAATGCCGCCGAAGATGGCCAGCAAGACGAACCCGCCGCGGATCAGGACGGGATCCAAACCGGTGCGGGCGGCAATACCGGTGGCGACGCCGCCGATCCAGCGGTCCTGGCCCCTGACCACGCCGAGGCCGCGCAGCCAGTCGAAAAAGTTGGTGGACGTCGCTGGTGAGGTTCGGGTGGTCTGGGGCGGTAACTGCTCAGCCGTGGGTAGTCCGTGCGGCCCGTTCGTGTCGTTACCGGAAGGCGGGGCCTGCCCAGATCGCGAGGCAGGCTCGGGTTGAGGAGTTTGGTCGGCCGACGGCTCGGGCTGGGGGTCATTCGGGTCCTGATGCGGGTTCATACCTCAATCCTGTCGGCCGGGGGAGGTGGGTTGCTATCGGGGCCTACCCTGAGCTGTCCCTGACCTGCGGCTGACTTTCCCTGAAACCCGCCCCGGTGGGGTGCGGATCGTGCTTGGATTGGGGCATGAGACCAGCCCTGCTCCGCTCCAACGACGCGATGATTGCAGGGGTATGTGCAGGACTGGCGGCCCACCTGGGCATCACCGTCAGGGCAACGCGCCTCGCGATGGCGGCGCTGGCCCTCGCGGGCGGCGCAGGGATCTTCCTGTATGGCTGGTTATGGGTCCTGGTTCCCACCCAGGAGGAACAACTCCGCCAGGGTCCGAACCCGGTGGGCCCACGCCTTGCCTTTCCTAAGTCTCAAAACCCACCTGACACCGCCACCAGACCCGCTGGGCGGGTATCTGGCAGCCCGGATGGGGGAACCTCTGGACGTTCTTCGAGCCCGACGGCGGATTCCTCGGCTGGGTCGCATGTCAACCCACATTCCCTCATTGGCAAACGCGAAGTTCTGCTGGGCACAGCGCTCCTGCTGGTGGCGGCAGTGGCGATTGCCCAGCAACTCGGCGCTAATTTGCCCCTCGACACCCTGCTGCCGGTCGGGGTTGTGGTTGCCGGGGCAGTGCTGGCCTGGACTCAGTTGGACGAAACCCGTCGAGCCGGACTGATGAATCGGGCCGGGGCGTCGCAGGCCAGCGGCCTGGCCCGGCTTGTCGCTGGCCTGCTACTGGTAACTGTCGGTGTGCTGATCATGGTGTCCGGGTCCACCTCCTGGGAGCTCACCTGGTCAACCCTGGTAGCTACCGGCGCGGTGCTGGCTGGGGTTTTTCTCGTGCTGGCGCCGTGGGGCCTCAAGTTCTGGCGTGATCTGGAGATCGAACGGTCAGGGCGGGCACGGGAAACTGAACGCGCGGAAATAGCCGCGCACCTTCATGACTCGGTGCTGCAGACACTAGCCCTGATCCAGAACCGTGCAGGCTCGGAGCAGGACGTGGTGCGGTTGGCCCGCGCCCAGGAACGCGAGCTGCGAAACTGGCTGTACGCCGATGCCACCCACCAGTCGGGAAACCTCGCCGAACGGATCAGAGCAGTCACCGCCGAGATCGAGGACAGCTACGGCACTCCGATCGACGTCGTCGTGGTGGGAGACTCCGAGCTGACCGCACGGCAGGAGATTCTGGCGCAGGCCGCCCGTGAAGCAGTCCTCAATGCGGCCAAGCATGCCAGCGGCAGCATTTCGGTCTACCTCGAGGCCGGGCCCACCGGGTCGACGATTTTCGTCAGGGACCGGGGCCACGGGTTCGATCCGAAGGCCATCCCCGAGGACCGGATGGGAATCAAGGTCTCGTTGTACAGCAGGATGGACCGCCACGGTGGCGAGGTATCCATCCGCAGCAACACAGAGGGCACCGAGGTTAAGCTGATGATGCCCGAGAAGGAAGCAGATGGAACCCAGTGAATAACCCAGAGCAGCCCGTCACCGTTGTGGTGGTCGATGACCACGCCATCTTCCGCTCCGGTCTCCGCGCGGACCTGGACAACCGGATTTCGGTGCTCGCCGAAGCCGCCGGAGTCGAGCAAGCGATCACTGCCATCCACGAACACCGGCCTCAGGTGGTCCTGTTGGACGTCCATCTGCCGGGCGGAACCGGCGGTGGCGGCGCCGAGGTCCTCGCCGGTTGCGCCGCGCTGCTCGCCGAAACACGGTTCCTGGCGCTGAGCGTGTCCGACGCCGCCGAAGACGTCGTGACGGTGATCCGGGCCGGTGCCCGTGGCTACGTCACCAAGACCATCTCCGGCGCCGAGATTTCCGATGCCGTCCTGCGGGTCGCCTCCGGTGACGCCGTGTTCTCGCCGCGGCTGGCAGGGTTTGTGCTGGATGCCTTCGGCACAGTCGCCGTGGCATCAGTGGACAGCGAGCTGGACCGTCTCTCGGCCCGAGAGCTGGAGGTGATGCGCCTGATCGCCCGCGGGTATAGCTACAAGGAAGTCGCCAAGGAGCTGTTCATCTCGATCAAGACGGTCGAAACCCACGTGTCTGCGGTCCTGCGCAAGCTGCAGTTATCCTCCCGGCACGAGCTCACCCGGTGGGCTGCCGAGCGGCGGTTGCTCTAAGCCACCGGTCGGCAACCTTCGGACTATCGTGCGGTAGCGAGGAACTCCTGTAGACGCGCGACGCCGGTGGCTAGATCAGCGTCGCCCAGCGCGTAGGAGAGCCGCAGATAGCCGCTAGGCCCGAACGCCTCGCCGGGGACTACGGCTACCTCCACCTTGTCGAGGATCAGCGCCGCCAGTTCCGCCGACGTTGCCGGGCGGACACCACCGATCTCCCGGCCCAGCAGGGAGCGCACGTCGGCGTACGCGTAAAACGCACCCTTCGGGACCGGGCACTCCACGCCGTCGATAGCGTTCAAACCGTCAACCATTGCCCGACGACGGCGGTCAAACGCCGCCTTCATCTCGTGCACGGCGGTGAGGGGGCCGGCCACTGCTGCCAGCGCCGCCATCTGGGGCACATTCGACACATTCGAGGTGGCATGGGACTGCAGGTTCGTGGCGGCCTTGATCACGTCTTTCGGGCCGATCATCCAGCCCACCCGCCACCCGGTCATGGCGTAGGTCTTGGCAACCCCGTTGAGGATGACCATCCGGTCCCCAATCGCCGGTGAGGCGGTGGCAATCGAGGTGAACGGAACGCCGTCGTACGTCAAGTGCTCATAAATTTCGTCGGTGACCACCCATAGGCCACGCTCGGCGGCCCAGTCGCCGATCTCCTTGACCTGCTCAGGGCTATAGACGGCTCCGGTGGGGTTGGAGGGCGAGACAAACAGCAGGATCTTGGTACGCGGGGTCAGGGCCGCCTCCAATTGATCAACAGTCACCAAGTAGCCCTGCTCCGGGCCAGCGAATGTTTCCACTGGGACGCCGCCGGCGAGGCGGATTGCCTCAGGGTAGGTGGTCCAGAAAGGCGTAGGAACCAGCACCTCGTCGCCCGGATCGAGGAGGGTGGCGAAGGATTCGTACACAGCCTGCTTGCCACCATTGGTCACGAGCACCTGGGAGGGGTCGACCGTGTAGCCCGAGTCCCGCAGTGTTTTGTCGGCAATTGCCTGCTTCAGCTCCGGCAACCCCCCCGCTGGCGAATACCGATGGAAACGGGGCTGACGTGCCGCCTCGATCGCGGCGTCGACGATGTAATCGGGAGTGGGAAAGTCGGGTTCACCGGCTCCGAACCCGATCACCGGACGGCCTGCGGCCTTCAGGGCCTTGGCTTTGGCGTCAACAGCCAGCGTGGCCGATTCGGCGATGGCGGCAATTCGCTGCGAGATCCGCCGCGCTGGCACGTTCGCGGTGTCCTGCGTCTGGGTGGCAGGGGTGACGGTCATAGTTTTCCCTTTGGGTTGGCGGTGCTGTGGACTGTGACGTGATTCAAGCTTAGGCCGTTGTCGGCATCGGGCAACGTTGCTGATTCACCCAGTTGAGCGGTGACTGCCGGGCTGCTTATGGTTCGGTTCGACGCCGGGGCGGTGATTGCGTAGACTTGTTCCTCGGTGTTGAAATCGCCATGATGGTCCGTGCCTGAGTTAGCTCAGGCAGGATCGGCGAAATGACTCCATAGGGTAGTGGCGCAATTGGTAGCGCAGCGGTCTCCAAAACCGCAGGTTGCAGGTTCGAGTCCTGTCTGCCCTGCGCATTCGATGTAACACATTAGTCCGTGCGGGCTACTGAATCCGACACAAATGGAAGAGGTTGAAGGTGACCGAAACGGCTGCGGGCAGCCCACAGGGTAGCCCTTCCGAAAAGAACGCTCCCAAGCGGGGTTTCTTCGGCCGAATCTTCCTCTTTGTGCGGCAAGTTGTCTCCGAACTCAAGAAGGTAGTTGTACCGACCCGCAAGGAACTCGTGCGGTACACCATCACTGTGATGATTTTCGTGATCATCATGATGCTGATAGTGACCGCCCTGGACTTCCTGTTCGGGACGGCTGCGGTGTGGGTCTTCGGCGGCGCATAGCGGGACCCGTGCGGTAATGCAGTAAACAAGCTGAAGAATCTTAGAAAGCAGGCGGCTAGGTGTCCGAGCAAGAACTCGAACGGCAGATCACTTCTGTTGAGGATGATCTGGAGAACGAGGATCAGGTAGCTGATTCCGGTGTCGAAGCGACCCCGGTTGACAGTGCTGCCCCGGCCGACAGCGAGACCGAGACTGTTGCAGACGACGTCGACGTGGAGGACTCAGCGGTGGCGGACACCTCCTCCGACGAGGACGACGACAGCGCCTCCTCTGACGACGCCGCTGTTGAAGGCGACTCCGCTGAGGGCGAGGTTCTAGAAGCTGACGAAGCCGCTGAAGAGGCAGTTCAAGCTGAGGATCCGGTAGCGGTCTTCAAGGCGCTGCTGCGCCGCCAGGAGGGTGACTGGTATGTCATCCATTCCTACGCTGGCTACGAGAACCGGGTCAAGGCGAACCTTGAAACCCGTATCCAAACCCTGGACATGGAAGAGCACATCTTCGAGATCCAGGTGCCGATGGAGGAGGTGGTGGAGATCAAGAACACCACCCGGAAAATCGTCAACCGCGTCCGCATCCCGGGCTACGTCCTGGTACGCATGGATCTTACCGACGCCTCATGGGGTGCCGTCAGGCATACCCCGGGCGTCACTGGCTTCGTGGGCAACGCCCACAACCCGGTGCCCCTGAGCCTCGGTGAAGTGTTCTCCATGCTGGAACACACGGTGGTCCACACCGATCCTGAGTCGGGCAAGCCAGCAAAGAACCAGCTCACGCCCGCAACAGTCAACTTCGAGGTCGGCGAGCCGGTCACGGTCAACGAAGGCCCCTTCGAGACTCTCCAGGCGACCATCTCCGAGATCAAGCCTGAGTCCCAGCAGCTTGTTGTTCTGGTCTCCATCTTCGAGCGCGAAACTCCGGTGACGCTCTCGTTCAGCCAGGTAACGAAGCTGCAGTAATCAATTTTCGTTCCACCCGGGCCGGCTTAGCTCAGGTGGTGCGGTAGGTCATCACGCCATGGTGACCAACAACCCATGGGACGCTCCTGTCCTATGACGTAATGTGAAAGAAGGACTTTTCATGGCCCCGAAGAAAAAGGTCACCGGCCTGATCAAGTTGCAGATTAATGCAGGCGCCGCCAACCCGGCACCTCCCATTGGTCCAGCTCTTGGCCAGCACGGCGTCAACATCATGGAATTCTGCAAGGCGTACAACGCTGCAACGGAATCCCAGCGCGGAAACGTTGTTCCCGTCGAAATCACCGTGTATGAGGATCGCTCATTCACGTTCATCACCAAGACCCCTCCCGCAGCTGAGCTCATCAAGAAGGCTGCCGGAGTCCCCAAGGGTTCGCCCACGCCGCACACCGTCAAGGTTGCCAAGCTGACGAAGGACCAGGTCAACGAGATCGCCACCATGAAAATGGAAGACCTTAACGCCAACGACATCGAGGCAGCTGCCAAGATCATCGCCGGCACCGCTCGTTCCATGGGCATCACGGTAGAGGGCTAAAGCCTTCCACCCTCCGCGCGTCGGCATCGTCCGCCGTGCACCTCACCAACAAAACGTAGACGCACGAACCGCCGGTCAGGCGGATTCGGGCTTCGGAGTGTGGCAGGGCCCGCGCGGTCCGCAGACCACAACTGCATAAGGAGAAAAAGCAGATGGCAAAGCGCAGCAAAGCATATAAGGCGGCCGAAGCCAAGATCGAGGCAGACAAGCAGTACGCCCCGCTCGAGGCAGTAGTCCTGGCCAAGGAAACCAACCCATCCACGTTCGACGCGACCGTCGAGGTAGCCTTCCGTTTGGGCGTTGACCCTCGCAAGGCCGACCAGATGGTCCGTGGCACGGTCAACCTTCCTCACGGCACCGGCAAGACCAAGCGCGTTTTGGTCTTCGCGACGGGCGAGAAGGCCGAAGCAGCAATCGCTGCCGGCGCCGACTTCGTTGGTTCCGACGACATGATCGAAAAGGTTGCGGCCGGCTGGGTCGACTTCGACGCCGCCGTCGCCACCCCTGACCTCATGGGTAAGGTTGGCCGTCTGGGTAAGGTACTGGGTCCCCGTAACCTGATGCCTAACCCCAAGACCGGCACCGTTACGGCCGACGTCACCAAGGCTGTCACCGACATCAAGGGCGGAAAGATCGACTTCCGCGTCGACAAGCACTCGAACCTGCATTTCATCATCGGCAAGGTGTCGTTCGATGTGCAGAAGTTGGGCGAGAACTACGCCGTCGCTCTCGAAGAGGTGCTGCGCCTGAAGCCTTCGGCTTCGAAGGGCCGCTACATCCAGAAGGCGACCGTCTCGACCACCTTTGGTCCTGGCATCACCGTTGACCCCAGCGTCACCAAGGTCTTCGCCGAGGCGTAAGTCTCGGGACGCCTTCGGGCGTTGTTCGAAGGGCCGCAGCTCACTAGCTGCGGCCCTTTGTTGTTAACCTCCCGGAATTGTCGCTCCGGAATCAGTGATTGGCATTTATCAATCACTCGACTAGGCTGTCGCTATGACAACCTCAGCCGTCACGATTGATCACCTGCCCCGCCCGGCAACCCTTGATCTCCCCGGCGGCGCGGACTTTGTTGCGGCCGCGGAGTTGAGCAATCTGGTGGAAAGGTCCCTGTGGGGAAACGACGACCACTTCTATAGTCCCCAGGCACGTTACGAGGCGTCCCGGCCCAACGACTACGAGGCGCGGGTGATGTTCGTGGCCCGGGACGCCAGTTCCGTCGTCGGGAAGGCAATCATTGACATCCCGCTGACCGACAATTCGAACACCTGCTACGTCTTCGTGCTGGTTCACCCCAATTATCGGGGGAGGGGTCTGGGGGCACGGCTCTACGCCGCACTAGAGAATCATGCGGCATCGGTGGGACGGTCAACCATTATGGCCTGGTTCGACGTGCCTGCCGGCTTCATCTCGGCACCAGCCAATGTCCTCGTTCCGGCCACCGGAGCAGGAGCCTTCCCCCGGGACTGCGCGACGACGGCCCTCGCCCTCCGGAACGGTTTCCAACTGGCGCAGGTCGACCGGTGCAGCGTGCTGGATTTGACCACCTCGCTACCCCGCGCGGCTGCGCAGGCTCAGGCCGCACACGAGGTGGCCGGGGATGACTACGAATTGGTGCAGTGGCGTGATCGCTGCCCCGATGGGCTGGTGGACCAATACGCCCAGCTGCGGAAGACCATGAGTACCGACGTGCCCATGGGAGAGCTGGAGTGGGAAGAAGAGGTGTGGGATGCCGCACGGATTCGGGAGGGTGAGGACCGTCTGCTTCGGTCCGGCGGGCATTCCCTGGTGCGGGCTGTCCGCCACCTCCCCACTGGGCTGCTGGCTGGCCACACCATCCTCGAGTACCAGCCGGAGAGGCCCGAGGTGGTGTCACAGGATGACACCCTGGTGTTGCGCACCCACCGCGGAAAGCGCCTGGGCATGTGGCTGAAGGCGGCTAACCTCCTCGATGTGCCCTCGTTTTGGCCTTCCGCACGCCGGGTCTACACCTGGAATGCCGAAGAGAACGAACACATGCTTGCAGTGAATGTCGAGCTGGGTTTCGTTCCGGCAGGCTACACCGCTGCGTGGCAGAAGAAAGGCAGCTGACCGTCACGCAGGAAAGTGGCCACCCCACAGGCCGTCACGCAGGAAAGTGGCCCGCCCGCAGGCCGTCACGCAGGAAAGTGGCCCGCCCGCAGGAAAGTGGTTGCTCAACCACGGCTCTGCGGGTGGGCCACTTTCCTACGCGGGAGACAAGCGCCGCAAGTGTTACCAGTTCTGCGGTTAGGCCGTCGGGGTAGCGCAGTACACGCAGTTGTGTCTGCCCTGAGCCGTCCTTCTGTCCGCCGATTAGCAAGGGCAAAGCTGAGGAGGTCTCCCTCGGTGCAAGACTTGTATAGAAGATGTGCTGCACGCCATCGCGCTCAGCCACTTCGATCACCCGGCGGTGACCGTGCGTCGATCCAACCGACACTATGGCGCTCCAGACACTCCAATGAAGTGTTGACATTCGAATGTCCGAAGTCCCCTGCACAATCCTGGTCTTTGTCAGAAGCTGACTGCGCAAAACGGCAAGCCGAGTGCCATATCAGCCAGGGGGTCGGCTATCGGGACATTGTTCAGGTGCCCGTCGTCCGGTGCTCGGTGGCGAACTTGCTCGGCGTGGTTCCGGTGACTCGGGAGAAATCGCGAGTGAAATGGGCTTGATCGGCGTAGCCCAGCATTGCGGCGGTCCCGGCCAAGGTTCCCGTCGTGGTGCGCAGTCGCTCCGCGGCTTCTTGGAGACGGCGTCGTTGAATGAGCCACTTCGGGGTTAACCCGAGTCGGCGGTGGATCAGGCGTTGCAAGGTACGTTCAGAAAGCTTTGTCTCGGCGCAGAGTTGGGCGACTGTCAGTAAGTCGGAGCGTTCCTCTACGAGAGCCACGACGCGGTCGACGAGTTCACCTTCCGGGTCGACGGGCAGTAGCGGGAGGAGGCCTCGCTGAACGCAGTCAGCACTGCCCGGTGCCCGTGGAATGCGGGTCATCGAACATTGCTGCCCGGACACGGTCGGTCAGCTCCTTCCCGGCCCGGCCGAGGACGTCGGACACATCGACGTGCCGGTCAGTGAATCGGGCCATCGAGCCCCGGCCGATGAGTGAGCCGGCGGCCGGAGTGCACATGACACCTCCGGCCCACCCGTTCCCGGTCAGTACGGTCTGCGACAGGCCGGTCGTGACGCCGTAGAAGCGAGCGTAGTCCGAAGCGATCACGAGCAACGACACGGGGTATTGCAGAACCCGCTGCACGGACTGCTCGCCGGCGGGGACGGACCAGACCGGTATCCAGAACCGCTGCACGAGGCTCGCCAGCTCGGACGGAGCCGGATACCGGTACATCACGTGCGAAGCGTCGTCGGGTGCCTTGAGATGAGCCCGCTCGATCTCGTTCAGGGTACGCGGTGCTGTGTCGGGTTCCATCAATACCTAGGATGCCCTATCTGGCACCGTTGAGCACATGAACTCCACTGCCATCGCCTACGAGGCCGCCCTCCGTCCCCTTTCCCTCATTCTTGACTCGGTTCCGGCCGGAGCATGGGCCGACCCTTCGCCATGCTCCGGATGGACCGCACGGCACGTTGTCGCGCACATGATTGACACGCAGCGGAACCTGCTCACCGAGCATGGCCACGACCTCGGGCCGACCCCCGACCTGACCGATCCCGCCGCTGGGTTCCGAGACCACGCCGAGCGAGTATCGATCTTGCTAAGCCGCGACGACGTTACAGACGCCGCGTTTGACGGCTTCTTCGGACCCTCCACCGTGGGCGCCACCCTGGAGCAGTTCTATGTCTGGGATATGCTCGTCCACCGCTGGGACATCGCCCGAGCCACAGGTGGGAACGAGGTCATCTTCCCCGAAGAGATGGACCGCATCGAAGCTGGCGCGGACAGCTTCGGCAACGCGTTGTACATGGACGGTATCTGCGGACCGGCCGTACCGGTCCCTGCGGATGCTGACCGGCAGACCCGGCTCCTAGGTCGGCTCGGGCGCAGCACCTCGTGATTGAGCGAGCACCGTTGGACTACTGACTCGGCCTAGCCGCGATGCCCTGGGTTAATGAACCCGGAGAGAGGGTTTCGCAGACCCGGCAGGCCCGGCAGGCCCGGCAGCCCGGCATCCAGGGAGTAGCGCGACGGCCGGGACTACGCCGGATTTGGCTACCCTCACGGGCGTGACGTACCCTTGAAGAACCAAAGACCGTCGGTCGATGCGTATCCCACCCTTAATTCCCAGGACCTCCTGTGGTGTGCGGGCCGGGACATGTATCTGAAGGTTCCCGTAAAGGGCGGCCAGCGTAGGTGAACGAAGCTTCCCAGAAGACCAGGTGAAAACCGGACTTTTGGATCAAGCCCCGTGCATCTGCGCGGGGCGTTTTTTATTGGGGCAGTCACAGCCGGCATCAATTCCCCGGAAGGAGGGTTATGGCAACCGCAATCAAGGTAAGCGCAGTTGAGGAAATCGTCACCGATTTCAAAGACTCAAATGCTGCAGTCCTAACCGAATACCGCGGGCTCACCGTTGCACAGCTCAAGGAACTGCGCCGTTCACTCGGCCAGGACACCAAATACGCTGTCGTCAAGAACACCCTGACGGGCATTGCAGCCAAGGAAGCCGGCATCGACGCGTTCGAGAGCCAGCTTGCCGGACCTACTGCAATCGCCTTCATCAAGGGTGACGCCATCGCGGCGGCAAAGAGCCTCACGGATTTCGCGAAGTCCAACCCACAGCTCATCATCAAGACCGGTATCTTCGAGGGTAAGGCCCTTGACGCTGCCGGTGTGAAGGCCCTCGCTGCTCTCGAGTCGCGCGAACTTCAGCTGGCCAGGGTTGCCGGAGTGCTGCAAGCACCGATGGCAGCACTCGCTCGCACCCTCGATGCCTTGCGCATCAAGCAAGAGGAGGAAAGTGGAGCGCCTGCAGCAGCAGAGACGCCAGCCGCCGACGCTCCTGCTGCAGAGGAAGCAGCTGCACCCGCAGCAGCCGAGTCAGAGGCCGCTCCCGAAGCTGCCGCAGCGCCTGAAGAGAAGTAGTTTTCTTCATCCACCAAACTCCGGTGCCCAGCGTCGATTTCGATGCCAGGCACCACTATAGGAAGGAAGGCTCTCGCCATGGCGAAGCTCACCAACGAAGAGCTCATTGAAGCTTTCAAGGAACTGACCATTATCGAACTCTCCGAGTTCGTCAAGCTGTTCGAAGAGACCTTCGACGTCACCGCTGCTGCAGTTGCAGTTGCACCCGCCGGCGGCGGCGCGGGCGAAGCTGCTGAAGAGGAGAAGGATTCCTTCGACGTTATCCTCGAAGCAGCAGGCGACAAGAAGATCGCAGTGATCAAGGAAGTTCGTGCCCTGACTTCACTGGGTCTGAAGGAAGCCAAGGACGTTGTCGATAGCGCCCCCAAGGCTGTGCTGGAAGGCGCAACCAAGGAAGCTGCCGAGAAGGCCAAGGAATCCCTCGAGGCCGCTGGCGCGACGGTAACCCTGAAGTAGTCTTTTCCCGGTTTCACGAAAAAACCCCTGGCTCACAGAGTCAGGGGTTTTTTCATGTCGCTGGTCAGTCGAGGTAGAGCAGCAGGGCCTCTCCCTGTCCGCCGCCACCGCACAGGGAGACAGCAGCCTTACCCGTTCCGCGACGGCTCAGCTCATGGGCTGCATGCAACGCCAGGCGTGCACCCGAAGCGCCGATTGGGTGACCCAGTGCGATCGCACCGCCATGGATGTTGCACTTGTCCAGGGGATAGTCCAGGTCCTTCAGGGACTGGCAAGCCACGGAGCCGAAGGCCTCATTGATCTCGATGAAATCCAGGTCCGAAGTCTGCCAGCCGGCACGGCCCAGCGCTTGTTCGATCGCCCGTGAGGGCTGGGAGTGCAACGAGTTATCGGGACCTGCCACCTGACCCGGCTGGCCGACCACAGCAAGAATTGCCAGTGAGTTCGCCTCAGCGTGGGCTCTGGTGGTCAGAACTAGGGCTGCCGCACCGTCGGAAAGCGGTGACGAGTTGCCTGCGGTGATGGACCCTGCCTTATCAAACGCTGGCCGCAGCCCGGCGAGCGACTCGGCTGTCGTCGTCGGGCGAATGCCTTCATCCTTGCTCAGAACGACCGGGTCGCCCTTCCGCTGGGGCACTGAAACGGGAACAATTTCGACGTCGAAGACACCTGACTCGATCGCAGCGGCAGCCCGCTGGTGGGACGCAGCCGCGACGGCGTCCTGATCCTCGCGCTTAATGCCGAGTCCTGAGTTGCCCCGCTCGGTCGAGGCGCCCATCGATTCGTTGTCGAACGCGTCGGTGAGGCCATCGTTTGCCACCGAGTCGATGGCCTGGATGTTGCCGTAGGTCCAGCCCTGACGGGAGCCGGGAAGGAGGTGCGGTCCGCGTGTCATCGATTCCTGGCCTCCCGCTACCACCACGGTGGCCTCGCCGCTGCGGATTAGCCGGGCGGCGTCGATGACCGCTGTCAGACCGGAGAGGCACACCTTGTTGATGGTGACCGTCGGGACATCCCAACCGATCCCGGCCTTCAGCGCGGTCTGCCGTGCGGGATTCTGGCCGCATCCGGCCTGGATGACGTGGCCCATAATGACGGCGTCAACCGAACCGGCGTCGACCCCCGCCTTATCCAGCGCGCCAGCAAGGGCGATGGCTCCGAGATCGACAGCGGTGAAGGACGCTAACTGCCCGTTCAGACGGCCCTGTGGGGTCCGGGCACCGCCGACAATCACGACGTCGGCTTGTGACATAGCTTGAGTGTTCATCTAGTGGATCGCTCACTTTCGTCTTTGAAGCAGTTGCGATAAGGCTACTCCCTCCCGCGCAACTCAGCTAGGAAGTACTAACTGAAATTAGACCTTGGGGACGCGTCGTAGCGGAGGTCAGAGGCATTCCGGAGAGCAGATACCCAACCCTCCCGTCGCGAAATCCCCCAGAGTGTCCGCATAACCGAGGTTGATTTCGTCGGTGACGTAGGTGTAGCCGGTCCATTCGGCGAAATTCCACACCTCGCTGGGGTTGCGGCCCAAGGCCAGGACCCCGCCGAGCACCAGTCCAAGCACGGTCGACTCCACCGGCCCCCCCAGAGGAGCGCGGCGAGGACGCCGAACAGGGCGGCGCCGCGGACGAGTTCGGCCGCCAAAGCCCAGGGCGGTCGGCGGTCGAAGAAGATCATCGATCCAGAAGTGCACGACGACGCCGACGTGGCCTTCGTACTTGGCCCCAGGGACCGGATCGTCTGTGACTTCTCGTTAACTGGTGGCATTGCACCCCGGACGCTGGCCGGGGAAGTGGGGCTCCAGCGACGGGTCACCCGGGCGCACGGGCAAAAAAGTGGCTACGCCGCGAAAAAGTGGTAGCCCAACCACTAAGCCGCAGGTGAGCCACGTTTCTGCGGATCGGGCGGATCGGGCGGATCGGGCGGATCGGGCGGATCGGGCGGCGATGGCAGGCGCGCCTACCCGGAGGGATAGAGCAAGGGTAACTGCAGCGTCAGCCACGGGCTGAAGGCCCAGGGGGTTAGCTGCACCGCCCTGACCAACTGCCGCGGGTCAACCCATTCCCACTGGCTCACCTCTGATTCCCGTGGGGACAGGTCCCCTGCGCACTGGGCTGTGTAGACGGGGCAGATCTCGTTCTCGACAATCCCTGAAAAGTCCGCCGCCCGGTAACGGAAATCAGGAAGAGCCGGGGCCAGATCGGTGAGCGTAATTCCCAGTTCATAGCTGGCACGCCGGCTAATGGCATCGACGGTGCTCTCCCCAGGGCCGGGATGCCCGCAAAACGAGTTGGTCCACACCCCCGGCCAGGTCCGTTTGGAGAGCGCGCGCCGGGTGACGAGGATCAAGCCGTCGTCGTTGTAGACGTGGGTGGAAAAGGCAAGGTGCAGCGGCGTCGACCTGTGATGTACCTGCGACTTCGCCTCGGTGCCGATGGGTACACCGCTCTCATCCACCAGGATCACCAGTTCCGCACCGGACGCGGAACTGTCTCCTGCTACTGCCACCGTGGGACCACCCTCCGACCCGGTCGTTGAACTAAAAAATGTGGGGCCAGTGTTTACTTTACCTACGGACGTGGAGACCCTCAGCGACGCGAACGGCGAGGACGCCAACCGGAGGCTGGAAGCGCTTTATCAGGTTGAACTTCCTCACCGGCTTCCCGGTGACTATCCTTTTGATCTGGCTGATTTAATGCGGCTGACCTAGCGCATAACGTATACCACACCCCGGCTGGACACGGCGGGCGCACTCGCGTACAGTAGATATTTGCGTCTTTCCTCTTAACCTCGGCCTTCATATAGCGGTGGGCTTTGTCTTGCATTCGTCATTTAACGGCAGATTACCATCTCCGGTCCTTGACGGCAGGCATTTGGTTCGCACACACAATCCCCGCGTTGATACGCGGCGGCAGTGCAAAGAGGGCGGATATAGCTGAACAAGCCTGAAGGTCTGTGGAAGGATCCCTCTTGGTCGCCTCGAGCACCTCTAATAATGCAACCGCTACCAGCCAGGTCGACGCCGATAGCGTCGCCCCCCGGCTTTCATTCGCAAAGATTCACGAACCGCTGGACGTTCCTAACCTCCTCGCGCTCCAAACCGACAGTTTCGACTGGCTGGTAGGAAACGAGCGCTGGAAGGCGCGCGTGCAGGAAGCTCTGGAGCAGAAGCTGCAGGGTGTGGCCTCCACATCGGGTCTCGCTGACATCTTTGAAGAGATCTCCCCGATCGAGGACTTCCAGGGCACCATGTCCCTGAGCTTCTCGGAGCCGGAGTTCGCTGATCCGAAGTACACGATGGCCGAGTGCAAGGACCGCGACGCAACGTACGCGGCCCCCCTGTACGTCAAGGCCGAGTTCATGAACAACAACACTGGCGAAATCAAACAGCAGACAGTGTTCATGGGTGACTTCCCGTTGATGACGGAGAAGGGCACGTTTGTGATCAACGGCACCGAGCGTGTCGTTGTATCCCAGCTGGTCCGTTCGCCGGGCGCCTACTTTGAGCGCACCGCTGACAAGACCAGTGACAAGGACATCTTCAGCGCGAAGATCATCCCGTCACGCGGCGCCTGGTTCGAACTCGAAATTGACAAGCGTGATCAGGTCGGCGTCCGCCTCGACCGGAAGCGCAAGCAGTCAGTCACCGTGCTCCTGAAGGCACTGGGCTGGACCGAAGGTCAGATCCTCGAAACGTTCGGCGACTACGACTCCATCCGCGCCACCATGGAGAAGGACACCACCGAAACACAGGAAGACGCGTTGCTGGACATCTACCGGAAGCTTCGCCCGGGAGAGCCGCCCACAGTTGAGGCCGCCAAGACGCTCCTCGACAACCTGTATTTCAACCCCAAGCGCTACGACCTGGCGAAGGTTGGTCGTTACAAGATCAATCGCAAGCTCGGCATCGACAAGAGCCTTGACGACAAGGACGCCTCGGTCCTGAACATCGACGACATTGTCGCGATGATCAAATTCCTGGTAGCCCTGCACGCCAACGAGAAAACTCTGGGTGGCAAGCGCGACGGCGGCGACGTCGAACTGCGCGTCGAGGTCGACGACATTGACCACTTCGGCAACCGCCGCATCCGCGCGGTCGGCGAGCTCATCGAGAACCAGGTCCGCACCGGTCTCTCCCGCATGGAGCGCGTTGTCCGCGAACGCATGACAACCCAGGATGTTGAGGCCATCACGCCTCAGACCCTGATCAACATCCGTCCGGTAGTTGCGGCAATCAAGGAGTTCTTCGGAACGTCCCAGCTGTCGCAGTTCATGGATCAGAACAACCCTCTGGCAGGTCTGACGCACAAGCGTCGCCTGTCAGCGCTGGGCCCGGGCGGTTTGTCCCGTGACCGCGCAGGCATGGAAGTTCGCGACGTTCACCCGTCTCACTACGGTCGTATGTGCCCCATTGAAACCCCTGAAGGCCCGAACATTGGTCTGATCGGCTCGTTGGCATCCTACGGACGCATCAACACGTTCGGCTTCATTGAGACTCCTTACCGCAAGGTTGTCGGCGGAATCGTCACGGAGCAGATCGACTACCTCACCGCCGACGACGAGGTGGAGCGCCTGATCGCACAGGCGAACGCCCCACTCGACGGCAAGGGCAACTTCATCGAACCAACGGTTCTGGTGCGTACCCGAGGCGGTTCGGGCGAGCCCGTCCTGGTCGAGGCCATCGAGGTCGAGTACATGGACGTCTCCCCACGCCAGATGGTGTCGGTGGCTACCGCCATGATCCCGTTCCTGGAACACGATGACGCGAACCGTGCCCTCATGGGTGCGAACATGCAGCGTCAGGCTGTTCCCCTGCTCCGTTCCGAGCGTCCCCTCGTGGGCACCGGCATGGAGAAGAACGCAGCAGTCGACGCCGGCGACGCTGTCACCGCCGTCAAGGCTGGCGTTGTCAAGGAGGTCTCAGCCGATCTGGTGAGCATCCTCAACGACGACGGCACCGAGACGAACTACCCGATCATGAAGTTCGCCCGCTCCAACCAGGGCAATGCCTACAACCAGCGCGTGCTGGTTTCCGAGGGTGACCGGGTCGAGTACAACACGATGATCGCTGACGGTCCGTCAACTGATCAGGGTGAGCTCGCACTGGGCAAGAACATGCTCGTTGCGTTCATGTCCTGGGAAGGTC
Organism: Arthrobacter sp. TMN-50; assembly: GCF_054511125.1. Taxonomy (NCBI): domain Bacteria; kingdom Bacillati; phylum Actinomycetota; class Actinomycetes; order Micrococcales; family Micrococcaceae; genus Arthrobacter; species Arthrobacter sp. TMN-50. Next base: position 455,107 of record NZ_JBTNDG010000001.1, on the reverse strand, counting down.
ACAACTTCGAGGATGCGATCATCCTCTCCCAGCGCATCGTCTCCGACGACGTCCTGACCTCGATCCACATCGAGGAGCACGAGGTTGACGCCCGCGACACCAAGCTTGGTGCCGAGGAAATCACCCGCGACATCCCGAACGTCTCCGAAGAGGTCCTGGGGGCCCTGGACGAGCGTGGCATCATCCACATCGGTGCAGAGGTTGAAGCCGGCGATATCCTGGTTGGCCGTGTTACCCCTAAGGGTGAGACGGAATTGACCCCTGAGGAGCGCCTCCTGCGCGCTATCTTCGGTGAGAAGAGCCGCGAAGTCCGCGACACCTCACTGAAGGTTCCCCACGGCGAGTCCGGAACGGTCATCGGCGTGCGGATCTTCGACCGCGACAACGACGACGAGCTGCCGCCCGGTGTAAACCAGCTGGTCCGCGTCTACGTTGCGCAGAAACGTAAGATCACCGACGGCGACAAGCTGGCCGGGCGTCACGGCAACAAGGGGGTTATCTCCAAGATCCTGCCGATCGAGGACATGCCGTTCATGGAGGACGGAACCCCTGTTGACATCGTGCTCAACCCGCTGGGCGTACCAGGCCGAATGAACGTCGGCCAGGTCCTGGAAATCCACCTCGGTTGGGTGGCCAAGCAGGGCTGGAAGATCGACGGCGAGCCGGAGTGGTTGAAGAACCTCCCGAACCTGCCCCGCGAAAGCGGTTCGACCACTGTTGCAACCCCCGTCTTCGACGGCGCAACTGAGGACGAAATCGTTGGTCTGATGAAGTCCACCAAGGAAACCCGCGACGGAAAGCGCCTCATCGGTGAATCCGGCAAGGCGTTGCTCTTTGACGGTCGCTCCGGCGAGCCGTTCCCGGACCCCATCTCGGTCGGCTACATGTACATCCTGAAGCTTCACCACCTGGTGGACGACAAGATCCACGCACGCTCCACCGGACCTTACTCCATGATCACCCAACAGCCGCTGGGTGGTAAGGCTCAGTTCGGCGGCCAGCGCTTCGGTGAGATGGAAGTCTGGGCCCTTGAGGCCTATGGCGCCGCCTACACGCTGCAGGAACTTCTGACCATCAAGTCGGATGATATCCATGGCCGCGTCAAGGTCTACGAGGCGATCGTGAAGGGCGAGAACATTCCAGAACCGGGTGTCCCCGAATCCTTCAAGGTGCTGATCAAGGAAATGCAGTCGTTGTGCCTGAACGTGGAAGTACTCTCCACCGACGGAACCACGATAGAGATGCGTGACTCGGATGAAGAAGTCTTCCGGGCCGCGGAGGAACTGGGTATCGACCTGTCACGGGCCGAGCCGAGTTCTGTCGAAGAGGTTTAGCTCGAACGTCCGGTTCAGTCCGGTGCCCGGAACGGCGGCAACGAAATTTCGTCGGCCGTGGGCGGCCTAGAAATATTAAAGCCGCCTTCCTCCGGGCACCTCCCTGAACCAGCGGGCTCGCTGGGTTGCAAACGCACCCGGCCAGCCGCCGTCGGACCTCCTCCCCGCCCCTTATGAAGACTTCAAGAATTTAGAGAACAAAGAGAGAACAGGGACCATATGTCCAGCGAATCCTCCTTCGGCCTCATGCGAATCGGCCTAGCCACTGCGGACGAAATCCGTGGTTGGTCTTTTGGCGAGGTCAAGAAGCCGGAAACCATCAATTACCGTACCCTCAAGCCTGAGAAGGACGGCCTCTTCTGCGAGAAGATCTTCGGACCTTCCCGCGACTGGGAATGCTACTGCGGTAAGTACAAGCGCGTCCGCTTCAAGGGCATCATCTGCGAGCGGTGTGGCGTTGAAGTCACCCGCGCCAAGGTACGCCGTGAGCGCATGGGCCACATCGAGCTTGCGGCTCCCGTTACCCACATCTGGTACTTCAAGGGCGTCCCTTCGCGCTTGGGTTACTTGCTTGACCTGGCACCGAAGGACCTCGAAAAGGTCATCTACTTCGCTGCCTACATGATCACCGCCGTCGACGAGGAAAACCGTCACGCCGAACTGCCAAACCTCCAGGCTGAGCACGACCTGGAGAAGAAGCAGATGATCGACCAGCGTGACTCCGACATCGCCACCATTGCCAAGGACCTTGAGGATGAGGTTGCCCGGCTTGAGGGCGAGGGCGCGAAGGCAGCCGAGAAGAAGAAGGCACGCGACTCCGCCGATCGCCAGATGGCCAATGTGCGTAAGCGCGCTGACATCGAGATCGAGCGCTTCGAGCAGGTCTGGGACCGGTTCAAGAGCCTCAAGGTCGCTGACCTTGAAGGTGACGAGGGCCTGTACCGCGAGCTGCGTGACCGCTACGGACTGTACTTCGAGGGGTCCATGGGTGCAGAGGCGATCAAGAAGCGTCTTGAGAACTTCGACATGCCGGCCGAGGCCGAGCTGCTCCGCGACATCATCCAGAACGGTAAGGGGCAGCGCAAGACGCGTGCCCTGAAGCGCCTGAAGGTTGTCAACGCGTTCCTTACCACCACCAACAGCCCGCTGGGCATGGTGCTCGACGCCGTCCCAGTGATCCCGCCGGAACTGCGCCCCATGGTCCAGCTGGACGGTGGCCGCTTCGCGACCTCCGACCTCAACGACCTGTACCGTCGTGTGATCAACCGCAACAACCGTCTGAAGCGCCTGCTCGATCTCGGTGCGCCCGAGATCATCGTCAACAACGAAAAGCGGATGCTCCAGGAAGCTGTGGACTCCCTCTTCGACAATGGTCGTCGTGGCCGTCCGGTCACCGGACCGGGCAACCGTCCGTTGAAGTCGCTCTCTGACATGCTCAAGGGCAAGCAGGGTCGTTTCCGCCAGAATCTTCTGGGTAAGCGTGTCGACTACTCGGGACGTTCGGTTATCGTCGTCGGCCCTCAGCTGAAGCTGCACCAGTGTGGTCTGCCCAAGCAGATGGCGTTGGAACTCTTCAAGCCGTTCGTGATGAAGCGCCTGGTCGATCTCAACCACGCGCAGAACATCAAGAGCGCCAAGCGGATGGTTGAGCGTTACCGCCCACAGGTTTGGGATGTTCTCGAAGAGATCATCACCGAGCACCCAGTGCTCCTGAACCGCGCACCTACCCTGCACCGGTTGGGTATCCAGGCGTTCGAACCACAGCTGGTTGAAGGTAAGGCCCTTCAGCTGCACCCACTCGTCTGTGGCGCGTTCAACGCTGACTTCGACGGCGACCAGATGGCAGTTCACCTGCCGCTGAGCCCAGAGGCCCAAGCCGAGGCGCGCATCCTGATGCTCTCCTCGAACAACATCCTGAAGCCTTCGGACGGTCGTCCGGTCACCCTGCCCTCGCAGGATATGATCATCGGCCTGCACCACCTCACCACCAAGCGTGAAGGTTCAGCCGGCGAAGGCCGCGTATTCACCACCCCCGCCGAAGCCATCATGGCCTTCGACATGGGTGTGCTGCACCTGAACTCGGTAGTCAGGATCCGGATCCCACACTTCGTGCCCAGCGCGGACGTGGCTGCACCGGAAGGCTGGGTCGAAGGAACCCCGGCGCTGATCGAAACCTCGCTCGGACAGGTACTGTTCAACGACACCCTGCCCGCTGACTACCCCTGGGTAGAGAAAGTTGCCGACAAGGGACAGCTGTCCACCATTGTCAACGATCTCGCCGAGCGCTACCCGAAGGTGGTCACCGCGGCAACGCTGGACAACCTGAAGGATGCCGGTTTCTACTGGGCAACCCGTTCCGGTGTCACCGTGGCAATCTCCGACATCTCCGCGCCGATCAACAAGGCTGGCATCATGGAGGTCTACGAAAAGCAGGCCGCCAAGGTGCAGTCCCAGTTCGACAAGGGTCTGATCGCTGATGAGGAACGCCGCCAGGAACTGATCGACATCTGGAACAAGGCCACCAACGAGGTAGCCGAGTCCATGCGCGGTGCCATGCCGAAGGACAACACCATTAACCGTATGGTGTCCTCTGGTGCTCGAGGCAACTGGCTGCAGGTCCGTCAGATCGCGGGTATCCGTGGTCTGGTGGCGAACCCCAAGGGTGAGATCATCCCTCGTCCGATCAAGTCCTCGTACCGTGAGGGCCTGTCGGTGTTGGAGTACTTCATCGCAACCCACGGTGCCCGTAAGGGTCTCGCCGATACCGCACTGCGTACCGCCAACTCGGGTTACCTGACCCGTCGTCTGGTGGACGTGTCGCAGGACGTCATCGTTCGCGAAGACGACTGCGGCACCGAGCGTGGACTGAACGTCACCATTGCGGTGCCGAACAGCGACGGCGAGTTGGTCCTGCACGAAGAGGTCGAGAACTCCGCCTATGCGCGGACGCTGGCCTCCGAGGTACTGGATTCCAAGGGTAAGGTGCTTGCTCCGGCAGGCTCCGACGTCGGTGACGTTCTCATCGGCGAGCTGTTCGCTGCCGGTGTGACCGACATCAAGGTGCGCTCCGTGCTCACGTGTGAGTCGAGCGTCGGCACCTGTGCCCTCTGCTACGGCCGCTCGCTGGCTACCGGCAAGACCGTTGACATCGGTGAGGCAGTCGGCATCATCGCCGCACAGTCGATCGGTGAGCCAGGCACGCAGCTGACCATGCGTACCTTCCACACCGGTGGTATTGCTTCGGCGGAAGATATCACCCAGGGTCTGCCCCGTATCCAGGAGCTCTTCGAAGCGCGTACCCCCAAGGGTGTCGCTCCGATCTCTGAGGTTGCGGGACGGGTCAACATCGAGGACGGCGAGAAGCAGCTTCGCCTGGTTGTCACGCCCGACGACGGCTCCGAAGAAATTGCCTACCCGGTCCTGCGGCGTGCACGCCTGCTGGTCACCGACGGCGAGCATGTCGAGGTGGGACAGCAGTTGGTATTCGGTGCTGTCGATCCGAAGCAGATCCTCCGGATCCTCGGCCCCCGTAAGGCCCAGGAATTCCTGGTCGATGAGGTACAGACCGTGTACCGCAGCCAGGGTGTGGGTATCCACGACAAGCACGTCGAGGTTATCGTTCGCCAGATGCTTCGCCGCGTCACCGTGATCGAATCAGGCGAGTCGACCCTTCTCCCCGGAGAGCTGGCCGAACGCCGTCGCTTCGAGGACGAGAACCGTCGCGTGGTCTCCGAGGGCAAGAAGCCGGCGTCAGGCCGTCCCGAGCTCATGGGTATCACCAAGGCGTCGCTCGCCACCGAGTCGTGGCTGTCAGCCGCGTCGTTCCAGGAGACCACGCGTGTCCTTACGCAGGCCGCCATGGAAGGCAAGAGCGATCCTCTGCTGGGTCTGAAGGAAAACGTGATCATCGGTAAGCTGATCCCGGCCGGCACCGGTCTGGATCGTTACACGAAGATCACTGTTGAACCGACTGAGGAAGCCAAGGCCAACCTGTTCACCGGTCCTAGCGCCTTCAGCGACTTTGACTACGCAGGAGTCGAAGGTTCGATGGCGCCAGAGTTCCACGCCATCCCACTGGATGACTACGACATGGGTTCCGAGTTCCGCTAAGCGAAGCACTCGCTAAGAGGTACTGACCAAAGTAGGCCCCGCACACCCTCGGGTGGGCGGGGCCTGCTGCTTTAACCGGGGGAGAGGCCAGTAGCCGCATCAGGTTCCAGAGCGCGTCGGGGTCGCCAACCGATCTCTGGTAAGGTAATAGGTAATTGTTTGTGTGGCAGAGGATCGGCGCCCTAGCGGGCGTATCTCCGCGTTGTAGGGAACTTGTACAACGAATGCCACATTTTCGCACGCCTACGGTCAAGTCGCGATGGCTTACAGATGTAGGTTCGGCGTAAACGACAGTCAATATCTCTAGACATTACGGAGAACGCAGAAGTGCCTACTATCAACCAGCTGGTCCGCAAGGGCCGGACACCTAAGGTCGTCAAGACCAAGGCGCCCGCACTGAAGGGCAGCCCCATGAAGCGCGGCGTTTGCACCCGCGTTTACACGACCACCCCCAAGAAGCCGAACTCGGCGCTCCGTAAGGTTGCCCGCGTGCGCCTCAACGGCGGCATTGAAGTTACCGCTTACATCCCAGGTGTCGGTCACAACCTTCAGGAACACTCCATCGTGCTGGTGCGCGGCGGTCGTGTGAAGGATCTGCCCGGTGTCCGTTACAAGATCGTCCGTGGTGCGCTTGATACCCAGGGTGTCAAGAACCGCAAGCAGGCTCGTAGCCGCTACGGCGCGAAGATGGAGAAGAAGTAATGCCACGTAAGGGCCCGGCCCCTAAGCGGCCGCTAGTTGTAGATCCCGTCTACGGTTCCCCTCTGGTCACTCAGCTGATCAACAAGGTGCTCGTTGACGGCAAGAAGTCCACAGCAGAACGCATCGTCTACGGAGCACTTGAGGGTGCCCGTGCCAAGAGTGGCGGCGATCCTGTCGCAGCACTCAAGAAGGCTATGGACAACGTCAAGCCTTCCCTCGAGGTTCGCTCCCGCCGCGTCGGCGGCGCGACCTACCAGGTGCCCGTCGAGGTTAAGCCGGGCCGCTCCATGGCCCTGGCCCTGCGGTGGCTCGTTGGTTACTCGAAGGCTCGTCGCGAGAAAACCATGACCGAGCGTCTCATGAACGAGATCCTGGATGCGTCCAACGGTCTTGGTGCAGCTGTGAAGCGCCGCGAAGACACGCACAAGATGGCTGAGTCCAACAAAGCCTTCGCACACTACCGCTGGTAACCAGACTCCGACTTCTACGAACCCAAGATTTAGGGAGACACCGTGGCACAGGACGTGCTTACCGACCTTAACAAGGTCCGCAACATCGGCATCATGGCCCACATCGATGCTGGCAAGACCACTACTACCGAGCGCATCCTGTTCTACACGGGTGTCAACCACAAGATCGGCGAGACGCACGACGGCGCCTCCACGACTGACTGGATGGAACAGGAAAAGGAACGCGGCATCACCATCACGAGTGCCGCCGTGACTTGCTTCTGGAACAACAACCAGATCAACATCATCGATACCCCCGGCCACGTCGACTTCACCGTTGAGGTTGAGCGCTCACTGCGCGTCCTCGACGGTGCAGTAGCGGTGTTCGATGGTAAGGAAGGCGTAGAACCGCAGTCCGAAACCGTCTGGCGCCAGGCCGACAAGTATGAAGTTCCCCGCATCTGCTTCGTCAACAAGATGGACAAGCTGGGCGCTGACTTCTATTTTACCGTCGACACCATCATCAGCCGTCTCGGCGCCAAGCCGCTGGTTATCCAGCTGCCTATCGGCGCAGAGAACGACTTTGAAGGCGTCGTCGACCTGGTCGAGATGCGCGCGCTGACCTGGCGCGGCGACTCCAAGGGTGACGTCACCATGGGTGCCAAGTACGAGATCGAAGAGATCCCTGCTGACCTCGTGGAGAAGGCAAACGACTACCGGGCACGCCTGCTCGAAGCCGTTGCTGAAGCCGACGACGAGCTCATGGAGAAGTACCTCGCCGGCGAAGAGCCCTCCACTGCGGAGATCAAGGCTGGAATCCGTAAGCTCACCATCGCTTCGGAAATCTACCCGGTGCTGTGTGGCTCGGCGTTCAAGAACCGCGGCGTGCAGCCCATGCTCGACGCAGTTGTTGACTACCTGCCGAACCCGCTCGATGTTCCCCCGATGATCGGTCACGATCCCCGGGACGAGGAAGTTGAACTGACTCGTAAGCCGAGCACCGAAGAGCCGTTCTCGGCTTTGGCGTTCAAGGTGGCTACCCACCCGTTCTTCGGACAGTTGACGTTCATCCGCGTGTACTCCGGTCAGATTTCTGCCGGTACCCAGGTGACCAACTCCACGAAGAACAAGAAGGAGCGCATCGGGAAGCTGTTCCAGATGCACGCCAACAAGGAAATCCCGGTTGAGGAAGCCCTTGCAGGTCACATCTACGCAGCGATCGGTCTGAAGGACACCACGACCGGCGACACATTGTCGGATAGTTCCAAGCAGATTGTTCTTGAGTCGATGAGCTTCCCGGATCCAGTGATCTCGGTCGCGATCGAACCCAAGACCAAGGGCGACCAGGAGAAGCTCTCAACAGCTATCCAGAAGCTCTCCGCTGAGGACCCGACCTTCCAGGTCTCCCTCAACGTGGACACCGGTCAGACCATCATTGCTGGTATGGGCGAGCTCCACCTGGACATCCTGGTGGACCGGATGCGCCGCGAGTTCCGCGTCGAGGCCAACGTGGGCAAGCCCCAGGTTGCTTACCGCGAAACTATCAAGCGCGCAGTTCCCAAGCACGACTACACCCACAAGAAGCAGACGGGTGGATCCGGCCAGTTCGCGAAGATCCAGATCGCCATCGAGCCGATGGAAGTTGAAGACGGCGTCCTGTACGCCTTCGACAACAAAGTCACCGGTGGACGCATCCCTCGCGAATACATCCCCAGCGTCGACGCGGGCATCCAGGATGCCCTCAACGACGGCGTTCTCGCCGGCTACCCGGTTGTTGGCATCAAGGCTGTGCTGCTCGACGGCGCGTACCACGATGTCGACTCATCTGAAATGGCATTCAAGATTGCCGGCCGGATGGCGTTCAAGGAAGCCGCACGGATGGCCAATCCAGTGCTGCTCGAACCATTGATGGAAGTTGAAGTCCGCACCCCTGAGGAATACATGGGTGAAGTTATCGGTGACCTCAACTCCCGTCGTGGGCAGATGCAGTCCATGGAGGACGCAAGTGGTGTCAAGGTCATCAAGGCCATGGTTCCACTGTCGGGCATGTTCGGATACATCGGTGACCTGCGGTCGAAGACCCAGGGACGTGCGGTGTACTCGATGAAGTTCGACAGCTACTCGGAGGTTCCGAAGGCTGTAGCCGACGAGATTATCCAAAAGACCCGCGGCGAATAGCCCAAACGTAGACCCGTCAACGGAGCCACCCGGTTCCTGCGGCATGCAGTAATTTCATCAAAGTAAAAGCCCCCAGTAGACTTGCAACAGTTTCAGCCGCGAACAGCGCGGCTGGGAAGCAAATCTTCTCAAAACGTTCTAGGAGGAACCCGTGGCGAAGGCAAAGTTCGAGCGGACTAAGCCGCACGTTAACATCGGAACCATCGGTCACGTTGACCATGGAAAGACGACGTTGACGGCTGCCATTTCCAAGGTGCTGTACGACAAGTACCCCAATCTCAACGAGGCACGCGACTTCGCGTCCATCGACTCGGCCCCCGAGGAGAAGCAGCGCGGCATCACCATCAACATCTCGCATGTTGAGTACCAGACCGAGAAGCGCCACTACGCACACGTAGACGCTCCCGGCCACGCTGACTACATCAAGAACATGATCACCGGTGCTGCACAGATGGACGGAGCAATCCTCGTGGTTGCTGCGACTGACGGCCCGATGGCTCAGACCCGCGAGCACGTTCTGCTTGCCCGCCAGGTTGGCGTTCCCTACCTGCTGGTCGCGCTGAACAAGTCCGACATGGTCGACGACGAGGAGCTGCTTGACCTCGTCGAGATGGAGGTCCGCGAGCTGCTCAGCGCGCAGGGCTTCGACGGCGATGAGGCACCAGTGGTGCGCGTCTCCGGCCTCAAGGCACTCGAAGGCGACCCTGAGTGGGTCAAGTCCGTCGAGGAACTGATGGATGCAGTCGACAACAGCGTCCCGGACCCAATCCGCGACAAGGACAAGCCGTTCCTGATGCCGGTTGAAGACGTCTTCACCATCACCGGCCGTGGAACCGTTGTAACGGGCCGCGCCGAGCGTGGAACCCTGAAGATCAACTCGGAAATCGAGATTGTCGGTATCCGTCCGATCCAGAAGACCACCGTCACCGGTATCGAGATGTTCCACAAGCAGCTCGACGAAGCATGGGCAGGCGAGAACTGTGGTCTCCTGCTCCGCGGAATCAAGCGTGAAGATGTAGAGCGTGGACAGGTTATCGTCAAGCCGGGTTCAATCACCCCGCACACCGATTTCGATGCCAACGTCTACATCCTGGCAAAGGACGAAGGCGGGCGTCACAACCCGTTCTACTCCAACTACCGTCCTCAGTTCTACTTCCGTACAACTGACGTAACCGGTGTCATTACTCTCCCCGAGGGTACTGAAATGGTTATGCCTGGCGACAACACTGAGATGACCGTTGCGCTCATCCAGCCAATCGCTATGGAAGAGGGCCTCGGCTTCGCTATTCGCGAAGGCGGCCGGACCGTAGGTTCAGGACGCGTTACCAAGATCATCAAGTAACTCTCCACGAGTCACTGAGGAGAGGCCCCGCTGCACCTGCAGCGGGGCCTCTCCTTTGTCGTGGGTCTCCAGGGTGGCTCTGCGTTAGCGCGGCACATGTCGGCAAATGCCCCCGCAATCTGCAGACGCCCCACGTATAACTGCACCGTTTGTCGAATAGTGCTGCGCGGGTGGTTTTCGGCGGCGGGAGCAGAGTCCTGGGACCCCTGGCGGAGGAGGGTTGTCAACATAACGGCGACGTCGGCTCCCGGCCCGGTGCCGGACCGCAAGACTCGGGGTATGAGTCGACTAGTGGAACTGCGGAATCACCTGAGAACTTCGGCTGAGATGGCGCTCCAAGGCGTAGACCCCACTGCGCTGCAGCGGCAGTGCCGTTCCGGAACTCTGATGAGGGTGAGGCAGGGTGTCTACATTAACGCGGGGGAGTGGCAGGTCCTGAATCGCTGGGACCGATACCGGGTCCTGGTTCTTGCAGTCAACCTCAGCGCCCAGCGCCCGCCCCTTTTCTCTCATGAGAGCGCAGCCGTGCTGCATTCAATTCCGATCCTGGGTGTCCCTCCGCGTGTGCACACACAACAGGAGGGCCGGCGGTCCGACAGGTCAAGGAAAGACATCCGCCGTCATTTCACTGAAGGCTATACGCCGGCCACGGTACGGCTGGATGGCCTGCGTGTAACCTCCTTGGACTACACGCTTCTCGCTCTAGCCACCGAGTCGACTTTTGCCAGCGCGGTCGTCGCGCTGGATGACTCACTCCGGCGAAACAGAACTGATGCAGCGCGGCTTCGAACAGCCGCAGAAAGTCTAGGATCGGCGGCATCGAGAAGACGAATGGACACGGTGCTAACCTTTAGCGATCCGGTATCGGGCTCACCGGGCGAATCTGCCAGCCGGGCACAGATGGCGCTTTTGGGTATAGAGCGGCCGGAGCTTCAAGCAACGTTCAACGATGCACATGGGTTCGTCGCCCAGACCGACTTCTACTGGCGGGAGCGGAGACTTATCGGCGAGTTTGATGGTCTGGTGAAGTACCAGAAGCCCGAGTACATGGGCGGGCGTAGTGCCAGCCAGGTGGTGGTCGACGAGAAGATCCGCGAGGATCGGTTGCGCGCGCTGGGGTTCACTGTGGTGCGCTGGATCTGGGAGGACGTCTACAAGCCGGAGCGGCTGCTCGCTTTGCTTGTCTCCAAGGGGCTGGAAGCCGGTCGTCCGGTCAGGGGGAGGCCGTAGGTCCCGCGGCCAGCGCTGCTGAATCGGACTAACGCCGCAGAAATCGGCAAGCGCCCCTACTATATGTGCCGCGCTTGCCGCTTTTGGGCTCGCCCGCTGGAAAGTGGCGCGGGAGTAGCCCAGGCGCAGAGCTCCGGCGCCGGCCCGCCCGCCCGCTGGAAAGAGGGGAAGACACTGAGAGTGGGGAAGGCACGGAAAGTAGGGGAGGGCCAGGTAGGCTTCGGGAGTGGTGGAGGGGGGTGGGTTGCCCCACAGTGATTCTGCGCCTCTGCCACTTTTGCGCGTAGGCCAGCGTGCCGACGGCGACGGCGGGTGCTGGCGTCATCCACGGTCGGAGCACAGCTGGCGGCGTGTCGGAACCCTGATTCGCCTTCTGCACTGATATCTGGCAAACTGGACAAGTTGTTCAAGCGCTTGCGCGCGCGGTTTGAGATACCGTCCCGGTCAGGATAATGCCTGATGCAGGGTCAGTGTTCACCGGGCGGTTAGCCCAAATATAACCACCCTCATTTCAGCTGGGCTGGAAACGTGGATGCATTCTGAGGATCAGTTTGCGAAGAATCCACGACACGCCCGAGCGCGGGGGTCGGTACCTCCACAGGGTGAGGAACCCGGAAACTTCCGGATTCAGTCTGTGGGAGGAGCGCCAGTGCAACGGGCGCAGCACGTGCAGGAACTGACAGATATTCAAGAATTCTTGAGAGAGAGAGTCGAGACGCCATGGCGGGACAAAAAATCCGCATCCGGCTGAAGTCGTATGACCACGAGGTCATCGACGTATCAGCACGGAAGATCGTTGAGACGGTGACGCGCGCAGGCGCTACGGTTGTTGGCCCAGTGCCACTGCCGACGGAGAAGAACGTGTACTGCGTTATCCGCTCACCGCACAAGTACAAGGACAGCCGCGAGCACTTCGAAATGCGTACACACAAGCGTCTGATCGACATCATTGACCCCACGCCCAAGGCCGTTGATTCGCTGATGCGTCTCGACCTGCCTGCGGACGTGAACATCGAAATCAAGCTGTAAGGGAGAGCGGATCATAATGTCTACTTCACTTACGCGTCAGGTCAAGGGTCTTCTGGGCACCAAGCTCGGGATGACCCAGGTCTGGGACGAAAACAACCTGCTCGTGCCGGTTACCGTCGTCCAGGCTGACTCCAACGTCATTACCCAGCTCCGTTCAGCGGACCAGGATGGCTACACCGCCGTCCAGATCGGCTTCGGCCAGATCGACCCCCGCAAGGTGACCAAGCCTCTGGCCGGTCACTTCGAAAAGGCCGGCGTCACGCCGCGCCGCCACGTCGTTGAGCTGCGTACCTCCGATGCTGACACCTACTCGCTGGGCCAGGAGCTCTCCGTGGAGATCTTCGAAGCCGGCCAGAAGGTCGACGTCATCGGCACCACCAAGGGCAAGGGCTTCGCCGGTGTTATGAAGCGTCACGGCTTCCACGGCGTCGGCGCATCCCACGGTGCCCACAAGAACCACCGCAAGCCCGGCTCGATCGGTGGCGCGTCCACCCCCAGCCGCGTCTTCAAGGGCATGAAAATGGCAGGCCGTATGGGTGCCGTTCGTCAGACCACTCTGAACCTCACGGTTCACGGTGTGGATGCCGAGAAGTCGCTGCTGCTCATCAAGGGTGCCGTCCCCGGCGCCCGCGGCCAGGTCGTCCTCGTACGCACCGCCGTGAAGGGAGCATAGCCAAATGGCTGTCAACACTGTAAAGGTCGATCTCCCCGCAGAGATCTTCGACACGCAGACCAACGTGCCCTTGCTGCACCAGGTCGTCGTGGCTCAGCTTGCAGCTGCCCGCCAGGGTACGCACAAGACGAAGACCCGTGCAGAGGTATCCGGCGCAGGCCGCAAGCCGTTCAAGCAGAAGGGAACAGGTCGCGCCCGTCAGGGTTCGATCCGCGCCCCTCACATGACCGGTGGCGGCGTTGTTCACGGACCCACCCCACGCGACTACAGCCAGCGCACCCCCAAGAAGATGAAGGCAGCCGCCCTGCGCGGTGCACTCTCTGATCGGGCACGTAACGGCCGTATCCACGTTCTTGAATCCCTGGTATCCGGCGAGAAGCCGTCCACCAAGGGTGCAATCGACGCGCTTCGCAGCATCTCGGAGCGTCCACACCTGCTCATCGTTATTGAGCGCGCCAACGATCTCACGGCACTGTCCGTGCGGAACGTCCCGGAAGTACACGTCCTCTATGTTGACCAGCTCAACACCTATGACGTGCTGGTTTCCGATGACGTGATCTTCACGAAGGCCGCTTACGACACGTTCGTCGGTTCCACCGACACGACCGTAGATGCTGACGAGAGCACAACAGCTACGGAGGACGCCAAGTGAGCGCGACCATCTCCAAAGATCCCCGCGACGTCGTCCTTGCGCCGGTCGTCTCGGAAAAGAGCTACGGCCTGATCGACGAAGGTAAGTACACCTTCCTGGTCGACCCGCGCTCAAACAAGACAGAGATCAAGCTGGCCGTGGAGAAGATTTTCTCCGTCAAGGTCGACTCGATCAACACTCTCAATCGTTCGGGTAAGCGCAAGCGCACCCGCTTCGGCTGGGGTCAGCGGAAGGCTACCAAGCGTGCCATCGTGACCCTCAAAGAAGGAACGATCGACATCTTCGGCGGTCCGCTCTCTTAGGGCGGAGACCACTTTAACGAGGAAATGACACATGGCTATTCTTAAGTACAAGCCAACAACCCCCGGCCGTCGCGGCTCGAGCGTTGCTGACTTCGCAGAAATCACTCGGTCCACCCCGGAAAAATCCCTGGTGCGTCCCCTCCCTAAAAAGGGTGGTCGTAACAACACCGGTCGGATCACGACCCGTCACAAGGGTGGTGGCCACAAGCGCCAGTACCGCCTGATTGACTTCCGTCGCCACGACAAGGACGGCGTCAACGCACGTGTTGCTGAGATCGAATACGATCCCAACCGCACGGCTCGCATTGCGCTTCTCCACTACGTTGACGGCACTAAGCGCTACATCGTTGCACCGAACCGCCTGAAGCAGGGCGACACGGTGGAAGCCGGAGCAGGCGCTGACATCAAGCCAGGCAACAACCTGCCACTGCGTAACATCCCGGTTGGTACCGTGATCCACGCTGTGGAACTGCGTCCAGGCGGCGGGGCCAAGATGGCTCGCTCGGCCGGTGCGTCGGTCCAGCTGGTTGCCAAGGAGGGCCGCTTCGCGCAGCTCCGCCTCCCCTCCGGCGAAATCCGCAATGTGGATGTTCGCTGCCGGGCCACCATCGGTGAAGTTGGAAACGCAGAACAGTCCAACATCAACTGGGGCAAGGCTGGCCGTATGCGCTGGAAGGGCGTCCGCCCAACCGTTCGTGGCGTTGCCATGAACCCGGTTGATCACCCACATGGTGGTGGTGAAGGTAAGACCTCTGGTGGCCGTCACCCGGTGAACCCGAACGGTAAGGCCGAAGGCCGTACCCGCCGCAAAAACAAAGAGAGCGACTCACTGATTGTGCGTCGCCGTCGTTCCGGCAAGAACAAGCGATAGGAGCCTGGAGACATGCCACGCAGCCTGAAGAAAGGCCCCTTCGTCGATCAGCACCTTTTTGTGAAGGTCGCTCGTGAAAACGACAAGGGCACCAAGAACGTCATCAAGACGTGGTCCCGCCGCTCAATGATCATCCCCGACATGCTGGGGCACACGATCGCCGTGCACGACGGGCGCAAGCACATCCCGGTGTTTGTCACAGAGTCAATGGTCGGGCACAAGCTCGGCGAATTCGCTGCGACGCGGACCTTCCGCGGCCATGTAAAGGACGACCGCAAGGGCAAGCGCCGCTAGGCGCTGCTCGAGCGGCAGAAGACGAGAGAAGGAAAGCAATGGAAGCCAAGGCAGTTGCGCGTTTTTCGCGTGTCACGCCTATGAAGGCCCGGCGCGTCGTCAACCTGGTTCGTGGCAAGCAGACGAATGAGGCTCTGGCAATACTGAAGTTCGCCCCACAGGCAGCTTCAGAGCCGGTATTCAAGGTAGTACAGTCGGCCGTCGCCAACGCCCGAGTCCTCGCGGACCGGGATGGCGTCGCATTCGACGAAGATAACCTGTTCATCAGCGAGGCATTTGTTGATGAGGGCCCCACGATGAAGCGGTTCCGGCCGCGCGCCCAGGGCCGTGCATTCCGCATTTTGAAGCGGACTAGCCACATCACAGTTGTAGTAGCCACCCCTGAGAAAGCGCAGGTCCGCTAGTGGGACAGAAAGTAAACCCGCATGGGTTCAGGCTCGGTATCACCACGGACCACCGTTCGCACTGGTTTGCCGACAGCAACAAGCCCGGTCAGCGGTACAAGGATTATGTCCGCGAGGACATCAAGATCCGTCAACTGATGGCCACAGGCATGGACCGTGCCGGTATCGCCAAGGTTGAGATCGAGCGCACCCGTGACCGTGTCCGCGTGGATATCCACACTGCCCGTCCCGGTATCGTTATCGGTCGCCGCGGCGCCGAAGCAGACCGCATCCGCGGCGAGCTGGAGAAACTGACCGGCAAGCAGGTTCAGCTGAACATCCTCGAGGTCAAGAACCCCGAGATGGAAGCTCAGCTTGTAGCCCAGGGCGTTGCAGAGCAGCTCTCCTCACGCGTGGCGTTCCGCCGTGCGATGAAGAAGGCTATGCAGTCAGCGCAGCGCGCCGGCGCAAAGGGCATCCGTGTCCAGTGCTCCGGTCGTCTGGGTGGCGCAGAAATGAGCCGTTCCGAGTTCTACCGTGAAGGCCGTGTGCCCCTGCACACCCTTCGCGCGAATATCGATTACGGGTTCTTCGAAGCCAAGACCACCTTCGGCCGTATCGGCGTGAAGGTCTGGATCTACAAGGGCGACATCACTGCCAAGGAGCTCGCAGCCCAGGCTGCAGCTGCACCGTCCCGTGGACGTGGCGGCGGAAGCGATCGTCCGAGCCGTGGCCCAGCGGGAGCTGACCGTGGCGGAGACCGCGGCGCTGACCGTCGTCGTCGTAACCCTGCCGGTTCCGCTCCCACCGAGGCGCAGGCAACTGCCGCACCGGCTGAAGCTGCAGCTCCGGCAGCAGCGGAAGGAGGACAGGCTTAAATGCTTATCCCACGTCGAGTCAAGTTCCGTAAGCAGCACCACCCGGGTCGTTCCGGCGCTGCTACCGGTGGCACGCAGGTCAGCTTCGGTGAATGGGGTATCCAGGCTCTGAGCCCGGCATACGTCACCAACCGTCAGATTGAAGCTGCACGTATTGCCATGACCCGCCACATCAAGCGTGGCGGCAAGGTCTGGATCAACATTTATCCTGACCGCCCACTGACCAAGAAGCCTGCTGAAACCCGTATGGGTTCCGGTAAGGGTTCCCCTGAGTGGTGGGTATCGAACGTCAAGCCGGGTCGGGTTCTTTTCGAACTCTCCGGTGTATCAGAAGAGGTAGCCCGCGAAGCCCTGCGCCTAGCAATCCACAAGCTGCCGTTGAAGGCACGCATTGTGCGTCGTGAAGGTGGTGAGTAGATATGGCTATTGGTTCAAAGGAACTGACATCCGAGCAGCTGGACGGCTTCGATCGTGATCGTTTGGTCGAGGAGCTCCGGAAGGGCAAGGAAGAGCTGTTCAACCTGCGCTTCCAGTCCGCAACCGGACAGTTGGAAAACCACGGGCGTCTCCGCTCGGTAAAGCGCGACATCGCACGCCTGTACACGGTGATGCGTGAGCGCGAGCTCGGCATTCGGCCTGACTATGTTGCTCCCGTTGAGGAAGCAAAGCCTGAAAAGGCCAAGAAGTCCAAGAAGGCCTCCACCAAAGACGCCCCGGATGCGGGCACGCCGGACGCAGGCACACCTGCTGCAGGTACCGAGGCTTCTAAGGAGGACGCCAAGTGAGTGAACAGAAGAGTGAAGCAACGACGTCGGACGATCTCGCCCGCGGCTACCGTAAGACCCGCCGTGGCTACGTAGTCTCGGACAAGATGGAAAAGACGATCACGGTGCAGGTTGAAGACCGTGTGAAGCACGCGCTGTACGGCAAGGTTCTTCGCCGCAGCACCAAGGTCAAGGTCCACGATGAAGAGAACACCGCCGGCATCGGCGATCACGTTCTCATCAGCGAGACCCGCCCGCTGTCCGCTACCAAGCGGTGGCGCCTGGTCGAGATCATCGAGCGCGCCAAGTAGGCCCATTCAGGGATCCAGCAGTTGACGACTGCGCCCCGGACGAGTTATCGCAGCAGCGATTTCGCGTCCGGGGCGCTTTCGCGATAAGATGAAAATCTTGTCTGTCCTGTGGGTTAGGTATGTGCTTCCACACCGGCGATTGAGACAAAAGCCCGATAATCTTGTTCAGCATTCTTCGCGTTGGCGTGTTCGCGCCCGCGCAGGCTGAGGACCAGTATTACGGGGCCAACCCATATCCGTTCCGCAAGGCTCGTTGAGAGAACCAGCGCGACGACAGGAGTAATAAGTGATTCAGCAGGAGTCGCGGCTAAAGGTCGCCGACAACACGGGTGCCAAGGAAATCTTGACCATCCGCGTTCTCGGTGGATCCGGACGCCGCTACGCAGGCATCGGTGACGTCATCGTCGCCACCGTCAAGGACGCAATTCCCGGCGGCAACGTCAAGAAGGGCGATGTCGTCAAGGCGGTCATCGTCCGCACCAAGAAGGAACGCCGTCGTGCGGATGGTTCCTACATCAAGTTTGACGAGAACGCTGCGGTGATCTTGAAGACAGACGGCGACCCACGCGGTACGCGTATCTTCGGTCCCGTTGGTCGCGAACTTCGCGACAAGCGCTTCATGAAGATCATCTCGCTAGCGCCGGAGGTGCTCTAACCCATGGGAGCGAACAAGACAGTGAAATTCAAGATCAAGAAGGGTGACTTGGTTCAGGTCATCAGCGGTGCCAAGCAGGAACGCGGCGGAGACCGTGGCAAGCAGGGCAAGGTTCTTCGCGTCTTCCGCGAAAACAACCGCGTACTTGTCGAGGGAATCAACCGCGTCACGCGCCACACCAAGGTTGGCCAGTCGCAGCGCGGCTCCAAGACCGGTGGCATCGAGGTCATTGAAGCCCCCATCCATATCAGCAACGTTGCAGTGGTTGACCCCGAGACCAACAAGCCGACTCGTGTCGGTTACCGCATCGATACCGTCGAAAAAGACGGTAAAGAGCGTACGGTCCGGATCCGCGTCGCCAAGGCATCAGGGAAGGATCTCTAATGACTACCGAAGCCGTAGAGACAAAGATCTCCCCGCGCCTGAAGACGCGCTACGCCGCCGAAATCAAGTCCGGCCTGCAGGAAGAATTCGGTTACACCAACGTCAACCAGGTTCCACGCCTGGTCAAGGTTGTTGTGAACATGGGTGTTGGAGATGCCGCAAAGGACTCCAAGCTCATTGACGGCGCTGTGCGCGACATGACCCAGATCACCGGTCAGAAGCCTCAGGTCACCAAGGCCCGCAAGTCCATCGCACAGTTCAAACTGCGCGAGGGAATGCCCATCGGCTGCCACGCAACCCTTCGTGGCGACCGCATGTGGGAATTCGTCGACCGTCTGGTCTCGCTCGCACTGCCCCGTATCCGCGACTTCCGTGGCCTCAGCGGCCGCCAGTTCGACGGAAACGGTAACTACACCTTCGGCCTCACGGAACAGTCAATGTTCCACGAGATCGACCAGGACAAGATCGACCGCGTACGTGGCATGGACATCACCGTTGTCACCACAGCAAAGACCGACGACGAAGGCCGTGCACTGCTCAAAGCGCTCGGCTTCCCGTTCAAATCCGAAGATTAATCTAACTACGTTCCAGGTCCGTACCGGGCAGGGCAAGGCGCAAGCCGAACACCCTAAACCGGGCCCCGGAAACCGTTACGAGGAAGGGCAAGAGCCCACATGACAATGACAGATCCTGTGGCAGACATGCTGACACGTCTGCGCAACGCAAACTCCGCATACCACGACACCGTGAGCATGCCATACAGCAAGCTCAAAGCTCGCGTCGCCGACATCCTAAAGGCTGAAGGCTACATCGCGGGCTGGAAGGAAGAGGAAGCGGAGGTTGGCAAGAAGCTGACCATCGACCTCAAGTTCGGTCCTGAACGCCAGCGTTCAATCGCCGGCATCCGCCGCATCTCCAAGCCGGGACTGCGCGTTTACGCGAAGTCCACCAACCTGCCCCACGTTCTGGGCGGGCTCGGTATCGCCATTCTGTCCACATCCTCAGGGCTGCTGACAGACCGCCAGGCATCCAAGAAGGGCGTGGGTGGGGAAGTCCTCGCCTACGTCTGGTAGCCGGAACAGAGAAGGAGTAAACACATGTCACGTATTGGACGTCTCCCCATCTCCGTTCCCGCGGGTGTTGAGGTAAAAGTCGCCGGTAACCTGGTGTCCGTCAAGGGAGCCAAGGGCGAGCTGAGCCACACCGTGCCCAGCCCGATCCTGGTTGAACTTGATGAGAGCACACTGACCGTCACGCGGCCCAACGACGAGCGCGAATCGCGTTCGCTGCACGGCCTGACCCGCACCCTGATCTCCAACATGATCATCGGTGTGACCGACGGATACAAGAAGAACCTCGAAATTGTCGGCACCGGTTACCGCGTGCAGGCCAAGGGTTCCGATCTGGAGTTCGCACTGGGCTTCAGCCACCCGGTAGCAGTCAAGGCACCGGAAGGCATCACTCTGACCGTTGAGGGACCCACCAAGGTTTCCGTCTCCGGCATCAGCAAGCAGCAGGTCGGCGAAGTCGCCGCTAACATCCGCAAGCTGCGGAAGCCGGACCCCTATAAGGGCAAGGGCGTGCGCTACGCAGGCGAAGTTGTTCGCCGTAAAGTCGGAAAGTCTGGTAAATAATCATGGCTATCAGCATTAACAAGAAGCGAAGCTCCAAGAGCAAGTCCGCCCAGCGTGGACGTCGCCACCTCCGTGTGCGCAAGCGCATCACTGGAACCGCGGTTCGCCCGCGTCTGGTAGTCAACCGGTCCGCACGGCACATGTTCGTTCAGGTCGTCGACGACGGACTGGGTGTCACGGTTGCGTCGGCCTCCACCCTGGAAGCCGATCTCCGTGCATTCGACGGTGACAAGACCGCCAAGGCCAAGCGCGTGGGCAACCTCGTCGCAGAACGCGCCAAGGCTGCTGGAATCGAAGCTGTCGTCTTCGACCGTGGCGGCAACAAGTACCACGGCCGCATTGCCGCCATCGCAGATGGCGCCCGCGAAGGTGGGTTGGCACTGTGACCGAGGAAATCAATGCAAAGGAACCTGAATTGAGTACAGGTACTGAACAGCCTGCTGCTGCAGCTTCGACTGCAGAAGCACCCGCAACGGCAGCAGCCGACGACCGCAAGGGCGGTGCCCGCGGAGAACGCGGTGGCCGTAACAGCGGCGCCGGCGGTGCTGGCGGTCGGGACGGTGGCCGTGGCGGCCGCGATGGTGGCCGTGGTGGCCGCGACGGCGGACGCGACGACAAGGACAAGTTCGTCGAGCGCGTGGTTGCTATCAACCGGGTGTCAAAGGTGGTCAAGGGTGGACGGCGCTTCAGCTTCACCGCCCTGGTTGTCGTCGGCGACGGTAACGGCATGGTCGGCGTAGGTTACGGCAAGGCCAAGGAAGTTCCGTCAGCAATCGCCAAGGGCGTTGAAGAGGCCAAGAAGTCCTTCTTCAAGGTTCCCCGCATCGGTGGCACAGTTCCTCACCTGGTTCAGGGCGAAGCGGCTGCAGGCGTAGTCCTGCTCCGCCCGGCCTCCCCAGGTACCGGCGTTATCGCTGGTGGTCCAGTGCGCGCTGTACTGGAATGCGTCGGCATCCACGATGTCCTGTCCAAATCACTCGGCTCCTCGAACGCCATCAACATTGTTCACGCAACTGTTGACGCGCTGAAGCGGCTGGAAGAGCCTCAGGCAGTAGCCGCCCGACGTGGGTTGCCACTGGACCAGGTAGCTTCCTCGTCAATGCTGCGCGCAATGCAGGAACAAAAGGCAGGTGCGTAATGGCAACTCCCAAGCGCGTGTTAGTAAGCTCAGCGAAGCTCGAAATCACCCAAATCAAGTCCGTCATTGGCGGCAAGCAGAACCAGCGCGACACGCTGCGGTCACTCGGTCTGAAGCGCATCGGACACACTGTTGTCCGGACCGCTGATGCCGTCACCGTTGGCATGGTCAACACGGTTCCGCACCTCGTGAAGGTTGAGGAGGCCAACTAATGGCAGAGAAGAAAGTGGCAACAGCCACAGCAACGGACACAGAGCGCGTTCACGCACTCAAGGTCCACCACCTGCGTCCCGCCCCGGGAGCCAAAACCGCCAAGACCCGTGTGGGCCGTGGCGAAGGCTCGAAGGGTAAGACCGCAGGGCGCGGTATGAAGGGAACCAAGGCGCGTTACCAGGTCAAGGCAGGCTTCGCAGGTGGTCAGCTTCCCCTGCACATGCGCCTTCCCAAGCTGCGCGGCTTCAAGAACCCGTTCCGGGTCGAGTTCCAGGTAGTGAACCTGGACAAAATCTCGGAGTTGTACCCGAACGGCGGTGAGGTGTCGGTCGACAGCCTGGTGGCCAACGGTGCGGTTCGCAAGAACCAGCCCGTAAAGGTACTGGGCACGGGCGACATCACCGTCAAGGTCGACGTCACGGTCCACGCCTACTCGGCCAGCGCTGCAGAAAAAATCACTGCAGCCGGCGGTTCGGTTACCGGACTCTAGGCAGACCCGCTGTGATCTAACCGATCCAGCAACTAGACTCTTGGTGGGCCGGAACATTCCGGCTCACCAAGAGTTTTTTATGGCCAATAGGCTCACCGAGCCACCCCCGGGTCCGACGCACCGGGTTTCAACCGTTAGACTCGGTTGTTGTGTATCTGTCCGCCATGGACACCAAGACCTTCAGGAGGACGCTTGCTTAGCGCTATTGGCCGGGCTTTCCGGACGCCAGACTTGCGGCGCAAGCTGTTGTTCACGCTTGGAATCATCACCATCTTCCGGATGGGTGCCTTTATCCCCGCACCGGGTGTCGATTACGGCAATGTTCAGCAATGTTTGCAGCTCGGTAACACGGAGGGCGGCCTCTACGAGTTCGTGAACCTCTTCAGTGGTGGCGCACTCCTCCAGGTGTCTATCTTCGCGCTGGGCATCATGCCCTACATCACGGCGAGCATCATCACCCAACTCCTCCGGGTAGTCATCCCCCGTTTCCAGGAACTGCACCAGGAAGGCGCGCAGGGTCAATCCACCCTGACCCAGTACACGCGCTACCTGACCATCGCGCTAGGCCTGCTGAACGCCACCACCCTTGTTTCCCTGGCACGATCGGGTGCACTGCTCGGCGACTGCCCAGTGCCGATCATCCCCGACGACACCATCATCACCGTCCTGCTGCTGATCATCACGCTCACCGCCGGTACCGGACTAATTATGTGGATGGGTGAGCTCATCACCGAGCGCGGCGTCGGCAATGGCATGTCGTTGCTGATCTTTACCGCCATCGCTGCTGGCTTCCCCACCTCGCTCGGCGAGATCCTCCGGACCCAGGGGTGGACGGTCTTCGTTGCGGTCATTGCCATCGGTCTGGTAGTCGTTGCGCTGGTGATCTTCGTTGAGCAGTCGCAGCGGCGAATCCCCGTCCAGTACGCCAAGCGCATGGTTGGGCGACGCACGCTCGGGGGGAGCAGCACCTACATCCCGATCAAGGTCAACATGGCCGGCGTCATCCCAGTGATCTTCGCGTCCTCCATGCTTTACCTGCCCACGCTGATCGCCCAGTTCAACACCCCGACCGACGGACAGACACCACCGCCGGAATGGGTCAACTTCATCACTACGTACCTGGCCAACGGCGATCACCCGCTGTACATGGCTCTTTACTTCGCAATGATCGTCTTCTTCACCTACTTCTACGTAGCGATCACGTTCAACCCGGACGAGGTGTCCGAGAACATGAAGAAGTACGGCGGGTTCATCCCCGGCATTCGCGCTGGCAGGCCCACGGCTGAGTACCTGCAGTACGTGCTGTCCCGCATCACCCTTCCTGGCGCCATTTACCTGGGCCTGGTCGCACTGATCCCGTTGATTGCGCTCGTGTTGATCAACGCAAACCAGAACTTCCCCTTCGGCGGTGTCTCAATTCTCATCATGGTGGGCGTTGGACTCGAGACGGTGAAGCAGATCGACGCTCAGCTTCAGCAGCGTCACTACGAAGGGTTGTTGCGATGACACGCATGCTCATAATCGGTCCTCCCGGGTCCGGCAAAGGCACACAGGCCGCGCGGATCTCCGAACGACTCGGCGTGGTAGCGATCTCCACCGGAGACATCTTCCGCGACAACGTGAAGCGCGAAACCCCGTTGGGATTGGAAGCCAAGAAGTACATGGACGCCGGTGACTTCGTGCCCGACAGCGTCACCAACTCCATGGTGCGGGACCGGCTCAAAGAGGACGACGTCCGTGAGGGTTTCCTCCTCGATGGTTACCCGCGGACAGCTGCCCAGGTTACCGAGTTGGATGACATTCTGGCTCAAAACCATCTCGCCCTTGACGCGGTCCTGCAGCTCACGGCACCCGACGAGGAACTGGTGCGCCGGTTGACCGGCCGCGCGGAGCTCGACGGCCGCAGCGACGACAACGAGACCGTGATCCGACACCGGCTGGATCTGTACCACGAGCAGACCGAGGGTGTCGTCTCCCAGTACGAGGGGCGCGGCATTGTGAAACGGGTTGACGGGATCGGTGCTATCGATACGGTGACCGAACGAGTCGTCACCGCCCTGAACGGCTCGCGGTAGGTCAAATGTTTCGCCAGTCGAAAGTCGAATACAAGAACAATCAGCAGATCCGTACCATGCGGAAGGCTGGCCTGGTGCTTTCGACGGCGCTCGACGAAGCGATCGCGGCAGCAGCTGTCGGAGTGACGACGCGGGAGCTCGACGGAGTGTTCGCGGGGGTGCTCAAAGCGTCCGGCGCGACCTCCAACTTCCTGGGCTATCACGGGTTCCCTGCATCCATCTGCGCCTCAGTGAATGACGAAGTGGTCCACGGCATTCCCGGTGACTATGTCCTACAGGACGGCGATATCCTGTCCATTGACGGCGGCGCCATTGTTGATGGGTGGCATTCCGATTCCGCCCGCTCGGTCATAGTGGGACAGGCTCGGCCCGAGGACCGGCGCCTGTCCGACGCAACCGAGTCAGCCATGTGGCACGGAATTGCCGCGCTTGCTGACGCACGGCATGTCGGGGACATTGGGAATGCCATCGATGACTACGTGTCAGGTCTCGACGGCGAACCCATGGGCATCCTGCAGGACTATGTAGGGCATGGCATCGGCACGGCCATGCATCAGCCGCCAGATGTCCTCAACTACCGAAGCGGGCACCGGGGCCCGAAAGTCCGGCCGGGGCTGTGTCTGGCAATCGAGCCCATGCTCGTCCTTGGGCGGCTGGAGACCACGTTGCTCGACGACGATTGGACAGTAGTCACCGCCGACGGACGACGCGCCTGCCAATGGGAGCACACAGTCGCCGTGCACCACGGCGGCATCTGGGTGCTCAGCGCCGAGGATGGGGGCGCAGCCAAGCTCAAGCCGCTCGGCGTCACGCCCGTCGCACTGTCCTGAGCTGCGCCGAACTGCAAGATTTAACATTTCAGTACCCATGGCGTAGTGTTGTCTGTTGGTTGTCTCTACTCTTGTGCCCATTTAGGGTGCCCCCGCGTGCACGGTCCGGTAGTCCGGAGCTGTGGCGGAAGTAGGCCAACGATCACAACCCCAAGCGCCCGCCGCGAGAGCGGTGGGCATAGACGTTAGCGGAGGATATGGCCAAGAAAGACGGTGTCATTGAGATTGAAGGCACTGTGAACGAGGCTCTGCCCAACGCGATGTTCCGCGTTGAGCTGGCCAACGGACACATTGTCCTTGCCCACATCTCGGGAAAAATGCGTCAGCACTATATCCGGATCCTCCCTGAGGACCGGGTGGTAGTGGAGCTTAGCCCTTACGACCTCACCAGAGGTCGGATCGTCTACCGCTACAAATAAGGAATTCTCCCATCCTGACTCAGGGTAGGGAGTGTAGTTACAGCACAATCTGCAAACAACGCAAAGGAAAACCATGAAGGTCCAGCCGAGCGTCAAGCGGATCTGCGATAAGTGCCAGGTGGTTCGCCGCAAGGGCAACGTACTCGTGATCTGCGAAAACCCGCGCCACAAGCAGCGTCAGGGCTAACGTCCTTCTCTTGTCGAGAAGTACAGCCCGCACGCAGCAGTAGTACAACCATAAAAGCAGAGCAGTTCCCTCGATTCGAGGGAGCACACCCCCGGGCACGGAGGCCGGGGAGCTGAGATTTTCAGCAGGCCGCTCTGTTTCAGACCTCCAGTAATACCAAAGGAGAACCGCCACTATGGCACGTCTCGCTGGCGTAGACATTCCCCGCGAAAAGCGGGTAGTGATAGCGCTTACCTATATCTATGGCGTGGGCAAGACCCGTGCAGACAAGACGTTGGCAGAGACCGGGATCAGCCCGGACACGCGCGTCAAGGACCTCACCGACGCGGAACTGCTGCAGTTGCGTGACTATATTGAGGTCAACTACAAGGTCGAAGGTGACCTCCGTCGTGAGGTGGCCGCCGATATCCGCCGGAAGGTGGAAATCGGAAGCTACGAAGGCATCCGCCACCGCCGAGGTCTTCCAGTGCGTGGACAGCGCACGAAAACCAACGCGCGTACCCGTAAGGGTCCAAAGCGGACCGTCGCCGGCAAGAAGAAGGCCGCGCGCTAACTGGCTGCTCCTTGAAGTGACCGGCTCTGGCTCGTCACATCAAGCAACTTCGCCGCAGGGCCTCCGGTCCCGGCACCTCACCCATCACCTTTCGTAGGAGAAGCAATGCCCCCCAAGACTCGTGGAGCGGTCCGTAAGCCGCGTCGCAAGGATAAGAAGAATATCGCGCTTGGACAGGCGCACATCAAGAGCACGTTCAACAACACGATCGTGTCCATCACGGACCCTTCAGGCGCAGTTATTTCCTGGGCCTCCGCTGGTGAAGTTGGATTCAAGGGCTCTCGTAAATCAACCCCGTTCGCTGCACAGATGGCTGCTGAAGCTGCTGCCAAGCGTGCACAGGAACACGGCGTCCGCAAGGTCGACGTCTTCGTGAAGGGTCCAGGTTCAGGTCGCGAAACGGCAATCCGCTCGCTGCAGGCCACGGGCCTTGAGGTTGGCTCCATCCAGGACGTCACCCCCAGCGCACACAACGGCTGCCGGCCGCCAAAGCGCCGCCGCGTCTAATTAGCTTTTCTGGTGCGAATGCCGCTCCGCGTTTGATCCCATTACCTGGGCTAACGCAGGGCGGCGTTCGACACCGCCCCTAAAGCTAATAAGCGTTGCTTGCTAGCTGTCCCTTTCCACCATTTGTGTTGCGTCATATAGCGGATGCTCCCTGAAAGGAAATGTAAGTGCTTATTGCACAGCGCCCCACCCTGACTGAAGAAGTCGTCGCCGACAACCGCTCACGGTTCGTCATCGAACCGCTGGAGCCCGGTTTCGGCTACACCCTCGGCAATTCGCTCCGCCGCACGCTGCTCTCGTCGATCCCGGGTGCAGCCGTTACCAGCATCCGCATCGACGGCGTGCTGCACGAATTCACCACCGTGCCGGGTGTCAAGGAAGATGTCACTGAGATCATCCTTAACATCAAGAACCTTGCCGTGTCTTCCGAGCACGACGAGCCAGTCGTCGCCTACCTGCGCAAGCAGGGTCCCGGCGTCGTCACCGCTGCGGACATCGCACCGCCAGCCGGTGTCGAGTTCCACAACCCGGATCTGCACATTGCCACCCTCAACTCGAAGGGAAAGTTCGAGCTCGAACTCACCATCGAGCGTGGGCGCGGCTACGTGTCAGCGTCGCAGAACAAGTCCGGCGACTCCGAGATTGGCCGTATTCCGGTCGACTCGATCTACTCGCCGGTACTGAAGGTCACCTTCAGGGTTGAAGCAACCCGTGTCGAGCAGCGCACCGACTTCGACCGTCTGATTGTCGACGTCGAAACCAAGGACGCTATCGCCCCCCGCGATGCAGTGGCTTCAGCGGGTACCACCCTGGTGGAGCTGTTCGGTCTCGCCCGTGAGTTGAACACCGCGGCCGAGGGGATCGAGATCGGCCCATCGCCGACCGACGCTGCCCTGGCAGCCGACATGGCGCTGCCGATTGAAGATCTTGAACTGACCGTTCGGTCCTACAACTGCCTCAAGCGCGAGGGCATCCACACCGTGGGTGAACTCGTTGCCCGCTCCGAGGCTGATCTGATGGACATCCGTAACTTCGGTGCCAAGTCCATCGATGAGGTCAAGGCGAAACTGGTTGAACTAGGCCTGTCCCTGAAGGATTCCCCTCCAGGGTTCGATCTGGCAGCTCGCGCAGCAGCCATTGAAGAAGACGACGCCGCCTACAGCGACGACGAGCTCTAACAACGTTAGAAAGACCTGTCCGCCGCTGGGAAGCGGCGGACAGGACCACTTAGAGGAGAAACAATCATGCCCACACCAACAAAGGGCCCACGTCTCGGAGGCGGTCCGGCGCACGAACGCCTGATGCTCGCCAACTTGGCCGCCTCACTGTTCGAGCACAAGCGCATCACCACCACGGTGACCAAAGCGAAGCGGCTTCGTCCCTACGCGGAGCGCCTAATCACCTTCGCGAAGAAGGGCGACCTGGCCTCACGGCGTCGCGTTCTTGGCATCATCAGCAGCAAGAGCATCGTCCACGAGCTGTTCACCGACATTGCTCCTGCCGTTGCGAACCGCGAAGGCGGTTACACCCGGATCACCAAGATCGGCAACCGTAAGGGCGACAACGCTCCGATGGCAGTCATCGAATTGGTTCTCGAGCCAATGTCGGCGAAGCAGTCGGTTGTTGCCGAAGCCGAGCAGTCCAAGGCCAACGCAGCTCCAGTTGCGCCGGTCGTTGCGGATTCGCCTGAGTCAGCTGATTCTTCAGACTCACCCGAGTCAGCGGATTCCGCAGAGTCAGCTTCTTCGGCCGACGAGGTTGCGGCTGAGGACACCAACATCAGCGCCGAGGCCGGCGCTGACGAGGTTGTTGTCGTTGAAGAAGGAACCACCGAGGACGACGGCAAGAAGTAATTCTTCCGCCACTCCCGCGCACCATGACTGAGCAAAAGCCCGCTGTCCAACGTGAGGACGGCGGGCTTTTGCGTGTGCGCCTGGACCTCGCGTACGACGGCCGCCCCTTCTCCGGGTGGGCGCTGCAACCTGGACTACCAACGGTTCAGGGAGTCATTGAGGCCGGACTTGAGACGCTGTTCAGGCGTCCGGCCCGGCTGACCGTTGCCGGGCGCACCGATGCCGGGGTCCACGCCCGCGGCCAGGTAGCGCACGTGGACGTCACCCCGGGGGAGTGGGAGGGCCTACGACGCGGCCGGGAGTTGTCACCCGAAACGGCAATGCTGCGGCGGCTGGGCGCGACGATCAGCCGGGAACTCGATCAGGCCGACCGACAGCGGCACCAGGTTCCCGCCGTCGTCGTGCTCAAGGTTGCGCTGGCACCCTCAGGTTTCGATGCCAGATTCTCCGCGCTGTGGCGTCGGTATAGCTACCGAATCGCTGACCTACCGGAGCTGCGGGACCCCTTGACCCGCGGGGTGACGTTGTGGCATCCCGACGAACTGCAGGTTAACCGGATGAACGACGGCGCCCGGCGGCTCCTGGGCCTGCAGGACTTCCGCTCCTTCGCCAAACCGCGGCCGGGAGCCACGACGGTTCGCGAACTGCAACGCTTCGATTTTCAGCGGGCTGATAATGGCGTGATCATCGCGACCGTCCAAGCGGATGCTTTTTGCCACAACATGGTGCGTGGGTTGATTGGCTCCACCCTGCGGGTGGGCGTTGGTGAGAAGGAACCGGCCTGGCTGCTCGAACGGCTGCATGCCCGCACCAAGGAAGCCCGTTCAGTGCTGGCCGCCCCGCACCCGCTCGTGCTTGAAGAGGTCCGCTACCCGGACGACCACGCCATCGGTTCCCGCGCCGACGAAACGCGCGCCCGGCGGGACGGCAGCGTCCGGGAACAACTGCTCTAACCGAAGACCATCAGCGCGGCGAAACAGGCCACGATCATTGGCGGGCCAAAGGGGAACACGGAACGCGCCGACGCCTTGGTCAGGACGAGCAGCACTACACTGACCACGCCGCCGAGGACGAAGCCGCCCAGTACCGTCGCCAGCCAGGCAGTCATCCCGAAGTAACCGCCGTAGAGGCCAAGCACTGCTGCAAGCTTCACGTCCCCCATGCCGAGGCTACCCGGCGAAACCAGAGCCAGCACAAGATACAAGCCAAACATGGCGACACCGCCGATGGCTGCTCCACCCAGCCGGCCCCAGTCTCCCGACAGAACGCTGGCCACGGTCAGCAGAACCACTGCAGCGATTGCAAACGGCATTAGCAGCGCATTCGGCAACAGGCGTGTTCTCAGGTCGATCGTCGCCAGCAGCACCCCAAAAACTGTCAGGAGCAGCAGCGCAAAAACTTCCGGAACCCACCCGAACCGCCACACCACCACCGCGCTGAACAGTACGACTGCCCCAGCGGTCAGCGCCTTCGCGCGAACTGGCAGGGAACGGACCACGGATTCCGTCATGGACGGATCCATCAGTTGGCGGTGGCGGGGGCGCGCGCCACGGACGTGGGCAGGGTGACGGTGAACTTCGTGCCGGCTCCCGGTGAGCTTGCGCATTGAATTGTGCCACCGTGGCTTTCGACGATCGCCTTGGTGATGGCGAGACCCAGACCCACTCCGGGGATTGCCGATTCGCGGGCACTGTGTGCACGGAAAAACCTACCGTAGATGAGCTCAGTCTCATCCTGCGTCATGCCGATCCCGCAGTCTTCCACCTCCAGCCAGACCGTGTCCTTGCCCGCATGCGCCCGGACGGTAACGTCCCCGCCGTCGGGGGAGTACTTGATGGCGTTGGAAAGCAGGTTGTCCACCACCTGGCCCATTCGGAGCGGGTCGGCGATGGCCCAGAGTCGCTCCGGAACCTCGGAGACGAGGGTGACTCCTGCGTTCGCGGCATGGGCACGGGCGGAACGTAGCCGGGCTGTCAGCAATCCTGACAGCTCGGTCGGCTTGGCGTGGAGGTTCATGGACGCAGACGCGGCCGAAAGAAGATCGGACACCAGAATGGAGAGGCGCTCAGCGTTCCGTCGGGCCACGGTCAACGACTCCCATGCCGTAGGGGAGAGGGTGTCGGGCGACTCAAGGACCAGGTCAAGGTGGCCAAGGATGGAGGTGAGCGGGGTGCTGAACT
This sequence comes from Arthrobacter sp. TMN-50, assembly GCF_054511125.1. NCBI lineage: Bacteria > Bacillati > Actinomycetota > Actinomycetes > Micrococcales > Micrococcaceae > Arthrobacter > Arthrobacter sp. TMN-50. The sequence goes on along the minus strand of NZ_JBTNDG010000001.1, from coordinate 424,487 downwards.
CGTGCGTCACATTTGAGACGAAGTCTTCCTTGACTGTCAGCGCCGTCACCAGGTCGGTCACGTCGTTGAACACGATCACCGAGCCGGTGAAATCGCCGCCGAGATCGGTCATGGGCCGTGCCGCAGTTGAGACGGCACGCTGTGACTCGCCGTCGTCAAGCCAGAGGAGGTTATTCGAGAAGGACTCGCCGTTAATTGCCCGGCGGATCGGGTGCCGTGCCTCAGGAAGAGGTGTGGAGCCTTTGCTGCCGGAGAACCTAAGCTCGTCGCCGTCCTCGGGCGATGCAACAGTTCGCTGGAACAACTGCTGCTGTCGGTTGGACAACAGAACGCTGCCCTCAGTATTGATAGCGAGGACGCCGACGTCGACAGTGTCCAAAACGGCGGTCAGCAGCCGTTCGCGGTCGCCGCTTTCAGCCTCAAGCTCACGCACTTTCTCCGCCTTGCGGTCCAGTTCCAACTGCTGCATACGCACCTGCAGTCCGAAGACCCGCATAATCAGGAAGAGCGCTAGAGCCATGGTGGGCAGTAGAAGTGTCTCCACCAGGAGTGAGTAGGTGGTGGTGAAGTCCACCAGTTGCGGAAACAGCACGATGAGGAATGGTCCAACAAAGCTCAGGACGCCGCTGACGGCCGGCATCAGACCTGAGGCGGCTAGCCAGATCACCGGGAAAGCCGCCAGTGCCGCTAACCCGGGGAGGATATCAACTGCACCGTTCCGACACAGGCCAATGGCGATGAAGTCCAGCATTGGAATGGCCAGCAATGCTGGCTCTGGTACGCGCGACCACGGAGTGACCAGACACGCCACGAAGAGGATGACGTGCAACAGTAACCCAGCAAGAAAGAGACCGCTTTGTAGCAGTTCTGGATTCAGGAGCGGTGCGGTTCCGGCGATGATTACCATAGCTACCGCAAGCGGCAGTTGATACATTATCGCTTTTCGGCGAAGGCTGTGGCTGTACCCGTACCATCCGGTTTTGGGCAGCAGAAACCGCTCAGGCACGGCCGACTTTCCGGAAGTAGGGCGAGAGTATTCGATTATCGGCGTCCCCAGGCCGCGAGAGGTGCATTGATCCATTATCTCCCGTGTCCCGGGATTAGCTACCCTCCAGCCGCGCATTTTGGTGGATCGACGCGCATTCGACACATAAAGGGCATTCTAAAATCAGCAGTTGAATCAACGAGTATGCTGGAGAACCAAAGAAACGTATGGTGAAATACGAGGAATGGATCCTTAAGCGGCGCAATGGCCCTAGCGGCTGGACTAGCGGACAATAGGGAATGAGATATGAGCGATCCCGGAGTGGCAGTAGTTATCGAGGACGATGCTGACGTGCGCAACCTGGTCGACGCAGTCCTCACCCAATCGGGGTTCGAGGTCCACTCCGCCAGCTCAGGCCGAGAAGGTGTTGAACTGGTCCACAAGTACGACGCGGCAATCGTCACCCTCGATGTCGGGCTCCCTGATATCGATGGGTACGAGGTGCTCCGCCGGATTCGCCAGGCAAGCAACTGCTACGTCATCATGCTGACAGCCCGCACCGACGAACTGGACACTCTCACTGCCCTGCAGTCGGGCGCCGATGATTTCATCACCAAGCCGTTCCGCCCCCGGGAATTGAGGGCACGGGTTGCCGCAATGCTTCGCCGGCCCCGGAGTGAGGAAGCGCGGCCAGCGGCTGAGCCCACTCAGCCAGGTCCGGACGACGGCGAGCCGGGCGTGCTGCAGCATAACGGTCTGGCCCTGAACCATGAAACCCGGACCGCAACGCTGACCGGTAACAAGCTCAGCTTGACCAGGAGTGAGTTTGATCTGTTGCATGATTTGCTGCGCAGCGCCGGATCGGTGCGTACCAAGGCGAACCTTGTGCGGGTGGTGCGGGGCCACCACTACCGGGATGACGCCTATATCAGCGACGCCGATGAGCGCGCGGTGGAGGTGCATATGGGAAACCTCCGCCGCAAGCTGGGGGAGGATTCCCGGCAACCGAAGTGGCTATTGACCGTCCGTGGGGTGGGGTACCGGTTGGCGCCCAAACGGGACTAGCTCAGATCGAGCGATGGGGACTATCCGTCAGCGGATTCAGAGCAGAGGATGAGTTCGCGGATCGTTTGGAGTCCACAGGTCTGCACAAACGGGAGCGCATCGAGGGCTTCAGCCATGTCGTTGAGGCGAATCAGTTCCTCAAGGCTTGCTGCCAGGTTGGCCAGCCTGGCAGCGCCAACCATGGTCGACGTCGTTCTGACGCTAAGTACTGCCTCCAAGGCCGCGTCACGGTCACGGCGTTCGACGGTGTCGGCGAGTTTCAGATACCTTTCGTCCCACACCTGGATGAAATCCGCGACGAAGGACCTCACGGCGGACGGGTTCTCCAGCTGATCGCCGAGAGACCTGAGGGTGTCCTGGTCGACGAGGGGGACCCGCCTCTTCGGCGGATCAATCACGGGCAGCACTGTGTGTGTGGAGCGGACAGGTCCGCCACCGTGATTACCGTTGTCACCGCCTCACGCACGGCGCAGTTTCCGGGGTTCATTCCCTGAGGATACTTCCCTTGGCTTGGTTGTGGGCGATAGTAGGCGTTACCCTGCGTAAAAGCTGCGCCATTCCTATGAGCTGCGGTTTCCGTGGTAGTGCGCGCAGGGGGCATAGGCTGTCGTTATGACCATCCACCGATGCTCGGTCCCGGCCGACGGTAATCCCGCGGATCGCGCGCAGGTAGGATTGCGTGAAACCCTCGACGCTCTGCCGGTGGCGGTGGCGCTCCTGACCGTTGACGGTGTGATCTGCGCGGTCAACCGGGAGTGGAAGCGTTTCATCCAACCCTTTGCTGAGGTTATGGTCCCGCAGGAGGCGGGCGTTTCCTACCTCGCGGAGTGTGAGCTGGCCGCCGAACGTGGAGACAGCGCGGCGCTGAAGGTCTCGGCTGGTCTTCATCGGGTGCTCAACAGCAAGCAGCAGAACCTTGCCCTGGAATACCCGGCGCAGGGCGGCGAACGGTGGATCCGTACCCGGATTTGTAAAAGTGACAGCGGCGGACTGGTTATCACTCACATCGACATCACTCAGAAGCGGCTGGCACAGGAGCGAGTTTCATTTCAGGCGTCGCTGCTCGACGCCGTCGGGCAGTCAATCATCGCCATCGATCTGCGGGGCAGGGTTACTTACTGGAACAGTGCCTCGGAGCTGATGCTGGGCTGGAGTGTCAGCGACGCGGTGGATCGCCACTTTGCGGAACTACAGCTTTTCGAAGACGGCTCGAAAGCTGTAGACATTATCGCTCAGGTGTCTGCCGGAGAGCCGTGGACAGGGGAGCACTGGACAAGGCATCGTGACGGTCGTCCTCTACGGGTGTATTCGTCGATCACACCCCTATATGACAAAGCCGGAACCGTGATAGGGGTCATCGACGTGTCGACCGATATCACTGGATCACAGCAAGCCCAGGCGGAGATGAGGCGGCTATCGAGCCTCGTTGAGTTTTCGAATGACGCAATCAATGGCGCCACTCTTGATGGCATCATTACGAGTTGGAATGCGGGAGCCGAGCGGATCTACGGCTACACGGCGGAGGAGGCACTCGGCCGGAGTGTGCTGATCCTCTCGCCGGAGGAACGCTCGGAGCCGGATCAAGCGCTACGTGACCGGCTTCGCCACGGCGAGCCGGTTATCGGCCACGAGGTTCGGGGGAGGCGTAAGGACGGCACGCTGCTGGATATTTCGCTAACCCTATCGCCGATGTATGACGAAGCTGGGCTGCTGATCGGGTCTTCGGCGGTCGCTCGCGACGTCACTGAACTGAACGCGTTGCGGGCAGCATCAGAATTGGAGCGGGACCGGCTCGCAGCCGCTCAGGAGATGGCAAATGTCGGCTCGGTGGAATGGGACGCCGTGGCTGATCGTGTGTGGAGGTCTGACGAGTACTGCAAGATCCATGGGCTACCCGCGACCTCCGGGGGCTTGAAGGGCCTCTTGTTGCGTGCCGTCCATCCAGCGGATCGCGACCGGGTTTATCAGCTGTGGAAAAACCTGCTGGTCCGCGGCACGTCAACCGATTTCACCTATCGGGTGGGGGCGCCCGATGGTGGTATCCGGTGGGTCTTCGCCCGAGCCACTATGGAGAGGGACGACGACGGCCAACCCATCAAGCTGGTAGGCACCGCTCTCGACATCACCGAGCGGAAGCTTGGTGAGGAGGCACTGGAACGGTTAGCCTTCCGCGATTCGCTGACCGGTCTGGCCAACCGCACCCTGCTCACGGAGAGCATTGAACAGGCTATTGCAGAGTGCGGGAACCGGGGGACTCGGGTGGGTGTGCTGTTCCTTGACGTCGACCGCTTCAAGGTGATCAATGACGGTCTGGGCCACGCTGCCGGGGATAGTCTGCTGGTCCAATTGGCGTCGCGGTTGCTCACCGTCGTGCGACCAGAAGACACTTTGGCTCGGTTTGCTGGCGATGAATTCGTCATTGTCTGCGCGGACATGTCGGAGGAAACAGCGCAGAAGCTGGCACACCGGATTCGATCCGCTGTGCAAACTCCCTTCGAGCTTTCGGACCGGGAGGTTTTTGTCGATGTAAGCGTCGGTATTGCGATCTCCTCGGACGGCGACACTCCCGAATCCATGCTGCACAACTCCGACGCCGCCATGTATCGGGCGAAGGTGAGCGGCCGAAACAAGGCCGTTGTTTTCGACGAGGCAATGCACCAGAGGGCGGAGCTTCGCTTGATTGTGGAGTCGGATCTACCCCGTGCTATCGAACGTTACCAATTGCATGTTCATTACCAGCCGATCATGGATGTAGCCAGCGGCGAGCCGATTGGATTCGAAGCGCTGCTGAGATGGCTGCATCCGGAGCACGGTCTGATCAGCCCCGACTTCTTCATTCCGGTCGCCGAGGAAACCGGTCAGATTGTTCCTATTGGGTTGTGGGTGCTCAACCAGGCAATCCGGCAGATGCAGCGTTGGAAGGCTGACATCGCCGGTGCTGAAAACTGGCGAATTTCAGTAAACCTCTCAGCGCGGCAACTTCAGGATCCCGGGCTTCATGCCGCCGTAGCCGAGGCTATAAGCGCTGCCGGGATTGAACCAGGAGCGTTGGTACTGGAGATCACCGAATCTGTGCTGATGGACGACGCTGACCAATCCTTGAAGGCCTTGACGAAGCTTCGTAGCCTCGGTCTGGGTATAGCTGTCGATGACTTCGGTACCGGATATTCGTCGCTAAGCTACCTCAAGCGGTTTCCTGTGACGGCGCTGAAGATTGACCGGACCTTCATCGAGGGCCTTGGGGGAACCGATGCGCATGCCGGCCCCATCGTGGAGGCCATTGCCGCGCTGGGTCGGGCGCTGGGTCTGCGGGTGGTCGCTGAAGGGGTAGAGACGCATGAACAGCTCAGCGAACTGTCCCGGATCCAGGTGCAGCTTGCGCAGGGGTACTTGTGGTCTCCCGCGATTCCGGCCGAGCGGGTTCCTGAATGGTTCGCTGCGTACCGGGCGGAGGTAGTCTGAGAAACCTTACCGGATGGTACTACTGCCCACTGAACGTTGCGATAGCGTTGATCACAGCGGGCCCGAGGATCGCGATAAAGAGCACCGGAAAAATAAAGAACAAGAGCGGAAATAGGACCATGACGGGGAGTTTCATGGCCTTTTCCTCAGCCCGTTGGCGTCTTTTAACCCGCATAACTTTCGCCTGCACCCTAAGGACTTGGCCAATGGCAATGCCATAGGCATCGGCCTGGACAACCGCTTGGACAAAGCTCCGGAGTTCCGGGACGCTGGTCCGCTCGGTCAAGGCTAGATAGGATTCCCTGCGGGAGCGACCCACCTGCATGTCCTGAAGTGTTCGAATAATTTCCTCGGCCAGAGGCCCTTTGCCGTTTTCCCCAGCACGAGCCATTGCGCCTTCAAAACCCAGACCCGCTTCCACCGAAATCAGCATCTGGTCCAGGGTATTGGCAAGTTCCAGCTGGATCTCTTTCTGGCGCTTCTGTCCATTGCTGAGCAGTAGGAGATCGGGCAGGAAATATCCGAAAGCCACCATGCCAAAGCCCAGCAATTTAAGGATAGGTGCACCGTTAAGACTGAGCAGGAACCCTATGAGAGCCCCTGCAAGTGCCAGCGCCGGTTTCGCCGCGAGGAGCCGGGCGAGCGGCATTGAGGAGGGACGCCCGGCGAGGGAGAGCATTCTGTCCAACTTCTTCGCGTAGTTATCCGGTGTGAGTCGGCGACCGAGTTGCATCAGCAGGCCTGATCGGTTCCGGCTCCCACCGTCTTCCCGTTCCCTCCCCCTAATCAGGTTCAGCTGAATAGCCGCCGAAGTTTTCCGGTCCACCGAAAACCCTGACCAGCCCAGATAGCCAAGGGGGAGTGCGACCAGCAGCATTCCGATCAGCACTATCGCGTCCATTGCGTACCTTTCAGAATTTCAGATCGATGATTTTGCGCATCCAAAGCCCACCAATGGTCATCAGGACTGCTGACACACCGATCATCGTCCAGCCCAGGGGGCTGGAGAATAGTGGGGTCATGTAACCGGGGCTGATCAGAAGAAGCATGGCGACAATGCAGAAAGGCATCGCCATGAGGATGTAGGCCGAGAATTTTCCTTCGGCCGCCAGGGACTTGATCTGGCCCTTGATCTCACTGCGTTCGCGGATCGTCTCGTTGACCTGATCGAGTACTTCAGCGAGGTTCCCGCCCACTTCCCGATTGATCTGGATTGCCTGCGCGATCCACATGAAATCCTCATTACGCATTCTGGCGGCGGTGTCGTTCAGCGATGACAGGAGGTCCTTTCCGAGGCTGGTTTCGGTGACTACCCGGCGCATTTCCTCGGACGTAGGCGCAGCTGATTCTACGGCTGCGGCGTCGATGGCCCGGAGAATGCTATGACCGGCCCGCAGGCTGCCGGTCAGCAGCTGCAGGGTGTCTCCGAGTTGGGCGTCAAATTTGGCTCGTCTTTTCCCTGCTCTTTGGGTGACCATAAATCTCGCGCCGGCGGGGGTAAGCAGGAACAGAACGACGGCGCCCGGAAAACCACCGGCGAGGAATCCAATCACCGCTGACGCCAGGGAGGCGGACAACACGAGGATGAGGAAATCGGCCTGGCTGTGTTTCAGACCGGCGTTCTCCAAAGACTCCCGGTTGAACAGTTTCAGGCTGTTTTTTGAGAGGTACCGGTTCACGGCATCTGTGCTGCTTCCCGCCAGCCGGGAGAGGGAAGACACAGATTCGTCCTTGTAGGGGCGCCTCCGTTCCAACGGCACGTCCGGCTGTGGGTTCAGGACCACTGTGAGCACGAGCAGCATCGCCGCAATCGTCAGGATCGTACCAATCAGTAGCTGCATTGCACTCCTGTCTCATCGTCCATTGCTGGTTTCCTTACTGGCGAAAACGCTTGCCGAAACATGGATGCCCATGTCTTCAAAACGGTCGATGAATCGGGGCCGTATTCCGGTGGGAATAGGAGCGCCCAAAAACCTTCCGTGCTTATCCACTCCTGCTGAGTAATCGAAAACGAAGGCATCCTGCAAGGTCACAACGTCTCCTTCCATGCCCTGTACTTCGGTGACATGGGTGATCCTGCGGGTGCCGTCCCGGAGCCGCGAAATCTGGATGATCAGGTGCACCGCCGACGCGATCTGCTCACGGATGGCCCGCAAGGGGAGGTCCATCCCGGCCATCAGGACCAGGGTCTCCAATCGGGCCACAGCATCACGTGGTGAGTTGGAGTGCACGGTCGAGAGGGAGCCGTCGTGACCGGTGTTCATTGCCTGAAGCATGTCCAGGGATTCCCCACCGCGTACCTCTCCGACGACGATACGGTCTGGGCGCATACGCAACGAGTTCCTGAGCAGTTCGCGAATCGTCACCTCGCCCTTCCCCTCGGTGTTCGGGGGGCGGCTTTCCAGCCGGACGACGTGATCCTGCTGGATCTGCAGTTCCACGGCGTCCTCGATGGTGACGATCCGGTCCGTTGCGGGCAGGAAGGAGGATAGGACGTTCAGAAGAGTTGTTTTCCCGGTGCCTGTTCCTCCGGAAACGATGATGTTAAGTTTCGCTTTGACGCAGGCGTTAAGCAGTTCGGCCATCCCTGGGGTCAGCGTGCCAAACTCGATGAGATTTTGTACTGTGAGCGGCACTTTGCTGAACTTACGGATGGTCAGTGACGAACCACCCACTGCCAGGGGTGGAATCACCGCGTTCACGCGGGACCCGTCCTCGAGCCGGGCATCGACCAGGGGAGATGACTCATCGATGCGTCGACCGACCTTGGACACAATCCGTTCGATCACTCTGCGCAAGTGATCCTCCGAACTGAACTGGGAATCGGTCAGTACCAGCTTTCCCTTCCGTTCCACGTAGATCCGGTCCATCCGGTTCACCATAATTTCAGTGACTTCGGGATCATCGAGGAGCCGCTGCAGCGGGCCGAAGCCCAGCACATCGTCAGCAACATCCTGAATCAACCGTGTTCTTTCCTCTGCCGACAGGGGAACCTGTTCGGCGTCGATCACCTGGGTCAGCTCTTCCCGCGCCGACGCCCGAAGATCCTGTTCGGTCAGGTTCGAGTCGTTGAAACGAGCGCCCATCCGATCGAAGAGTGCCGTTGCGGCCCGCTGTTTCAGCCCGGCCAGGGCATCCACCGGCTGTTGGGGGCTCCTGCCCTTCACAGCGTTGTTCTGCGTCACTTTCTGTTTGGCGAACACCGACGTCGGGTTGTTCGACGGGCCAGGCGCCACCGGTATCTCGTTCGCCGTTGACGCCGGCTGATTTTCCGGCATAACGGATGGTTCCGGAACCAATGCGGCAGCGGGCTCGGTCTTCTGGTTGACGGCGTTAAGACGTTCGGAAAGTTTCATCAGACCTCGACCCTGCGGTGTAGCTTTCGTTGCGTCTTGGTTCTCCAGGCCGGGTCGAAGCGCTCGACCAGTCGTTTCATGCTTTTCATGGCACGGTCGCTGCGAGTGTTCTGCAGCAGCGGAATTCCCCTGTTGGTGGAGTAGGCTACGGCGCGTGACCGGGGGATGCTGACATCCACCGGCGCGCCGATGGTGGCTTCGACGTCCTGGATGGATAGTCCTGTTTTTGAATCGGCCATGTTCAGGACCACGTGCCGTGTGGCAGGCAGGATGTCCAGCTGTTTGAGAATATCGAGTCCGGACCGCAGCCCGCGCACGCTGGGAATATCCATACCGGCAACCCAGACAACATCGGTGCAGCGTTCCATTGCTGTGAGGCCGAGCTCGGGCAGCCCCGGCGCGGTGTCCACCACGACGTACTGGAACGTCTCGGCGAGTTGGTCCAGCAGATGCGCCACCTGGTCGGGGGAGATATCATCTGCTTCAGCCGGATTCTTGGGAGCACAGAGAGCGTAGATTCCGGCCGGGTGGACAGTGAGGAACGCCTTCAGCACGAGGGGATCGCGGCTGGCCGAGGTGGACACCGCATCGGTGATGGTGTGTTCCGGGGTGAGGTAAAGTCCTGAAGCGACGTCGCCGAACTGCAAATCGAGGTCGACAAGAACCACGCCCATGGGAGCAAGCTTGCCCAGGCCCACAGCGATGTTGGTAGCAACGGTGGTTTTACCGACTCCTCCCTTCGGGGAAAACACGCCAATGACCAGGCCCTTGTCCTGGGATTCTTCCGGAGCGGACCGGTAGGTTCGGCGCCGGGTGGCAAACGCCTGGCATGCCCGTTCAAGTACTACCCTGATTTGGGTAGCGTCAGCAGTGGGGGCAAGGACGTCCCGGATGCCGGCGCGCATGGCCTGGACCACAAGCTCCGGATCGGCATCACCCACGAGGATGATGCTGATCTCGGGAAACTGCACGTCAAAGATCGTCGCCAACCGCAGTGCTTCCTCGACTAAAACCTCCGGGCCCAGGATCAGGACTTCCGGGTGGTTCGGGAGCGACGAAAACAGCTGGTGCGGGTCTTCCGGTAGCGCAGCGGTGATGAATGCGCGGACCTCTCCCTCCAGCCCGCCTGATACGGCGGTACGCAGGCGCTGCTCAAACTGCGTATCCGGAGTGATCAAGACAAACCGGCTCACGGGTACACCTCATCGAAGGTAATGGGGGTCGGTTCGCTTTCCGTTGCTTCGTCGGGTTCCTTTGTCAACCAGATCCGGCCGAACTCGGCACCGAAAATAATCTTCGTCGCATCGATGTCGTTGACGGCTGCGGTAACGAGCATCGTGCCGGTGGGAAGGGCTTCAGTGTTCACTGGTTGTTCGGCACTGGCTTCAGCGCGTTGGAACCCCGTAATCAGGACTTTATGGAATACCTGCTGCGTGACAGCCTGACCAGGCCCCTCTTCCAGGACTCCTTCGAAGGAGACAAATAGTCCCACGGTATCCCCGGCGACAATTTTTCCTCCGACCACACGCTGGGGTTCCAGGGCGAAGGTGACTTCCTGCAGGCCATCCGGAACCGGGACCGTTCCCGGCGTTTCAAGCTCCGCCGGATCGACTAGCCTTTCGGCCAGTAACTGCTCTCCGGGGACCAGGTCCACGGCGGTGACTGTGCCCGCTGAACCTTCAAGATCCTGAAGTGCGCTGGCAGGAACCGCCCCGGATGGTTGAGGTTCGTTACTCACGAAGGCCGCGAGATCTTCGACCGGTGTGCCCGCCGGAACAGCCTCCTGAACGATCAACACCCCAACCGGATCCAAACCAGCCATTGCCCGCTCGTTAGCACCTTGTGTGTAGGAAAAGACCAGCACTGCACCAACCAGCACCAGCACAACGGCGATCGCACCGCCTATCAATCGTGATTTCACTGTTGCTTCCTAGTCCGTCATCTTCACTACACGTGCGCCATACTCGTCTACCGTGCCTAATTCATAACCCTCGGCCAGGGACACATACGTGACAAAGGTGCCGATGATCCCGCGGCAAGGGTTGGGGCATTCCAGCGCACCGACATGGGCGGCGGTGTTATGGAAAGTACCCGGGTTGCTCGGACCCTCCGGCGATCCGTTGAATTTCCAGCCCTTCACCTCAAACGCCGCAAAAGTCTTGATGTGATAGACCGCACCGGATCCCTCTCCGCTGACCGCATCGAAGACCGGAAGCAACACCGTCGGCTTGCGGCCGGCGTTGATCTCCGAAATCCACTTCTCGAAAACAGCAGTGCAGTTCGGTGGCTCGTTGTTGCCGGTGCCGCTCCCGCCCTCGTTAGTAAGGACATCGATCCTGCCACCGCACTCCCCGGCATCCTGGGCAAGCCAGCCAAACCCTCCCGCGACCTGAGCTCCGGACGGTCCCTCGGGGCAGACCTTAGGGTCTTCTGCATAGGGGCCGCCATGCAGCCCGAGTCGCTGCGGAGACCCATCCACTCTGTTCTTAACCTGACAGATCGAAAAGGTCGCAGGAAAAACCGTGGGCCCCCCAATCGGGGTGCCCCATCGTGCCTTCGCACGGGCGCCAACCTCGGCGGTCGGAATGCCGATCGCGTTAGCGAAGAACAACGACACATGATTCTCCCCGCTGGCCTCCTGAGCGCCGGTCACTACCGTGACCTTTTGAGCGGCTGTATCGAGCACGAGGGGGGGAACGTTGGTGAACCCGTCTAGCGCATTCGAGTCGGCGAGATTTGCGGCGAGGGGAGACGACGCAGAACAATCTGTAGAGACGGGCACATCGGCGCAGGCCTGGGCAACACCGAGGGCTGCGGAGTCGGCCCCGTTCTGCAGCTGAGCCTTTTCGGCATAGAGCAGTCCAACGTCGACGGCGAGGGCAGCGAAACCCAGCAGCACCACCATGAGGAGCGCGGCGATGATGCTGATCGCTCCACGCTCTGAGGTTTCGGGGGCCCTCACCCGCCGCATCGCATGACCCCGACACCTTTCATCAGAATCGGCCCTGTGATTCCCGTCAGCGTATTCAGGCTGTAGTCGATAGTGACGGTGGTTTGGGCGCCGGGCACACAAGCGGCAATAGACCGAAAATTAGCGTCTGTGAGACTAGGGTTCACCGACACGGCGGCGTTCTTCGCTGCCGTCCGGGCGACAGCCGGATCATTGTGGATAGCCATTGCACGGACACCCTCTCGGGCAGCATGCGTCAACGTAACCTGGGTGTTATAGGCACGACCGAATTCCACTGTGCCGAATACCAGGAGGAGCAGGATGGGCAGAATCAGGGCGAATTCAACGGCGACGGCGCCGGTCTCGTTCTGCTTGCCCATCGGAAGTCTCCATGATTGTGCATAAAGCTGGGGTGGCAGGACGGTTATGTCTTTGCCACCCCAGCGACGAGTGCCGTCTTGTTATGCTGTGCCGCCGGGGATGGCTGTAACGATTCTGTTGAACAGCTGGGTCAGATCGCCGCCGATCAGGCCTACCGCGACGATGATCACGACGGCGATGAGGCCGACCATGATGCCGTACTCGACGGCAGTGGCGCCGGTCTGTTCGCGGTGGAGGCGCTCGGTGGCTTTGAGGCCGAGGACGTGGAGGGCGGCAAAGAGAGAGACCATGGGATGCTCCTGAGAAGATGAGACGGATGCGTCGGCACCATACCGTCGCTGAATAGAAAGTAGCATTACCAAACCGCTCATTACTGATGCTTTCCCTATACTGTGCAAACGCTGCGCAGAGGCTGCCTTTGCTGCGGTAACGCTTCGCTAATTCCGTACCGAATCGTCCGATGTGCGGAATAGCCGGTTCGGCCCGGGGTCTGTACTTGTAGCCGGGTTTCACTCCGGTGGAAGCCGATTCGGTAGGTCAACGAGTCTCGGCGCGGAGGGCATGATCAGCGATTGTCGCCACGCTTCTGACTTTCCTAGAATGTCAGAGGGGCCTGAGGCACCCTTTGTATGGACGGCAGCACGGGTAGTGCGGTGATTCGAAAGGGGTTTCCCCTCCCAGGAACGGCTCCCCGTGCGCTTCTGGCCCGGGCCCTGCTGGTGGCGGTGGCGCTGTCACGGATGCCGGGATGCGGGTTTTGATCAACTCCCCTTGAGGCACTGAAGCCAACTAGGGCCTCAGCCGGGATGATCGATCAACTTCGCTGGGTGGAGGACCTCAAATCCGCTATTGCCGGGGTGCAGGCCCGTATCGTCGCGTTCGACCACGCGCACCGGCAGACCCAGGCCGAGGTCGGGGTACCCACCTCGGGGCAGGGCGAGGGTGTTGGCGCAGGTCGCGTTGGTTCGGCGGGAGTCCCCGTCCCGGGAGACCATCCGCGGGATCGCGCGTGAGTCACAGTCTGACACCTAATACCTTGACGGTTTTGACCTAGGCAGTTACTTCGCGCTAATCTTGGTAGTCGTTGTGCGTATCCCACCTCGATACGTCCATGCCCGCGTGGCGACTCGGTTGCAGAGTCACCTGGCCCGCGGGAATGGCCGAGATAACCGGGATCACTGGCTTTCAGCCCTCACCTGAAGTTCCGGTAGCGCATGCATAAGCTGAGCTTTCGCGCGGGGACTATGTCCCGGCTGTGAAGGCGTCACCGAACAAGAAACGAAGGCAAAAACCGTGCGTACGTACACCCCGAAGCCAGGCGACATCAACCGCCAGTGGCACGTCATTGACGCCACCGACGTTGTCCTAGGCCGACTTGCCAGCCAGACCGCAACACTGCTGCGCGGAAAGCACAAGCCGACCTTTGCACCCCATATGGATATGGGCGATTTCGTCATCATCATCAACGCCGAGAAGGTTGCCCTCACCGGCGCCAAGCTCGAGCAGAAGCGTGCATACCGCCACTCCGGTTTCCCGGGTGGTCTCTCGTCGGTCAACTACGCAGAGCTGCTGGAACAGAACCCAGTCCGCGCTGTGGAGAAGGCCATCCGAGGCATGCTTCCCAAGACTTCCCTGGCTGCCCAGCAGATCGGGAAACTGAAGGTCTACCGCGGTGCCGAGCACCCACACGCTGCACAGCAGCCGAAGACCTTCGAAATCACCCAGGTCGCCCAGTAGTCCTGGCCACCACACACTAAGAAATTAATTCAAGGAGAACCGTGGCTCAGAACACTGAAGAGCTGAATGAACCAACTGAGGAGCTTACGAGCTACACCTCAGAAACCGGCGAGACCACCGAGGCAGCTGCCAAGGAACGTCCAGCCCTGACCGTTGGCGGCGGAGCCGTTGGCCGTCGTAAGGAAGCAGTTGCACGGGTCCGGCTCACACCGGGAACCGGAAAGTGGATTGTCAACGGCCGCGAACTGGCCGAGTACTTCCCAAACAAGCTGCACCAGCAGGAAGTCAACGATCCGTTCAAGATCCTTGACCTCCTCGGATCCTACGACGTGGTAGCCCGTATCCACGGTGGTGGCCCGTCGGGCCAGGCCGGAGCGCTTCGTCTCGGCGTCGCCCGTTCCCTGAACGAGATTGACCGGGAGAACAACCGCGCCATCCTCAAGAAGGCTGGGTTCCTGACCCGCGACGCACGAGTGATCGAGCGTAAGAAGGCTGGTCTGAAGAAGGCCCGCAAGGCACCTCAGTACTCCAAGCGCTAACCAACCACGTGGACCGGCGCGCTTCCACTTCGGATGCCCGGCCTTCAGTGGTCCTAACGCCCGTCCGGTTACCGGACGGGCGTTAGGTGTTTAAGATCGGGATCGATCCCCTCTGAATTAGGATGTACATCGATGAGTAGATTATTCGGGACCGACGGGGTCCGAGGACTGGCCAATGAACTGATCACACCCGAGCTGGCCATGCGCCTGGCTCAGGCGGCTGCAGTGGTCCTGGGTCACAGCACCACTGACGGCAGGAGGCCCACCGCGGTTATTGCGCGGGATCCCCGCATCAGCGGCGACTTCATCGCCGCCGCCGTCGAGGCGGGCCTGGCCGGTGCGGGTGTCGACGTGTTCGACGCCGGCGTCCTCCCCACCCCCGCTGCGGCATTCCTGGTAGCCGACCTGGACGCCGACTTCGGCGTGATGATCTCCGCGTCCCACAACGCGGCGCCGGACAACGGGATCAAGTTCCTTGCGCGCGACGGGAAGAAGCTCGATGACCGGATCGAAGACGCTATTGAGCTTGAGCTCACTCGTCCCGCATTGCGGCCGATCGGCGCCGATGTTGGTCGGATTAAGCGCTTCGCCGACGCCGAGGACCGCTACGTGGTGCACCTCCTGCAGACCCTTCCGAACCGCCTGGACAACGTCAAAGTGGTGTTGGACTGCGCCAACGGTGCCGCTAGTGGCTGCTCGCCGCAGGTGTTCGCCGACGCCGGAGCTGAAATCGTCGTCATCGGCGCGGATCCGGACGGGATCAACATCAACGACGGCTGCGGTTCCACGCACCTGGGCCCCCTCCAGGCCGCAGTGCTCGAGCACGGCGCCGATCTGGGCATCGCCCACGACGGCGACGCCGACCGGTGCCTCGCCGTCGACCACGAGGGCAACATCGTTGACGGCGACCAGATCATGGCGATCATGGCGGTCGCGATGAACGCTGCAGGCACCCTGAAGGACAGCACGCTCGTGGCAACGGTGATGAGTAACCTCGGCTTGAAGCTCGCCCTCAGGGAGGCAGGGATCAGTCTGAGGGAAACCGGCGTCGGGGACCGGTATGTGCTTGAAGGAATGCGCGACGGCGGCTACAGCCTCGGCGGCGAACAGTCGGGCCACGTCATCTTCGCCGAGTACGCAACCACCGGCGACGGCGTCCTGACCGGTCTGCAGCTCGCAGCCCAGGTGGCACGCACCGGACGGTCGCTCAAAGAGCTGTCCCAAATCATGAACAAACTGCCGCAGGTACTTATCAACGTCAAAGGCGTCGATAAGGGAGCCGTAACCACCAACGAACACGTCCAGCAGGCAGTGCTTGAGGCACAGGAGGCACTGGGTGAAAGCGGCCGGGTGCTGCTTCGGCCGTCCGGCACCGAGCCCGTGGTACGGGTGATGGTGGAGGCCGCCGACATGGAAACCGCTCAGCTTACCGCTGATCGGCTCGCCGAGACTGTTCAGCTCCGGTTGGCTCTAACCCCGGCCTAGCGCGGGGCCGCGCGGCCCGTCCTGTTTCTAGGGCGGGCCTAGCGGCGGGTGGCGAGGCTGTCCCTGATCTCGGTCAGCAGCGCAATCTGCGGATCCACAGCGGCTTCCTCCTCGGTGATACCGAGTCGGCGGTGCCGATGTTCAATCATCTTGTTCATGGGCAGCACAATCCCGAAGTAGATTGCCGCGGCGACCAGCAGGAAGTTCACGACGGCGGTCAGTAGCACCCCGAATTGCACGTCGCCGAAGGCCAGGAAATGATCGAAGTTCTGCACCCCGAAGATGAGCGCGATCAGGGGCATCAGCACACTGTTGACCAGAGCCTGAACCACTGAGGTGAAGGCGGCGCCGATGACAACGGCGACCGCTAGGTCCACCACATTGCCCTTCATGATGAAATGACGAAATCCGTTTAGCATCCGCCTAGGATACCCGGCTGCCCGCAGTCCGGCAGTCGCGCTGCGTGTTATGTCTTACGAAGCAGCATTCGCCGCACTGAATGATCGGCTTCTTTGGTCAACACCAGTTGTGCTCTTCCACGGGTAGGCAGCACATTGGCCATCAGGTTCGGCTCGTTGATCCGGCGCCAAATGCCGAGGGCAGTCTCGCGCGCCTCGTCGTCGGTCAGGGACGCATACCGGTGGAAATAGGACAGCGGGTTAGCGAAGGCCCCGGTCCGCAGTGACTGAAAACGCTGGACGTACCACTGCTCGATGTAGGACGTTTTGGCGTCTACGTAGATGGAAAAGTCGAAGAAGTCGCTCAAAGCCAAACCCGACCGACCGTCGGCCCGGGTTCGGGCGGGGGCAAGCACGTTCAGGCCCTCCACGATCAGGACGTCGGGGCGCCGCACCACCACCTCACGGTCCGGCACAATGTTGTACGTCAGGTGGGAATACCAGGGGGCGCGCACTTCTTCGGCTCCGCTCTTGACCTCACTGACAAACCTGAGCAGCCGGCGCCGGTCGTATGACTCAGGGAAGCCCTTGCGCTGCATGAGGCCGCGCCGCTCCAGCTCATCATTCGGGTACAGGAAGCCGTCGGTCGTCACCAATTCCACGTTGGGGGTGTCAGGCCAGCGGCTTAGCAGCTCACGGAGCACCCTGGCCGTGGTGGACTTGCCGACCGCGACCGAACCGGCCACACCGATGACGAAGGGGGTGCGAGTGCGCTGCTCGCCCAGGAAGGTGGTGGTGGCGGCGTGCAGTTCGCCGGCCGCCGCAACGTACAGGGACAGGAGACGAGAGAGGGGAAGGTACACCTCGCGCACCTCATCAAGGTTGAGTTCATCGCCCAACCCCCGCAGCCGGAGAATGTCCTCCAGATTGAGGGGAGAGGTGATCTCGTTGGATAGCCGGGCCCAGGTCTGGCGATCCAATTCGACGAAGGGTGTGAAGTTGCTCTCCGCACCATTGCCCGCGGTCGCCCCGGGATTTGTTTCACTCACCGTCTGAATTGTGCCCGTTGGCGGCCCCAGATGCGAACCTTGCCCGAGTGGGGTGCCCCGATCCGACGGCACGCTGCGCCCGATACCCCGGGCTGACGGTAGTCTTAAGCCCATGTGTGGAATCGTAGGCTATGTAGGCCGAGCAACAGTGTCAGCAGACGGAACATCAGCGACGCATGGCGCGCTGGACGTTGTCATGGAGGGGCTTCGGCGCCTCGAGTACCGCGGTTACGATTCCGCCGGGGTTGCCGTCCTGACCCCCAACGGCGTCGAGTCACGTAAGAAGTCAGGCAAGCTGAGCAACCTGGTGGCCGAGCTTGAGGCCAGCCCGCTGCCCGCCTCAATGACCGGGATCGGCCACACCCGCTGGGCCACCCACGGTGCGCCCAACGACCTCAACGCCCACCCGCACCTCGCCGACAACGGGCGCCTTGCGGTCATCCACAACGGCATCATCGAGAACTTCGCCGAGCTCAAGGCAGCGCTGCTGGAACAGGGCGAAACCTTCCTGTCCGAGACCGACACCGAAGTGGCCGCCGCGCTGCTGGGCAGCATCTACCGCGAACTCACCTCCGCAGGGGACCAGGACCCCCTCAGCAACGCCATGCGCCAGGCCAGTCAGCGGCTGGAGGGTGCCTTTACCCTGCTCGCCGTGCACCAGGACTCACCCGGCGTCGTGGTTGCCGCCCGCCGGAACTCGCCACTCGTCGTCGGGCTTGGCGACGGCGAGAACTTCCTCGGCTCCGACGTCTCCGGCTTCATCGACTTCACCCGCCGCGCCGTAGAGCTGGGCCAGGACCAGGTGGTCACCATCACCCCCGACGAGGTCCTCATCACCGACTTCTTCGGCGCTCCCGCCACCGGCAAGGAATTCCACGTCGATTGGGACGCGGCGGCAGCGGAAAAGGGCGGTTACCCCTCCTTCATGGAGAAGGAAATCAACGACCAGCCCGACGCTGTTGCCCAGACGCTGCTCGGCCGTTCCGACGCCGCCGGCAAGCTGATCCTCGACGAACTGCGCATCGATGAGGCCATCCTGCGGTCAGTGGACAAGATTGTTGTGCTTGCTTGCGGCACGTCCGCCTACGCAGGCCAGGTGGCCAAGTACGCCATCGAACACTGGTGCCGCATCCCCACCGAGGTGGAGCTTTCCCACGAGTTCCGCTACCGGGATCCGATCGTCAACGAGAAGACCCTCGTAGTGGCCATCTCCCAGTCCGGCGAGACGATGGACACCCTGATGGCGGTGCGGTACGCCCGTGAACAGGGCGCCAAGGTGGTGGCAATCTGCAACACCAACGGGTCAACCATTCCCCGCGAATCCGACGCGGTGCTCTATACCCACGCGGGTCCCGAAATCGCCGTCGCCTCCACGAAGGCCTTCCTGGCGCAGATCACCGCAGCCTACCTGCTGGGCCTGTACCTGGCTCAGCTGCGCGGCAACAAGTTCGGAGACGAGATTGCCGACGTTCTGGCTGACCTGGCGGACATGCCGGCGAAGATCCAGAACATCCTGGACAACGCCGACAAGGTCAAGAAGCTGGCCCGCGAGATGGCCAATGCCAAATCGGTGCTCTTCCTGGGCCGCCACGTCGGGTTCCCGGTAGCGATGGAGGGTGCGCTGAAGCTCAAGGAGCTCGCCTACATCCACGCCGAAGGGTTCGCGGCCGGCGAACTCAAGCACGGTCCCATCGCACTGATCGAGGAAGGCCAGCCCGTCGTCGTCGTCGTTCCCTCACCGAACGGCAGGGACTCCCTGCACGCCAAGGTGGTCTCGAACATCCAGGAGATCCGCGCCCGCGGCGCCGTCACCATTGTGATCGCCGAGGAAGGGGACGCGTCTGTGGAGGCCTACGCCGAGCACGTGTTCTACGTGCCGAAGACTCCCACCCTGCTGGCACCGCTGCTAACCACCGTGCCGCTGCAGATCTTCGCCTGCGAACTGGCCTCGGCCAAGGGTTACGACGTCGATCAGCCCCGTAACCTGGCCAAGTCAGTCACCGTTGAGTAACTGCCAATGATCGTGGGCATCGGCGTTGACGTGGTGGACGTTGACCGGTTCGGCAGGCAGCTGGAGCGGACGCCTGGCCTGCGTGAGCGGTTGTTCGTGCCGGCGGAGCGGGCGCTGAATCTGCGCTCGCTCGCCGCGCGGTTTGCCGCCAAGGAGGCGGTGGCCAAGGCGCTGGGGGCTCCGGCGGGCATGAACTGGCAGGACTGCTGGATCGGGCTCAACGCCGCCGGCAGCCCCACGGTTGAGGTCAAGGGAACCGTTGCGACGGCAGCAGTGCTGAAGGGCGTTCACCGCTGGCACCTCTCGCTCAGTCATGACGGAGGGGTCGCGACGGCGATGGTGGTCGCCGAGGCAGCGCCCGTGGCATCCGCACCCCGTCCGCCGGGATAGACTCCTCAGTATGCTTAGTGCCTATTCGGGCAGTGCGATCCGTTCGGCTGAAGCCCCCCTCCTCGCGGCCGGGCACAGCGACGCCTTGATGCAGCGTGCGGCTTATGGACTCTACGCCGCCGCTGCGGCGGAACTGACCGGCAGTACCGGCGGCTGTTATGGCCGGACGGCTGTCATTCTTGCCGGTAGCGGCAACAATGCTGGAGACGCTCTCTTTGCGGCGGCCCGACTGGCAAACAGGGGTGTCCGCACCACAGCAGTCCTGATGTCCGGATCCACCCACCCGCAGGCGCTCGACGCATTTCAGCGCGCCGGCGGCCGGGTCGAATGGCTCACCCCCGCGTCCGCCGATAATCTCTTGAGGTCCAGCACCGACGCCGACCTGATCATCGACGGCATCCTGGGAATCGGCGGCACCGGCGCCCTGCGCGAACCTGCCGCCAGTTTCGTCCGCGGGCTCGCCGCGACGGCCACCGGCCTCGTCCTCGCGTGCGACCTTCCCAGCGGTCTCGACGCCGACACGGGCGTGGTCAACGACCCGGTGCTCCGCGCCGACCGGACCATCACCTTTGGGGCACTCAAAGCCGGGCTTCTCACGGGGCCCGGGGCGCGGGCCGCCGGACGGGTCACCGTCGTCGACATTGGGCTGGACCCAACCCTGCCGGAACCGGGGGTGTACCGCCTGGAACCGGGCGACGTCGCCGCCCTGTACCGCCGTCCGCGTCCCACCGACCACAAGTACACCCGCGGGGTGCTCGGCATCGCCGCAGGGTCAGCCAAATACCCCGGTGCAGCCGTGCTGGCTACCGGCGCTGCCCTGGCCACCGGACTGGGCATGGTCAGATATCTGGGCCCGCGGTCGGTCTCGGACCTGGTCAACAGGACCCACCCGGAAGCCGTCTGCTCGCAGGAAACGGTCAAGGGATCCCACGTGCAGGCGTGGCTGGTGGGGCCGGGCGCCGAAGACGACCCGGAGCAGCGGAAACGAGCCCGCGACGCCATCTCCTCTGGGCTGCCGACAGTGGTCGACGCCGGCGCGCTGCCCCTGCTGCCCCGCAGGCTGGGACCCCAGGTAATCCTGACCCCCCACGCCGGCGAACTGCAGGCGGTCCTGGCCAGCCATCGGGTCAAGGCGACCCGCCACGACATTGAAGCGACCCCGGCCGACTACGCGCGCACGGCGGCTCAGCTCACCGGCGCCACCGTGCTGCTGAAGGGCGCAGTAACCGTGGTGGCGTCGCCGTCGGGCATGCTGTTCAGCCAGGACGACGCGACCCCCTGGCTCGCCACCGCAGGGTCGGGGGACACGCTCTCCGGCATCCTCGGTGCCCTCGTGGCGACGCTCGCCGACGATGACGGCGACGCTGCCGTCGAGCGTATCGGCGTCCCGGTCCAGGACAAGTGGGCGGCCGTCGCCGCGGGGGCAGCACTGCTGCACGGCCTGGCGGGAAGGCGGGCGGCCGGCTTCGGACCCGTGATGGTCTCGGAGTTGCCGAGGTACGTCGGCGAGGTCCTCGCGGACCTGCTCAGCGGCCCCCCGCCCAGGACACAATTCACCCAATAGTCACCCAGTTGCGCTATGAAGGTAGCTGGACCGTTCACTTTTCGACCTCACGAAATACCCACATCAGGAGAACACATGGAACTTTGGCCCGGCGAAGCGTACCCCTTGGGCGCCACCTATGACGGCACCGGCACCAACTTTGCGCTGTACAGCGAGATCGCCGACAGGGTGGAGCTCTGCCTGTTCGAGGACGACGGCACCGAAACCCGCGTGCACCTCAACGAGGTGGACGGCTACGTTTGGCACGGGTACCTGCCGCACATTGTCCCCGGCCAGAAGTACGGCTACCGCGTCCACGGTCCCAACGCCCCCGAAGAGGGCCACCGCTGCAACCCGAACAAGCTCCTCCTGGACCCGTATGCGAAGGCCGTCCACGGTCAGATGGACTGGGACCCCGCGCTGTTCGGCTACAACTTCGGCGACGAAAATTCCGTCAACAACGACGACTCGGCACCCCACATGATGCTCGGCGTCGTCGTGAACCCCTTCTTCGACTGGGACGGCGACCGGAAACCGCGGATTCCCTACCACCAGTCGGTCATCTACGAAGCCCACGTCAAGGGCCTCACCCAACTGCACCCCGAGGTCCCCGAGGACCAGCGCGGCACCTACGCAGGCGTCGCGCACCCCGCCGTCATCTCCCACCTGCAGAAGCTGGGCATCACCGCCATCGAGCTGATGCCCGTGCACCAGTTCGTCAATGACAGCACGCTCCAGGAAAAGGGCCTCACCAACTACTGGGGCTACAACACCATCGGCTTCTTCGCGCCACACAACACCTACGGCTCCGCCGGTGACACCGGCGAACAGGTCCAGGAGTTCAAGGCCATGGTGCGCGAACTCCACCTTGCGGGCATCGAAGTGATTCTTGACGTCGTGTACAACCACACCGCCGAGGGCAACCACATGGGTCCCACCCTGTCGATGCGCGGCATTGACAACTCCGCGTATTACCGGCTCGTCGAGGACGACAAAAAGTACTACATGGATTACACCGGAACCGGTAACTCACTCAACGTTGGCAACCCGCACTCCCTGCAGTTGCTCATGGACTCGCTGCGTTACTGGGTGACCGAGATGCACGTCGACGGTTTCCGCTTCGACCTGGCGTCCACCCTGGCCCGCGAGTTCTACGACGTCGACCGCCTGTCAGCGTTCTTCGAACTGGTCCAGCAGGACCCTGTGGTATCGCAGGTGAAGCTCATCGCCGAGCCATGGGACGTTGGACCTGGCGGCTACCAGGTGGGCAACTTCCCACCCCAGTGGACCGAATGGAACGGCAAGTACCGCGACACGGTGCGCGACTTCTGGCGCGGAGAGCCATCAACCCTGGGCGAGTTCGCCTCACGCCTGACCGGCTCAGCAGACCTTTACGAGCAGTCAGCCCGCCGGCCGGTCGCGTCGATCAACTTTGTCACCGCCCACGACGGCTTCACCATTCGCGACCTCGTGTCCTACAACGAGAAGCACAACGACGCCAACGGTGAAGACAACAACGACGGCGAAACCCACAACCGCTCCTGGAACTGCGGCGAGGAAGGACCCTCCGACAACCCCGAAGTCAACACCCTCAGGGTCCGTCAGCAGCGCAACTTCATCGCCACGCTGCTGCTCTCGCAGGGCGTCCCGATGCTGCTGCACGGTGACGAGGTGGGACGCACCCAGCAGGGCAATAACAACACGTACGCCCAGGACTCCGAGCTGAGCTGGATTCACTGGGATCAGGTGGACCAGCCGCTGCTCGAATTTACTGCCGCAGTGAACCGGCTGCGGTCGGAACACCCAACCTTCCGCCGTCGCCGCTTCTTCGACGGCCGGCCCGTCCGACGCGGCGAGGGCGAGGTGCTGCCGGACATCGTATGGCTGGGCACCGACGGCTCCGTGATGGCGCCCGAGGACTGGGACACCGGTTTCGGTCGATCCATCGGCGTGTTCCTCAACGGACAGGGCATCTCGGGCCGTGACGCCCGCGGACAGCGGATCACCGACCAGAACTTCCTGCTGCTCTTCAACGCCAGCGACGAGCCGGTCGATTTCACCCTCCCGCAGCAGGAGTACGCTCCGGCCTGGGACGAGGTCATCGATACTGCCGGTAAGTTCGCCGACTCGGACGCCATTCCGGCTGAAGCCACCATCACCCTTGAAGCCAAATCAATGGTGGTGCTGCGTGCCCACGCCGAAACCGAGGATCTTGACCACTCGGTGGCAGCGTCACTGGCAGTCCTGGCTAACGCACACCAGCCCGGCGGCGCCTAACCGCCAGGGTTCCAGACCACCGGCCCCGCAGTAGCAGGCATTACCCATCAGCACCAGTTCAGGAGTACATGCATGAGGACCCCGAAGTCGACCTACCGGTTGCAGATCCGATCCGAGTTCGACCTCAGGGCTGCCGCGGCGGTGGTGCCCTACCTGCGGGACCTCGGCGTGGACTGGGTGTATCTGTCGCCGGTGTTGACCGCTGAACGGGGGTCGGGGCACGGGTATGACGTCACCGATCCCACGGCTGTTGACCCGGAGCGCGGCGGACGGGACGCCTTTGTGGCGCTCTCGGACGCCGCGCACGCGGCGGGGCTCGGGGTGCTGGTGGACATTGTGCCGAACCACCTGGGGGTGCAGACCCCCGCGCAGAACCCCTGGTGGTCCGCGCTGCTCAAGGGCGGGCAGGATTCGCCCTATGCCGAGGCCTTCGACGTCGACTGGGAGGCGGCAGGTGGGAAAATCCGCCTCCCGGTCCTCGGCGACGGCGATGATGAGTTGGCTGCCCTGGAGCTCGACGGCGGGGAGCTGCGGTATTACGACCACCGCTTCCCGATCGCCGACGGCAGCTACGAAACCGGCGACACGGCCCAGGCTGTGCACGCCCGCCAGCATTACGAGCTGGTGAACTGGCGTCGAGCGGACAGCGAGCTGAACTACCGGCGTTTCTTTGGCGTGAACACCCTGGCGGGCCTCCGCGTCGAAGTACCCCGCGTGTTTGATGAATCCCACAGCGAGATTCGCAGCTGGTTTGAGGAGTCCCTGGTGGACGGGCTCCGGATCGATCATCCGGACGGACTCGCCGACCCCGCCGGGTACCTGGACCGGCTCCGCGAGCTCACCGGCGGGGCCTATGTCCTGGTCGAGAAGATCCTCGAGCCGGGGGAGACCCTGCCCGCCGACTGGGCCAGCGAGGGCACCACCGGGTATGACGCACTCGCTGATATTGACCGCTTGTTTGTTGACCCGGCCGGGCAGGCCACGCTCGAACGCATCGCCCCAGCCGAGGATTTCCATTCGATGATCCACGGCACGAAGCGGGGGATCGCCGACGGCATCCTCCGATCCGAGGTGCTGCGGTTGACCCGGTTGGTTCCTGCCGATGCGGGCCTCGATCCCGAGGACGCTGCCGACGCGATCGCCGAACTACTGGCGTGTTTCCCGGTCTACCGGAGCTACCTCCCCGGGGGCGCCGAATACCTCGACGACGCCGTCGTCTCAGCCCAGGTGCATCGCCCCGACCTGGCCGTCACCCTGACCGCACTGCACGGACTGCTGAACCCGTACCTGGCCGACCCCGATGCGATTCTCACGGAACTGGCCATCCGGTTCCAGCAGACCTCCGGCATGGTGATGGCCAAGGGCGTCGAGGACACCGCGTTCTACCGGTACAACCGGCTGACGTCCCTCAACGAGGTGGGCGCCGACCCCTCGGTCTTCTCGATCAACCCGGTGGACATGCACAACCGGCTGCTGCGGCGCCAGCGCGACAACCCACTGTCCATGACAGCGCTCAGCACCCACGACACCAAACGCAGCGAGGACACCCGCGCCCGGATCAGCGTGCTCTCCGAAATGGCCGACGAGTGGGCTCGAATTATTGGCCAACTCGACGACGCGGAACCCCTGGGCGACCCGGCCTTCTCCTCACTGCTCTGGCAGGCCATGATCGGTGCGTGGCCGCTGAGCCGCGAACGGGCCCACGCCTACGTGGAAAAGGCCTCCCGCGAAGCCGACTCAAGCACCCACTGGACGGCGCCCAACGAGGCCTTCGAGGAGCGCATGCACGCCGCGGTCGACGCCGCCTACGACATCCCGGCCGTCACCACACTGATCACCGATTTGGTGGCGAAGATCAAGGGCTACGGCTGGTCCAACTCGCTGAGCGCCAAGCTGCTGCAGCTGACCATGCCGGGCGTGCCTGACGTGTATCAGGGCTCGGAATTCTGGGAAGACTCGCTGGTGGACCCCGACAACCGCCGGCCGGTGGACTTCGAGGCTCGAAAGCAGTCGCTGGTCAATCTGGCCTTCGGCGCGCTGCCCGCCATCGACGAGTCGGCGGTAGCGAAGCTCCTCGTCGTCTCGCGGGCGCTGAAACTGCGCCGCGACCGCCCCGAATTGTTCGACGGGTACACCGCCATCGCCACGACCGGTGAGGCGGCCGACCACGTGTTTGCGTTCGACCGCGGTGGAGCGCTCACCCTGGTCACCCGGCTGCCGCTGGGCCTGGAACGGCGGGGCGGCTGGCAGGGAACCGCCGTCGTCCTGCCGGAGGGCCAGTACAGCTGCGCCATTACCGGGGCGTCGTTCTCCGGCGGCCCGGTCCCGGCCGGAACCATTTTCGAGACCTACCCAGTGGCACTGCTCGTCAAGGAGGACCCATCATGAGAAACCCGTTCGACGTCTGGGCGCCCAAAGCCACCACCCTGTCGCTGACGGCAGGAGGTGCCACCACACCCATGATCCAGGCCGACGGCGGCTGGTGGACCGCCGACGCGCCACCGTCGGGATCCGCGGGTACCGACTACGGGTATTTGGTGGACGGCGCCACGACGCCGATCCCCGACCCGCGATCCCGCCGCCAGCCCGACGGCGTGCACGGGCTCTCCCGGACCTTCGACCCCGGCGCCCACTCCTGGCAGGACGGCTCCTGGGTCTCACCCGGGCTCAACGGGGGAGTGATCTACGAACTGCACATCGGGACGTTCACCCCGGCGGGCACCTTCGACGCGGCGATCGAGAAGCTTGACTACCTGGTGGAGCTCGGCGTGCAACACGTCGAGCTGCTCCCGGTCAACGCCTTCAACGGCACCCATAACTGGGGCTACGACGGCGTTCTCTGGTTCGCCGTGCAGGAAACCTATGGCGGACCCGCCGGGTACCAGCGGTTCGTCGACGCAGCGCACCAGCGGGGCCTCGGCGTGATCCAGGACGTGGTCCACAACCATCTCGGCCCCAGCGGCAACTACCTCGGCCAGTTCGCCCCCTACCTGACGGAGGGCAAAGCCAACACCTGGGGTGACTCCCTCAACCTTGACGGGCCCCTCTCCGATGAGGTCCGGCGCTACCTCCTGGATAACATCCTCATGTGGTTCCGCGACTACCACGTTGACGGTCTGCGCCTGGACGCGGTGCACGCCCTGCACGACGAGCGCGCCACCCATATTCTTGAAGAATTTGCGGAGGAAACCGACCGGTGTGCCACGGAACTGGGCAAACCCCTGTTCCTGATCGCCGAGTCCGACCTGAACAATCCGCGGCTCATCACGGCGCGGACTTCCGGAGGTTACGGGCTCGCCGGGCAGTGGAGCGACGACTTCCACCACGCCGTACACGTCAATGTCACCGGTGAAACCACCGGCTACTATGAGGACTTCGACTCCGTGGCAGCCCTGGCCAAGGTTATGGAACACGGGTTCTTCCATAACGGAACCTACTCGTCCTTCAGGGAACGCGGGCACGGGCGTCCCATCGATCCGGCCCTGGTGTCGGCCCACCAACTGGTGGTCTGCACCCAGAACCACGACCAGATCGGCAACCGGGCGGCCGGCGACCGGATGGGCGCAACGGTGAGCTATGCGCAGCTGGCCCAGGCGGCCGTGTTGAATCTCGCCGGGCCTTTCACCCCGATGCTGTTCATGGGGGAGGAATACGGTGCCTCCACTCCGTGGCCCTTCTTCACCTCCCACCCCGAACCGGAGTTGGGCAAAGCAACCGCCGAAGGCCGCCTGCGTGAGTTCGAGCGGATGGGCTGGGACGCCGACACGGTACCCAACCCGCAGGACCCGGCAACGTTCGCGTCGGCCAAGCTGGACTGGGCAGAGGTCGAGACCGGCGACCACGCCCGCCTCCTGGACCTGTACCGACACCTGATCCGGCTCCGCCGCGAGACCCCCGACCTGTCGAACCCGGACTTCACCGCCGTGTCGGTGGAGTTCAGGGAGCCCGAGAAGTGGTTGGCCATCCGCCGTGGGGGGACCGTCGTCGTCGTCAACCTGGCCGACGACGAGCGCACCATCGACGTGGACGAGGCGCGTGTCCTGCTCTCGAGCGTTCCGGGTGAGGCGTTGGAGGCCGGACGCCTGACGCTGCCACCCCGCGGATCAGCCATCCTCGGCTGAGCCCGACGCCACATCGCACTGCCCCAAAAACCTGCCCCAAGACCTAGGAGAGACCATGACCTACCATCCCGCCGATGACCGTTACGACTCAATGCCCTACCGCAGGGTAGGCCGCAGCGGCCTGCAGTTGCCCGCAGTGTCCCTGGGCCTCTGGCACAACTTTGGGGATGACAAGCCGTTCGCGACGCAGCGCGACATCCTGCGCCGCGCCTTCGACCTTGGCGTCACTCATTTCGACCTGGCGAACAACTACGGGCCACCAGCCGGGAGCGCCGAAACCAACTTTGGGCGCCACCTCAAGGACGATTTTGCGCCGTTCCGCGACGAACTGGTCATTTCCAGCAAGGCTGGCTACGACATGTGGCCGGGACCTTACGGTGAGTGGGGATCCCGGAAGTACCTGCTGGCGAGCCTCGACCAGTCGTTGAACCGGATGGGCCTGGACTACGTGGACATCTTCTACAGCCACCGACCAGACCCCAACACCCCGCTGGAAGAGACCATGGGCGCTCTGGACACGGCTGTGCGCTCGGGCCGGGCTCTCTACGCGGGTATTTCGTCCTATTCGCCGGAGAAGACTGTTGAGGCGGCCGCGATCCTGCGGGACCTTGGCACGCCGCTGCTGATCCACCAGCCCTCCTACTCCATGCTCAACCGCTGGGTGGAGGATGGTACCCCCAACCTCCCGGAGGTGCTGGAGCAGGAGGGTGTCGGATCGATCGCGTTCTCACCACTGGCCCAGGGACTGCTGACCGACCGCTATCTCGACGGCATCCCCGAGGGGTCGCGGGCAGCGTCCGACAAGTCGCTCTCCGAAGCCCACCTTTCGGAGGACAACCTGCGCCGGGTACGCGGACTCAACTCCATCGCGCAGGGCCGTGGGCAGTCGTTGGCGCAGCTGGCGATTGCCTGGATCCTGCGGGAGCAGTCCAAGGGTAGTGCCATCACGTCGGCGCTGATTGGCGCCTCGAGCGTCTCGCAGTTGGAGAACAGCCTTGCCGCAGTGAAGAACCTCGACTTCAGCCAGGATGAGCTGACGGCCATCGATGAGTTTGCCGTCGAGTCGGACATCAACCTGTGGGCCAAGGCTCTCGACGCGTAACCCGATGTCCGACGCCGCTGGGCTGGGCGTCCGGTCTGCCACCGATGACGACTGGCCGGCCCTCTGGGCCATCATGGAGCCGGTGGTGCGTGCCGGTGAAACGTATTGCTGGGACCCCGGGATGGGCGAGGCGCAGGCCCGGGCCGAATGGCTGGCCCCCGCCGACCCGACGATGCGGGTGTACGTTGCCGAGACAACTGGCTCCGGAGTTGCGAGTGTCGGCGGCATCGGTCTCGGTGGCGTCGTCGTCGGTACGGCTCAGCTGCATGCGAACCGTGCTGGCGGCGGATCGCACGTAGCCAACGCGAGTTTCATGGTGGCGGCCGACGCCGGCGGCCGGGGCGTCGGCCGTTTGCTGGCCGAGCACGTCCTTGCGGAAGCTCGGGTACAGGGCTACCGCGCGATGCAGTTCAACGCGGTGGTGGAAACGAACACCCGGGCGGTCCGGTTGTGGGAATCGCTGGGCATGCGTACCCTCACCACCATTCCAGGGGGGTTCAGGCACCCGGTTGAGGGCTTTGTGGGCCTGCGCATCATGTTCAGGGACCTGTAGCTCACCTACGCGCTGCGGGCTGGTTCCAGAAGGCGGCCAGAGCAGGGAACGCCCGCTCATACCCTGTGAGCAGCCGCGAAGCAGCGTGGGCCGAGTCGATCAGCGGATGCAGCAGGAACGCCCGCAACGCCGAATCACGGTCGGCGTGCACCGCAGCCTGGACCACGGCTTCCTCCACGGCCAGCACCTGTGCCATCAGACCCAGCTGATGCGGGGTGAGGGCGCCGGTGGGTAGCGGCGTTGCGCCGGTCCGGTCCAGATGGGCAGGAAGTTCGACGACGGCGTCCGCCGGCAACGCGGGGAGAACACCCCCGTTGCGCACGTTAACGATCAACTCGGCGGCCTCGCCCGTCAGCAGCGCCCGCATCGCCGCAAGGGCGATCCGCTCGTACCCGCCACCGGCCAGGTCGGACTCGTCGCGCTCCTCCGCCTCCGGACGGGCCTCCGCGAGGTAACCCTCCTCGCGGGCCAACCGCGCCCCCTCCCAGCTGGCGAACGGTTCGGGTGTCGTCAACAACTCGGCGTACAGCTGTTCCTGCTGGCGGTGCAGAAACACGCCGCGGGTTTCGGCGGCGCCGGCCAAAGCCCGCACTGCCTCACGATGGTAGTAGTAATAAAACAGGTACTCGTTGGGCACCGCACGCAGGAGTCTCGGCAAATCCGGCCCAAAAACCCTGCCCTCCTCGAAGGAGGCGAGGCGCCACGGGTCGGCCAGCAGCGCTGGGAGCCGGTCGACGCCGTCGTGCGTCAGACCCCGCAACCAGCCGAGGTGATTCAGGCCGACATAGTCGACGCCGCTGAGCGAACCCTCCAGCAGAGGCACGCCGGCTGCAGCGGCGGACCGAGACACGAGTCCGGATGCCGAGTCGCAAATCCCAATCGCCCGATCGCCAAGGATAGTCTGAACCGCCCTGGTCACCATGCCCGCCGGGTTAGTGAAATTGATCAACCAGGCGGTGGGGCAGACACGCCGCATGGATTCGGCGACTGCCAGCATTTGCGGTACCGACCGCAGCGCGTAGGAGATCCCGCCTGCGCCCACCGTCTCCTGCCCCAGCAGACCCTCATCCAGTGCGACACGCTCGTCGAGTACCCGGCCCGCAGCGCCCCCGCTTCGGATGGCGGCGAAGACGACGTCGGCTCCGGCCAGGGCCGCATCGAGATCGGCTGTGGCCGCGAGCTGGGGCCGGTCTGAGCCAGCGGGCAGCGGCATGGCTTGCAACACCCGGGAGATCGCCGTCAACCGGTCCGGGTCCGAATCGTGCAGGGCCACCTGATCAATCACCCCCGCGAACTGCCCCGCTGACAGTGCCCGGTACACCAGGGGCACCCGGAAGCCACCGCCGCCCACTATGACCAGTTTCATGAAACCCTCCAGGGAGTCGGTGTGTCCTGCGCTGGCGTTCGGTGTCCGCCACAGAGACCTCTGCGTCACAGGGATGCTGCGCGCCGGGAGCCTAAGAGTATTGTGCCGTACATGGGTACCGCGCACCGTTTTGATCCTCTGGCTGTCAGCCGCTCCGCGTCCGACCCGGAGTTCGACCTGCTACTCAGCGGATCGGTCTTCCTCGACATTGTTTTTACCGGCCTCGAGCAGCTGCCGACCCCCGGCACCGAGGTCTGGGCCGACGGGATGGGATCCTGCCCCGGCGGCGTGGCCAACCAGGCGATCGCGGCGAGCCGCCTCGGGTTGCGCACTACGCTCTCAGCCGCGTTCGGCGACGACGGGTACGGTGACTACAACAAGGGAATCCTGCGCGATCAGGAGCACGTTGACCTGTCCCGGTCGAGAACTTTCGAGAACTGGCATTCACCGGTGACCGTCTCCCTGTCGGTGCAGCGCGACCGTTCGATGGTTACTCATGGCCATCCGTCACCGGCCTCGGCCACCGAGCTGGTGGGTGACCCGCCGCCACGGTGCCGGGCCGCCGTCGTCAGCGTTGAACCGGAGCTGGAGCCGTGGGCCCTCGCTGCACAGGCCAATGGAACCAGGCTGTTCGGTGATGTGGGCTGGGATCCGACCGGGCAGTGGTCGGGGAGTGCCCTGGATACGCTGCAGTATTTTCACGCGTTCATGCCCAACGACAGTGAGGCGATGGCCTATACCCGCACCGATGACCCCTGGGCAGCGCTGTATGCGCTCGCCGACCGGGTACCGGTGGCGGTGGTCACGGTGGGGCAGCAGGGGGCTATTGCCATCGACTCACTGACGGGTGAGGAGGAATGGGTGCCCGCGCTGCCGGTGAAAGCCTATGACCCCACCGGTGCCGGCGACTGCTTCGGCGCGGCGTTTGTGATGGGTGACCTGGCCGGGTTCTCCCTGGCGGACCGGTTACGGTTCGCCAACCTGTGTGCCGCCCTGTCGGTGCAGGAGGTTGGCGGGTCCCTTGCCGCACCCGGGTGGGGGGACATCGCGGACTGGTGGCACCGGATGAGCGAATCCCGTGACAAGGTCCGCAAGCAGTGGCTGAGGCGCTACGAGTTCCTCGAGCACCTGGTCTCGGGAGTCCCGCTGGAGGCAGTGCGTCGGGCCTCGGCGACCATCGCCCACCAGTCCGACGCGTGATCCGGCCGCGCGTGACTTGCCGCGAACCGGTCGTCTGCGCGGGAATGACAGAATAGAGCGGTGAGTTTCTTAACTGATCCCCCGGTCGTTGAACGGCGGGTGGAGATAGATCTGGACGCGGTGCGCCACAACGTCAGGCACATTGCCGACGTCGTCAGCCCGGCCCGCCTGATGGCAGTGGTCAAGGCCGATGGCTACGGGCACGGGGCGCTGCAGGTGGCCCGCGCCGCTTTGGAATCGGGCGCCTCCTGGCTGGGGGTCGCCCACATTTCCGAGGCTCTCAACCTCCGCGAGGCAGGCATCGAAGCCCCCATTCTCGCCTGGCTGCACACGGTCGAGTCCGACTTTGGGGCCGCAATCCGGAACGGCATCGACATTGGCGTATCCGGGTGGGAGCTGGACTACGTGGTGGCGGCCGCCCGGCTACAGGAACGGCCCGCGCGGGTTCAGTTGAAGATCGACACCGGGCTGGGCCGCAACGGCTGCCCGCCGGAAGAGTGGGACACGCTCATCGGCCGGGCACTGGAGCAGCAGGAAGAGGGGCTCCTCCGGGTGGTCGGGATTTTCTCCCACCTGGCTGTAGCCGACGAACCGGAGCGCCACGAAACCGACGACCAGATCCGCCGCTTCCGTGAGGCGGTGGCGGTAGCCGAGGATGCCGGCGTCGACGTCGAACTCCGGCACCTCGCCAACACCCCCGGCGCACTGTCCCGCCCCGACACCCACTTCGACCTGGTGCGGGTGGGGCTCGGCATCTACGGGCTCTCACCGTTCCATGGCCAGAGTTCGGCGGCTCTGGGTCTGCGTCCGGCGATGAGGTTTGTGACGTCGGTGGCCAGCTGCAAGGAAGTCCCCGCCGGTCAGGGAGTCTCCTACGGCCTCACCTACCGCACCACGCAGCCCACCACCCTGGCCCTGATCCCGGTGGGCTACGCCGACGGCGTCCCCCGGGTCGCCACCGGAGCGCCGGTACTGGTGGCGGGTCGCCAGTATCCGGTGGTCGGCCGGATCGCGATGGATCAGCTGGTGATAGACCTCCAGATCACCGGGATTGTCGGCACCGACCGGAGCCCCCTGGGGCACCCCGCAGTCCTGTTTGGTGGAAGCCCGACGGAACCCAGCGCCGACGACTGGGCCGCCGCCAGCCGGTCCATTAACTACGAAATCGTGACACGGATCAGCGGGCGCGTCCCGCGCACCTACCTGAACGGGACAGTCGCCAGTGCAGACCAGTAACGCCACGGACACGCAGCAGTGGAAGCGCAGCTTCACCGTCCAGTCGGCGGCTGAGCTGCAGCGGTTCGCGACTGCCTTGGGTGTTGACCTCGTCGCCGGGGACCTGCTGATCCTTTCCGGCAGCCTGGGTGCGGGAAAGACCACCTTCACCCAGGGCCTGGGTCAGGGATTGGGTGTCCGGTCGGGCATTATTTCACCCACCTTCGTGCTGGTCCGGGTGCACCCGTCCCTCACCGGCGGGCCCGCACTGGTGCACGCCGACGCCTACCGGCTCGAGTCTCCCGCCGACATTGATGACCTCGACCTGGAATCCAGCATGGACTCGGGCGTCACCGTGGTGGAATGGGGTGCCGGGCGGGTGGAGCACCTGGCGGAGAGCCGCCTGAACATTCACCTTGAACGACCCTCGCGTGCTGGTAGCCCGGAACAGGACGGCGGACTTGACGATGACGGCGAGCTCTACGACGACGACGAGCCTCGGCGGGTGCTCATCGAGGGCTTCGGTCCTCGCTGGGCGAATACGCCGCCCGCCGTCGCGGCGCTGGATTAGGCTGGCAGGATGTTGATTCTGTCCCTCGATACCTCCGCCGCGGCGAGTGCCGCGCTAGTGCGAGACGGCGTCGTCATTGGACAGTTCGCCACCGAGGACACCCGGACCCACGCGGAGGTGCTTGCCCCCGCCGTCGCTGACCTGCTGGCCGACGCGAATGTCGCCGGAGTGGACCTCGACGCCATCGTGGTGGGCGTTGGGCCGGGACCTTTCACCGGGCTGCGTGCTGGCCTGGCCACGGCCAGGACTCTCGCCTACGTCTGGGAGGTGCCCCTGCACGGCGTGATGAGCCTCGACTCGATCGCCGAGGACGCTGGTGCGCACGCCGTATCCGGGGATTTCCTGATCGCCACCGACGCACGGCGGAAAGAGGTCTACTGGGCCAGCTACCGCGCCGACGGCGGCGTCCCTGCTCTTACGGCAGGCCCACAGGTTGGCGCGCCGACGTCGCTCCCTAACCTTCCCGCCTATGGGAAAGGCGCCGGACTGTACCCCGAGGCGCTGGCCGGCGTGGAGGGGTTCACCGACGTCCACCCGTCGGCAGCAGCCCTGGGACGCTCGGCGTACCGCAGGCTCTCCGCAGGGCTGAAGCTATTGGACACGACACCGCTTTACCTGCGGGAGTCCGACGCGCGGGTTCCCGGCCCCCGGAAGCGGGCCACCGCATGAGCTTCTCCCTGCGCGACCTGCTGCTCGCTGACGTTCCCGCCGTCGCACGGCTTGAGGTGGAACTGTTCCCCATCGACGCCTGGCCGCTGGAAATGTTCCTCGATGAGGTGTCCCAGACCGAAACACGCCGCTACCTTCTCGCCGAGAGCGAGGGCCGGCTGGTGGGCTACGCCGGAGTGATGTGCATTGACACGACGGCTGATATCCAGACAATCGGCGTCCTCCCCGAATGCGAAGGGAAGGGTATCGGGACCGCGATGCTAACCGAACTGCTGGCCGAAGCCCGCCACCGCGGCGCCACCGAGGTGCTGCTCGAGGTGCGGGCCGACAACCCCCGGGCGCAGAAACTGTATACCCTGACCGGATTCGAGCACATTCACACCCGGCGCAAGTACTACCGCGACGGCGTCGACGCCTGGGTGATGAGGTTGATTCTGTGAACCGTGATAATCCGCTGGTCCTTGGCATCGAATCGTCCTGCGACGAGACCGGCGTCGGCATCGTCCGCGGGACGCACTTGCTTACCAATACGGTGTCGTCGTCAATGGATGAACATGTCCGGTTTGGGGGTGTGATTCCGGAGATCGCTTCCCGGGCACACCTCGATGCGTTTGTGCCGACCCTACGGCAGGCGCTCGCCGACGCCGACGTCGCGCTGGCGGAGATCGATGCCATCGCCGTGACTTCCGGCCCCGGATTGTCCGGCGCGCTGATGGTGGGAGTCTCCGCGGCGAAGGCATTGGCGCTCGCCACGGGTAAACCCCTGTACGCCGTGAACCACCTCGTGGCCCATGTGGGTGTGGGCGTGCTGGGCTCGGCGTTCCCGAAGGGTCTTCCCCCGAATCTTGGGGCCCTGCTGGTCTCGGGTGGACACACGGAGATCCTGCGGGTCAACAACCTCGCCTCCGACGTCGATCTGCTGGGGTGCACCATCGACGACGCCGCTGGTGAAGCCTACGACAAGGTGGCCCGGATCCTGGGCCTGGGTTACCCGGGTGGCCCGGCGATCGACCGTCTCGCCGCGGCGGGCAATCCGAAAACGATCCGCTTCCCGCGGGGGCTGACGCAGCCAAAATACCTGGGGACGGCCGAACAGCCCGGACCGCATCGGTACGATTTTTCGTTCAGCGGCCTGAAAACTGCCGTCGCCCGCTGCGTGGAGCAGTACGAGGCCGACGGCGTCGACCTCCCGGTCGCCGACATCGCCGCGTCCTTCCAGGAGGCCGTCGTTGACGTGATTACCTCCAAGGCGGTGCTGGCGTGCCGTGAGCACGGGATCACCAACCTGCTGCTCGGCGGCGGGGTGGCGGCCAACTCGCGGCTGCGGACCCTGACCGCCCAGCGTTGCGCGGCCGCGGGAATCACCCTGACGGTCCCGCCACTGTCGTTATGCACCGACAACGGTGCAATGGTGGCGGCACTGGGGGCCCAGATCGTGATGAACGGCGGAGAACCCACCGGGCTGCGCTTCGCGACCGACTCCTCGCTGCCCGTCACCAGCGTCTACGCCTAAAGTTCTCAATCCCGGGTGCGGTGTGGGGGCTACTGGCGAAGCTGCGCCACCATGTCGAGGACGACGGCGCTGAGGTCGCCGTCGTGCTCGGCTGCTATCCGGCGCTGACGCTGATAGCCGGCGCCGCGGGAAAGAATCTTTTCCACGTCGCCGAGTTCCTCGACGCAGCCCAGCTTTTTCGCTACCGGCTGCAGCCGATCAAGCACCTCCACCAGATGCTCGGTGACCAGTTGCTCGTTGCCCTTGGCATCAAGGATGATGATCGCCTCCATCCCGTACCGGGCCGCACGCCATTTGTTTTCCTGCACGTGCCAGGGCGGCATGGTGGGGATGGTCCCGCCGTTGTCGAGGGTGGCGGAAAACTCGTCGACCAGGCACTGGGTCAGCGCGGCAATCGCCCCGACGTCTTCGAGGGTGGACAGCCCGTCACACACCCGCATCTCGATGGTTCCCAGGTTTCCCACCGGGCGCACATCCCACCGAATCTCGTTCACCGCGTCGATCACTCCCGTGGTGAACATGTCCTGCACGTAGGACTCGTACTCCGTCCAGTTCGGGAACTGGAAGGGTAGCCCGGCCGTGGGTAGCTGCTGGAACATTAAGGCGCGCTGCGACGCGTAGCCGGTGTCTTCGCCTCCCCAGAACGGGGACGACGCCGACAGGGCCTGAAAATGCGGCACATAGTTCACCAGACCGTCGAGGACCGGCATCGCCTTGTCCCGGTGGTCGAGCCCCACATGCACATGAACCCCATAAATGACCATCTGCTGGCCCCACCACTGGGTGCGGTCGATCAGCTTGTAGTAGCGCTCCTTATCGGTTACCGGCTGGGACCGCGGCACACTGAACGGGTGCGACCCAGCGGAGAAGAGCTCAACGCCCATCGGATCGGTGACCTCACGGACGGCCGCCAGGGAACGGGACAGGTCGGCTTTCGCGTCGGCCACCGTGTGGCAGATCCCCGTCACCAACTCGACCGTGTTCAGGAGCAGCTCCTGCTTGATGTGCGGGTGTTCCTCATCCTCCTGCAACTCGGGGTGGTTGGCTGCCACCCCACGCAGGACCTGATTGGCCACCGACACCAGCTCGCCGTTGTAACGGTCCACCAGGGCGAGTTCCCATTCCACGCCAAGCGTGGACTGTGCTGACTGTGCGAATTCGATCTTCATGGGCTGGCTCCTGACCGGTACCGGACTACTGGAAAATTCTGCCTCGATATCACGTCATCCGCGGAAGAGAACTGTCCCAATATTAGAGCAGGAGTAGCATCGATACAGTGAAAAGCGCAGCCCACCGGGCGAACACTGGGAATCAAACACGCCGTCGAGGCTTACGCCTCACAGGATTAGCGGTTCTCGCTCTCCTGCTCGTGACGGCCTGTACCCCCGCCGGAAATGGCGGCGGCACCCCCATCGCTGAGACCGGTCCGTCGTCGTCGCCCGAACCGTCAGCGTCGCCCGAACCGTCGGCGTCACCGGCAGCCAGAGACTCGTTGCCCTGGGGGCCAAGTTCGCAGAATTACGACGACGCCGCCGCTGCCGTTGGCGCAATGACCACGGAGGAGCGGGCCGGGCAGGTGATCGTGGGGTTCTACGCGGGCACCGACCCTGCCAGCCAGGAACAAGCGATCAGGGACCTGCACCTCGCGGGCAGCATCATCATGGGCGATAACGTGCCGCTCTCCGCTGACGGTGCGGTGGATCCCATGGCCATGGCAGCCGTGACCGGATCACTGGCGGCGGCAGTAGCCGAGGACGGCAGGACCTGGCCAGCGGTCATCTCCGTGGATCAGGAAGGCGGGCAGGTAGCCCGGCTCGGCGGGCCTTTGACCCGCTGGCCGACGCCGATGACCTACGGTGCCGCGGGTGACCCGGAACTCGTCGAGACGTCCATGACGGCGATGAACTCCGAGCTGGCGGGACTCGGCTTCACCATGAACCATGCGCCGTCGGTGGACGTCACGACGGGAGCGGACGACCCGACAATCGGCGCACGGGCCTACTCGGATGATCCGGTCCTGGTCGGCGAACTGGGGACCGCCGCGGTGACCGGGATGCTGGAAGCTGGGGTGTTGCCCAGTGTGAAGCACTTCCCCGGGCACGGTTCAGTGCCGGCCGATTCCCACCTCGAACTGCCCGTCCAGACCGCGACCCTCGAGAACCTGCAGGGCCGCGACTGGGCTCCCTTCGAGGCAGCGGTCGATTCGGGAGTGCCCGTCATGATGATGGGCCATATTGCCGTGGAGGCGCTGGACCCGGGGGTGCCGTCGTCGGTGTCGGCTCCCAACTATGCGGCGCTGCGCGGTCTGGGCTTCGACGGGGTAGTAGCCACTGATGCGTTGAACATGGCGGCAGTGG
The DNA here is from genome assembly GCF_054511125.1 of Arthrobacter sp. TMN-50. Classification (NCBI taxonomy): domain Bacteria; kingdom Bacillati; phylum Actinomycetota; class Actinomycetes; order Micrococcales; family Micrococcaceae; genus Arthrobacter; species Arthrobacter sp. TMN-50. Next base: position 386,192 of record NZ_JBTNDG010000001.1, on the reverse strand, counting down.
AACAGCTCTACCCCGGCGGGCAGGCCGCCACCCGGGCCCTTGCAGCAGGAGCCGATCTGCTTCTGATGCCCACCGACACCTACGCCGCCCACGCGGGAATCGTCGCGGCCATCGACGACGGTAGCCTTCCCAGCGAACGACTGATCGAAGCCGCCACCCGGGTGGTCACCCTGATGTTGTGGCAGGCAGATTTGGCAACCGACGCGGTCACCGCCGCGCCCGGGGAGCAGACCGGGGCCAGCGCTGCGGCATCCGCGGCGGCAATCACCCTGCTTACCGGGCAGTGTGAGGGGGATCTGTTGAACGGCACCGCCTCACTGGTGGGCGGGACGGAAACCGACCGGCAGCGCTTCACCGAGGCCGCTGGTGAACGTGGCGTCACCGTGGGACCAGGAGGGACGACGGTGTCCCTGGTCGGCGCCGGAGGCGGTGCGGCGCCCGCCGGAATCGCCGTCGCACTTGATGCGCCCTGGTGGTTGACGGCCGTGGACGCACCCGTGAAGATTGCTGCCTACGGAAACACGCCGGGAACCTTTGCCGCCGTCCTCGACGTCCTGACGGGTGCTGCACCGGCACCCGGACGCTTGCCCGTTGAGACGGCCGGATACGCCGCCGGGACCGGGTGCTGACGCCGCCCCCAGCAAGGGGCCGAGCGTACCCTTGAATGATGTCCACCCCCGCCCGCCAGCCGAAGCGCAGACGGCTCCGCCGCGTGCTGCTGACAACGCTGCTGGGGCTCGTGGTCAGCCTCGGCACTGCCGCTGCGGTTCTGCTGACGCCGTCGCCCGTCGAAGAGGCGGAGGTGGCGGCGGTCCGGGCTGACCCGGCGGTGCGGGTGATAGACCGGGAGGGCTATATCGCCCTACTGCCGGCTGACGGCACGGCGGAGACCGCGATGATCTTCTACCCTGGAGCACGCACCGTAGCCGATGCCTACCTGCCTTCCTGGGCACCGATCGTTGACGCCACGGGGGTAGCCGTGTACCTGGCCAAGATGCCGTTCGGGTTCGCCTCGCTCCGGGACGATGCCGCGCAGGACATTATCGCTGCGGAACCTGCGGTGGACACCTGGTGGATCGGCGGCCATTCGCTGGGCGGGATCACGGCGGCGCGCTATGCCGACACCCACCCGGATTTTGAGGGGCTCTTGCTGTGGGCGGCGTTCCCCGAACGTGATGTTGTCCTGACGGATGTGCCGGCGCTTGAGGTGCTGGCGGTGACCGGGAGTAAGGATGAGATTGTTCCCACCGAGGTGGTGCGGGAGCGGCTCGCGGTATCAGCGGGCGACGCCGACGTCGTCGAAATTGATGGGATGGAACATAGCCAGTTTGGTGCCTACCGGTCTATTTTCGGCGACGGCGACCCCACGGTTTCCGACGACGACGCCCGGCGGATGCTTACCCGGGTGACCACCGGGTTCCTGCGGTCGGTCGCCCCTGCCCGCTGAATGGGGCTGTGGAGGGACATGGGCGTCCATGCCCCTCCACAGCCCCGGGATTCGGTCCTGCGGGGAGGGTTAGCTACCTATTCTGCGACCGGAATGGACTGGGCCTTCAGCGCGTCGATGGTTTGCTGCTGGCCTTCAGCCAACGCATCCATCAGCGTGCCGGAGCCGCCAATCGCTGCACCGAAACCGTCGGAGACATCCGTGTAGGTCTGGGTCATGGTGGGGCCCCAGGTGAAGTTGGGATCTACATTCGCTGACGCTTCGGCGAAGACATCGTAGATCTGCTGTCCGTCATAGAATTCGACGCCGCCTGCAAAGGCCTCGAGCTCGGTTGCCGACTTCGCCGCCGGATACAGTCCACCGAGCTCATTGGCGAGCGCCAGGGCTTCGGGATCGGTATTGAGCCACAACGCGAATTGCGCTGCCTCGGCTGGGTGTTCCGAGCCCTTCAGCACCGCAGTGGAGGAGCCGCCCCAGTTGCCGGCGGTCTCTCCGCCTGCTTCCCACTGCGGCATGGGGGCAACAGCCCACTTGCCGGCAGTGTCGGGTGCGCCGTCGGAAAGGGTGGTGGCGCCCCAGACAGCCGAGACCCAGGTCCATTGCTGCCCCTCGTTGAATGAGGCATTCCATTCATCCGAGAAGGACGGGAGGGTGGACACGAGGTCCTCGGACAGCAGATCCTGCCAGTAGGTCGCGACCTCCTCGGACTCGGGGCTGGTCAGATTGACGTCCCAGCTCTCGCCGTCGTTAGCGAACCATTGGCCGCCGTTCTGCCAGACCATGCCCGCAAACCAGTTGACGTCAGTTTTGGGGAAGTTGGTGATGTAGGAGCCCTCCGCCTTGATCTGCTCGGCGGCAACCGCATACTCCTCCCAGGTGGTGGGAACCTCAATGCCAGCTTCCTCGAAGAGATCGGCGCGGTAGTACATGGCCATGGGGCCGCTGTCCTGCGGGATGGCGTAGACGGAACCCTCCTCGCCGAAGGTGGTCTGCCCCCAGGTCCAGTCAACGAACTGGTCGGCGGCCTCCGTGACGCCCGCGCACTCGGCGATGTTCTCGAGCCCGTCCTGGACACGGAAGTTCGGCAGGGCGTCGTATTCGATCTGGCCGAGGTCGGGTGCGTTGCCGGCCTGGATCTGGTTGAAGAAGTTCTGGTAGGTGCCGGAGTTGCCGTTGGGGCCGGTCTGGACGGTGACCTGAATGTCCGGGTTTTCCTCGTTCCACAGTTCGACCACCTGGTCCATGCCTGGAACCCAGGTGGTGAAGGTCAGCTCGACGGGCCCGTCAGAGGCCTCGCAGGGTGCCGCTTCGGCCCCGCCGCCCGAACTGTCCCCGCCGGCTGAACAACCGGTGAGAGCCAGCGCAGAGATGGCAAAGGCCGCGGTGACTTTTCCGTAGTGCGCGCGCATTGTCTTTCCTATCGGTGGTAGTGCAGTGGGGGGGGGGGCGCCCCCCCCCCCACCAGGTGGTGCTGATTGTGAAAATCTGTGTGCTATTTGACGCCCCCAGCGCCGAGTCCGCTGCTCCAGAAACGTTGCAGGGCGAGGAACGCGATGATCAGCGGGAGGATCGAGACGAGGGCGCCGACGATCACCAGGGACCGCAGCTCGGGGATCTGGCTGATCTGGCTGTTCCACGCGTAGAGACCCAGGGTGACCGGGAAGAGCACCTGGTCGCGGAGCATGATGAGCGGGAGGAAGAAGTTGTTCCAGATCGCCACGAATTGGAAGAGAAAAATGGTGACCAGGGCGGGAGCCATCAGGCGGGTCGACACCGTGAAGAAGGTGCGGATTTCGCCCGATCCGTCCAGCCTCGCTGCCTCAAGCAATTCCCCGGGGACGCTGGCCGCCGCATAAATCCGTGCCAGGTAGACGCCGAACGGGCTGACCAGGCTGGGCAGGAACACCGCCCACATGGTGTTCGTCAGATTGGCCTGGCTGAAAATCAGGAAGAGGGGGAGGGCCAGCGCCGTCGCGGGGACAAGGACACCGCTGAGCACGATGTTGAAGATCGCCTCGCGTCCCCTGAACTCGTACTTGGCGAGCGCGTACCCGCACATCGCAGCAATGACGGTGCCGATCAGGGCCCCGATCCCCGCATAGATGGCCGAGTTCAGGAGCCACCGGCCGAACAGTCCGTCGCCGTAGGTGAACAGCCGCCCCAGATTGTCGAAGAACGTTCCGAATGAGTTCGCCGTGAACCACAGGGGTGCGGTCGACGTGATTTCGCTGCCGGTTTTCGTTGACGTGGTGAGGAGCCACCAGATGGGGGTCAGGAAGTAGAGGGTGAAGACCCCCATGATGAGCATCGCGGCGCTGCGCGACATGATGCTCTGCCGGGGTCCGCGTGCGGTGTCATCCCGGGGTGGTGTTGGTCCTCCACCGCGTGGGCGTTTGGGGGCGGTGACTGGGGCTGCCGTCACTGGGTAACCTTCCGCTGGGTCGACTTCAGGAAGACGAAGGAGAGGATGAACGTGGCGAGTGCCAGGACCACTGAAAACGCTGCGGCGAGATTGTAGTTCGGCACTGATGCGGTGGTGTAGACCGCGAGGTTCGGCGTGAACGTGCTATTGATCGCCGAGCTGAAGCTTCGCAGCGTCTGCGGTTCGGCGAGCAGCTGCAGGGTGCCGATGATCGAGAAGACCGCCGTCAGGATGATCGCCGGGATCACGAGGGGGATCTTGATGCGCCACGCGATCTGGATGTTGCTTGCGCCGTCGAGCCGGGCGGCCTCGTAGATTTCGGTGGGGATCGCCAGCAGTGACGCATAAATGATGAGCATGTTGTAGCCGACATACACCCAGGTCACAATGTTGGCGATGGCCCAGAGCACGAGGTTCGCTGACAGGAAGTCGATGTTCGATGTCACCGCGCCGAAGGGTGAGAGTGACGGCGAGTAAAGGAACCCCCACATGATGGCGGCGATGACTCCCGGGACGGCGTAGGGGGCGAAGAACGCGAGCCGGAAAAACTTCTTTCCTTTCAACAGGGGTGAGTCGAGCAGCAGGGCGAACAAGAGCGCGAGCCCCAGCATGATGGGCACCTGCACGGCGCCGAACAGCATCACCCGGCCCACCGAGGCCCAGAATGCGCTGTCCTGAAAGACCTGCTCGTACTGCACGAGTCCACCGAAAACCTGGCGGGGTGCGCCGAACGTGCCCTCGCGCTCCACAGTGAGCAGCGACTGCACAATCGCGTAGACGATCGGAATGGCGTAGAAGGCGAGGAACAGGAGCCCGAACGGCGCGATGAACAGGGCGACGGCGCGGCGCTGCGCCCCCGACGAACGGTTCTTCCTCGCGACCTGGGGCGCCTTCGGTGCCTCGGCCGGAGTGCTAATGACTGTCATAACCTGCATCCTTTCGGCCCCGGGCTGGGCCGTGGGTGTCCGGAATTTCTGGTGTGGTGCGAACGACGCGGACTGCGCCGGCGGGAACGACGACGACGCCAGTCACGGCCTCGTCAGTCAGCAGTTCCAGGCCGCTGACCCGGTGCTTGTGGTCCTCGGTGGTGTGGTTGATGAGGAAGACGTACTCGTGGCCGTTGCCGCGCCGGGTGACTGACTCCAGACCCGACTGCATGTCAGGGAGCACCACGCCGGCGGTCACCGCAGCGCGCAGCAGCAGGTCCTTGAGGACGCCTCCGTCCAGCACCGTCGCGACATACCAGGCCTCACCGGCGCCCTGGTGGTTGCGGGTCACCGCTGGCGTTCCCACGTGGCTGCCGGTGGCGTAGCTCAGGATGGCTTCGGCCGTGGTCAGGCGGAGCGCCTCGGACCAGAGGGTGGCTGGTGATCCGTTGTCGAGGGTGAGTGGATGCGCTGGGTCGAGGGGGAAGAACTCCTCCGAGCGGATGCCCAGCAGGTCCCTGAACGCTCCCGGGTACCCACCGGGCCGCACCCTTTCGTTCTCGTCAACGATTCCGCTGAAGAAGGTGATGAAGGCGGACCCGCCGTCGTCGACAAAATCCCTGATGACGGCCGCATGTTCATCCCGGATCAGATACAGGTTCGGAACCACCACCAGCTTGTAGCGGGAGAGGGGGGCGCCCGGCGCAACGACGTCGACAGTGAGTCCGGCTTCCCACAGCGCCGTGTAGGAAGCGTGGACCTGGTCGATGTAGCTGACGTCGCCCGACGGGTGCGACTGTTGATCGTGGGCCCACCATGCCTCCCAGCTGAAGACAATCGCCACGTCGGCGTGCACCGTGGTTCCCGCCAGTTCACGCAATTTCCCAAGAGACGAGCCAAGGGCGACGACGTCGCGCCAGGTCTGCGAATCGGTACCGGCGTGGGGGAGCATCGCGGAGTGGAACTTCTCGCTGCCCTGCAGCGACGCGCGCCACTGGAAGAAGCAGAGGCCGTCAGCGCCACGGGCCAGATGTCCGAGCGAGTTGCGGATCATCTCGCCCGGGCCCTTGGCAACATTGCGGGGTTGCCAGTTCACCGCGCCGGTGGAGTGTTCCATCAGCAGCCAGGGCTGGCCCTGAGCGAGCCCGCGAGTGGTGTCGGCGGCGAAAGCCAGCTCGGCCAGGGGCGCGTTGAGCCTGTGATCGAGGTAATGGTCATTGGCGATGATGTCCATCTCAGGGGCCCACGTCCAGTAGTCCTGGTTGCGGATGTGGGCGGCAACCATGAAGTTGGTGGTGATGGGGATGGAACTGTGGCTCCTGATCACCGCGGCCTCGGCTTGGTAGTAGTCGAGCAACGCGTCGGAACTGAACCGTTGGAAGTCGAGTTCCTGGGTGGGGTTAAGGGCCGAAATGGTGGCCCGCGGGGGAAGGATCTGGGCCCAGTCCGAATAGCGCTGGCTCCAGAAGGAAGTCCCCCAGGCAAGGTTGAGTGCTTCGACTGTGGTGTAGCGGGCCTCCAGCCAAAGGCGGAACGCTGCGGCCGAGATATCGCAGTAACACAGGGCGTTGTGACAACCCAGTTCGTTGGAGACGTGCCACACGGTCACCGCGGGATGGCTGCCGTACCGTCGCGCCACCTGCTCAACCAGCGCGAGAGCGCGCTTACGGAACACCGGCGAGCTGGGGCACCACGCCTGGCGACCGCCGGGCCACCGACGGGTGCCGTCAGCCATTTGCGGGAGGATCTCCGGGTGCAGGGTCGTCAGCCAGGGGGGAGGGGACGAGGTGCCGGTCCCAAGGTTTACCGAAATGCCGTTGGCATGAAGCAGCCCGATGACCTCGTCCAGTCGGTCAAAGGTGACGACGCCGTCGGCGGGTTCCAGCTCGGCCCAGCCGAAGATGTTGATGGCGGCGAGGTTGACGCCCGCCTCCTTCATCAGCCGGATGTCCTCTGGCCAGATGGCGGGATCCCATTGCTCGGGGTTGTAGTCGCAGCCGTAGACCAGATCTCCGGCACCGGAGAGGTCTGTGACGCTGGTGGTGCTTGAATTCAACCCGGCTCCTCGTTGTCGGTCGTGAACGTTCAAGTCGAGGGAAACCGTGGAGTCAGGCGCGCTCTGTGAACGCTCCCAGATCCGAACAAGCGAGCTCGCCATCGAGATTCTGTGAACGTTCCCAGAGTAATCCACATCACATTTGATTGTCAACGACATTACCGGGCGGCGGGTGCGTGGCGGAGGCGGAGCGACCCGCGGGGGGCAGATAAATGCTCGGCTAAAGTACAGGTATGGAGTCAACGCGCACGCGCATCCGCAGGGCAACCATCAACGATGTTGCGTCGGCGGCCGGGCTGTCCCGGGGAACGGTGTCGCGGGTGGTTAACGGGGAACGCTACGTGTCCGAGGACGCTAAACTCGCCGTGGAGGAGGCGATCCTCCGGGTCGGCTATGTGCGGAACTCGATGGCCAGGAATCTGGTCCGTCAGCAATCCGGGGCCATCGGACTGATCATCCATGAACCTCACTCGCTACTGTTTGAAGACCCCAACATCGGGTCGATCCTGTTGGGGGCCAACGCCGTGTTGTCTGCCGCCGACTACCAGATGGTCTCCCTCATCATCGACTCCGAACGGGACAGCCGCAGGGTTGCCGATTATCTCCAGGGCGGCCTCGTGGACGGTGCGGTGATTGTCTCGGCGAGGGCGTCTGACCCCATAGCACTGGCGGTCAAGAATCTTGGTGTGCCAGCGGCTTTCGTCGGACACCCCCCGGGGATCCCCGACATTCCGTACGTTGCTATCGACAACGCAGCGGCGGCCGAGGCGATTACCGCCCGGCTGCTCGGCACCGGGCGCACCCGGGTGGGCATGATCGCCTGCGCGCTTGATCGTGACTCAGGCCAGGACCGGCTTGCCGGGTTCAAAACCGCAATGGGGGACCTGTTCGATCCCGGACTGGTGGTGGAGTACCCGCTGTACACGTACGGGTTCGGGCTGGAGGGAATGCAGGAACTGCTGAGGCGTCGGCCTGATCTCGACGGCGTCTTTGCCGCATCCGATGCTGTGGCCGCCGGGGCAATGACAGCCCTCCAGGAAAGCGGCCGCCAAGTTCCTCATGACGTCGGGATTGTCGGCTTCGATGACAGCAGTTGGGCGCTGCGGTGCAGGCCGCAACTGTCGACCGTCAGGCAGCCTGCGGATCTCCTGGGCAAGCGGGCGGCGGAGCTGGTGCTGGCCCAGATCAGGGGGTTACCGAGCCCGGCGGAAGTGCTGGAGACGTCGGTGATGTGGCGGGGATCGGCCTGAGGAGCTGCGCACCGTCAGGCCTCATCGCCGCATTTGCCGTCGAGCACGTCTGATCGCCTCAGTGCACTCGTGGATCCCGCAGGCGCAGTAGAACATGTCGTCCGGGTAGCGGCGCCGAACCCAGCGCAGCAGCCGGTCGGTCAAGCTGACCTGAGTACGCGAATCCGTCGGATTCGCCATCAGTCACCTGTTGTCGAGGAAGCCCGGCAGGCAGAAGACCAGATCGTCGACGGTGAACAGCCGGAGAAATGCACCGCGTGGGTGGAACTCACGCTCCGCGGCAAGCAAGGTCCCCGATTCGGTGCCCAGTACCGCGTTGGCGTCGACCGTCTCCAGGTAGTGGCACAGGTGCTCCAGCACCCGGCAGTACCGGGCGCCAACATAGTGGCTCCGGCCCATACTGACGTCCGCAAGGAACGTTCGCAAAATGATCTCGATACAGGGCGTGTTCGCTTCCATGGCTTGACTGTTCCACCCGGCACCGACATTTTTCGGCGGACCTGTGCCCACCGGCGCCCGTGGCGGCCTGTTGTGGTGAGCTATCTGGACCGGGGGCGTGAAACGAGCCAGCGGGGCAGGAAATTGTGGCCTCGAATGTCGAGGTTGCTCATCAAAACGGGCGACGACGTCGCGCGGCTCCAGCGCAGCGGATGCCCACCATACGGCGAGAGGGAGGTACTAGCCGGTTACCGGCTCGACGACGATCGCCACCCGGTCGTCGCCGATCCGGGTTAGGACAAGGGTGGCCTTCTTCTTTGCAGAGGTCTTACGGTTCTTGCCCGACCCCGCCAGCAGCTGTCGGCGCAGTTCCTCCGGCGTGACCGAGGTCCCGCGCTTCTTGATGTCGAGCACGCCGATCCCGTTCTCCCGCACCCAGATTTTAAGGGCCTTTACGTTGAACGGCATTACATCGATCACCTGGTAAGCGCGGGCAAACGGCGTGTCCTGTAGGTTCGGCGCGCAAATGTAGGCAATCCGCGGGTCCAGTAGATGGCCGCCTAATTGGCGCGCGGCGTCGGCCACCAGACCCGCGCGGATCACCGCGCCGTCCGGTTCATACAGGTACCCCTCCGGAGCACCGACCGGGGGGCGGGCTTCGTCGTCGAAATCTGCTGCACTGGTGAGTTCGGCGGCCCCGTGTGAGCTGATGACGAGCGCTGAACGGCGCACGTCGGGCCGTTTGAGGGAATTGAACCAGAGGGTCACCTCGGTGACGTCGCCGTCCACCGAAACCCACTGCGCCTCGCAGCCAGCCGGCACGGCGCCGTGCGGGATCCCCGGGCCTAGCTTCACGCCGACCGGGGTGCCGCTGTCGGCGAGCCTCTCGACGAATGACAGGGGAGGAGAGAATGCCTCGGGGTCGAAGAGTCTCGTGGTGCCCGAGGTCGAGGTGGTCCGGCGGGCCGGGTCCAGCCACACGCCGTCGTAGTCGGTGAGGTCGAATGACTCAGCATCGCCGCCCACCACCGTTGCATTGGGCCAGGGCATAAGATTTATTGTCGCGGCCGCCGCGGTGGTTTCGTCAATCTCCACAGCGGTCACCTCCCGGTCCAGGCTCGCCAGAGCAATCGCGTCGGCGCCGATCCCGCAGCCCAGATCGGCGACCCGCGTCAGGCCCGCAGTGACATACCGCTCGGCGTGACGGGCTGCCACCCCCAGGCGGGTGGCCTGCTCCAGGCCAGCGGTGGTGAACAGCATGCGGGCAGCGAACGGCCCAAATTTCGTTTCAGCCTTGGCCCGGAGTCGGGACTGGGTGAGGGCGGCCGAGATGATCGACGGATCATGACCGGCCCGCCGTAGAGCCGTGCCCAGCCGGAGGGAGTCGGCCTCGTCGTAGGGCTCAAGCGAATTGAGCAGCTCCCAACCGGCAGGCGTCAACAGCGGTGCGATCAAGTCCGGGGCAGCGGAGGCGGCGCCGTCGGCCATCTCAGTAGCCCCGGGAATCCCCGGCATCAGTGCCGATGGTGCTCAGGGTAATCTCCGGTGAGTTCTTCTCCACCCGGCGGAGCGCCCAGATGTCGTTGAACAGGGCGAGGTACTCGCCGTCGGACCGGATCAACACCTCGGTGCCGCGGATCGCGCTTAGCGCTGCTAGCGCATCGTGGGTGGTGAGGCGTGCCAGCGAGTACTGCAGAGGCTCCATCCGCATGGGGGCGCTGAAGTCGTGCTCCATCCGGTCCGCCACCACTTCGAACTGCATGGGGCCCACGGCCGCCAGCACCGGGGCCTGATCGCCGCGGAGGTCCGAGCGCAGCACCTGGATGATGCCCTCATGGCCAAGCTGCTCGATCCCACGCCGAAATTGCTTGAACCGGCTGGGGTCCTTGGACCGGGCCACCCGGAAATGCTCGGGGCTGAAGAGCGGGATCGGGGGATACTCCACCGGCTCCTCAACATAGAGGCTGTCACCCATGCGCAGGGCCGACGCGTTGACCAGCCCGACAACGTCGCCAGGCCAGGCTTCGTCGATTACCTCCCGTTCGCGGCCGAATAACTGCTGGGCGTACTTGGTGGCGAAGGTCTTGCCCGAGTTGGCGTGGGTGACTACCATGCCGCGCTCGAAGACGCCCGAGCACACCCTGATGAACGCCACATGGTCGCGGTGGGCACGGTTCATGCCGGCCTGCACCTTGAAGACGAAGCCGGAGAATGGTGCGTCCACCGGGCGGGCGTCGCCGTTGATGTCCTTGCGCGGCCCGGCCGCGGGTGCCAGATCGACCAGGGTGTCAAGAATGTGCTGGACCCCAAAATTCAGGACAGCCGACGAAAACAGGACGGGGGTGCCGGTGCCGGCGTGGAAACTTTCCTTGTCGAACGGCTGGTTCGATTCGATCACCAGTGAGGCTTCATCCAGCGCGTCGGTCCAGGCGTCGCCCTCCTGGGCCAGTGCCTCGGCGGACGTGAGGTGCTCCTCGATGGCGAGGGAGGCGCCAGCATTCTTGCGGGTGAACCGGACAAATTCATCACGCTGCAGGTCCCAGACGCCGCGGAAGTCCCCGGCAATACCGACCGCCCAGGTCAGGGGCATGGGAATCAACCCGGTGCGTTCGGTGATCTCATCCATCAGTGCGAGGGTATCCAGGCCGGGCCGGTCCCACTTATTGATGACGGTGATGATCGGGATGTTGCGTTGCCGACAAACCTCGAAGAGTTTCATGGTCTGCGTCTCGAGACCCTTGGCAGCATCGATCAGCATGACAGCGCAATCCACGGCGGCGAGCACGCGGTAGGTGTCCTCGGAGAAGTCCGAGTGGCCAGGAGTGTCCAGCAGGTTGATGACAGTGTCGCGGTAGGAGAACTGCAGCGCCGTGGAGCTGATGGAAATGCCGCGGTCTTTCTCCATCTGCATCCAGTCGGAGACCGTTTCCCTGCGGTTTTCCTTGCCGTTGGTGGCACCGGCCGTGCCAATCACCCTGGCGTGCAGGGCGAGGGCTTCGGTCAGCGTCGACTTGCCGGCGTCGGGGTGCGAAATGACGGCGAACGTCCGACGGCGGGAAGCCTCCTGGGCGATGCCGCTGTGGCTCCGGGCTGAGGCCTGTACCTGCTGGGTCACGAAACTGCTTTCGAAAGATGATGGGAGGGCCATTGAAGGCCAGCTCCCCAGTCTACGGGGCGGAATGTAACCGCGTCGAAGCGCGGCTGCTCACCGGGAGGTGGCTTTCGGCGGGCATGAACGTGCCTGCCCACCGAAACACCCTCCCCGATGGGCAGGACGGAAGGACTAATGTTCAACCATGGACAGTGGGGATGGCCAGCACCGGTACGAGCGCCCCGACAACGACGCCATCCTGCTGCGCCGATACGGGGAGAAGCCGGGACTCGCCGGCCCGCGGGTGGTCCTCGGCCCGCATGCCTTCCTGAGGGGCTAGCTGGTGACCTTCGGTGCCTGGGGGCTCTCCACCCTGATCTTCAGTACGGTCAGCGAAATCACCGGCCCGAACTCAGGGGCTGTGACGATCTGGGGTTTCACCATGGTGGTCAGCCTCCTCGTGGCGGCTTTTATTGCGGCGCCGCTGGTCTTCGCGGGCCTGGCCGCTGCAACGACGGCCCTGATACTTCCCGGGACGGGCGTTGCCCTGTCTGCGATCCTCGCCGTCGTCGTCGGGATGGCCGCAGGGCTGGGCCGGGCTGCGATCATCCGCGACGTGAACCCCTAGGCAACACCGCAGAAGCACGCTGCGCTGCGAGCGCAATCTGGCACTCACCTTGACCGAGTGCTAACCAATGCATAAAGTCAGACTTGGCACTCTCACCATGAGGTTGCTAACTCCTTCAGGGAAGCGTGAGCCGGCACCGCGACGACGGTCAGCGCCAGCCGAAGGCCTTAATTCCATTTGTCACCCAAGCGAAGGAGAGGTCCGCGTGTCGGTCTCTATTAAGCCTCTTGAGGATCGTATTGTTGTCCGCCCACTGGAAGCCGAGCAGACCACTGCTTCGGGTCTGGTTATCCCGGATACTGCCAAGGAAAAGCCCCAGGAGGGCGAAGTTGTTGCAGTAGGCCCAGGCCGCGTTGACGATAACGGAAACCGCGTTCCTGTCGATGTAGCCGAAGGCGACATTGTCATCTACTCCAAGTACGGCGGAACCGAAGTCAAGCACGCAGGCCAGGAGTACCTTGTACTTTCGGCCCGCGACGTTCTGGCGATCGTCGTTAAGTAGTTCGTCCCGAGAGAACCCCGGCCACACAGGCCGGGGTTCTCTCGTCGGTGCGTGAAGACGCACCAAGACCACCAGCAGTACCAGGTATTGCACATGCAGAATTTGCACAATGGAAGAGGAAACACATCATGGCAAAGCAGTTGAAGTTTGATGACGCTGCACGCCGCGCACTGGAAGCGGGAGTCAACAAGCTAGCTGACACCGTCAAGGTGACGCTCGGCCCCCGCGGCCGCAACGTCGTGCTCGACAAGAAGTGGGGCGCCCCCACGATCACCAACGACGGCGTGACCATCGCCCGCGAGATCGAATTGGACGACCCGTTCGAGAACCTTGGCGCACAGTTCGCCAAGGAAGTGGCCACCAAGACCAACGACATTGCTGGCGACGGAACCACCACCGCCACAGTGCTTGCACAGGCACTGGTCGCCGAAGGCCTGCGCAACGTTGCGGCCGGCGCTGCCCCCTCGCAGCTCAAGCGCGGCATCGAGGTCTCCATTGAGGCCGTAGCCGCCCGCCTGCTCGAGAACGCCCGCGAAGTTGTCGGTCAGCAGACCGCCAGCGTCGCCTCCATCTCAGCTCAGAGCTCCGAGGTCGGCGAGCTGATCGCTGAAGCCTTCGAGAAGGTCGGCAAGGATGGCGTCATCACCATCGAAGAGTCCTCAAGCACGCAGACCGAACTGGTCCTCACCGAGGGCATGCAGTTCGACAAGGGCTTCCTCAGCCCCTACTTCATCACCGACGCCGAGCGTCAGGAAGCAGTGCTCGAAGATGCACTCATCCTGATCAACTCCGGCAAGATTTCCTCGCTGCAGGAATTCCTCCCGCTGCTGGAGAAGGCGCTGCAGGCGGGCAAGCCGCTGTTCATCATCGCTGAGGATATCGACGGCGAAGCGCTGTCCACCCTCGTGGTGAACAAGATCCGCGGCACGCTGAACGTCGTTGCGGTCAAGGCGCCGGGCTTCGGTGATCGCCGCAAGGCCATGCTCCAGGACATCGCCACGCTGACCGGCGCTCAGGTGGTTTCGCCTGACCTCGGCCTCAAGCTAGACCAGGTGGGTCTCGAAGTGCTGGGTTCGGCACGCCGGATCACCGTCACCAAGGACACCACCACCATTGTCGACGGCATCGGTAGCGAGTCCGATGTTGCAGACCGCGTCGCCCAGATCCGTGCGGAAGTTGAGCGCACCGATTCCGATTGGGACCGTGAGAAGCTTCAGGAACGCCTGGCCAAGCTGGCCGGAGGCATCGGAGTCATCAAGGTTGGCGCAGCCACCGAGGTTGAGCTCAAGGAAAAGAAGCACCGCATCGAGGATGCCGTGTCAGCGACACGTGCCGCACTCGACGAGGGCATCGTCGCTGGCGGCGGCGCCGCGCTGATCCACGCCTCGAAGGCACTAGATACCGATGCGTCGGTACTCGCCCTTGAAGGCGACGCCGCAACTGCCATCAACCTGGTCCGCCGTGCACTGGCTCAGCCGCTGCGCTGGATCGCCGAAAATGCTGGACACGAAGGCTACGTTGTGGTGCACCGGGTGGAGGAGCTGGAGCCAGGACACGGCTTCAACGCTCTCACCGGCGAGTACGAGAACCTGGTTGACGCCGGGATCATCGACCCCGTAAAGGTCACTCGCTCCGCGCTGCGGAACGCGGCATCCATCGCGGCCCTGATTCTCACCACCGAAACACTCGTGGTCGAGAAGCCTGAGACCGACGACGACGAGGGTCACAGCCACTAATCCTCCAGAGGTACTAGTGCCGCTCGGCATGACAGCACCCCCGGTCTGTGGACCGGGGGTGCTGTCATGAGTGGTCAGCGAGCCCCGGAGGCCCCACAACCAATGAGAGCTTTTGCGGACCATCTTTTACTCGGGATTTTCGTCGTGACTACAGTTGTGTCCAACTGCACGCTCCCGGAATAGGGTGCACCCTGCAATCGTTTTAGGATTAGAGTCTGGCAGTCCGACCATCCCTCGGCCAGCTGCTACCGAAAGACCATCTGAGAAAGAGGCGACGCAGTGAGCCACCCGTCCCAGCGTGACGAAACCCACGACCCCTTCGGATTCGTTGGGCTGACATACGACGACGTCCTGCTCCTGCCCGGCCTCACCGACGTGATTCCGTCGGAAGCCGACACCAGCTCGCGCGTCTCCAAGCGCATCACCGTCAAGACTCCTTTGTTGTCCTCGGCCATGGACACCGTCACCGAAGCGAGGATGGCCGTTGCCATGGCCCGTCAGGGTGGTCTCGGCGTCATTCACCGGAACCTCTCCATCCAGGATCAGGCCGAGCAGGTGGACCGGGTCAAGCGCAGCGAATCCGGCATGATTGCCCACCCCGTCACCATTGGCCCCGACGCCACCCTGGCCGAACTCGACGAGCTGTGTGGACACTACCGGGTCTCCGGTCTGCCGGTGGTCGACGACGACGGCCGGCTGCTGGGGATCGTCACGAACCGCGACACCCGGTTCGTCTCCGAACACGAATGGCCCCACCGCCTGGTCCGCGCCGTCATGACACCCATGCCGCTCGTGACCGGGCAGGTCGGGATCAGCGGGGAAGATGCGATCGGTCTGCTGGCCAAAAACAAGATCGAGAAACTCCCGCTAGTAGACACCGACGGCGTTCTCCGCGGACTGATAACGGTTAAGGACTTTACAAAAGCCGAACAGTACCCGCTCTCCACCAAGGACGATGAGGGCCGGCTCCGGGTCGGCGCGGCGATCGGTTTCTTCGGCGACGGCTGGGAGCGCGCCATGGCTTTGGTCGACGCTGGTGTTGACGCGCTCTTCGTCGACACCGCCAACGGTCACAGCACCGGCGTCCTTGAGATGGTAGCCCGGCTCAAAGCCGAACGGTCCCTCGCCCACGTCGACATCATCGGTGGCCAGGCAGCCACCCGGGACGGCGCGCAGGCGCTAATCGATGCTGGCGCGGATGGCATCAAGGTGGGTGTCGGTCCAGGCTCGATCTGCACCACCCGGGTCGTTGCTGGTGTCGGAGTGCCCCAGGTCACCGCTATCTACGAGTCGGCCAAGGCAGCAATCCCTGCCGGTGTGCCAGTGATCGCCGACGGCGGCCTCCAGTACTCGGGCGACATCGGCAAAGCGCTCGTCGCCGGAGCCGATACCGTGATGCTGGGTTCCCTGCTGGCTGGCTCCGCAGAAGCCCCCGGCGAATTGATTTTCGTCAACGGCAAACAGTACAAAACGTACCGCGGCATGGGATCCTTGGGTGCGATGCAGACCCGCGGCAAAAACACCTCCTACTCCAAGGACCGTTATTTCCAGGCGGACGTCACGGGCGATGACAAGCTGATCCCCGAGGGCGTCGAGGGGCGGGTTGCCTACCGCGGTCCGCTGGCGTCGGTGGCCTACCAGTTGGTGGGTGGGTTACGCCAGACCATGTTCTATACCGGTGCACGTACCATCGGGGAGTTGAAGGCGAAGGGCAAGTTTGTGCGCATCACTTCGGCTGGGCTGAAGGAATCTCACCCACACGACATCCAGATGACCGTCGAGGCCCCCAACTACGGCACCAAGTAACGCCTGGGCCCAGGCGTCATGACCGGCGGAATCCATGACCGATAGTGAGCTTCGACCTCCGCGCGCTCCGCGGCCGAGGCTGTCGATCGGCCCCTACGCACGGGCCGTGGGGCAGGTCCTGAAGGTAAGCTTCAACGCCTCACCCGGCGCCGTCGTGATGAAGGTCCTGGGCTCATTGATAGCAGCGGTCCTGCCGTTGGTGACCACCTACTTTGCTGCGCTGACCACCACTGCCCTCGCAGAGGCCTACGTGGGGAGCCCCGACGCAGGCCAACGGGCAGTGGTCTATGTCCTGATCACCGCGGGCCTGGGCCTGTTCTGGGGTGCGTTCACCAGCGTGGACCGGTACATCCAACAGGTGATGAGCTTCAGGGTTGGCGCCGTGGTGGGAGACCTGATGTATGAGCGATTCCTCTCCCTCGAGTTTTGGCGGTATGACGATAAGGACACCGTTGACCTCTACGACCGGGCCAAACGTTTCTCGGATTCCTATGCAAGGGTTCTGGACCGCATTGCGGCAATCTTCACCCAGCTAGCCTCGGTGGTATTGGCCATCGGGGCGCTGTTGCTGGTCAGCTGGTGGGTGGCTCTGGTCGTGTTGATTGCGGTCATTCCCAGCGTTTATCTGCAGTTCAAGCTCTCCCGCGAGCAGATGGCCCACTGGAATACCCAGGTGGATTCACGGCGGCAGCGCAGGCTAATCGAAACGAACCTGATCCGCCCGCAACACATTGCCGAGATGAGGCTGTACGGCATAGTGGAGTATCTGATGGACCTGCGCTCCCGGCTGCGCGACGCCGACGAACTGCGCCGCCTCGAATTCCAGAAACGCTACATCCCTAAACAGCTGCTCGCCGACGCCCTGCAATACGGTGCCGAAGTGGTGGCCCTGATCTGGGTGGTCGGGCAGATTATCGCCCGCACCCAGCCCGTGGGACAGTTCCTCTACATTCAGCAGATAGTCAGCCGGGCCCTCACCACCGCGAATGCGCTCGTGAGCTCGCTCAGCTCCATCGATGAGGACCTCGCTAACCTCAAGGACTACGAGGATTTCATGAAGTATCCGGTGGCGACCGGAGGCGGCGTGGCCATCCCGGAGCCGCCCACCGAGGTTCGGTTGGAGGACATCACGTACACGTACACCGGAGGGAACACCCAGGTTCTCAAAGGCGTTTCCCTGACCATCACGGCTGGCCAGCACATAGCTATCGTCGGGGAAAACGGGGCAGGAAAATCGACGCTCATCAGGATCCTGGCTGGGCTCTACCAGCCGGAGTCCGGCCGGGTGCTCGTGGATGGAAAGGACCTCACAACCATCGATATCAGGGCTTGGCACCAGCATCTCGCGGTCATGTCGCAGGATTTCCTGAAGTATGAGTTTGCGACGGCGGCCAACAACATTTACTTCGGGGACGTGTCCCAGCCCAGGGATGACGTCCGCGTCGAGCGCGCGGCACACGATGCGGAAGCCAACGACTTCATCCAAAGCCTACCGAACGGGTTCGAGAGCTTCGTCAGCAACTGGCTGGAAGACCCCAAGGGGCGCAAGGGGAGCGGGGTATCCGGCGGACAATGGCAACGCCTCGCCATGGCACGCAACTTCTACCGCGGCGCCCCGTTCATTGTGATGGACGAGCCGACGTCGGCAATTGACGCCCTGGCCGAACACCGGATCTTCAGCAGGCTTTTTGCCGATAAAGACCACACCATCATCGCTATCAGCCACAGGCTTGCGACTATCGAAAAGGCCGACGTCATCTACATGCTGGAGGAGGGCCAGGTGGCGGAGTCCGGTACGCACGCTGAGTTGGTAACTCTCCGGGGTCGGTATTTCAGGATGTTTGAAAGCCAATTGGGTCTGGATCCCCACCCCACCACCAGGACGTGAGCTGAGGACTCAGGCGGGAGCCTTATCCTTCGGCTCATGGGTCGAAGACCCGAGGGCGCCCCGCCCATCCGCTGGCGGCACTTTGTCCTCGGCCGCCCGGTAGTCGAGCTCGGCCTTCAGCTCTTCGTAGCGGGACTCAGTTTCGGGATCGACTTCATGGTCCTCAACATATTCGAGATCCAGTTGGCGGTTGATCTTGCTGTTGAGAACCTCTACCTGGCTGTCCTCCAGGGGTGCCAGATCTGCCGGAAACGACTGCTCCGGTGAAAGCCTGCTCTTATCGCCCATCGCCCGTACCTTTCGACAATTGTGTTCGAAACTCTCTTGCACAGGGCAGTCTACGTTGAAAGATGAGCGGTTAGCTGACGGTCTGAGGCCCGCGAGCGCGTCCGGCGCCCAACTCTTCAATCAGGTTACGCAGTTCCGCGCGCAGGGTTTCCGACAGGAGCCCGCCGCCAACAATCAGCGTTTGCTCGATGGTCTGCGCGCTGGCCAGCGCGTTCTTGCCTGCATCGGATAGCGAGACCATCTGGATCCGCTGGTCCAGCTCGCCCCGCACGCGGTAAACATACCCATTGGCCTGCAGCTTCTCGATGGTCTTGCCCATGGTCTGGTTCTGCACGCGAATCAGCTGGGCAAGCCGTGTCTGGTTGATCGGGCCCTGATCTTCCAGCACGCGGAGCGCGGTGTAACCAGCGTGGGTGAGACCAAGATCTACCAGGCCCGCGTTCCAGGCGTGATCGACCAGACGTGCGGCCGTGGTTAGCAGCCTTCCAGTGGGCCACTGCTCCAGCTCCTGCATGTGGATACTTCCTTCAGTGGTGGAGGTCGATGGACGAGGACCGTACCGGTTCCCGCGTCCCGGACGCCTTCAACCCTAGTCCCCTTTGCGCTGAAAAAGAAAGCACGCTTAGCACCTTGAGGGTCGGGAAGGCTCTGTGTCACCGCCGAGGACCCCCGGTCTGCTCCCCTGGGATAACCTTGGGGGGTGACTAACGAGATAGAAATTGGCCGAGGCAAGCGCGGACGCAGGGCGTATTCGCTCGATGACGTTGCGGTGGTCCCGTCCCGCCGCACCCGCGACCCGTATGACGTGTCGGTGCAGTGGCAGATTGATGCGTACCAGTTTGAGATGCCAGTCATTGCAGCGCCGATGGACTCCGCCATGTCGCCGGCGACCGCCATCGCCATGGGTCGCCTCGGCGGTCTCGGGGTGCTCAACCTTGAGGGTTTGTGGACCCGGTATGAGGACCCGCAACCCGTCCTTGACGAGATCGCTGGCCTCAGCACCGAGAACTTCAGCCCAACTGCCACCCGCAGGATGCAGGAAATCTACAGCGCCCCCATTCAGGAGGGCCTGATCACCAGCAGGCTCGCCGAAATCCGGGAGGCAGGCGTCACCGTGGCGGGGTCGCTGACACCGCAGCGCACCCAGGAGTTCTACAAGACCGTGCTGGCCGCGGGAGTCGACATTTTCGTGATCCGCGGCACCACAGTCTCTGCCGAGCACGTTTCAAAAAACGATCAGCCCTTGAATCTGAAACAGTTCATCTACGAACTTGACGTCCCAGTCATCGTTGGCGGGGCCGCAGGATACACCCCAGCGCTGCACCTGATGCGCACCGGCGCTGCCGGGGTGCTGGTCGGGTTTGGCGGGGGAGCGACGACGACGACGCGCCGCGCCCTCGGCATCCACTCTCCCCTTGCCTCGGCCATCTCCGACGTGGCAGCAGCCCGGCGTGACTACATGGACGAGTCTGGTGGCCGCTACGTGCATGTAATTGCCGACGGCGGAATGGGCGCCAGTGGCGACATTGTCAAAGCCATCGCAATGGGCGCCGACGCCGTCATGCTTGGTTCCGCGCTCGCCCGGGCCGAGGAAGCTCCCGGCAAGGGCTGGCACTGGGGCCAGGAAGCCCACCACGATGAGCTTCCCCGCGGTGACCGGGTGAATATCGGCACGGTCGGTCCGCTCAAAGAGGTGTTGTGGGGCCCCTCCCACCACACCAACGGGACCTCCAACGTGATCGGCGCCTTGCGCCGGGCCATGGCCACTACCGGGTACTCGGATCTGAAGGAGTTTCAGCGGGTGGAAGTGGTCCTTTCCCCCTACATTTCCAACGGCTGATTGCTAAGGTTGGGGGACGTAGTATCGGACCCGACGAAGGATCGCCGCCATGTCATCAGGTGTACTGAGCCCCAAGAACCGTGAAGACGCGATTGCAGCGTTGAAAGCCACCTCGGAGTCCGGCAAAGAACTGGACATCCTGATTGTCGGCGGCGGCGTCGTCGGCGCCGGTTCAGCGCTCGACGCCGTAACCCGTGGACTCGACGTGGGAATGGTCGAGGCCCGGGACTGGGCCTCGGGCACGTCCTCGCGGTCCTCGAAACTGATCCACGGCGGCCTCCGGTATCTTGAGATGCTCGACTTTGCCCTGGTGCAAGAGGCCCTGAAAGAACGCGGCCTCCTGATCCAGCGGATTGCCCCTCACCTGGTCCGCCCCGTGCCGTTCCTCTACCCGCTGACCCGGCGCTTCTTTGAACGCCCTTACGTCGGCGCAGGCATCCTGCTCTACGACACGATGGGCATGACCTCCGGTAACTCCCGGGGAGTCCCAATGCACAAGCACCTCTCCCGCCGCGGCACCCTGCGGGCAGCGCCCAGCCTGAAGAACGACGCAATGGTGGGCTCGATCCGCTATTACGATGCGCAGGTGGACGACGCCCGGTATGTGGTCAATATGGTGCGCACCGCCGGGCACTACGGCGCCAAGGTGGCCAACCGGGTGACTGTTGTCGACTTCCTCCGGGAGGGGGAGCGGGTGGTCGGTGCCCGGGTGAAAGACCAGGAATCCGGCGAGCAGTTCGACATTCGCGCCAAACAGGTCATCAATGCAACGGGAGTCTGGACCGACGAGACGCAGGCGATGGTGACTGACCGGGGTCAGATGAAGGTCCGCGCCTCGAAAGGGATCCACCTGGTGGTTCCACGGGACCGCTTCCAGTCCACAGTCGGCTTGATCCTGCGCACCGAAAAATCGGTCCTGTTTGTCATCCCCTGGGGGCGGCACTGGATCATTGGGACCACTGACACCGACTGGGACCTGGATAAGGCTCACCCCGCAGCGTCCTCCAAAGACATCGACTACATTCTCGAGCACGTCAACAAGGTGCTGCGGCGCCCGCTCACCCGGGAAGACGTCGAAGGAGTCTACGCGGGTCTCCGGCCGCTGCTGGCTGGCGAGAGCGACTCCACCGCCAAGCTCTCCCGCGAACATGTGGTGGCGCACCCTGTTCCTGGTCTCGTGGTGGTAGCTGGAGGCAAGTGGACCACCTACCGGGTGATGGCCAAGGACGCGGTCGATGAGGCGACAAGGGCACTCGACGAACGGGTGCCCGCCAGTTGCACCGAGACCGTCCCCCTGCTGGGAGCCGAGGGATACAAGGCCGCCTGGAACAGGCGGGCCCGGCTGGCCGAACGTTCAGGAGTCCACGTGGCCAGGGTGGAGCATCTCCTGCAGCGCTACGGAAGCCACGCCGAGGACGTCCTTGCGTTGATCCGTGAGGACCGGGAGCTCGGCGAGCCGCTGCCCGGGGCGGACGACTATCTGGGCGCCGAGGTGGTGTACGCGGTCACCCATGAAAACGCGCGCCATATTGATGACGTGCTCACCCGCCGGACCAGGATTTCCATTGAGTCCTGGGACCGCGGCGTGTCGGCCGCCCCGGCCGTCGCCGCCCTGATGGCGCCCTTCCTTGAGTGGAGCGACGCCCAGATTGACCGCGAGGTCAAGCACTACCTCGCGCGGGTAGCTGCCGAGCGGTTGAGCCAGGAACAGCCCGACGACATCCTGGCCGACAGCGCGCGGATGGGAGTCGAAGATATTGTGCCGCTAAGCTAGGACAGCGGTTCGGACACCGCGCCGCCTGTCCAACGCAACCCGCGAGAGGTCTACTGTGACCGAGCGTTCTCTTGAATATCACGACGCCAAACTGACCATCCCTGAACTGGTGATTCTGGAAATGGTTGCCGCCTCGAAGGAAGAGGCGGCAACCCAGCTGGCTACCCGGCTATTTGAGAATGGGCGTATTTCGCAGCTCGAAGGATTTCTGACACAGGTCAATTCCCGGGAGCACCAGATGGCCACCGGTCTGCCCGGTGGGGTGGGATTGCCCCACGCTCGTAGCGAGTACGTGACCCAGACCAGCATCGCGGTTGGGGTCACCAAATACGGTCACAGCCTCGATTTCGGTGCTGTCGACGGCCCGGCCACCCTCATCCTGCTAATCGCCACCCCAGCGCAGTCCTTTTCCGAACACCTTGAGGTGCTGGCCACCCTTGCTCGCTCACTCTTCAAGGAAAATTTCAGGGAGTCGCTGCGGCGTGCCCATGACACGGAAGTGATTGCCGAGCTGATCAACTCGACCCTCGTCTTTTTCGACCACTGAGGGCTCGGTTCTGTCCTTCGCAGTTGTCGCGGATTCGGTGAGGGAACTAGACATCGGTGGGCGACCTTTCCCTCCCGCTCGTCTGGGCTGACCCCGCCGGTCCACGTTGCTCACCCAGAGACCGGCATCAGACCCGCTCAGCAACGAATGTTGTTCTCGATCCCTGCTCCGACCAAACCTCCGACCAAACCTCCGACCAATCGCCCGACCAATCGCCCGACCAATCGCCCGACCAATCGCCCGACCAATCGCCGCAGACTACTCCGAGCGCCAGGACTTCCAGAGCGCCGCATAGGAGCCGTCCAGGGCAAGCAGCTCGTCGTGTGAGCCCAGCTCGGTGATCCTGCCATTTTCGACCACCGCGACCCGGTCGGCGTCGTGAGCGGTATGCAGCCGGTGCGCGATAGCGACGACGGTCCTGCCCTCCAAGACCGCGTTGAGTGAGCGCTCGAGATCGCGGGCAGCCTGCGGGTCGATGAGCGATGTCGCCTCATCCAACACGAGGGTGTGCGGGTCGGCGAGGACCAGCCGCGCGAGCGCCAGCTCCTGTGCCTGGGCCGGTGTCAGCTCGTGAGCACCCGACCCGACCTCGGTCTCCAGGCCAAGCGGCAGGGCGCGGGCCCAGCCGAGGGCGCCGACGTCGTCCAGGGCCTGCTCTAGCTCGGGCGCTGTCGCGTCGTCTTTGCCGAGCCGGATGTTGTCGGCCAGCGTGCCGACAAACACGTGGTGCTCCTGGGTGACGAGTGCCACCTCGCGGCGCAGCGCGTTAAGCGGGCGGTCCACGAGTGGCACATCTCCCACGGTGACCGCGCCGGCGGTCGGCGGGTGAATCCCGGCGATGAGCCGTCCCAGCGTCGATTTGCCCGCACCCGACGGACCGACCATCGCCAGCCTCTCACCGCGGCGGAGCTCCAGATCAACACCGTGCAGCACGTCGTGCCCGGGCCGGTAGGCGTACCGTGCCTTGGAGACCAGGATGTCCTCGTTCAATGGTTCATGATCGGTGGCGTGCCGATCAGGCTGCACCGCCTTGATCCCGACGATGCGCGCCAGCGACGCGGCGCCCACCTGAATTTCGTCGGTCCACATGATCAGGAGATCCACCGGGTCGATGAGGCGGACAGCGAACAGCGCGACGGTCGCGACGACGCCCGGGGTGACGACGTCGAGCGATGCGAGCCAGCCGCCCCAGAGCAGCACCCCGGCGACGGGCAGCCAGAAGGCGAAGTCGGCTGCCGGAAGAAGGACCGTGCGAAGCCAGAGGGTGTACCGCTCGGCGCGGTAGCTGCCGCTCAATGCTCCGTCGATGCGGTCGCGGCGCAGCGCGCCGAGTCCCAGGGCGTCGACGGTCCGGGCACCCTCGATGGTCTCGGTGATCGAGCCGTTCACCTCGGCGTAGGTTTCCCGCTCCTTCTGATAGCCGGCCGAGCTGCGCTTGAGGTACCACCGGGTTACCGGGTACAGCACGGGGAGGCCGACAAGGAGGGCGAGGGCCAACACCGGCGAGGTGATGACGGCCGCTCCAGTGGTGAGCAGGATGGTCACGATGGACACCACCACCTGGGGGACACCGAAGCGCACGGTGTGGGAGACGGCATCGACGTCGTTGGTGGTGCGGGAGACCAGGTCGCCCGTCCCCGCTTTCTCCACCGTTGACAGGGGCAGCGAGGTGACCTGTTCCATGAAATCCTCGCGCAGCTCAGCAAAGACCGTTTCGCCGAAGATCATGCCGGCCCGGACCGCCAGACGCCGCAGGACCGCCTGAACAACCAGGAACGCGAGCATGAGCAGGGCAATAGTGGCGATGTAGTCGGAGGTGGTTCCGTCGACGACGGCGTCCACGACCCGCCCGAGCAGCACCGGACCCACCAGTCCGGCGATTGCGGAACCCACATAGAGGGCGACGACGCGGGAGAGCCCGCCGCGGTGGTGCCTGATCAGTCGCGCGGCTTCGGCGCGGACCTGGGCTGGCTCGGCGACGGGAAGTTTCCCCGACGTATCAGTGCCGACAGTTGTTTCACTCACTTCGGATAACCACGTTTCGGTAGGCGGGGTGGCTGGACAGCAGGTCCTGGTGCGTTCCTTCGGCGGCGACCTGCCCGCCCTCGAGGTAGACCACGTGGTCCATCACGCCCAGCATGAGGGGGCTGGCGGTGACCACCACCGTGGTCTGATCGGCCCCACCGCGGACGCCCTTCAGCCGGGCAGCAATCCGTGATTCAGTGTGAGCGTCGACGGCGCTGGTCGGTTCGATCAGGACCAGGGTCTCGGCCTCGGTTAAGAGTGCCCGGGTGAGGACGAGACGCTGACGCTGGCCACCGGAGAAGCCCCTGCCGCGCTCAGTCACCTCGTGATCGAGGCCCTCGTCGACACCATCCAGGATGTCCAGCCCGCTGGAGGCATCGAGGGCGGCGAGGATCCGTGAGTCGTCATGCTTCGACTGTGGGTCCAACTGGGAGCGCAGCGAGCCGCTGAACAGCTGCGGATTCGCCTCACTGACCACAATCCGGCGGCGGATGTCCTGCAGGGCGATGTGTTGCAGCGGCTCGGCCCCCCAGCGGACCTCGGCGAGCTCGAGCACTTCGTCCTCGAAGCGGCCCAACCTGGTGGCCAGGTCGGCCGACGCCGCAGTATCCACCGAGACCACGGCTGTCATCCGGCCGGGGTGGATCACGACGCCGGTGCGGGCGTCATGCAGGGGTGAACCGGGGGGTGGGGCTGGGAGGGTAGTCACCCGGTCATTCACATCCGGTTCGACGACGAGGACGGCGATGATCTTCCGGGCGCCGACATGGGCCCTGATGAACCGGGCCACGCTGTCGGCTGCTGCTCGAATGGGTGTCATCAGAAAGATCGAGTAACCGTAGAGCGCCACCAGTTGGCCCGGCTCGATCTCGCCCGACAGCGCGAGGTTGGCGCCGACCCAGGTGAACAAGACACTGAAGGCACCGGCAATGAACACCTGTGACGCTTCAAGATCGGCCAGGGAGTAGGCGACCCGGATCCCGGAATCCCTGGTTTTGGCTGACCGTTCCCGGTACCGGTTGACGAAGATGTGCTCGCCGCCGATCCCGCGCAGCACCCGCAGCCCCGCTACGGTGTCGGCGCCGACGGCGGTCATCTTGCCCGACGCCTCACGTTGTTCGCGTTGGCGGGCCTGCAGGGGGCGGACCACAAAAAGGAGGAGGCCGCAGCAGGCGGGGACGCCAACGAGGACGATGATCCCGAGCAGCAGGGAGGTTTGTTCGATGAGCACGCACACCACCAACCAGGCCATCACCGAGCCTGCGAGCCGTGCCGATACCGCATAGATTTCGCCGAGCCGGGTGGCATCTGATGCGGCAGTGGAAACCACTTCGCCGGTGGACAGCTTCTTCGGCAGCGCGTCGCCGGTGCGGGTGATCTTGTACCCGATCAGCCGGATGGAGAGAAAAGCGGCCTGGAGCCACCCGCTGATGGCCGTGCGGTGCTCAAGGGTTCCGGCGACTGCCTGCAGGATGGTCAAGCCGATCAAAACCCCGACCCAGAGGAGCAGACGGCTGAAGTTCCCCGCCACCACCCCTTCATCGATGGCCCGGCCGAGGACATAGGGCATCACCGCCTGGGCGACCATCCAGACGGTGCCGAACAGCACCCCGGCGAGCAGGGTGGCTTTCTGCTTCGATGCCAGCCACAGCAGATAGCGGGAGGGGGATCTGAGGTCGGGTGATCCGGGGTCTGGATAGGGATAGGAGCGCACGATCAACCATCCTAGCCGCTTTTGCACTAAGTGATAGGCATTTCCCAATCACTTGGTCGCGGTGGGAAGCGTTCCTGGTTTCACTGGGGCATTCGGTTTTCTACAGGGTGACGAAGTACCGTTAAGAGGTGCTCAAAACCGCGCTGAAACCCCGTTGGATCCTTTCGTTGATCCTCGCCATGGTGATTGCGGCGGTCTTTGTGCTTTTGAGCCAATGGCAATTCTCCAGTTCCACGGGCGACGCGCCTCCGCCCGCGAGTACCACCGAGCAGGTTCGGCAGTTGACTGACGTGTTCAGCCCTGGCATTCCAATGACCGCGCCGATCGCCGACCAAATGGTCACCATGGACGGCGAATTCGTCGCGGATACGACGGTGCTCGTCCAGAACCGGCTGCAGGGGGAGCGGCGGGGGTTTTGGCTGGTATCGGCGTTCGCCGTCGACGACGCCGCCACTAATCCGGTGGTGGGCTCCGACTCCCAGGCGGTGATCCCAGTCATCCCGGTGGTTCACGGCTGGGTTCAGGACGCCGCGGCAGCTGGCGGGGTGCCTGACCTGGCGGGGCCCGGTGTTGTGGTGGGTCGTTTACTGCCCGCTGAGGGCCCGGTCGCTGAGCGAGCGGTGGCGGGGCAGATCCCCATGCTGGCGACGGCGGAACTGACCAACCGGTGGGACCGACCAATTTTCGCCGGGTTTGTGGTGTCATCAGCCACGACCGTCAACGGTGTCGAACAGGTCCCGCAGGCGCCACTGGAGGCCGTCACAGTGGGCCCGCAGCCGCAGGACACTCCGCTGAACTGGCTGAACATTTTCTACGCGGTCGAATGGTTTGTCTTCGCCGGGTTTGCCTTTTTTCTCTGGTGGCGCCTGGTAGCCGACGATTACCGTCGCACCCAGGAAGCGGCGGAGGATGACACCGCACTTGAGCACCAACCAACGACGAATGAGGTACGACAGTGAGCACCCCCGACGTTAACCGCCCGGCAGGCGGCGGTCCCGGTACCGCCAAAAAACCCAAGCGGCGGTTCGGTGGCACCCACGCCCAGATCCTCTCGGCGGTGAAGTTCTACAAGGTCCTCGCCTACGCTACCGGCGTCATGCTGCTGTTGGTGGTGGTGGAGATGATTGCCGCCTACGGGATGCAGTCGCACATCATGATCGGTGGCCCCGAGGGGCTGTTCTCACTTACCGACAAGGAATTCTCGGACACCGCGGCCGGATTCAACTTCTCCACCACCGTCCTGATCGTGCACGGGTGGATGTACGTGGTGTACCTGATCGCCGACTTCCGATTGTGGCAAATGATGCGCTGGCCTTTCAAACAGTTCCTGCTGATGGCTCTCGGCGGGGTGGTGCCGCTGCTGTCCTTCATCGTCGAACGCCGGATCCACCGTCAGGTTGACAGCGAACTCGCCGCCCACCCCGAAGCTGCCTCACGGTACTAGGAGCTGCTGGGCTCGTCGTAATGTGCGGTCGGGGGCCGACGGCGACTATTGTTGACGGGTGACTATTCCCGCACCCGGACCCGGAATTTCAGGCATTGCCGACTCCACCGCTGACTCCGTCGAGAAGAATTCAGAGACCGGCCACCGGCCGGTACTGGTGGTGGACTACGGCGCCCAGTACGCCCAGCTGATCGCCCGCCGGGTCCGAGACGCAGACGTGTACTCGGAAGTGGTGCCACACACCCTGGACACCGCAGCACTCCTGGCGAAGAACCCGTTGGCGATCATCCTCTCTGGCGGCCCCTCAAGTGTCTACGCTGAGGGAGCGCCCCGGATCGATCCTGAGTTGTTCGCAGCTGGCGTGCCTGTGCTGGGCATCTGCTACGGCTTCCAGGCGATGGCCTCAGCCCTCGGCGGCACGGTCGCCAAGACCGGACTCCGGGAATACGGCTCGACCGACGTCGCCGCGACCGGTGCCAGCGGTTCACTGCTCGACGGCATCCCCGAGCATCAGAACGCGTGGATGAGCCACGGCGACAGCGTGCAGTCAGCCCCCGAGGGATTCGCGGTCCTGGCCAGTACCGCGGGAGCTCCGGTGGCCGCGTTCGCCGACGAGGAGCGGCGCCTCTTCGGAGTGCAATGGCACCCCGAGGTGAAGCATTCAGCACACGGGCAGCAAGTGCTGGAGAACTTCCTTTTCAAGGGTGCGCGCCTCCAAGCGAATTGGACAACCGGCAACATTGTCGACGAGCAGGTGGAACGTATCCGGGCGCAGGTGGGTAACGCCCGCGTGATCTGCGGGCTTTCAGGGGGCGTGGATTCCGCCGTTGCCGCCGCACTGGTACAGCGCGCGGTGGGAGACCAGCTGACCTGTGTTTTCGTTGACCATGGGCTCCTGCGCGAAGGTGAAGCCGAGCAGGTGGAACGTGACTTCGTCGCAGCCACCGGAGTAAACCTGCACGTAGCCAACGAACAGAAGCGTTTCCTCGACGCGCTCGCCGGGGTCAGCGACCCGGAAACCAAGCGCAAGATCATCGGTCGCGAGTTCATTCGCGCGTTCGAAGAAGCCGAGCGGGCGATCATTGCGCAGGCACAGGCGCACGGCGAGAAGATCAAATTCCTGGTGCAGGGAACGCTCTACC
Organism: Arthrobacter sp. TMN-50; assembly: GCF_054511125.1. NCBI lineage: Bacteria > Bacillati > Actinomycetota > Actinomycetes > Micrococcales > Micrococcaceae > Arthrobacter > Arthrobacter sp. TMN-50. The sequence goes on along the minus strand of NZ_JBTNDG010000001.1, from coordinate 357,228 downwards.
CGGATGTGGTCGAATCCGGCGGCGGCGAGGGAGCCGCAAACATCAAAAGCCACCACAACGTCGGGGGGCTCCCCGAGGACCTGCAATTTGAACTGGTGGAACCCCTCCGTGCGCTCTTCAAGGATGAGGTCCGCGCCGTCGGAGCACAGCTGGGGCTTCCCGCCGAAATCGTCGGCCGCCAGCCGTTCCCCGGTCCAGGTCTCGGGATCAGGATTGTCGGCGACGTCACCCAGGAGCGGCTGGACCTACTGCGGCGGGCCGACGCCATCGCGCGGGCCGAGCTGACCGCCGCGGGACTGGATAACGACGTCTGGCAGATGCCGGTTGTCCTCCTGGCTGATGTCCGCAGCGTCGGGGTGCAGGGCGACGGCCGTACCTACGGTCACCCGATTGTGTTGCGCCCCGTTTCAAGCGAGGACGCGATGACCGCTGACTGGTCACGTCTGCCGTACGACTTGCTGGCCCGGATTTCAAACCGGATCACCAACGAGGTTGACGGAGTGAACCGGGTGGTCCTGGACATCACCAGCAAGCCGCCCGGCACCATCGAGTGGGAGTAGCCGGGCTGCGGCCGTCGTCGGCTACGGGTATTTACCCGTTTCCGGTGTTGCGGCCCCGCCCGGACGCCCCTTGTCCGATAGCTTGGAAGACATGCCCCTCTGGTCGAGATCGTCGAAAATAACCGCAGAAAAGGAGACCACCGTGTCAGTGCAGGACCCCGGGGATTCCGCTGGGAACTTCCTGGTGCCGTGGCTCAAGCAGCTCGGCACTCATGCGGGCACTGACACCCTGCTCCACTTCTCGGCGGCCGCGTCCAACAACATTGATCTGACCCACGCTCACCCTTCGGGGCTGGCCCAACTGCTCGCGGGCCGCCGCACTCGACTCTCGACGCTCCTCCGCGACCCGGGCCAGTACGCGGCAGCGATGAAGGCGGGCCGAGTGCTGCGGGCGAAGATCTACGAGCTCGGCACCGAGCGGGGAATCGACGTCGGGTACCTGGCGGCAGGCACCGCCGCATGGCGGACCGTCGACGACGACGGCAGGCCCGAATCGTTGACAGCACCCGTGCTCCTGACCGCCGTGTCGCTGACGGTGCACGCGTCCCAGGATGACTATGAGCTCCAGCTCACCGAGCACGCCCGGTTGAACCCCGCCCTGGTGCGCCACCTGCGCTCTGCCCAGGGAGTGACCTTCGACGCTGAGGCCGTGGCCAAACTTGCCTACGGCACCGCCAGGTTTGATCCGCTGCCAGTTCTAGACCGGCTACGCGCGCTCACCGAAGGGGTGCGGGGGATGGCAATCGAGCACCATCTGCTGGTGTCCACCTTCGCAGATCTCGCGGATATTGCCGACGACCCGGCCATCCGCCCTGACCATCCGGTCCTTGCCGCGCTGATGGATGCGGCCAAGGGTGGGCACGCTGCGCCAATCGTCCCCACTATCCCGGCCGCCGAGACCCCAATCGACGAACGCCACCCAGCCGAAGAGCTGTTGATCAGGGACGCAGATTCCGCGCAGCAGCGAGTGCTGGACCAGATTGCCCAGGGACACTCCCTGGTGGTGTCAGCGCCCCCCGGCTCGGGACAAACCCAGACGGCGCTCAACGCTGTTGCAGCGCTAGTCGAGCAGGGTAAAAGCGTGCTGGTGGTGGCGGAGCGCCGCGGCACCCTCAACGAGGTGGTCCAGGAACTCGACACGCTCAACCTCGGGTCGTTGGTCCTGCAACTCAACGCCAACATCAACGAACAGCAGTTGAAAGACCAACTGATCCGCGCAATTGTGCGGAATGAGAAGGCCACCCGGCCCGAGCTGGACGGGCTGCACCAGACCCTCGTGGATCACCGTCACCAGCTGCAGGATCATGTGAAATCGCTGCACAATGTGCGCAGCCGTTGGGGTTGCTCTCCCTACCAGGCCATGCAGTCCCTCGCCGAGCTCACTTCGCTGAACCCCGCGCCGGCAACCACTGTGCGCCTGCTGCGCAGCGTGATGGACAGTATCCCCGACCGTGCCGAACTGGCGGGCAGGCTCCGCAGGGCAGCCGAGCTCGGCAGTTTCAGCGCCTCAGCCGTCGACAGCCCCTGGTACGGGGCGAAACTGCTGAACCGCAAAGAAACCGAACGCGCGCACCAGCTGGCCGTTGACCTCGCACGCGATATTCCGTTGCTCCGCGACAAAGTGCTACGCGTAGCCGATCATTCCCAGATCAGCCTTGGAAGCTCGTTCACCGAGTGGGGCGAACAGCTGGAACTTCTCGCCGCAGTCAGGGCCAGCCTCGACAAGTTCACACCGGATATCTTTGACCGTCCGGTCACCGACCTCATCACCGCCACTGCGTCGTCGTCCTGGCGCCGCGAACGGGCCATTGAGATGAGTTCGATGACCCGCTCACGGCTGCGCCGGGTAGCCAAGGAATATGTGCGCCCGGGAGTGCACATAGCCGACCTGCATACGTCCCTGGTGGAAGTCCAGCAACAGCGGACGCTTTGGACCCGCTACGCGACTACCGAACGGCACCCCGCGGTACCCACCGGTCTCGCCGAAATCAACAGTTTCCATCACAAGATCCGGCGGGAGTTGGAAGAGCTCGCCCAGGTGCTCTCCACCACTCCCGGTCATGTTGATCTCGCCACCATGCCGCTGGACGACCTCGGTTACCGCCTGGCCGAGCTCGCCAAGGACAAGCAGACCCTCGCCACTCTCCCGGAGCGCACGCTCCTCCTTGACGAGATGCGGGAGCACGGACTGGGTGAATTGCTCGACGACCTGGCCCGCCGCGAGGTGGAAGCGCGGCAGGTGGGATCCGAACTGGAACTCGCGTGGTGGCAGTCGGCACTCGACGCGATGATCAGCGGCGACGACTATCTTGCAATGTCCGACGGCGAAAGCCTCCGCCGGTTGGAAGCTGACTATCGGCTGGCCGACAACGCGCATATCGCTTCCGGCCCTGGCCGGCTCCGGTTTGCCCTTGCCGAACGGTGGCGCACCGCTCTGGCGGCGCGCCCGGCCGAGGCCGAGAAACTGAAGGAGTTGCTCCGCACCGGGACGCTTGACCTCGCGGGGCTTAGCGCGCAGGACGATGACCTGGTGACCGCGCTGATGCCGGTCTGGGCTGCCAGCCCACTCATGTTGCCGATGGTGTTACCGGCAGACAAGACCTTCGATGCGGTCATCATCCTCGACGCGGAATCCATTTCCCTGCAGTCGGCTGTTCCAGCCCTGGCGCGGGGAAGCCAGATCGTCGCTTTCGGCGATGACCGGCTCGGTGGTCCGCAGGCCTTCAACGTGGGTGCGGGAGCTGAGTCCGCGCCAGCCACTGACCAGCTGACCAGCGCCTATTCCGCGCTCTCTACTACCCTTCCGACCATAGCGTTGAGCGAGGTGTACCGCGGGGTCGACAAGGCCCTGACCGGGTACCTCAGTGACACCTTCTACGACGGCAGACTCTCACGGCTACCGCATGGAGCCGAAGTCGCCGGCACGGGGCGGACTCTTTCCGTTGACTATCTGCCAGACGGCACCGGGATGCCCAGTGCCGACCAGGCCGGGGTGGAAAGCGTTGCCGCCGAGGTTAGCCACGTTGTGGACCTGGTGTTTGAACACATTCGTCGTCGTCCCAGCAGCTCATTGGCCGTCGTCACCGCCAGTGCCCGCCACGCGGGGCGCGTTGGCCAGGCCATCAGACAGCGAATGGCCGACCTCCCGTGGGCGGCCGACTTTTTCGCTCCCGGCCGGGAATCCTTCCGGGTAGTGCCCGTTGAACGCGCCGCAGGACTCACCCGGGATTGCGTGATCTTTTCCCTGGGATTCGGCAGGACTCCCCACGGCAGGGCACTGCACAACTTCGGTCAGCTGTCCGGCCCCGACGGCCGGGGGCGCTTCGTGACGGCCATGACAAGGGCGCGCCACCAGCTCCATGTGGTGACCTGTTTCCTGCCTACGGATCTGGATCCAACCAGGCTCGAGCACGGTGCCCTGGACTTCTACGGCTTGCTTGAGCGCGAGTTGGGCGAGCCAGGTACTGACCCGGCCGGGGAGGTCCCCACCCTGCCGGAGCAGACCGCACACGCAGTGAACCCAGACCCATTGGTCGCCGACCTGGTGAACCGCCTCCGTGACCGCGGCGCCCAAGTGTTCGATCACTACGACGGGGTCCTCGACATTGTTGCCACAGCGGGACCGGATGCTGCCCAGCCCGCCGTATCGTCCTACACCGAGATCGTTACCGGTTCGCAGGCACCGCCTATGGCCATCGAATCGGACGGAACCGAGCGGTACCGAACCATGACCGTTCGGGAACGAAGCAGGCTCCGCCCTCAGTTGCTCGAACGGATGGGCTGGCGGTACATGCCCCTCTGGACCATTGAAGTGTTCACCGATCCGAACGGATGCGCCGACCTGATCGGTAGCTACCTGGGCCTCGCTGAGGTGTCAGGGAATGGCCGGCATAAGGAGGGCAGGACGAACATGAGCGGGACCGTTCAGGAGAGTCAGGGGCCACCTCGCCCGGAGTCCGAAGGGACTACGGCAGTGGGCCCAGCTGGATCTTCCTCATCCGACAGCGTGCTCCCCAAGCGCGCCGCTGAGGATGAAGCGCGCTCCTGGGGTGAGGGCGACGATTCTCATGAAGCGTGGTTGAAGGATCAGCGCCCGCCGCACTGGGATTGAGGAGCCCGCTCCGGAATGGTGACTGGAACCGGGCACCTCAGGGCAGCGCTGACTCAGCTGGCGGGGCGGTCAACACAAGGTGGACCTGACCGCTGCTGGACGACCCTGCCAGAGCGGCTGCGTAGGACGGGTCGGCGGCCACCACCACCAGTCCCTCACCGCCAGCATTGCCGGGCCAGGCCGCTGGCGTACTGCCCTCTGTTGAGGTTGAGGTCCACAGCACCGGCAACCCGCTGGCGATCACCGTTGCCGTTGCCGGAACCTCAAAGCCGTTCCCTGAGCTGAGCACCACGTCCACATGCTGGCCTGGCGACACTAACCGGACTGTCGACTGATCGGCCGGACGCACCGGTACGGCTACCGTCCCGGCTGGGGCACCGGTGAGAAGCCCGGGTCCCACGAAGGACGTCGGTGCAAGGACTGTATCGCGCAGTAGGGGAGTGGCGAGCTGTTCCCCTACCACAGCGCCGGGATCGGCGAACGATGTCGACGGGGCAGCCTCCGGTGGCAGGTTCAGGGTAGTCAGGTCATCGGCAGTCAGGACTCGGCCAACCGGCAGATCCTCGGCAGCCGCGACCACACTCACCAGTGTTTGTTCTGCCGGGACCAATGCCTCAACCGTGACCGCAGCGGCCAGGCACAACAGCAGGGCTGCCAACAACCGCCGGTTGCGAAACACGAACCGACGGAGGAACTGTCGTGGCCCTATGCGCCGCTGGGGATCGGTTCCGGGTGCCATCCACCCACGCTAGGACATTGGAGGCGACGGCGGTGGAGCCGGGATGCCTATGTGGACAACACGCCGCAGAACCCGTCGCGGTGGAGGAATAGTCCTAGCTGGCGGCGGCGGTGGTCTTTGTTGTCGGAGCCGGGTTCTTTGCTGCTTTGTTTGCCGCGGGCGCAGCATCCTTGGCGGCGGCCGGTGTACTGCTTCCGCCGTCGGAACCCTTGGCGGATGAGTCGGACGACGCCCCCGTGGTTGTGCCAGAGCCGCTGGCGCCCACATCAATTGACTTTTTGCTGTCGCGGGAATCGTTGCGGTAGAACCCTGACCCCTTGAAGACGACCCCTACGCTGTTGAACTTCTTGCGCAGCGAGCCCTCGCACGATGGGCACACAGTCAGTGAGTCATCAGAGAAGGCCTGGTGGACGTCGAAAGCGTGGTCGCAGTCTCTACAGGCGTAAGCGTATGTAGGCAAAGGAATCCTCCTGGACAAGCTAAAAAGTTTGGGGCTTGATCACCCAAGCCGGTATCGGCTGGCACTCTAGGGTCCCGAGTGCCAAGTCTACACCGCTGCACTGCCGTGCCCGATCCGGTGGAACGCGGACGGGGTGAAGGCTCCCATGAGCGGCATGTCCAGTGCTGTGGAGGCGAGAGTCTGTTCCGGCAACAGTTCATGGTCGTACAGGTAGGCCGTTGCCGGGACGTCCGGCACCGCTGACCGCAGCTGCGCAAGGAACCGGTCATAGTAGCCGCCCCCCTGGCCGAGCCGGGTGCCGCTCTGGTCGACGGCGAGGCCCGGCACCAGGAGAAGGGCGAACCCGCCGTAGCTTTCAAGCAGTTCGGCATAGTGAAAGCGCTGTCCTACCGGTTCAAGCAGGGGCGCACGGGGACTACGACGCAGGTCGACGCCGGGGCGCCACCTGCACCATGAAAGCTGATAACCCGGTTCGCAGATCGGTACGACGACGTCCAGCCCCTCCCGGATGAGCGTCTCAAGAAGCGGGAGCGTTCCAGGTTCCGGGGCCATCGACAGGTAGGCGGCCACCAGCCCCCCGGACGCCGTGCCCGGCTGGTCCAGCAACCAGTCAGAGACCTGCCGCTGCAGGCCGGCGGCGGCGAGCGCGCGGTCTTGCGGGGACATCGCCTGACGTGCGGCCCGGAACCGCTGCCGGGCCGCTTCCTTGAGCCCTGCGGGGGTGGTGGGTTCCATACCCGAACACTCTACCGATGCCCAGCGCGCCGGTGGCGTCCGCCGGTGTGGCGCTACCAGTGCACTGCCGTTATGTAGGGTGGTGTCATGACCTCACGAGTGAACAAGGCTGTCATCCCCGCTGCGGGACTTGGCACGCGCTTTCTTCCCGCCACTAAGGCGATGCCCAAAGAAATGCTTCCGGTAGTGGACAAGCCAGCCATCCAGTATGTCGTCGAGGAGGCAGTCAATGCTGGAATGACCGATATTCTCATGATCACCGGGCGAAACAAGCGCTCCCTCGAGGATCACTTCGATAGGGTGCCCTTCATCGAGCAGACGCTCGAGGCCAAGGGCGATCTTGAGAAGCTGGCAGCAGTGCGATACCCCTCCGAACTCGGGGACATTCACTACCTGCGCCAGGGTGACCCGAAGGGTCTAGGGCACGCTGTACTTCGGGCGAAGTTGCATGTCGGCAAGGAGCCGTTCGCCGTCCTGCTGGGCGATGACCTCATTGACGAGCGCGATGTCCTGCTGCAGACCATGATTGAGGTACAGGAAAAGACCGGCGGATCAGTGATTGCCTTGATCGAGGTTGATCCGGACCAAATCAGCGCCTACGGCTGCGCTGACATCTCCGCCATCGACGGCGAAGACTACGTCCGGGTCAGCGAGCTGGTCGAGAAGCCAGCCATCGATGAGGCGCCGTCAAACCTTGCTGTCATCGGCAGGTATGTGCTGCACCCCCGGGTTTTCGATGTTCTGGAAACCACCGGCCCAGGCCGTGGCGGGGAAATCCAGTTGACCGATGCGCTGCAGACGCTCGCCGCTGCAGACGGCGAGGGTTCGGGTGTCTACGGCGTGGTGTTCCGTGGACGACGCTACGACACCGGTGACAAGCTCAGCTACATCAAGGCCGTGGTCACGCTGGCCTCGGAGCGCGAGGACCTCGGCCCCGACCTTCAGGCGTGGCTGAAGAGCTTTACCCACACCCTGGACGACTAGCCCAAGCCAATGAACGGGCAATTCACTTGGCCGGTGACCCTCGAGACTGGTGACCTGGTGCTCCGGCCCGTCCGCCTTCGGGACAAGAAGGAGTGGTCGGCCGTCCGGCAGCACAACGCCGAGTGGCTGGCTCCCTGGGAGGCCTCCAATCCCGCTCCGGGGGGCTATCTGCCCAGTTACCCGGAGATGGTGCGGTCGCTTAGGAAGCAGGCGCGGGATGCCACCGGCCTCCCGTTTCTCATCACGGAACGCGGCCCCTACCACCGCGAAACGGTGATTGTCGGCCAGCTGACGGTGTCGACAATTGTCTGGGGATCGGCAATGAGCGCCACGCTCGGATATTGGGTGGATCGCCGACGCGCTGGCCGGGGGATCGCTCCGACCGCCGTCGCCCTGGTCACCGACTACTGCTTCCAAAGCTTGGGCCTGCACAGGATGGAAATCAACATCCGACCAGAGAATGCGGCAAGTCTCCGAGTGGTGGAGAAGCTCGGTTTCCGCGATGAAGGCCTGCGCCGAAGCTATCTGCACATCGCCGGGCAGTGGGCCGACCACCGGAGTTTCGCGGTGACTCATGACGAGGTGCCCGAAGGATTGCTGGCTCGGTGGCTGAAGCATCAGTCGTTGGGTCCCAGCGCACCGGGTGTGCGCCGTCCCGGCGACGACACACCCCCGGCAATACTCTCCTGAGCAGGGTAAACGCCCTACCGTTTTAGACGTGGACTTCTCTATGAACAGCTCGGTGGTGCTTGCCGCAATCGTCGGTCTCTGGCTGATCTGGGTTGCCCCCTACGTTCTTCGTATCCGCAGGCCAGCATTGCTGGTCGAGCCGGTTGCCACCTCTGCCCTAGTTCCGCCCGCAACAGCCGAGAGTCAAGTCTCTCAGGGGAGCATCATGGAAATGTCCGGACACAGCAACGACGCCTACCATGCCCGTAGGACTGGCACATCCAGCACCAGCCAGGCGGAGCGAGCCTCGTTCAATATCCGGCGTGACCGCACCTCGGTAGCCATCGTGGGCGCCGTTGCGCTGCTGGCGGCAGTCGTCTGCATTCCTCTCGCGGTGCTGTCCGTCGTCCCAGGCTCCATGCCTGTCGTAGCTTTTCTTGTGTTCCTGCTCGCCGTAGCGGGTCTTCGCCTCCTCGCCATTCGGGACCGGCGCCGGAAGGTTGATGCTGCCTTCGCCGACGCGATGTCAGCTCGTTTAAATACCACCCACGCCACCAGCGTCGTTCAGACGCCGCGCCCCGAAACCAGCCTTTTCGACGCCGAGAGTTCAGGCCCAGTCGACGTCGAGACTCCAGCAGCCGCCAAACGGTCGGCCACAGCGTCAAACCTCACGGCCACCGAACTTCGACAGGCGGCCCTCGCCGTTGCTGCTAACCCGTCAGCCGCCGGATCACCAGCCGCGGCTGCCGAAGCCTCAGCCCAGCCGGCCGGGACACCATGGCAGCCCGTTGAGGTCCCCAAACCAATGTACGTTGCGGCAGCGAAAGCTGAACGGCAGGCTCCAGCACCCCTTGAACTTCCCGAGGCACCCAAAGCCCAGTCAAAGACTTCCCTCAAGCAGGGCGCCACTGCGCCAATGGTCGACGACGCAGACCATTCATCGGGCAGCTCTGCCGCCAGTCCCACCACCGGCAGGATGAACCTGGATGACGTCCTGCAGCGTCGCCGGGCCTAATCCCTCCACACCCAATTCCAGGGCCGAAGCCGAGCAACTGCGTTTGCTGGAAGGCGACGGCGCCGCCGAACCACTACGCCTTGCCCTGGCGACCCTTGGCAAGCAGCCCATCAGTTGGTCGCTGGTCCAGGTCCACCACCGTCCTGGGGCCGGGGCAACCGGTATCTACCAGGTCCAGACGGACGCGGAAAACGGTCTCGCCACCACCGAGTTCCTGTGCATCAGTACGGCCCTGGTGCCAGCGAACACCCCAGCCACCGTCCAACTCAGCAGTCCCGACGGCGGCACCACGCTCACCGTGTGGCGGCACCCCAACGACCCACTGTTGCCAGGATTGTCCTGGGCTTGCGATGCCGCCTCAGTGGGTAGCGCGCTCTTCGCTGGCGTCCAGATTGCTGAACCTTCGGACGCGACACTGCCCGACCTCGCGACCGTCAGCTACCGGCCGCTCCGCCGGGCAGTCCTGACCGCTGATTTCGGCGTCGAGCGCCGCTACCTCAAGGTGCTTCGCAGCGGGCAGGGCGCCCAGCTCGCTGGGCGCCATCGGCTATTGATCGGTGCGGGCATCCCAGCGCCAGCATTGATTGGGGTGCCAGCCCGCGATGTCCTGGCGATGCACCCGGCGGCCGGCACGCCGCTGGCCGAACTGCTCATGAGTGACGGGGCGCGATCGCTTCAGCCCCGAACCCTTGTGGACCTGCTCCGGAAAATCCCTGTTGGGGCGATGCAACTCCCGGAGCGTCCGGCATGGGCCGCGCGCGTCAAGGATTATGCCCGGGCAGCGGCAGCCGTGCTGCCCAGCGAAGAGTCGAGGATCTCGGCCCTTGCCGCGAAGGTACACCGGCTGGTCACAGAGGTAGATGCCGGTCCCAGAGTTCCCTCGCATGGTGACTTCTACGAGGCAAACCTTCTTGTGACCAGTGGGCGCGTTTCAGGACTGCTCGACGTCGATGCCCTCGGCCCCGGGCTGTTGGTGGATGATTTGGCCTGCTTCATCGGACACCTGGCGGTACTGCCCGCCGTGGATAGCCGCTACGTCCATATCCCGCACGCTCTGCAGCGCTTCCTGGCGGCCTTTGATCGGGAAGTGCCTCCGGTAGCACTCCGGGGTCGCGCCGCGGGGGTGGCGCTGACCCTCGTTGCCGGGGCAAAACATCGAGCGACGGAGCGAGACCCGACCTCCTGGCGGGCCGACGCCCTGCAACGTCTCGCCGTTGCGGAGAGCCTCGCCGATCAGGCGCTGGCACTCCAGGGCTAACCAATTGTGAGAGATCTCTCATGGTCAGCTCCTTTCCGTCTCACAATCGCCGTGCACAGTGGTCTGTAGCACCATTTATCGTGGATCGAGAAAGGACCTCACCGTGCAGAAGCGAAACATCTGGATCGCCACTGGCTCGTTGAGCGTAATGGCACTCGGTTTGGGCGTCGCTGTCGCTGACAGCACTCACGCCCCCGTGGATCTTGGCTCCAGCATCAACCGGACTGATGTCGGGATGTCCACCGGCGATAGGACGGCGTCCGGCGATAGTCGGCAGCCCAGCGACGATGCCGACAGAAAAGCCATCGTCCCGGATAGTGGGGACCCCTCGCCCGCGCCTGCACCATCTCCCTCGCCTCGCACCACCGAAGCCTCGGCGCCGACGGCCGTCAGCGCGGCATCAGTGTCGCCGCCGGTGTCGCCCACGCCCGCTCCCGCGCCTGAGCAGGACCCAGCCCCCGCGCCGGCCGCAGCGCCAGGCCCGGCGCTAGCCCCGGCCCCAGCGCCCGCACCAGCCCCGGCGCCCGTGGTGGTTCCGGCCCCAGCACCGGTTCCGCCCTCGGACGGGACAGGGGGCGCTAACTATTCGGATGCCAGCGGCGCGTCTGCTCCTAGTGCCTCCAGTGGAGGCTAATTCGACTACAGGGCCGGTCCACGGTGTTGGAACCAGCTCTCGTCGCCGGGACTCCGGAGTGTTCCCCTAGCATTCCGGAGTTCCAACACCGCCGCCGCCGTTTTTTCGCGTTTGGGACCGTTCAGGATTCGTTCGAGGTCAGCCGGTATCCTATGCCTCGGACAGTGGTGAAGCGTTGCGCACCGAGCTTGTTCCGAAGATAACGCACGTACACGTCCACCACGTTGGACCCTGGATCGAAATCGTAGCCCCAGACCCGGGAGAGCAGTTGTTCGCGGCTCAGCACTTGTCCGGGGTTCCGCAGAAATGCCTCAGCCAAGGCAAACTCTCGCGCTGACAGGTCAACTTCCTTGCCACTGACGGCAGCGCGTCGGGTCCGGAGATCGAGCTGTAAATCCTGATGGGTCAACACGGAACTGTCACCATTGGGCGTCTCCTGGCGCAGCCGCAGGCGCACCCGGGCGAGCAATTCCTCGAATCGAAATGGCTTGGCCATGTAGTCGTCGGCACCGCCTTCCAGCCCCGCAACGGTGTCGTCGACCGAACTCCTGGCAGACAAAATAATGACCGGTGTGGTGTTCTTCGATTCCCGAAGGCGCCGCAACACCGTGAACCCATCCTGGTCCGGTAGCCCTAGGTCCAGGACGATCAGCTCAAAATCCCCGGTCTGGGCCAGATGGTAGCCGTCCCTGCCGTTGTCGGCGACAGTTGGCGCGTATCCTGCTGACCGTAGTCCTTTTGCAACAAACGAGCTGATGCGGTCCTCATCCTCGACAATTAGGATCTGGCTCAATCTTTTACTTCCTCTGATTTGTCTGTTGCCCGCTGATCGAGCGGCAGCACCATGGTGAATGTGGACCCTCTACCGCGGACGGATTCCAGGCGGACCGTACCGCCATGGGCGCCGACAATGGCATTGACGATCGTCAAGCCAAGACCTGAACCTTCGGTCCGCCGACCATGCGCGCCCCGCGCAAACCGGTCAAAAATTCGGCCCTGATCCTCCACCGGAACTCCGATTCCCTCATCTCGCACCCAGAGCGCCAAGCCGTTGGGGTCCAGCCGTGAGCCCACTGCAATGGTCGACCCGTCGCCCGAGAATTTCACTGCGTTGACGACGAGCTGCAGCCACGCCTGGGTAATTCGCCGGGAGTCGAGGAGGCAGGTGGATTCGGCCCGGGCATCGATGGTCCAACGTCGGGATCCCAGGGGGCGCGCCTTATCCAGCACCTCGTCAGTCAGACGTCCGACAGCTACCAGGTCCTGGCGCACAAATCCAGGCCGGGTGATCCCGGCGAGCGTGACCAGATCATCCACCAATAGCCGCATCCGATCCAGTTCATCCAAGGCTATTCCACGCACTGTGGCGACATCGGTGGGATCGCCGGAGTCCTGTAGTTCGAGGTGTCCCTGCACAATGGTGATGGGTGTTCGCAGTTCGTGGCCGACGTCGTCGAGAAGCTGACGCTGTGAGGTAAAGGACCCTTCGAGCCGTTCAAGCATTGCGTTGACGGTCCGGGTAAGCTCCGACAGATCGTCGTTGCCCGACACGGGTATCCGTTCCGAAAGGTCCGAATCTCCGATGCGTTGCGCGGTGTCACGCAGCAGTCGGATCGGCAGGAGAAGGTTGCCGACCAACAGCCAGCCAACTACGCCGATGAAGACCAGGGTACCGAAACTGATCAGGGCAAAAGCAGCAAAGGTCTGGTTGAGTTGCCTGTGCTCGGCCCGCGCGTCGAAGGCTAGAACATATTGGCTGGGGGAGGAATCAGCCGACAACTGAATGGGGACGATCAGTGCACGGTACGTAGTTTCGGCCGTGGAAATGCTTGAGACACGCACCCGCGACTGGTCCGCCTGGGTGGCTATATAGTCGACCAGTTCCCGGTCCTCCTCAAGCCGAAGCTGCACTGCAGGATTGGCGAGCAGTACCACGTCACCGTTTCGCATGCCCAACATGCCTTCGTTTGGCGCTGGGAGGGTGCGCTGCATGGCAACGTAGATGAGCTCTTCGGCCTCGGTGAAGTCCTCGCGCGTCGTCGGGTCAATGCCGGTATCCAGGAGGGACTCGAATTCGAGAAAGTTGCGTTCCAGTGAATCATCCATATCGGCATTGATATCGCTACGTTGCAATGCGTATGCGGCGGAGCCCGCCACCAACAAACCCAGGGCAGACAACGCGAGCACAGCGCCGAGTACCCGAGTCCTGACCGTCCAATAACCCCGCAGCGCTGAGATGATCCGCGCCCACATGCGCTGCCCCCGCCGGGGAGAGGGCGCCGCGGTGTCCCGGCTCTCGGGTGTCGATGGCTGATCGGCTTTGAGCGCGAAGGCCGCGCGGGGAAACCGGGAGGCGGGTTGCGGCTGACTGGCCGGTGCTTGCGGCTGCTGGTCGGATGAGGGTCGAAGAACGTCCGCGCCTGGGCTGCGCAACGGCTTAGTCGTCCCCATCGCCACCGCCGCCGTCACCACTGTCGTCGTCACCGCCGTTGTCGTCACCGCCGTTGTCGTCACCGCCGTTGTCATCCCAGCCTTCGTAGAAGCCCCCGTCGTCATCCAGGAGGTCGTCGGAGCCGTCGTCACCGCCGCCGGGAATCGGCAGTGGTGCGGGGACGACTTCCGGGGGTGCGGGAGCATCCGATGTTGGTGGGGGAGCCGGATCAGACGAGGCGCCGTCGTCCGCGGCCTCTGCAGTGTCCGACGGCGACGGCGACGGGGTGGTTGGCGCCGGGGGCGGCGAGGAGGGGGAAATCTCGACCACCGAGGATCCGAGGTCTTCGGGGACGGGATCGTGCAGGGCACCAACCAGTCCCGCGCCGGCGGCTGCCAAACCCCCGGCGCACACCGCACCCACCAACCAGGCGGGGAGCACCGAGGACTTCATGGTCTCAGTATCCCCCCTGGAGATGAGACGCACATGAGAGTTGGGCCAAAAATTACAGTTCCCCGGCGAGGATCCGCAGCAGCGGTTCAGTGCGATAAGGAATGTGCTCGTGCAAGGCAAGGACCGTCTCGGTGCGGATTACACCCTTGATGCGGAGAATCGATCGCAACGCGGATTGCAGATGATGGGTGTCGGTCGCGGTGACCCGGCACCAGATATCGCCCCGTCCGGAAATCTCATGCACCTCGAGCACCTGATGGAGGCGGCGGAGGCCCGAGATGACGCCGTCGAGTTCGCGGTGTGCCACTTCGATGGTGACAAAGGCGGCGACGTCGTAGCTGAGGGCCTCCAGATCGAGCTCCCGGCCGCTCGACCTGAGAGTTCCGGAGCGGAGCAGACGTCGAATCCGTGATTGGGCAGTGTTGCGGGCCACCCCGAGGAGGTCGCTGAGTTCCCCGATCTGAGCCCGTGGATCGCGGACTAGCTCCAGAAGGAGCCGGAGGTCGACGAGGTCCAACTTACTCATCGCGAGCACTTCCCTTCAAAAACGGAACAGTAAATTGACTATTTCGTTCAATTTTACTCTCTCAGGTAATCCTCATTAACCGCTAAGCCGGAGAATAAGGGAAATATGCGCTGTTTGTTCTACTGTCTGGAGTTAGCGTGAGTGTGCTCAGCGAGCTGCGGATGAAGCCATCCGACAAGCCGCGCTGGAGTTGGGATGCGTCGGTGAGGAGCCGGCTGATTCTTGCTGCGGTGGTGATCTCGACGTTGCTGATCGGTGCGAACCTCGCGACGCCGCTTTACCCTTTGCTGCAGGTCGAACTTGGCATCTCTCCACTGGAGGTCACTGTGGCCTTTTCTGCCTATGTGGTGACGCTGGTGATTGGCCTACTCCTGGTGGGCCATTGGTCGGATCACGTGGGTCGGCGCGCCGCCCTGGTGCTCGCCATCGTGATCGGGTTTGCCGGTGCCAGCGTCTTTGCCGCTGCTTCCTCCTTGCCCACGCTTGTGCTGGGACGCTGTCTGCAGGGTGCGGCGGTGGCCTTGGCGACGGGTGCCAGTTCGGCTGCGCTGCGCGATCTGTTGCCTCATCGACCGGATTGGGCCTCGCGGTTTACGCTCCTGGCTTCAGCCGGCGGTGTTGCGGCGGGTCCGGTGATTGGTGGTGTGTTGTCCCTCCTCCCGGATCCCACTCGCACACCGTTCACCCTTTATTCGGCGGTGCTGCTAGTGCTCTTGATTCCCCTGTTGACGCTGAAGGCACGGCCGGCCATTCATTCAGCCTCGGAGGCTTCCCGGCTGAGCGTGTTGAGGCCACGCCGTCCCGCGGTGTCGAGGGCAGCAGGGCGAGCCTTTTGGGCCGCCTCAGCGGTAGGGTTTCTCAGCTTCGCCGTTTTTGGATTCACTCTCAGCCTGGCTCCCACCTACTTTGCCTCGCTGGCTGGGATTGATTCCCGACCGTTGATCGGTCTGCTGTCAGCTCTGGTTCTGGCGGCGTCTGCGCTCAGTCAGTTGATGAAGGTCCGGGGCAGGCACATCGTAGGATGCGGATTGACGCTGCTGGGTGTGGCGGTCGCGCTGATCCCAGTAGCTGGCGCCTTCAATAGCGTGCCGCTCCTGGTGCTGGCGTGCGTGGCCGCTGGCGCGGGGCAGGGCGTGGCGTTCCGTATTGTCTTTAACGAGGTATCCCTGCAGGTGGAAACCTCGCAGCACGCGCAGATCATCAGCACCCTGTATGTCATGACATACCTGGGAAGCGCCCTTCCGGTAATTGGCCTGGGGGCGGCCGTGCAGGTGTGGGGACTAGATCTATCGGTGGCAGGGTTCGCTGGCCTGATAGCGCTCGCCTCCCTGACGCTGGCAGCGGTAAGCCTGCGCCGCACATTCGCTTCCCCCGCGATGCGGTCAATCAATCGGCTATAACCCAACCGTCAGCTCCCTTGCTGCGCGGCGGGGTGCTCCACGAGTCACCAGGCTACGGAAGCACCCCGGTATTGCCCGGCAGGTGGTCAAACACGAGGGTGGTCTCGGTATGTCCCACCACCGGATCGGTCGTCAGATGATCCAGGACCCAGTCCCTGAGGACATCGGTGCTGGGCACCGCTAGGTGCAACAGATAGTCCACGGATCCCGCCACATGGAAGGTCGACACTACCTCGGGCAAATTCGGAACCCGCGCTGTGAATCGATCGATCTCCTCGCGGTTATGGCCCTTGAGCTGTACCGAGACCATAGCCTGCACCGCCCTGCCAACCGCCGCGAAGTCGAGCTGTGCATGGTAGCCACTGATCACGCCGCGCTCCACGAGAGCGCGGGTCCGCAGCAGAGCGGTGGAGGGGGCTACGCCAATCCGTTCGGCGAGTTGCGCGTTGGTCATCCTGGCGTCAGCGACCAGCTCTCTGAGGATCAGTTGGTCGGTCTGATCAAGCACCAGGGCGTCCCGCGCAAGCGCGATGGGGGCGAATGACTCAGGTGCGGCGTCTTCGGCCATGGGCAAGCCACTTCCTTGTGAACGACGGCGGTTGACCTCCACCCTAGCGGTCCAGCCCAGCCAACAGCTGGCCAACCAGCTCGGCCGCCCCGATCGCGGGGGCCGAGCGATACCCGGTGCCCGCCCACAGTGCCATAGCGTCCGGGTCCCTCGCTGCACCTGCCGCGGCGCGCAGGGGTGCTGTCACATGGTGCAGCTCGGGGTATCCCAGCGGGGCATCGCGATGTTCCCTGATAAACCGGTTCTGCAGACCCCTCGCCGGACGTCCACTGAACGCCCGGGTAATCGCGGTCCGAGGAAAGTCTGGAGACCCGAGCGCGTCCTTATGTGGCTGACGTGCGCCGCTCTCGTGCGTGCGCACGAACAACGTGCCCAGCTGCACCGCGATCGCTCCGGACGCGAGCACCTGTCGGATATCCGATCCACCAGTCAATCCGCCCGCGGCCATGAGCGGGACGGTCGCATGTCGAATAAGGTCAGCCGTCAGGGCTGCGACGTCGACGGTGGAATCGTCTGGGCCGGTGCCAGCGTCGAAAACGGCGCTGTGTCCCCCAGCCGAGGCATGCTGGATGACCGCGGCGTCCACCTCGCGGTCCTGGGCGATAAGGAGTTCCCGCAGGCGGGTCACTGTTGCGATCACCACCGTGCCGCGGTCCTGGAGGGCTCTGATCACCGAGCGGTCGGGAAGGCCGAATGTCAGGCTCACGAAGGGTACCGGCTCGGCCAGCAGTGAATCGATCTTGGAGTCCCAGGCATCATCGTCGTAGCGGGGTTCGGGGAGAGGCACCCCATAACGGTCCGCAAGGGGGCGGAGGGTGTCTCGGTAGGCCTGCAGCTCATCACTGTTGCTGGCCGGAGGGCCGGGCACAAAGAGGTTAACCCCGAAGGGCAGGCCGCTGGCCCGAACCGCAGCAATCTCTGCGCGCATGCCGTCCGCCGATTTGTACCCGGCTGCCAGGAAGCCGAAGCCACCAACCCGCGCAACTGCACTGACCAGTGCCGGGGTTGATACCCCGCCGGCCATGGGCGCCGCGATAATGGGGGAGGGGAACATCAGAGGATCCTTTGCTCAGTTGGCGTGGTCATCCAGCGCCGCGGTGCAGTTGGCAATCAAACGGTCGAGCTGACGCCGCAGGACGGCGTCGTCGAGACCCTCGTCGACGCCGTCGAGCGTCGTTTCGAGCCCATGCCATGCCGCATCGGTCAGGCGTCGGCCAGAGATCGTCAGGGCAACTACGTTAGCCCGCTGATCCTTGGTGCTGATAGTGACATCCACTAGACCCAGCTGCTTCAACTGTTGGACGCGCTGCGTGATTGAAGCCCGGCTCACGTCGAGCGATTGGGCGATGGCCTGCTGGGGGGAGGGGCCAGCGATACGGAGGGCAAGCAGGACCAGGAACGGTGCATAGCGGACTCCGTGGCGGGCGTGGAGGTACTCATCCGACACCCTATTCACCAGGGTTGTCGCCCGGTGAAGCTTGAAGACAGTCGATTGTCGAAGATCCATACTGTTAAGTAGTTAACTTTTTCGGTGCCACGTCAAGTATGGGTTCATGCTGCCTGACCGGCTGGCTAGACTTGGCGCCATGACTGCTGCCTGGGACACAAGGGTCGGAGCCTACGGGCTGATTATCAACGACGGCAAGATTCTCCTGGCGCACTGGAATGACTCGGGCGCTACCGGGTGGACGCTGCCCGGGGGCGGTCTGGAACTCGGCGAGGATGCGCCCACCGCGGCAGTCAGGGAAATTTTCGAGGAAACCGGCTACACCGCCGCGCTGGATGAACTGCTGGGAATAGACAGCCTGCACATTTCAGCGTCCGATCGCCTGACCAACTCCACCCGGCCGATGCATGCTCTGCGGGTGGTTTATCGGGCGCACACCGTTGAAGGATTCCTGCGGCACGAGGCGAATGGATCCACCGATCGGGCTGCCTGGGTGGATCTTGAGGAGCTGCCGGACCTTGATCGGGTGGGTCTGGTCGATATTGCCCTGGCGATGGGGCATCAACGATGAGGATCGGTAGTCGATTGGCCGTCCCGAACAGCGGAGCGGCGGGCGCCGCCGGGCGCTAATCACGTCTCCCGCCGCTCGGCTGTGGCATCCTGTGTAAATGGCAGAATTCAAGCAGTCAACCAAGCTCCGAAACGTTCTCTACGACATCAGGGGACCGCTGCTCGACCACGCCAAGTTCATGGAGGCCGAGGGCCACCGGATTCTCAAGCTCAACATCGGTAATCCTGCGCCCTTCGGTTTCGAAGCGCCGGAGGCCATTCTGGTGGATATGATCCGCCACCTGCCCAAGGCCCAGGGCTACAGCGACTCCCGCGGGATATTTTCCGCCCGGACCGCTGTGGTGCAGTACTACCAGAGTCGCGGTCTCACCCACATGGACGTCGACGACGTATACCTCGGCAACGGGGTCAGCGAGCTGATCACCCTATCGCTGCAGGCCCTGCTCAACAACGGCGACGAGGTATTGGTGCCTACGCCGGACTACCCGCTGTGGACCGCGTCAGTGTCCCTGGCCGGCGGGACAGCCGTGCATTACCTCTGCGACGAGGACAACCATTGGTGGCCCGACCTTGAGGACCTGGCGTCAAAGATCACCAGCCGCACCAAGGGAATTGTGCTGATCAACCCCAATAACCCGACGGGCGCCGTCTACCCCCGCTCCATCATCGACGGGATGGTGAAGCTGGCCCGCGAACATGGGCTCATCATCTTCGCCGATGAGATCTACGAGAAAATCCTGTACGACGACGCAGTCCACATCAACGCGGCAACTGTCACTGGGGAAGACGTCCTGTGCCTGACGTTCAGCGGATTGTCGAAGGCCTACCGGATTGCCGGGTTCCGCAGTGGCTGGATGGCCATCACCGGACCCAAGCACCAGGCAGCTGACTACATCGAGGGAATCAACCTGCTGGCCAACATGAGGTTGTGCGCCAACGTTCCTGCTCAACACGCAATCCAGACTGCGCTGGGCGGGCACCAGAGTATCAACGACCTGATTTTGCCCGGGGGCCGACTGAAACAGCAGCGCGACAAGGCCTACCAGCTGTTGAACGATATTCCCGGGGTGAGCTGCGAGCTGGCGCAGGGAGCCCTGTACCTGTTTCCAAGGCTCGACCCGGAGATGTATCCGATCAAGGATGACGAACAGTTTGCCCTTGACCTGCTGAAGCAGCAAAAGATCCTGATCTCGCATGGCCGGGCCTTCAACTGGATCAACCCCGACCATTTCCGGATGGTCACCCTACCCAACGTCGCCGACCTCGAGGATGCCATTGGTCGGCTCGCTGAGTTCCTGAGTACCTACAAGCCCTAGCTCGCTCCTGGAAGGACACCGTGCCGTCTACTTCAGCATTCACGACTAGCCCCACTGAGACACTACTTGCCGGGCCGGACGTTGATCTCGCGTCGATCCTGCCCCGATCAACCCCCGGGTTCTCAGGCGGCAAGAAGATGGGGCAGATCAAGCTGGCCGAGGAGCGCGCCCAGCTCTCGGAGCTGCAGACGAAACTGTTTGCCGAAAGTAGGTTTGGCAGCGAGATCTCGCTTCTGGTAGTCCTGCAGGCAATGGACACTGCAGGAAAGGGTGGGATTGTCCGCCACGTGGTCGGCGCAGTCGACCCTCAGGGCGTCAAGCATCACGCGTTCAAGACCCCTACCCCTGCGGAGAAACGCCACGATTTCCTGTGGCGCATCAAAAAGCAACTCCCTGGGCCGGGAATGATCGGTGTCTTCGACCGGTCCCATTATGAGGATGTCCTCATCCAGCGTGTGCGCGGGCTGGCCGAACCGAAGGTGATAGAGGAACGGTACGGCGCTATCCGCGACTTCGAAGCGTCCCTGATCGCCTCGGGAACCCGCATCATCAAGGTCATGCTCCATATCAGTCCGGAAGAGCAGAAGAAGCGGCTGACCGACCGCCTCGAGCGGGAGGACAAGCACTGGAAATACAACGTTAGCGACCTCGACGAACGCGGACTGTGGGCCGATTACCAGATGGCCTACCAGCTAGCCATTGAACGTACTGCCACCCCAGAGGCGCCGTGGTATGTGGTCCCAGCGGACCGGAAATGGTACGCCCGCATCGCGGTGCAACAGCTGATCATCGACGCACTCCAGGAGATGCAGCTTAGTTGGCCGCCCGCCGCCTTCGACGTGGCGGCGGAGAAAGTACGGCTGGCGCAGTCGTGACCGGCCGCTCGCGAGCATCCCGTTAGCCTGCCTGTTCGGCCTTGTCCCGCGCCGCGGCGAGACGCTTCTTGGCCCCCTCCAGCCACGATTCGCAGTGATCGGCCAGCGCTTCGCCCCTTTCCCAGAGGGCCAGGGAGCGCTCCAGGGTCACGCCGCCAGCCTCTAGTTGGCTGACCACTGACACCAGTTGCTCCCGCGCCTGTTCGTAGGACAACCCGCTGACGTCAGGCTCTGCCGCCTGGTCTCCGGTCGTGGGTCCTGGGGGCTGGCTCATGGGGTTTCCTTAGGGTGGGTGGACCGGGCGGTGTGGGTTGCGGCGAGGGCCGAGGCGGCGAGTTCGCCGCGTGCCAGGCGGATTTTCAGGAGAGCTCCGGTTGGTGTTGCGGCAGCGTCCCGGGCGATGGATCCGTCCTCCAACTGGACGACCGCGTAGCCGCGGTCGAGGGTGTTTTGGGGCGACAAGGACCGGATCTGGGTGCGCAGGTGGTGCACCCGGTCGACGTCGCGTGCGACCGCCGAGGTGACGGCAAGGCGCGCGCGCCCACGCAACCGTTCGACGTCGTCCACCCGCACCGACACCATTCCCTCGGGCTGCGCCAGCACGGGCCGCGACCGCAGATGGGCCAGCCGCTCCGTCTCCCGTGAAACGAGGGTGTCGATGACCCGCGAGAGTTGCATCCGGGACTGCCGAATCCGCTGGAATTCCTCGGCGACGTCGGGAACTACCCGCTTAGCGGCATCGGTGGGGGTGGACGCGCGAAGGTCAGCCACCTCATCGATCAGGGGTCGGTCGGCCTCATGCCCGATGGCGCTGACCACGGGAGTGCGCGCTGCTGAGACTGCCCGAACCATCTCTTCGCTGCTGAACGGCAGCAGGTCCTCCAACGAGCCGCCGCCGCGGGTGATGATAATGACGTCGACGGTGGGCAAAGCGTCCAGTTCGGCCAGAGCAGCCGTCACCTGGCCCACGCAACCCACCCCCTGCACAGCAACTTCCCGGATCTCGAATTCGACTGCTGGCCAGCGGAGACTGGCATTGCGGAGGACGTCCTTCATGGCGTCGGACCCGCGACCGGTGATCAATCCGATCCGGTGGGGGAGAAGCGGCAGGGGCTTGCGCAGCCGTGCGGCGAACAGTCCCTCGGCGGCGAGCGACTGTCGAAGCCGTTCGATGCGCGCCAACAGGTCTCCCAGGCCCACCTGTCGAATCTGCCAAGTCTGCATGGACAGCCGTCCGGTCTTGAGCCAGAAGTCAGGTTTCAGCTGAGCGACCACCCGCGAACCATGCTCAAGCGGAAGTTCAAGGCGGGAGAGCACATTGGCCCGGATCGTCAAGGGCAGCGACACCTCGGCGTCAACATCGCGCAGCGTCATAAAGCACATGGTGGACCTGTGGTTGACCTCGATGACCTGACCTTCAACCCAGGCGGCGGGGGCGCGCTCGAGATGGGCCTTCAGCTTCTCGGAGAGGAGGTGAAGTGGCCAGGGACGTTCGGCCGACGTTTCGGCCGCAGTAGCCGGAAGCGTGGTGGGGTGGGCTCGGCCCGCGTCAATCAGGTCCTGATCCTGCACGCGCAGACCGTTGGAGGCGTTGCGCGGCTGCGCTGCGCCGTCATTATTCATCAGTTGACACTCCCAACTTGTGGCGGGAACACTGCAAGGCGGACCCGCCGTGTTCCCTTAATGTTTATCAGCTTGCGCCCCCGATTGGGTCCACGCGGACCCGGTGTGGAGGAATAGTCCAGCGGGTGAAGGCATAATCGATACTTCTTTCACAACGAGTCGGGGGCTAACAATGCGGACTATTGGTTCGGCAATCTTTGCGCTCATTGCGCTCGTGCTGGCTGGGGCGACCCTACCGGGAGTCTGGATCGACAGGAATATTGTCCAGGCGGATGGCTTCGTCGAATTGGCGGGACCACTCGGAGCTGATCCCGATTTTCAGGCCCAGTTGACCTCGGCTCTGGCTGACGAAGCCATAGCCAATGTCGGGCTCCCTCCTGCCGTTGCAGGAATTATTGAGCCGCTGATAGCTGACGCAGCAGCTAACGTGACAGCGTTACCTGGCTATCCCGCAGCGTGGGACGAGTCCCTTCGCCGATCCCATGACCTGAGTTTCCCCACCGATGCCTCCCTCTCAACCGGTGTGGAGTCGCCCCAGCCACTGAGGCTTGATCTGGCGCCAGTGGTTGCGCTCGTCATTCAGGCGGTGGGTTCAGGGTTTGGTATGGAAGTGCCGGTGCCGGAGCAGACTCTCGTGGAGGTTGGATCACCCGCGCACCAGGCATCCCTAGGGCAGTTGACGGCAGTTTCCGGCCTGTGGCCGGGGCTGGCGATCGGGGCCGGGGTGAGCGCTTTGCTAGCGCTGGCGCTCGCCCACCGGCGGGGCACCACCCTTGCCCTTCTGGGTCTCGGGACAGCAGTACTCGGTGGGCTGTACTGGGCGGGCGTAGGTGCGGTGCCCGGCATTCTGGATCGGGTGCGGGCCGAAAGTGGAACACCCGACGGCTCGATTGCCGGGCTTTTTCAGGACGGGCTGGTGGCTCGGTCCATGGCGAACGTCGAGCCGCTCTGTTTGGCTGTGGTTGGTGTCGGGGTGGTGCTGTTCGTGATCGGCGTAGCCGCAAGACTGATCGGTGGCGTGCTGCGGACGAGGGCGGCTTAGCTCTGAGCGGATAGCCGCCGGCCGCCTCGGGGTGAACGGCTTCCAGCCGTTAGCATTGGGGGATGACCAGCACAGCAGTTTCAGTGCCCATGCCTTCAGTACCTCGAAGGCGGCGCTCGCCTGCGGAGATAGACGCCGCGCAGCCCGTCCTCGGTGGACGTAAGGTTCTGCTCGCTGCCCCCCGTGGTTATTGTGCCGGGGTGGATCGGGCAGTGATCGCCGTCGAGAAGGCGCTCGAGCACTACGGTGCTCCCGTGTACGTGCGCAAGCAGATTGTCCATAACTTGCATGTGGTCACCACACTTGAGGAAAAGGGAGCAATCTTCGTCGAGGAAAACGACGAGGTACCTGAGGGTGCCTTGGTTGTCTTTTCGGCCCATGGGGTGTCACCAGCGGTCATCCAGTCCGCAGAGGACCGCGGACTGCGCACGATCGACGCTACCTGCCCACTGGTCACCAAGGTTCATAAGGAAGCAGTCCGGTTCGCAAGGGACGATTTCGATATTCTCCTGATCGGCCACGAGGGTCACGAGGAAGTTGAGGGGACCGCTGGCGAAGCCCCCGAGCACATCCAGATCGTCAACGGTCCCGAGGACGTGGACAAGGTAACGGTGCGTGATCCAGACAGGGTGATCTGGCTGTCTCAAACGACGCTCAGCGTGGATGAGACGATGCTGACGGTCAACCTTCTCAAGGAACGGTTTCCCACCCTGCAGGACCCGCCGAGCGACGATATCTGTTACGCCACCTCGAACCGCCAGGCTGCGATCAAGAAGATCTCACCGAGTTCCGACCTGGTGATCGTTGTGGGGTCGGCCAACTCATCCAATTCTGTTCGACTGGTAGAAGTGGCGCTTGAATACGGCGCCAAGGCCTCCTACCGGGTGGATTTCGCCAATGAGGTGGACGAAAGCTGGTTCGAGGGTGTTGCAACGGTTGGCGTGACCTCCGGTGCGTCGGTTCCCGAAAACCTGGTCCAGGATGTGCTCCGCCTCCTCGCCGAGTACGGGTATGGCGACGTCGAGGAAGTGGTGACGGCGGAGGAAGACATCATTTTCTCCCTGCCTAAGGAAATCCGCGCCACGCTGAAAGCCATGGGAGATTCCACCAGCGGAATCGGAGGCAGGGGCCCCCGTCCCAACCGCTGACGGATGGCTCATCGCAACGTCGCTGGTCCGGCTAGGCGCTTCGCCGATCGTCGTCGGATTCCTCGTTTTTCGGGTTGAGTAGCTCGGCCGCGCTGAGCAACCGGGGGGTAGATTCCACCGGTGAGACCCGCAACGGGTTCGACGTCTCCGATGGGTGAGCCGAGGCTAGTGACGCTGAATCGAACTCGTTGATCCGCCGGGCGGTTGGCAACACCCTGGATTCGAGCGTCCCGACAAACGAGTTGTACTTCTCTACCGAGGTCTTGAGGGAGTTCCCCAGCTTCGTCACATGCTCGCCCATGGTGCCGAGCCGATCATAGAGTTGCCGGGATAGCTCGAACAGTTCTTTGGCATGCTCGGTCAGAACATCCTGGCGCCAGCTATACGCCGCACCTTTAAGGATGGTCAGCAGCGATACCGGGGATGCCAGGGCAACATTGCGGGTAAAGGCGTAGTCGAGGAGGCCGGGGTCAGCATGCAAAGCCGAGGACAACACCGACTCCACGGGAATGAAGCACACCACCAGTTCGGGGGTGTTGTCTACGCCCTGCCAATACCGTTTCCGGGCGAGTGCATCGATGTGGGCACGGAGGGCCTTGGCATGCTGTTGTAGCAACGCATCCCGCCGATTGGGAGAGTTGCCCTGATCAGGTCCCTCGGGTAGCTCCTGTGCGTCGAGGAAAGCGGCCAACGGCACCTTCGCGTCCACCACCAGTTGCTTCCCACCGGGCAATTGCACGATCATGTCCGGCCGGGCGGACGTATCTTTCGCGCCGGCGTTCAGCGTGATCGTAGCTTGCTCAAGAAAATCGACGCGAGGCAGCATGCCCGCTGCCTCGACGACCCGCCGTAACTGCACCTCGCCCCATTGCCCCCGTGCACTGTTACTCCGCAGCGCAGCGGTGAGCGAATGCGTGGTGGAGAGGAGCTGGGCATCCGAGTGCCGAGCCTCGCGGAGCTGCTCGGCGAGCTGTCCGAACTGCTCAACCCGATCGCGTTCAAGGATCCCGACCTGGGACTGCAGGTGATTCAGTTTGTCCGCAACCGGGGCAAGGGCCTGCAGCACCGACTGGTCACCGGTTGAGCGATTCGTGAGCTCGCGATTCTGCGTCACGAGCATCCGATTTTCCGCTGAGGCGGTGGCCAACGCAGCGCTGGTGCTGCCCAGCCGCTCGCCGACGTCGTCAAGTTCCTCGGTGAGGCGCTGGACCCTCGGCCGCGCGGCCCATGCCATGCCGGCAGCCCCAAGAATGCCACCAATAAGTATTGCCAAAATAACCACAACCACGATGAATCCGTCCATGGCACCACCATGTCAGTCCCGACCGACATTTTGGTTGACCACCGGCGGCGCGGTGGAAGCGGGGGTGAACGGTAGACTCTATTTCCGTGGCTCTTACTATTGGCATCGTCGGACTGCCCAACGTCGGCAAATCAACCCTTTTCAATGCGCTCACCCGCAACAATGTGCTCGCGGCTAACTATCCGTTCGCGACCATCGAACCCAACGTGGGGGTGGTCAGCCTGCCCGATGCTCGGCTGGAACAGCTGGCCGGAGTTTTTGGGTCGCAGCGGATACTGCCCGCCACCGTTTCCTTCGTGGACATCGCCGGTATCGTCAAGGGTGCCTCGGAGGGGGAGGGGCTGGGCAACCAGTTCCTGGCTAACATCCGTGAGGCCGAGGCCATTGCCCAGGTCATCCGGGTCTTCGACGATCCGGACGTCATTCACGTCGATGGCAAGGTCGATGCCCGCTCCGACATGGAAACCATCAATACTGAGTTGATCCTTGCTGACCTCCAGACCCTCGAGAAAGCAATTCCCAGGGTCGAGAAGGAAGTCAAGATCAAGAAGCGCGAACCTGCGCAGCTCGCCGCCATGGTTGCGGCGCAGTCGGTGCTGGAGCGTGGTGACACCATTTTCGCGTCGGTGGCGAGCGACAAGCTGGAAATGGAGCACCTTCGCGAGTTGAGCCTGCTCACCGCGAAGCCCTTCATCTACGTCTTCAACGCTGACGACTCGGTGCTGGGCAACGGGGAACGCCAAGCAGAACTCCGCGAACTTGTTGCCCCAGCCGACTGCATTTTCCTCGATGCCAAACTCGAATCCGATCTCGTGGAGCTCGATGAGGAAGAAGCCCGCGAAATGCTCGAAATGAATGGGCAAAGCGAATCCGGTCTCGATCAACTGGCGCACGTCGGCTTCCATACCCTCGGCCTGCAGACCTACCTGACGGCCGGACCCAAGGAAACCAGGGCCTGGACCATCACCAAGGGAGCCACCGCGCCGGAGGCGGCCGGTGTTATCCACACCGATTTCCAGCGCGGCTTCATCAAAGCCGAGGTAGTCTCCTTCTCCGACCTCGTCGAAGCCGGGTCCATGGCCGAGGCCAAGTCCCGCGGCAAGGTCCGGATTGAGGGCAAGGAATACGTGATGGCCGACGGCGACGTGGTTGAATTCCGCTTCAATGTGTAGTCGCATCTGGAACCTTGCGCAGAACTGACGTCAGAACACGTGGTCTCACCGCAAAATTACCAATTCTTGGTATGATGACCTAATGGCAACGAACACATCGATCAGCCTGGACGACCACTTCGCGAACTTCCTCGCCGAACAGGTCGACGCCGGCCGGTATCGCTCAGCGAGCGAGGTAGTCCGCGCCAGCCTGCGACTGCTAGAAGACCAGGAGCTCCAGCTCGCTGCGCTGCGTGCCGCGCTCATGGCCGGCGAAGCTAGCGGCGAGGCGGAGGCCTTTGACTTCGACGCCTTCGTTGCCGCGAAGATGTCGTGAGTGAATGCCGGCTCACGCCGGCCGCGCAGCGAGACCTCTCGTCGATCTGGGACTTCACCGAGGAGCGCTGGGACACCCGACAGGCGGAGAAGTACATCCGTGAGCTGCAAGGCGCGATCGAGCGCATCGCCGCCGACCCTCGCCGCGGGCGTGCTCGGGACGAGATTCGCACGGGATATCGGAGCTACGCGATCGGCAGCCATGTGGTCTTTTACGTTCCCGGCGCGGACCACGTCGACGTCATCCGCATCCTGCACGAGAGGATGGATGGCTTCCGGCGCATGTGACGCGACGCGGCAGAGTCGCGCGGCTTCCCGGGAACGGCGGCCGCGGTCGGAGCACGTCGGTCGTTACGGCGACTTCAAAGGTTATTTGGCTACGGAACGTGGTGGAATATAGATTCACTGTGTAGCTGAGTTCCGCCTCAGGGCGCGGGCGAGGACCGAAGTGTTTGTCACAACACTACCGTCTTCGGTATAGTTGTGACGTGGCTACCGAGGTTAAGTACCGGGAGATCGTGCGTGAGATAGCGCTCGATCACTACGGTTATGTGACCACTAGGGAAGCCGTCGAGGAAGGTGTTCCGGCGGTTGAGCTTCCCAAGTTGGCTGCCCGAGGCGGCTTAGAGCACGTCGCGTACGGGCTGTACCGCGTACCGGATGTTCCTCCTAGCCGGTACGACCAGTTCGCCGAGGCGCTCCTACGCGCTGGTGAGGGTGCATACCTCCATGGTGAGTCAGTTTTGGCCCTGTTCGGGTTCGCCGATGTGAACCCTCGACAGATCAAGGTGGCAGTTCGCCGGCGCGCGCGCCCGAAGCTGCCCACATTCGTTGAGCTGACGCAGGTAAGAGGCGACGTGCATACGACATTCTATGAGGGCCTTGAGTCTCAACCCGTTGCCGATGCCCTCCTTGAGTGCCGTGGGCGTATCGAGACCGAACGCCTATTGGATGCCACTAAGCAGGCGCGGGCGGAAGGACTGTTGACGACCACCGAGTGGCAGCTAGTGAGGAAAGGACTGCAGTCGTGAAGTACACCGGCACGCCGACGAGCGTGCGCGCCTTGGAGCAGCGCATCCGCAACCTTGAGGGTGACGACGGATTGGCCCAGCGTCGCAGGGTCAGTATGGCGTTGGTCGTCGTTGGCCAGATGCTCCCCGGGGGAGCAGTCAAGGGTGGAAGCGCGATGGCGCTGCGTTACGGGCGCGGGACGCGGTTCACCAAGGACCTCGACGCCGCTCGGGTTCAGAAGCTGACTCAATTCCGTATCGGGTTCGAGAATGCACTGGCGGAAGGCTGGGCCGGATTCACCGGTCGGTTGGTCGAGAAAGCCGCGCCCCGGCCGCCAGCCATTCCGAGGACGTACGTCATGCAGCCCTTCGAGGTGAAGCTCGACTATCGGGGCAGACCGTGGTGCACAGTAAAGTTCGAGCTTGGTCACAACGAGATCGGCGACGCCGACAAACCCGAGTTCCAACTCGCCGACGAGCTGGCCGGGCTATTCACCGAGGTTGGCCTCGAAGCGCCGAAGCCGGTGCCGGTCATGCGCGCAGACCATCAGGTTGCACAGAAGCTTCACGCCGCTTCCGCTGAGGGCAGTGAACGTGCCCGCGACCTCGCTGACCTCCAACTCCTCGACAAGGGCGAAGATCTCGACCTCGGACAGGTCGCGGCGACGTGCATCCGGCTCTTCGACTACCGGCGGCAACAGGCATGGCCGCCGCTTATCGTCGCGGGTGAACATTGGGACACTCTTTACGCGGAAGCAGTTGAAGGCCTGGACCTGCTGCCGACCGCCGAAGAGGCCATCGTCTGGGCGAACGACTTCGTGCAACGCATCGCAGCAGCCGGCTGAGTGGTCACCGAGCACGGCAGGATGAGCTCCAGGCCAACCTCAGCAACAACGACCAGACCCGCCAACGCCGACCCGACACTGCCCATCACCGTGCCGCTACGCCGGGCTCTGCCGCGGGCGTAGCGGCGAAAATGCGCTGAGGTTATTCGACTACGGAACGTGGTCGAGTTCCGCTTCAACGTCTAAATAAATTCTTGCGGGCTTTCTTCAGTCGGACGGGCTGTCCGACGTCGTAGTCTGGCCACTCGCTGCTTCATGTACATCAATGTCACCAAAATGTACAATGAAGACATGTCTACTGTCAGCGTCGCGGATGCACGCAACCATCTTTCTGACGTCATTGCCCGGTCGAAGAGCGAAGCCGTATTTATCGAGCGGCGCGGTCAGCGCGCCGCCGTGGTCGTCAGCCCCGAGCAGTATGAGCGGATGCTTGAGGCGCTCGAAGACGCCGAAGATGTTGTTGCGTTCGACCAGGCAATAGCTGAGGAAGGTCCAAATATCCCCTGGGCTCAGGTGAAGGCAGATTTAGGCTGGACATGAGCTACCAAATCGAGCTGCGCCCTGCTGCAGTTCGTGCTCTGAGGCGCATCGATCATCAGGATCGTGACCGCATTCGCGGGGCGATTGCGCTTCTTGGGGAGGATCCGCGGCCACCAGGGGCCAAGTTGCTTCAGGGGCGACCCGGGCTCCGAGTCAGGGTAGGGAACTACCGCATCATCTACACCGTCGACGACAACGTTCTTGTCGTTGCCGTGATCACGGTCGGCCACCGTCGCGACGTTTACAGTCGCTGAGCGTAGCTGTAGCACGGTGCTACAATGAGCTATGACTAGGACAAGCCAGCCCACCCGGCTTCCGACGGACGTATACGAGTCCGCCCTTGCAGCGACGCTCGTTACGTCGCGAACTGTGCCTCAGCAGATTGCCCATTGGGCACGCATCGGACGTGAGTTGGAGATGTCGCCGCGGGTGAACCATCGTGCGATCAGTCAGGTCCTCGCAGGCACGGGTTCATACGACTCGCTCGGAGAGCAGGAACAGGCCATTGTCCGAGAGGAATGGGTCAGTCGCATGACGGCGCGGCGAGATGAGTTGGACTACGCGGCGCAGTTCGCCGCCGCAGGCGAGTCGTACTCAGAGGTCGACGACGACGGCAACCTCCTCATTCACCCGGCTCGCGGCTGATGCCGCTGCTGCATCTGCTGGCTGGAGCCAACGGTGCCGGGCAGTTCAGCTATGTTCGTGATGTCCTGAAGCCAGCGACCGGCCTGCCGTTTATCAATGCCGACGAGATCGCCGCTTCGCTGTGGCCCGAAGCACAGGCCGCGCATGCCTCCGAGGCCGCGCAGATCGCCGAAGCGCAGCGTCGCGAGCGGATCGCCGACGGCAAGTCTTTCATCTCGGAGACTGTGTTTTCACACCCTAGTAAGGTTCATCTTGTCTCAGACGCCGTAGATGCCGGATACCTCGTGTACCTTCATGTGATCATCGTCCCGGTGGAGCTCACCGTCCAGCGCGTCCTTGAGCGCGTGCGTCGCGGCGGACACGAGGTGCCTGAGCAGAAGATCCGAGAACGGTACGAGCGTCTGTGGGGGCTCCTCTGCGGGGCGATCCGGATCGCCGATGTGACCAAAGTGCTCGACAACAGCAGCGCACGCAAGCCATTTCGTCCGTGTGCTTTGATTGAGCACGGCGTGCTCATCGGCACCCCAGTCTGGCCGACGTGGACGCCTGAGTTGCTGAGGGAGGCTGAAGTCAGGATTGAAACATGAGTACATCGCGCCATTAGGCCGAACCTTCCACTCGGATCCAGCCGCCGCAAGCTTCATACCGTAGCCTAGAGAGGCCGCTGCCTGCCGGCGCTGGTCCCACATGCCGGAGGAAAGAATGAAACGAGTGCGCCTGCGCCCGACACAGCGGATCGGCGTCCTGGCGGTCGTGGCTCTGCTGGGAATCAGTGGCATTGCCTCCTGCTCATTTCAGGACCCCTCGGAGGAGACCGGCGCCGAGGATCCCGCCACCACCCCGGCCCGAATCAACGGCTACCGGAGCGTCGGCTACTTCCCTCAGTGGGGAGTCTATGGGCGTCAATACTCCATGAAGACTCTTCAGGATTCGGGCGCTGCTGGAAATCTGAGCCACATCAATTACGCCTTCGGTAACATCCACCACGAGACGCTCACCTGCTTCGAAGCCAACAAGGCTCAAGGAAGCGGTCCGGACGGTTCCGACGGCGCCTCCGATGCATGGGCGGACTACGGCATGGCCTACGACGCCGCCGGCTCCATCGCCGGCACCGGCGACACGGCAGAGCAGCCGCTGGCCGGATCCTTCAATCAGCTCCGGCAGCTGAAGGCTGCCAACCCGGGGCTGCGTGCGGTGATCTCACTTGGCGGGTGGACCTGGTCGAAGAACTTCTCACGCGCCGCGGCAACCGATGAATCCCGCAAGGCACTCGTTGCGTCCTGCATCGACCTGTACATCAAGGGAAACCTTCCGCTGATCGAGGGCAGGGGAGGGAGCGGGGCTGCAGCCGGTATCTTCGACGGCATCGACATCGACTGGGAGTGGCCCGGCAGCGACAACGGGCTCGAGGGGAATGGGGTGGATGCCGAGAACGACGCCGAGAACTTCCGGCTGCTGCTGCAGGAATTCCGGGAGCAACTCGACGCCTATGGGGCCAGCACGGGAGCCTCCTATTCCCTGAGCGCCTTCCTTCCTGCGAATCCGGAGGTGATCGAGGCCGGCGGCTGGAACGAGCCTGAACTGTTCGAATACCTGGACTTCGGAAACATCCAGGGCTACGACCTCTGGGGAACGTGGGAGCCGGGGCTCACCGGCCATCAGGGAAACCTCCTTGACGATCCGGAAGATCCACGCTCAGACGGTGAGCGTTTTTCGGTGGACCAGGCAGTGAGTGCCTATCTCGATGCCGGAATCGATCCTGCCCAGCTCGGGCTCGGCCTCGCTGCGTTCGGCAGGGGCTGGGTGGGTGCTGACTCCGCGGAGCCGTGGGGTGCGGCGACCGGACCCGCGCCGGGCGGCGAGGAGCCCGGTCTTGAGGACTACGACGAACTGCTCGAGGTCGGTAAGGAATTTACCGACCCGAAGCTTGCGGCGGCCTGGCGGTTCGACGGCGACCAGTGGTGGAGCTATGACAACCCTGAAACTGTGCGTCTCAAGAGCGATTACATCAGGGAGAAGGGGCTCGGCGGTGGCATGTGGTGGGATCTGGCGGGCAACCGGGACGGCTCGCTCTTCGCCGAGCTGTCCGATAAGTTGCGGGAAGCTCCCGAGGGTGCGGCCCGTGACCGGCTGATGCCCGAGACCGCGGTCCAATCACCCAGTACACCAACTGCGGCGCCAGTCACGCGGGCGCCGGGCGCTGCGCCGGCAGCTGCACCCTCACTGTCTGTCGAGGAGGCTGCGGAGGCCAAACCCGTGGCCTGGGACAAGGAAGAGGTTTATACCGAGGGCCGTCGCGTGATCTTCGAGGGCGAGGTGTACCGGACGCAGTGGTGGACCCGCGGTGATGTCCCCGGCGCCGAGCAGTGGGGGCCGTGGAAGCCGGCGGACGGCTGACGTCCTGCCGCAAAGCAGCTGTAGGCACTGTCTGCCTGGAGGCCCTCCGCGGACGCAGAAATCAAATTTGGTTGCATCTCGGTAACAACACGGTTGCGATGAGCCCGATGTCACCTCTCTGTAACAGTTTGCCCCTAGGATTCAACACATGTGAGGCACGCCACTCCTCAAAGAATGGTGTGCCAGCCCTTTGTAAAACCACATTGGGCTCTTTTCCAGAACATGAAATAGGAGGCGGAATGCGTTTCGGACGTACTTCCAAAGCGGTGGGAGTCGCGGCAATTGCTGCACTCGCACTCAGCGCCTGTGCCAGCACTGATAGCGGCGACGGCACAGCTGACCCAGACGCTAGCGGGGACCCGGGAGCCTCGGGCGGCGGGATTGTCAGCGTCGCCGAGGTAAACCCGTTTACCTCGTTCAACTCGGACAGCGCCACCGGCAACGTGGACATCAACAACAAGGTCGCGTACCTCACCAAGTCAGGTTTCTATTACATCGACGATCAGCTTGAAGTGATCCGGAACGAAGACTTCGGATCCTACGAGATAGTCTCCGAAGATCCCCTGACGGTGACCTATACCGTCAACGAGGGTGTTGCCTGGTCCGACGGCGAGCCCATCGACGGCGGCGACCTGATGCTCTCCTGGGCGATCAGCTCCGGGTACTTCGACGATGAAGCGCCAGTTGAGGGCGGCGAGGAAGACGAAACCACCGGTACCACCTATTTCTCGGCTGCCAGCACTGCCGGACTCGATCTCTCAGTCCTTCCCGAACTGAGTGAAGATGGCAGGTCCATCACTATCGAGTACACCGAGCCCTATGCGGACTGGGAGATCGCCTTCAACCTTCTCGACTCGCCTGCCCACGTTGTGGCAACTCAAGGAGGCCTGGCAGACGAGGCCGCGCTCATCGAGCTGATCCAAAGTACTCCAGAGGGCGATCCCGAGGATCCCCAGGATCGCCCAGAAATCCAGGCCGTGGCCGACATCTGGAATACCTCGTTCGACACCACCACCCTCCCCGACGATCCTGCAATGTATCTGTCCAGTGGACCGTACATTGTTGACTCGATGGTTCCTGACCAGTCGATTACTTTGGTGAAGAACGAGGACTATGCCTGGGGTCCTGAAACCCAGCTCGACGAAATCACCATTCGCTACATCGGCGATGCGACAGCACAGGTCCAGGGTCTGCAGAACGGTGACGTCGATGTCATCCAGCCTCAGGCTTCAGCCGACACCCTGACCTCACTCGAAGCCATCGAGGGCATCAACATTTTCAAGGGCGACGAGCTCTCCTTTGACCACCTCGACCTTAACTACAGTGGCGTCTTCGCTGACGAGAACGTCCGCAAGGCGTTCATGAAGACGGTCCCACGTGACGCGATCGTCGAATCGACCATCGCCGCGCTGGATCCCGAAGCCAGCCACAGGGATTCGCACATTTTCGATGTCGGCACCCCGGGCTACGAGGCAGCAGTTCCCGAAAACGGCTCTGCTGAGTACGACGAAGTTGACATCGAAGGGGCCAAAGAGCTGCTTGACGGTGCCACCCCGGAAGTACGCATCATGTACAACACTGAGAACCCGAACCGCGTCGATGCCTACACCCTGATCGCCGAGAGCGCCACGCAGGCTGGTTTTAAGATCGTTGACGGCGGCCTGCCCGGAAATGAATGGGGCAACGCCCTCGGTACCGGTACCTACGACGCGACCATCTTCGGCTGGCAGAGCGTCGGCGTCGGCGTTACGGGCGTACCCCAGCTGTACGGCTGCGACTCCGGATCAAACTACAGCGGTTTCTGTGATGAAGAAGCGCAGACCGCAATGGACGAACTGATCATCACCACAGACGAAGCCAAGCAGCAGGAACTTCAGATCGCTGTCGATTCGATTCTGTTCGAGACAGGCTTTGGTTTGCCGCTCTTCCAGTCCATCGGCATCAACGCTGCATCCGACACCATCGAAGGTCCGGGCTTCAGCCCGACCCAAGAGGGTATCTGGTGGAACTTCTGGGAATGGACAGTCGCTGAGTAACGCAGCACTACCCACGACCTAATGCGCTAGACACGAAAGCGCTGGGGCCGGACTATTTGGCTCCAGCGCTTTCTAGCGCCTAGACAGTCTTCTCAGTCGCGCCTCCGGGTCAAAGCGATTGAGATCCCCCAAATACCTGCTGGCTGTTAGGTGCATTACACTTTTGCCACAACGCCGGGTGATCCCCGGAACCTTAACATTGAGGTCTTAAAAACTATGGTGACCTACATCGTCCGCCGCTTAGTTGCCGCCGTTCTCATCCTGTTGGGCGCTTCCTTTATCGTGTACCTGCTGACGGCAGTGTCAGGCGATCCCCTGCGGGATTTGCGTGAGAGCAACGTACCGAATAAGGAAACACTCATCCAATTACGGACGGACCTACTCAGTCTG
The DNA here is from genome assembly GCF_054511125.1 of Arthrobacter sp. TMN-50. NCBI lineage: Bacteria > Bacillati > Actinomycetota > Actinomycetes > Micrococcales > Micrococcaceae > Arthrobacter > Arthrobacter sp. TMN-50. The sequence goes on along the minus strand of NZ_JBTNDG010000001.1, from coordinate 322,011 downwards.
GACGTCCCCGCACCGATTCGATACTTCGAATGGCTCGGCGGGGCGGCAAGCTGCCTCATCCCCTTCGCCGCAACCTGCGACCTTGGCAGCAGTATCGCAGGAATTGAAGTGACGCAACTGTTGGGCCGGGCCATGGGCCAGACCATCCTGTTGGTCACCGGTGCCACAGTCCTCGCGATCTTGATCGGCATCTCCCTCGGCATCATCACCGCGCTGCGTCAATACAGCGGGCTGGACTACGGGGTGACCTTCATGGCTTTCCTGTTCTTCTCTCTCCCCATTTTCTGGGTGGCGGTCCTACTGAAGGAATACGGAGCCATTGGCTTTAACACCTTTCTCGCGGATCCCAACATCCCCTTGACTGCCATTCTTATCACCAGCCTGGTCAGCGCGTTCGTCTGGTATCTGGTGGCTCGGGGGACGATCAAAAAGCGACTCACGGCAGCGGCGGCAGGGTTTGCTTTCGCTGCAGTGATCCTCTTTTTCCTGGATCTGACCGGCTGGTTCCTGCAGCCGGGGTTCGGCCCTGTCGTCATTGCCATCGCCGGCGTCGGAATCGCCTACGGGGTGACCCTGCTGACCGCTGGCCTCAAGAACCGAAAGGCACTCTACTCGGCGCTGATCACCGTCGGTATCGGGTTGATCGCCTACTTCGCCGTCCAGCCTCTCCTCGATCTCGCGACGCCGCTGATGATCGTACTGCTAGCCATAGCAACGGTGCTCGTCGGTGTGACCGTCGGCTATGTCATGGGCGGCTACGACCGCCGACAGAGCATGAACGCTGCCGGACTGACCGCATTCCTGATGGGATTCACCATCCTGCTCGACCGGTTCATGCAGTCCTGGCCCCTGTACTCAGACAACAACAGGATCCGTGGCAGGCCGATTGCAACCCTTGGTTCATCCACCCCCAATCTTGAGGGCGATTTCTGGATCATGGGGATCGACACGTTTACCCACCTCCTGCTACCGACGATTGCGCTGATGCTCATCTCCCTGGCTGGCTATAGCCGTTACTCAAGGGCGTCCATGCTGGAGATCATGAACCAGGACTACATCCGCACGGCCCGCGCCAAGGGTCTGGGTGAGCGGACCGTGGTGATGCGGCATGCTTTCCGCAACGCTCTGATCCCTTTGGCGACCCTGGTCGCCTTCGACATTGGCGGACTGATCGGTGGCGCGATCATCACCGAGCAGGTCTTCGCCTTCAGCGGTATGGGGCAACTCTTCGTTGGGGCACTCGGGAATGTCGACCCAAATCCCATCATGGGAGTCTTCCTGATCACCGGCATACTGGCATTGGTCTTCAACCTGGTTGCTGACCTGGCCTACTCGGTACTTGACCCACGAGTGAGGGTAAAAGCATGAGCAGCACAGCAGAAGTAAAGCCTAAGAAATCCAAAGATGGTTCAATAGGCCTCAGCCAGGGTCAGATCGTCCGGAAGCGCTTCTTCGGTAACACGGCGGCCGTCATCAGCATGGTCGTCTTCGTGTTGGTCGTTATCCTGGCGTTCAGTTCGATCGGCTATGCCGGAATCCCGGGTTGGTGGAAGTGGAGCTACACCGACACGCCGCCCTTGGCGACGCCGACCGGGTCGCCCTCCTGGGTGTTGCCGTTCGACTTCGGTGACCATCCGTTCGGTCAGGACCGCGTGGGGCGTGACCTCTTTGCCATGACCATGCGAGGCACCCAGCTTTCCCTCCTGATCATGTTCATCATCGGTATCCTCGGAGGAATCCTCGGCGTCATCATCGGCGGGGTGTCAGGGTACTTCCGCGGCTGGGTTGAAGCCGTTTTGATGCGCTTCACCGACGTCATCATCGTGATTCCCCTGATCATCCTCGCCGCCGTCTTGGGCAGTGTTGGCAATAACCTCACCGGCAGCGGCACATTCCTGCGGAACGTGTTGGGTGGCAGTGCGGGTGTGATCCTGCTGGGCGTCTTCGTCGGTTTGATCATCTGGACCGGCCTTGCCCGTCTGGTTCGCGGTGAATTTCTGTCGCTGCGGGAGCGTGAATTCGTTGACGCAGCCCGGATCGCCGGAGCATCTGATACCAGGATCATTTTCAAGCACATCCTTCCCAACGCGGTAGGGGTGATCATCGTCAACACCACGCTGGTGATGGCGTCAGCGATTCTGTTGGAATCCGCGCTCTCCTTCCTTGGTCTGGGTGTAAGGGCTCCAGATATTTCCTTGGGTAGCCTGATCAGCGACAATCAGCAGGCGTTCAATACCCGACCGTGGTTGTTCTGGTGGCCGGGCCTGTTCATCATCCTGATCTGTCTGTCGATCAACTTCATCGGCGATGGTCTCAGGGATGCGTTTGACCCTCGCCAGAAGAAGTTCAACGCCAAGAAGGCAGTGCACTCCGGCGATATTTCCGACCCCAACCGGCCCGAGGCCTAAAGTGCCGAGGCACAGGTTAGACCACGGAGAAGGCGATCACATTCGCCGCAGTCAGGACGACCGCGCAGCCGATGGCGATCCAGTGGAAACGCGTGGCGACCGCAGTGGTTTCGGTGGCATCAACATCCAGCAGGTTGCGCTCGACCAGCGCCGCCCAGTGGGTCCGCACCAGAAACGCTGCGGCTCCGGAGTCAGTGTTTTTCAAATCTCCTGGTCTGACGGACTGGGCGGGACCGTAACTGGATTCGGGGAGGCCCTGGACGTGCTCAGGCTTTCCGCGGTGGGTACCCCACACCCCGGGTGCGGGTGCCGCCCAGGCCGTGTGGCTGCCGCGGACAGTAACCAGCGTGAGCGCAAACTTAGTGTCGACGTGAATCAACGCGGCCCACGGCACCGAAACGGACCGCAGCGGGTTGTTGAGGGTGACTCCGTCGTCGTCGATCACTACCGAGGGGTACCAGAACAACAGCCAGCCAAAAAAGGCCAAGGCAAGCAGCGGCCAGGCGGAGACCAGACCGTCGACACCGTCGCCGACAACCGACAGTACGATGCCAATCGCGGCCAGCACCCAGGTCAGGCCCGCAAACCACTTGCCAAACCGGGGTCTAAACACGATCCGGTTGGCTGCATTGGTAGGGCTACTCATACCCACATAGTTTCAGGATCCCGGGCCAGTTCACTAATCACCAAAATGTGGCAAGCCACGGGCGGAAGGAAAGCAGAATCATGACCGACGGCGTCATCGAAAATTCGGATTCAGGGCAGACACCACGGGGCGACGTTCCCGTGCTTCAGGTCGCAGGCTTGAGCGTCGACTATGGCGTCGACAAGGTCTGGGTGCCAGCTGCCATTGACCTCAACTACGAGGTCAGGGCTGGTGAGGTACTTGCCATCGTCGGTGAATCCGGCTCGGGCAAAAGCGCCAGTTCCATGTCGCTGCTGGGGTTGCTGCCGGAAAACAGTCGTACTACCGGCAGCGTCAAGCTCAACGGCAGGGAAATCCTCGGCCTGACCGGAAGCAAGCTGCGCCAGATCCGTGGCCGGGACGTAGCGGTCATTTTCCAGGAGCCCATGACAGCAATGAACCCGGTCTACACGATTGGGTTCCAGATTGTCGAAACGCTCCGCCTGCACAACGAAATCTCGCCGGAGGAAGCCAAAGAGCGGGCGTTGAAGCTGCTAGACATGGTCGAGCTCCCTGACCCAGACAAGGCCTTCAAATCCTATCCTCACCAACTTTCCGGCGGACAGCGACAGCGCGCAATGATCGCCCAGTCGCTCTCCTGTGACCCGAAGCTGCTGATCGCTGACGAACCTACGACGGCGCTTGACGTCACAGTGCAGGCCGAAATCCTTGACTTGATGCGAAACCTGCGCAGCAAACTCAATAGCGCGATCGTGCTGATCACCCACGATATGGGGGTGGTCGCCGACCTCGCCGACCACATTGTGGTAATGAGTAAGGGCAGGATCGTTGAGGCGGGCACGGCAGCCCAGATTTTCCACAACCCCCAGCACGAGTACACCCGCAAACTGCTCGCAGCAGTGCCACACCTGGGTCAGGGCGGAGACGACGCCGAAGAGGTTGACATCACCGCCGCCCTGGCCGCCGCAACGCAAACCGAGCTCCGGGCGGTCGACCACGACGAGCTGATGCGCCGCGAGCGCACCAACCAGGCGAGGCTAGAGGAGGCCGAACGTGCTGCTGACAGCAGCCGGGGTGCGGCGGTCCTGCAGCTAAAGGATGTGGCTATCGAGTACCCCAAGCAGGGTCGGGTGCCGGCATTTCGTGCAGTCGAAGGCGCGAATCTGGCGATCTACCCGGGGGAGGTGCTGGGACTGGTTGGCGAATCCGGTTCGGGTAAGACGACGATCGGCCGTGCCGCTGTCGGTCTGCTGCCGGTTGCCGAAGGGTCCTTGACTGTCACGGGCAAGGAAATCTCCAATGCCAGCCGCAAGGAGCTCTTTGACCTGCGGCGCAACGTGGGAATGGTCTTCCAGGACCCATCTTCCTCCCTGAACCCCCGCTTGCCTCTGGGTGAGAGCATCGGTGAACCGATGTTCCTCGCGAAGGTAGCCAAGGGGGCCGATCTGCAGAAGCGGATCGAGACACTGCTGGATCAGGTTGAACTACCGCGTGCCTACCGCAACCGGTATCCACACGAGCTCTCGGGTGGCCAGAAACAGCGCGTCGGCATTGCCCGTGCTCTGTCCCTGAAGCCTAAACTCCTGGTGGCCGATGAACCGACCTCAGCCCTCGACGTATCGGTGCAGGCCACAGTGCTGGAGCTGCTCAAAAACCTGCAGCTGGAACTCGGGTTCGCGTGCCTGTTCGTGACGCACGACCTCGCCGTGGTCGACCTTATGTCGGACCGGATCTGTGTCATGCGGCGCGGCAAGATTGTAGAGCAGGGTACCCGGGATCAGATCCTTCGACGACCGCAGGATCCGTACACCCAGCGGCTGCTTGCAGCAGTGCCCCTGCCCAACCCGGAGAAGCAGCGGGAACGTCGCGAGTTGCGAGCGAAACTGCTCGCGTCAGCCGAGTAATACAGCCCTCCGACCAACTGACGACGGCGGCCCACCTCTCGCTGGGGGAGGGCCGTCGTCGTCAGTTGGTTAAGTCGGTTCTTGTGCATTGGCGGGCTGACTTCTGTAGGCTGGGGTAAGTACTACTGCCAATTTGACAATGTGTCAATAGCTATTCCGAAGTTTATCGAAATCTTTGAGGAGTTACCCGAATGTCCCTCAGGTCCGGAAATCCGGCAACCGACAGTCCACCCGGCGATCCAAAAAGCCCCGCAACGGAAGGGGCATCGATCGCGCCTTCCAAGCTCGCGAAGAATGTGTTCATTCCCGCCGCTGCGCTCATCGTGGTGTTCGTGGGCTTCGCACTCATCCTTCCCTCCACCGCTGCCGAAGTCTTCGGGGCCATCCAGACCAATGTCATCAGCAGTTTCGGCTGGTACTACGTCGCTATCGTGGCGATGTTCGTGGTCTTTTCCCTCTGGGTGGGGTTGAGCCGCTTCGGTGACATTCGGCTCGGCAAGGACGAAGACCGGCCAGAGTTTTCCTTGATGTCCTGGTTCGCTCTGCTATTTGCGGCCGGTATGGGGATCGGCCTGGTCTTCTGGGGCGTCGCCGAACCATTGAACCATTTCGCCTCGCCGCCGCCGGGTGCCGAAGGAACCGGCATTGAGCTGGCCCAGCAGGCCTTGACCCAGACCTTCCTCCACTGGGGCCTTCACGCGTGGAGCATCTACGTCGTGGTAGGTCTCTCCATCGCGTATGCGGTGCACCGCCGTGGCCGCCCCATCTCCATTCGCTGGACACTTGAACCGCTCCTGGGTGACAAGGTTAAGGGCAAGTGGGGCGACGCTATCGACGTCGTCGCACTGGTCGGCACCCTGTTCGGCGTTGCCACCTCACTGGGACTCGGCGTGCTTCAGATGTCGGCTGGCCTCGATACTGCGAACATCGTCGAGGCAACCAAGTTCACCCAGATCGGATTGATCCTGTGCATCACGGCGCTGACACTCGTGTCGGTCATCTCCGGTGTGGGCAAGGGCATGAAATGGCTCTCCAACACCAACCTGGTGCTTGCCGGCGTGCTGCTGCTCTTCATCCTGTTCACGGGCCCCACCTTGTTCCTGCTCCGTGAGTTCGTTCAGTCAATCGGTAACTATCTGCAGAACGTCGTTGGCTTGACCTTTGACACCCTGGCCTTCGCCGGGGCCGACGGCGAAGCCTGGCAATCAGCCTGGACCACCTTCTACTGGGGCTGGTGGATTTCCTGGGCCCCGTTCGTAGGCATCTTCATTGCCCGGATTTCCAAGGGCCGCACGGTCCGCGAATTCGTTGCAGGCGTGTTGCTGGTTCCTACCCTGCTCACTTTCCTCTGGTTCTCAGTCTTGGGCGGGTCCGCCCTCTACCGCGAGCTCTTCGGAAACGGTGGCCTGGTTGGCGAAGACGGAGCGGTGGACACCAACAATGCGCTCTTCGGGCTTCTCACGGAACTGCCCGGTGGGCCGATCCTGCTGATCGGCGCAATTATCCTGATCGCGATCTTCTTCATTACCTCGGCGGACTCCGGCGCGCTGGTCATGAGCATGATCTCCACCGGTGGGCATCCCGATCCCAAGCACTGGGTTCGAGCCTTCTGGGCTGTGGCCGCCGCCGCTGTGGCGATTGCCCTGCTCCTGGTCGGTGATGACGGGCTGGCATCGATCCAGACCGCCGCCATCCTGACCGCTTTGCCGTTCAGCGTGGTGATGATCCTCATGTGCGTGGCCACGGCCAAGGCCTTCCATGAGGAGCACCAGCAGGTCCTGCGCGGTCAGCGGCGCCAGGCGCGCATTGCTGTTGCAGACCAGGTGAACGAGCACATGTCCGATCGGGTTGACCAGCAGATCCAGGATCAGCTGGCGGACTACCATCTGGAAGAGGCCTCCGGGCCAACGGGCACCAGTTCACCACGACGCTGGAAGCTCTCTCGCTCGAAAAAGTCCTAGCGCACTAGAAAAATAGCCTGCCCCTCTGGTTACAACGGCGGTTCACTCCCAGGGAGTGAACCGCCGTTGTGCGTCCCCCGCAAACACGCCGAAGACCTGCGATCTTGATCTGGAATAGGTCCCGCGTTAGGCCATTTTTTCCGGAGAGCTTAGACTGATAAAAGCAGGCGCCGTCCTCATAACGCTAGATTCCCCTCAAGATTACTGAATTGAGTCATTACGCATGTCTGAAACCACAGGCAACACAGCTGTTCGCAGCGACCTCCGCAACGTTGCCATCGTGGCCCACGTTGACCACGGAAAGACCACCCTGGTTGATGCCATGCTCCGGCAGACCAATTCCTTCGCCGCCCACGGCGACGTGGCAGACCGGGTCATGGACTCGGGCGACCTTGAGCGCGAAAAGGGCATCACCATCCTCGCCAAGAACACCACTGTGTTCTACGACGGACCCTCAGCCAAGGGTGAAACCATCACCATCAACGTGATCGATACCCCGGGCCACGCCGACTTCGGTGGCGAAGTGGAACGCGGTCTCTCCATGGTCGACGGCGTCGTCCTGCTGGTGGATGCCTCTGAAGGCCCACTGCCCCAGACCCGCTTCGTGCTCCGCAAGGCCCTGGCCGCGAAGCTTCCCGTGGTGCTGCTGGTCAACAAGACTGACCGCCCCGACTCGCGGATCGACGAAGTGGTCAGCGAATCAATGGACCTCCTCCTGGGCCTCGCCTCGGACCTCGCCGACGAGGTGCCCGACCTGGACCTCGACTCGGTTTTGAACGTGCCAGTGGTTTACGCTGCAGCCCGCGAAGGTGCCGCCTCACTCGAGCAGCCCGCCGACGGCACAGTTCCCTCGAACGACAACCTGGAGCCACTGTTCCAGACCATCATCGAGCACATCCCCGCTCCCCGGTACAATCCGGACGGCGTGCTCCAGGCTCACGTGACCAACCTTGACGCGTCGCCGTTCCTGGGCCGTCTCGCCCTGCTGCGAATCTTCAATGGCACCCTGCGCAAGGGGCAGACCGTGGCCTGGGCCCGCCAGAACGGCGAGATGAAGTCAGTCAAGATCACCGAACTGCTGGCCACCCGTGCCCTTGACCGAGTTCCGACCGACTCCGCCGGACCGGGCGAGATCGTCGCCGTCGCCGGCATCGAGGACATCACCATCGGTGAAACCCTGACCGACATCGACAACCCTCAGCCACTGCCATTGATCACCGTCGATGATCCTGCCATCTCGGTCACCATCGGTATCAACACCTCGCCCCTCGCAGGCCGGGTCAAGGGTGCCAAGGTCACCGCACGCCAGGTGAAGGATCGTTTGGACCGTGAACTGATCGGTAACGTGTCGCTGAAGGTCCTGGCCACTGAGCGTCCCGACGCCTGGGAAGTACAGGGCCGTGGCGAGCTGGCACTGGCAATCCTCGTCGAGCAGATGCGTCGTGAAGGTTTCGAACTGACGGTCGGCAAGCCACAGGTTGTCACCCGCATGGTCGATGGCAAGGTGCACGAGCCGATGGAGCACATGACCATCGACGTGCCCGAGGAATACCTGGGTGCTGTCACCCAGATCCTCGCGACCCGCAAGGGCCGGATGACCAACATGTCCAACCACGGCACCGGTTGGGTCCGGATGGAATTCATCGTCCCCGCCCGTGGCCTGATCGGTTTCCGCACCAAGTTCCTCACGGACACCCGCGGCGCCGGCATCGCTGCTTCCTACTCCGAGGGCTACGAGCCCTGGGCCGGGGACATCGAGTACCGCACCAACGGTTCGATGATCGCGGACCGCGCCGGAGTCGTTACCCCGTTCGCCATGATCAACCTGCAGGAACGCGGCTCCTTCTTCGTGGAGCCAACCTCCGAGGTGTACCAGGGCATGATTGTTGGCGAGAACTCACGCGCCGACGACATGGACGTGAACATCACCAAGGAAAAGAAGCTCACCAACATGCGTGCAGCCTCCTCGGACACTTTCGAGAACCTGACCCCTCCCCGCAAGCTCACCCTTGAGGAGTCGCTGGAATTCGCCCGCGAAGACGAGTGCGTCGAGGTCACGCCTGAGTCGATCAGGATCCGCAAGCTGATCCTGGACGCCAACGAGCGGATGCGCGCGGCTCGTTCACGGGCACGCGTCTAGTCTCCGACAGCTATGCGGAACACTCCACCGGAACTGACTGACGACGACGCCCGGCGCCCTGCCGCCGTCGTCGGTCCGGGGGAGGCCGTGGTGGGGTCTCACTCCGATCGCGGCGCAACGCACGATTCCAGGGTGTCGTCTCTCTGGTGGGCGTTGGCGATGTCAGTGGTGCTGGGCCTGGTGGTCGCCATCCTGGGGACGGCGTTGCATAGCCAGGTGTGGGAGATGCCGGGGGTTACGCTTCCGATCGGTGCTGCAGCTGCAGTGCTGCTGGCCGGGAGTGCAGCGGTATTCGCCGCCCTATGGGCCCGCAACGTGTATCTGAGCCCCGTCGTGGGCGGTACTGCCTACCTGGTGGTGGGGTTGTTCGCCGCCAGCGAGGATCAGCCCCTCGTGCTGACCGATCTGGGGATGAGCCCGCCGCTGCCCACAGCTATTGCGGGAAGCATTTGGGTGTTTGGGTTGGCGATCGTGACAGTGCTCGCGTCGATGCTGTCCTGGTGGGTGCTGCGACCCCGGCGGGCCGTCCGCGCTAGCTAGACCGGCGCTAGTCTGCGCTGCGGTCCAGGTGGTGCGCCAGCATGATGGACGTCGCTGTGCCGTCAAGGTCCGAATCGCGGATCGCGTATTCTTCAAGGATTTCGCGGATCCGACGCATCATTTCGGAACGGTTTGTTTCGTTCAGGCGGACACCGAGTCGCCAGACATCAATTTCTGAGGGGCTCAGCCCGTCAATTTCCTGCAGGAACGTTTCCACCAGCACTGGGGCGGCATTCGGAATCCGGCTGCGCCAGGATAGGCCAGTAGCCCGGTAGGGGATTTCCTTGGCGCCACGGTTCCCGGTGCGGGGTTCTTCGGCAGCGAGGAACCCTGTCGCCAAAAGAGTCCTTACATGGTGCAGTGCGGTGGCCGGGTTGAGGTCAAGGAGCTCGGCGATTTCCTTGTTGGTTCTGCCCTTATGCAGGCACAACCGGAGGATCCGCAGCCGAACGGGAGAGCTCAGCGCCCGGCCGCGCGCCTGTACATCCTCATCTGTATCCATCCCTAAATGATACGTCAGACGGGGGTAGTGATTGACATCAATCAATCACTACCCTCAAACTGTGACGGTGACCACCGAGCTTGTATCCCCGCCGCCGTCCCTGCTGCGCGACCGGAACTTTCTTCGGTTCTGGGCGGGGCAGACCATCAGCCAATTCGGAACCCAGCTGGGTCATCTGGCCCTTCCGGTCATCGCCGTTCTTCTGCTGGGGGCGTCCGAATTCGAGGTCGGCGTCCTCAACGCCAGCGGAACCGCGGCATTCCTGATAGTCGGGTTACCGGCCGGTGCCTGGGTGGACCGGTGGCTCAAACGCCGGGTGATGATCGGGGCCGACCTGGTGCGGATGGTGGCGATGCTGGCCATACCCTTCCTCTGGTGGATGGATGTACTCACCATCTGGCACCTGTGCGTGGTGGCTGGGGTCGTGGGCATCGCAACGGTCTTCTTCGACGTGGCCTACCAGAGCTACGTTCCCGTGCTGGTGAACAGCGACCAAGTGCCCAGCGCAAACTCGAAACTGGAATCCACTGCCCAGATCTCCCGCCTGGGCGGGCCGGCGGTGGGTGGTGGGTTGCTGCAGATGTTCAGCGCGCCGCTGCTGGTGATTGGCCAGTCGGCAGGCTACCTGCTGTCAGCGGTATTCCTCGCCCGGACCCGGGACCAGGAGCAGCAGACGCCCGTGGTGGACCGCCGCCCTCTCGCCGTCGAAATCAGGGAAGGTCTGACCTTCGTCTGGCGACACCAACTGATCCGGCGGGTCGCAGCCTGCACAGCTGGCGTCAACTTCTTCGCGTCGCTCGTTTTCACCCTGTTGCCGCTACTGATCCTGCGGGACCTTGACCTGGGGGCTGCAGCGCTGGGCCTGATTCTGTCGGTTGCCGCCGTGGGCGGTTTCTTCGGTGCCTTCGCCACCCCCTGGATTGCCGCGCGGATCGGCGAAGGTACCATCATTCCCTTGGCATCATTGACTGGCAGCGCGTTCCTGGTGCTGGTTCCGCTGGCTGCGCTCGCGCCGTCGAAGCCAACCGCCCTGGCTTTGCTGATTGCCGGTGAAGCGGGAATGACCTTCTGCGCCCTGGCGTACAACATCATGCAGGTCAGCATGCGCCAGCGGGTCTGCCCGCCGCGGCTGCTCGGCCGGATGAACGCGTCGATTCGGTTCGTGGTGTGGGGCGTCATGCCCATTGCCGGGCTCCTCGCCGGGGTCCTTGGTGAGCAGCTCGGCGTCGTTCCCACCATGTGGATCGGGGTCGGCGGAACCATTGTGGCGTCGATTCCGGTGCTGGGCGGAGGGTTCCTCGGAATGAAGAAGCTCCCCGACGAGGTTTCCCAGTAGCCCCGCGTCGCAAGATCCCAGTGACCACGCGGAGCCAGCGGGATTGTCTAGACATTCCCAGTGGCTGGACGCGCCTGGTGGGATAGTCGAAGGTGGCGAGTGGAATTGTCCACATCCTCACGGCTAAACGGATGTCGGATACTCGTGCTCGGGCACCATGTCACCTATGGATCTTTTTAGCCTACTGACTTCCCGCGGTGGGGTTGCCCGGCGCAAGGACCTTGTGTCCAACGGTGTGAGTTCTCACCAGCTGAGCGCGGCAATCGCAGCTGGCCGGCTGGCAAAGCCAAGCCGGGGTGTCTACTGCCTCCCTGACGCAAACCAGGCCCTCTTGACCGCACTGTGCGCCGGCGCCGACCTGGCCTGCGTTAGCGAAGCGATGCACCGCGGGTTGTGGATTCTCCGCCCACCATCCCTGATTCATGTCAGTGTCGATCACGGAAACGCGCTGCACGGAACGTTCAAGGTCCACCGCTCGGCAAAACCGTTGACGGCTCTGGACATCTGTGTGCAGTGCATGCGCTGTCTTCCCGAGTTGGATGCTCTCTGCATCGTCGAATCCGCCGTAGTTCTGGGCGCAGTGAGTATCCCTGCACTTCGGCAACGGGCAGCAGGCCGGAGGGACGTTCCTCTCCGAAAAGTCATCGACCAAATTGACCCGTTTTCCCAATCAATTCTGGAAACGGTCGCCAAGTACCACCTTCGGCGTGCCGGGTACAGCTTCCAATCGCAGGTCTACATCAAGGGGGTCGGACGGATCGACCTGGTTGTAGAGAAAGTGCTGGGGGTCGAGGCCGATGGCCGTCGGTACCATAGCGGGACAGCAGATTTCGAAGAGGATCGGCGTCGCGGAAACATTCTGATGATAGGCCGGGTTCCGATACTCCATGCCTCCTACTCATTGCTCGTCGATCACCCGGAAGAGTTCCTGCGGTTGGTCGGGCTGGCACTCGCCGCACACGCTCCCACTGATCAGTCCCGTCCGCTGGGACTGTCTAGACCTTCCCAGTGACTGGGCAGTTCCAGCGGGAAATTGCGGCTGGCGGATAGGGGGCTAGAACCGCCGGGGCCGCCGCGCGGGCGGGGGAGGGACGGGTTTGGCAGCCGTCACCAGGTCCAGGCGTACGACGACGTCGCCGTGCCGGCGGGTCCGCACCGTGCAGGTCTCCTGGTCGACCTGCACCAGCTCGCCGAGGGCATCGGTGAGCCCACCATCGACGCGATATCTCACCACCACGCGAGTGCCCACGGGGAGGGCAATCAACTGCTGTGCGGGGGAGTCCATTCGACCAGCGTAGTGGCAGGGCTAGGAGTGGCGGGGGTCATAGGTCACCGCAACCGCCCGATGCGCTTGCACCGGACGGTTGGGTTAAGCTGGAAACGGAACGAAAGCCCCAACTGGAAAGGCGTGGGAAGTGACCTACGTAATCGCACAGCCGTGCGTGGATTTAAAGGACAAGGCCTGCATCGAGGAATGCCCGGTAGATTGCATCTACGAAGGCGAACGGTCCCTCTACATCCATCCGGATGAATGCGTCGACTGCGGCGCGTGCGAACCTGTCTGCCCGGTGGAGGCCATCTACTACGAGGATGACACCCCGGACCAGTGGGCCGAATACTACAAAGCCAACGTCGAGTTCTTCGACGACATTGGATCGCCTGGCGGCGCCGCAAAGCTCGGCAATATCGGTAAGGACCACCCCATCATCGCCGCGCTTCCGCCCCAGAACCAGGACGCATGACCGCTTACGACGGCGACCGCCAGTTCGGTATCGCGCTGCCGGACTATCCGTGGGACGCCATGGCACCTTACGTGGCACAGGCGAACCGACACCCCGGCGGCGCCGTCAACCTGTCCATCGGCACGCCCGTGGACCCCACACCGGCCGTCATTCAGCAGGCGTTGACCGCCGCGGCCGACGCCCCGGGCTACCCCACCACCCACGGCACCGATGAGCTCAGGGCGGCGGTCAGCGACTGGTTTTCCCGCCGCCGCGGGGTCTCGGGCCTGGATCCGAAGGACGTCCTGCCCACGGTCGGGTCCAAGGAACTCGTCGCCTGGCTTCCCACCCTCCTCGGGCTGGGGGAGGGTGACGTCGTCGTTCGCCCCACCGTCGCCTACCCCACCTATGACATAGGTGCGGTGCTGGCAGGGGCCACAGCCGTGGCAGCTGACGACCTGTCCGCCCTTGACGAGGACACCCGATCGCGAGTGCGCCTGGTCTGGGTGAATTCGCCAGCGAATCCGACCGGTCGGGTGCTATCGGTGGCCGACCTGGGAGCAATCGTGGCGGACGCCCGGACGCTCGGCGCCGTTGTCGCCTCGGATGAATGCTATGCCGAACTAGGCTGGGGCGACTGGGACAGCGCGCGCGGCGGTGAAGCGGTGCCCAGCGTATTGGATCCACGCGTGAATGGTGGCAGTCACACTAACCTGCTGGCCGTCTATTCGCTGAGTAAACAATCCAACATGGCCGGCTACCGGGCCGCTTTCACCGCCGGCGACAGCGACCTGATCGCCAACATGGTGAACTCCCGCAAACACGCCGGAATGATCGTGCCCTTCCCCGTTCAGGCGGCCATGCGCGCCGCGTTAAACGACGACGGGCACGTGCAGGTCCAGAAGGACCTCTACCGGCGGCGCCGGGATCGGCTGATCCCCGCGCTGCAGGACTTCGGGTTGCGGATTGAAGACTCGGTAGCCGGCCTCTACCTGTGGGCCACTGCCGACGAAGACACCTGGACCACTGTTGAACGGTTCGCCACGCTCGGAATCATTGTCGGGCCGGGCACTTTTTACGGCGACGCCGGCCGCGGCTTCATCCGGGTGGCGTTGACGGGGACGGATGAACGTATCGATGTGGCAGTTGAACGGCTCTCCGCAGGCCGATAAGTGGATGGCCCGCGTCCGCCGGTGGCCGATTAGCGCTCGGGGTACCCCTACCGGTAGCGTTTTAGCTGAAGGTGCGACGGCGTCGTCAGCCAATGCATGCCACCACTTCTGGAGGAGAGTTCAATGACCGAGCAGAACGGTGCATCGTTGCACTATGACGGAGGTAAACTCAGCCTTCCGATGGTCAACGCCGCTGAAGGCAACAAGGGTTACGACGTCTCGAAGCTGCTCAAGCAGACCGGCGCCGTCACCTTCGACCCGGGCTTCATGAACACTGCCGCCACTACGTCGGCCATCACGTACATTGACGGCGACCAGGGCATCCTGCGCTACCGTGGCTACCCAATCGACCAGTTGGCCCAGCACTCCAGTTTCCTCGAGGTCTCCTATCTGCTGATCTACGGGAACCTTCCTACCCCCACCGAACTGGCAGCCTTCGACGACCGGATCCGCCGCCACACCCTGCTGCACGAGGAGCTGAAAGGCTTCTTCGGCGGGTTTCCCCGCGACGCGCACCCCATGCCGGTCTTGTCCTCGGCAGTGTCGGCGCTGTCCACGTTCTACCAGGACTCACTTGACCCGTTCGACGACGAACAGGTGGAGCTCTCCACCTTCCGGCTGATGGCCAAGCTACCGGTCATCGCTGCCTACGCGCACAAGAAATCCATCGGGCAGCCCATGCTCTACCCGGACAACTCGATGAACCTGGTCGAGAACTTCCTCAGGCTTTCTTTCGGGCTGCCGGCCGAGCCATACGACCTGGACCCGATGATGGTCAAGGCACTCGACCTGCTGCTCATCCTGCACGCCGATCATGAGCAGAACTGCTCCACCTCCACAGTGCGCCTGGTCGGTAGTTCCCACGCCAACATGTTCGCTTCGGTTTCGGCGGGCATCAACGCCCTGTTCGGTCCGCTCCACGGCGGCGCCAACGAAGCGGTCCTGAACATGTTGCGGGACATTCAGGGCAAGGGTATGAAGCCCGAAGACTTCATGGAAAAGGTCAAAAACAAGGAAGATGGCGTGAAGCTGATGGGCTTCGGGCACCGCGTTTACAAGAACTACGACCCCCGCGCCACCATCGTCAAGGCCACCGCCCACGATATTCTCGGAAAGCTCGGCGGAAACGACGAACTGCTCGACATTGCGATGCGTCTCGAAGAAAAGGCCCTCGCCGATGACTACTTCATTGAGCGGAAACTGTACCCGAACGTGGATTTTTACACCGGCCTGATCTACAAGGCGATGGGCTTCCCGGAGAAGATGTTCACTGTGCTGTTCGCCATTGGGCGCCTGCCGGGCTGGATTGCCCAGTGGCGCGAGATGATGCAGGACCCGCAGACCAAGATCGGCCGCCCCCGCCAGCTCTACACAGGAGAAGCAGAGCGCAACTACCCAGCGCGTTAGCCTGCACCACCGTTGACGACTACGGCCGGTCACCTGCGCAGGTGACCGGCCGTCGTCGTCAGGCAACTTGCTAGTTCGCGTAGCCCTGAGGGTTGTGCTTCTGCCAGCGCCAGTGATCCTCGCACATCTGCTGCAGCGATCGGTGCGCCGACCAGCCGAGGTCAGCCAGCGCCGCCGACGGGTCGGCATAGCTCACCGCCGCGTCGCCGGGGCGGCGGTCGGCGAACTCGTAGGGGACATCATGCCCGGCCGCCGCCGAGAACGCGGCGAGCACTTCGAGCACCGATGACCCGTTGCCGGTGCCCAGATTCCAGCGGTGTACGCCGGCGTGGGTGGTGAGGTAATCCAGGGCGGCCAGGTGCCCGGCGGCCAGATCGACCACGTGAATGTAATCGCGGATGCCTGTGCCATCGGGGGTGGGGTAGTCGTTGCCGAAGACCATCACCTTCTCCCGGCGGCCCACCGCCACCTGGGCCACGAAGGGCAGCAGGTTGTTGGGAATCCCGGTCGGGTCCTCACCAATCCGCCCCGACTCATGGGCGCCAACCGGGTTGAAATACCTGAGCAAGGCAATGTTCCAGCGGCCGTCAGCGGCACCGAGATCGGTCAGGATGTCCTCAATCTGTTCTTTGGTGCGCCCGTAGGGGTTGACGGCGTCCAAGGGCATCTTCTCAATCAGCGGCACCTCTTCGGACGCCCCGTACACGGTTGCCGAGGAGCTGAAGACCAGGGTTCTCACCTGGGCCGCATCCATCACCCGGAGCAGGTTCAGCGTGCCGCCCACGTTGTTGTGGTAGTAATGCAACGGCTGGGCCACCGACTCGCCCACGGCCTTCAACCCCGCGAAATGAACGACCGCGTCGACCGCCTCGGCGTCGAACACCCCCGTCAGCGCTCGCTCGTCCAGGAGATCGACCTTGTGGAAGGTCAGATCCTGCCCGCTCAGCTCCCTCACGCGATGGAGCGCGGTCTCGGAGGAGTTCATCAGGTTGTCGACCACCACCACCTGGTGGCCAGCTTCGAGTAGGGCAAGCGTCGTATGGGAGCCGATGAAACCGCTGCCGCCAGTAACCAGAATTTTCATAGGACAAGCCTAGTTTGTTGGCTGCGGATTGGCGGTGTCCGCGGCTGGAGGGTCGCGGGAGATCGGTCTACCCTTGAGGAGTAAGCCGAACCCTTCCCGGGACGCCCGGGCCGGATTCGACGGAAAGGTTGATCGGATGACGCCCTCCGGTGGTTCTGGGTGGCAGATTGTGGTGGGCACCTCCCCGGTGATGCTGTTTTCGCTGTACTTGCGGGATTCCGCGGGGTTGGACTTTGGACTGGACGCCGCGGGGGTCCCGCTGGTGTCCCCGATGACCCCGCCGGTGCCGCGGGCCGATCCGGGCCAGCTGGTGCACGAGGCCGGGGGACTGACTGTACTGCGGATCGAATGGGAAACCTGGTGGCGCCAGTTGCTGGGCAATGACCCCCCACCGGCGGCGACGCCGCCGGACTTCCCGGAACTGGAGTCACTGCCAGCCCTGCAGCTCCTGGCCCACGCGCACTATGGCTCAGCGATGGATTGGTCCGGTGCCAGGGTCGCCGAATACACGGCGCTGGCCCGGCGTCGCGGCCGGTCAAGGCCACGGGATCCGTTTGAGCAGCTGATCCAGGAGCGCGAGCTTGAGTTGGGCAGGGACGCCCGGGCGTTCACGCTGCAGGTGGTCGAGCTTCCGCTCAGCGAACCGCGAGCCTGGTTCGTCGAGCCCGGCACGTTGCTCATGAGTCAGGAGCTTCCCGACGACGAGCAGACGTTCGCCAGCTACGTACGCCCGGTGGTGGAACTGCTCGCTTAGGCTGCCGGTGGTGCTGTGGGGTCCCCGGCGAGCCGGATGACCAGGGTGCCGGTGGCGGTCTCAGCGGCGTCCCAGCCGCGACCTGCTCTGGTCCACTGCAGCCCGCCGAATGCCACCGACTCGATATGGAGCACCTTCGCGTTGGCTACCGCCCACTGGGCGGTGGCCCAGCCACGGGTGCCGGTGGCCTCAAACGAGAGGCCCCCTTCGTCGGTCACGGCCGTTCCCAGCGGCCCGAACACCCGCTCGGCGGCTGCCTGGGCTGCGGCCGGGTCGCCGGTCTGATCAGCGCCGCGCAGGACGCAGTTCAGCGAGGCCGGGGAGTTGCCGGTCAGGGCCGAGGCGAATGCACGCCCCGCCGCTTCGTGGTCGGCGTAGGCATCAGGGAGCGCGCTGCGCTGCACCGCTTGCGCCGCCTCGGTGATGGGCAGCGACTCGTAGCCCGGCACCTTCACGAGCGCGTCGTAAAAGGCGCCGGCCGCGTACAGCGGGTCCTGTACCTGATCGTCGGTGCCCCAGCCCTGCGAGGGACGCTGCTGGAAGAGCCCACGGGAATCCGGACCGGCCTGGTCACCGTAGTCAAGGTTACGTAGGCCGGATTCCTGTACCGCTGTGGCCAGGGCGATCGACGCGGCGCGCGCGGGAAGGCCTCGCGCTACCGCCACCCCGGCGATCAGCGACGCATTTTCTGCCTGCTCAAGGCCAAGCTCGTGGGTGTCACCGCCGACGACGGCGGTACATCGCTCCCGGATCAGGACCTCAGAGGAATTCACCTGGTTGACGGCCAGATAAATGCCTCCAGTGAGCACGGTTACCAGAGTCACGAGAACGAGGGTCGTCTTCACCCGCCTATGCCTTCGTGCCTCGGCCTTCGTGTACGCCATAGCTCCCTAGTTCGCGTGCAAGACTGAGTTCAAGGCGATCCCGTGGCCGCTGCGGGGACGGGCCTCGACGACGCCGGTCGCCGAGTTGCGGAGGAAGAGCAGGTAGGACTCGCCGGACAGCTCAACGGCCTTGACCACTCGTGCGTCAGGGAGCGTGACCTTTGTACCAGCCGTGATGTACAGGCCCGCTTCAACGACGCAGTCATCGCCGAGGGAAATTCCAATGCCTGCCTGGGCACCGAGGAGGCACCGCTCGCCGATGGCGACGCGTTCCTTACCGCCGCCGGACAGGGTTCCCATGATTGAGGCGCCGCCTCCGATGTCTGAACCGTTGCCGACGACAACGCCGGCAGAGATCCGGCCCTCAACCATCGACTCTCCGAGGGTGCCGGCGTTGAAGTTGACGAAACCCTCATGCATCACCGTGGTGCCTGCGGCCAGATGGGCACCCAGCCGCACCCGGTCGGCGTCGGCAATCCGGACACCTGCCGGCACCACGTAGTCCACCATGCGCGGGAACTTGTCCACCGCATACACGACCACTGGGCCGCGGGCGCGGAGCCGCAGACGGGTGGTCTCGAAATCCTGGACCGGGCACGGGCCGAAGTTGGTCCACACCACATTGGCTAGGAGCCCGAAGACGCCGTCGAGATTCAAGGTATTCGGTGCGGCGAGGCGGTGGGACAGGAGGTGGAGGCGCAAGTAGGCGTCGGCGGCGTCGGCCGGGGGAGCATCGAGGTCCCCGTGCACTTCGATGACCTGCTGACTGGTGCCGCGCAGTTCGTCGGCTCCGGCTAAGGCATCGAGGGAAGCCCTCAGATCTTCCTGGGACGAGGCGCCGAGTTCGGGCCGGGGGAACCACACATCGAGGATCGTCCCGTTGGCGTCGATCGTGGCGAGACCAAGTCCGTGGGCCGAGCGGGGGCCAGAATGGGCTGGTGTGAGGGCTGTGGCTCGTTCAGTCATGGGCTCAAGTCTACCGAGCGATAGGCTGGATCCATGACCGCACCCCTTCCCCTCAGCCTTGACCTTTCCGCCGACGTTGCTCTCCTGACAGCATCACTACTCGACATAGAAAGTGTCTCCGGTAACGAGGAAACTCTCGCCGATGCCGTCGAAACCGCCTTGCAGGGCTGCCCCCACCTTGAGGTAGTGCGCGACGGCGATTCCATCGTCGCGCGGACCTCACTCGGCCGCGCCGAACGGGTCATTCTTGCTGGCCACCTGGATACGGTGCCCCTGCCCGGCGCCCCAGGCTCCCGGGGGACTGTGCCCAGCACGTGGGAGGGGGACGTACTCTACGGCCGAGGTGCCACCGATATGAAGGGCGGGGTGGCGGTTCAGTTGGCGCTTGCCGCTGCCCTCACCGGGCCTGCCCGGGATATTACCTACGTGTTCTACGATCATGAGGAAGTGGAAGCGTCGTTGAGCGGCCTGGGCCGGTTGGTCGTCAGGTTCCCGGACTGGCTGGCCGCGGACTTCGCGGTGCTGTTGGAACCCACCGACGGCACAGTGGAAGGTGGCTGCAACGGTACCGCTCGCTTCAACGTCACCACCACCGGCAGGGCAGCACACTCGGCGCGCGCCTGGATGGGGGAGAACGCCATCCACGCGGCAGCCGACATCCTGGCCCGGCTGCGCGACCACGAACCACTCACCGTGGACGTGGACGGGCTGGCCTACCGCGAGAGCCTCAACGCCGTGATGATCAACGGTGGGACGGCAGGCAACGTCATTCCGGACCGGACTGTTGTTGAGGTCAACTACCGGTTCGCGCCGGATAAGTCGCCCGACGACGCCGAGGCTTACGTCCGGGCGGTGCTGGAGGGCTACGACGTTGAGCGCACTGATGCTGCAGCGGGAGCCCGCCCCGGCCTGCACCATCCAGCAGCGGCCGACTTTGTCGCCGCGGTCGGCGCCCAGCCGAAACCGAAGTACGGCTGGACCGACGTCGCCCGCTTCAGTGAGCTGGGCATCCCGGCCGTGAACTTCGGGCCCGGCGACCCACTGCTGGCGCATTCCGACGACGAGCACGTCAACGCCGACGAAATCAGGGAGTGCCTGCGGGCCCTGACGACCTGGCTCAGCTAGCCCTTACTCAGCGCACCCACCCCGGTACCCACCGACACCGCTGGCACGCACCCGGTACCCGCCGCACTGAGGGCGGCGACCGGCGTCGTGATCGGATCGTTGAGCACCCCGAGTCCAGATTACCCACCAAACCGGCGGGAGCCGGTCACCAACGCCGCCCTCCTGTTGTACCCCGTCCCTGCCAGGCCGCATCGGCACCAGCGGCGGCGACGGGCTGCGCTACTTGACCGGGGTAGCTGCGCTCAGCTCCGGGTCCCCGGCCGGCTTGAGCTTGCGGCCGGTCCTGAAGCTCAGCAGGGTGGAGAGCTTGTTGGCAGCCAAGGACAGGGCGAAGTTGATCAGGATGAAGATCAACGCCGCGATCAGCAGGGACTGCAGCAGGTTTCCTTCACCGACACCGAGGCGGCGCGAGAACTGGAGCAGCTCCGCGTAGCCGATGATGTAGCCGAGGGCCGAGTCCTTGAGGATCACCACAAACTGGCTGACCATTGCCGGCAGCATCGCGACCAGAGCCTGCGGGATTTCGATACTCCGCAGCGACTGGCCGGGCGTCATGCCGATCGCCATGCCCGCTTCGCGCTGGCCCCTGGGAAGACCATGCACACCGGACCGGACCAGTTCGGCGATCACTGACCCGTTGTACAGGGTGAGTGCTGTCACAACTGCGACGAAGATCGGGTCCTCAATGAAGTCGACCTGCGCCAGCGCGAGCCAGAGGAAGATCATCATCAGCAGGACGGGGACCGCGCGCAGGAATTCGACCACGAGACCGGCAAACCAACGCACCGGTGCGATGTGGGACAGGCGGCCGACACCGAACAGCAGGCCGAAAAGGATGGACGTGACCACGGCCACCGCCGCCGCCTTCAGGGTGCTGAGCAGTCCCGGCAGGATGAAGAACTCCCAGGTCCGCAACTCAAGGAACGGCGTCCACTTGGCGGGCTCGAACTGTCCTTGGCCGGCGAGGGCTGCCACCACCCAGCCGAGCAAGCCGATCACCAGCAAAACGCCGGCGATGTTGCCGATCAGGATGCGCCGTTTGCCCTTGGGTCCTGGCGCATCGAAAAGGACCTGTTGCGCGCTCATCGTGCCACCGCCAGTTTCCTAGACAACCACGTAGTCAATAGACCGATGGGTACCACTATGATCACGAAGCCCAGGGCGAAGACAAAGAAGATGGGGATCACCAGGTCGCCGCGGAACTCGATCATTTCCTTCATCAGGTTCGACGACTCAATCACCGATCCCGCAAACGCCACCGTCGAGTTCTTCGTCAAGGCGATCAGTACGTTACCCAGCGGCGCAACTGCCCCGCGGAGGGCCTGGGGGAGGATGATCAGGCGGGCCGCTGGCAGAAAGCTGAGCCCAATGGCGCGGGCGGCTTCTGCCTGCCCGAGCGGAACCGTATTCACACCACTGCGGATCGCTTCGCAGACGAACGCCGCGTGGTAAATGCTCAGCCCAAGGATGGCCAGGCGGAGGAAGTTCAGTTCAAAATCTTCGGCGAGGACAACGTTCAGCTGACCCCACAGCCCGAGGATGCCAAACGCAATGATCACCGTGAGCGGTGTATTCCGGAAGATATTCACATACGCGGCACCGAACCACTGCAGGCTCGCGATCGGTGAGATGCGCATCAGCGCAAGGATGGTACCCAAAATGAACGACCAGATAGCAGCCCAAAACGTCAGCTGGATATTGACCCAGAACGCTCCAACGACGTCGTACGTCTCGAAGAGCGATAGGAAATTATCCATGGTTCACCTCTTTCGGGGTGGTGAAATGCCTTGGTGGAGCAGCCGCGAGGCCGCCCCACCAAGGCATGAAACGGTTAGAGCCTAGGCGCAGGCGGCAGGTTCTGGTGGGTTCAGTTCGGCGTTGAACGTGTAGTCAGCGCCCTCGGTGTTGGAGGTGATGGCTTCTTCCCAGGAACCGTCGTCGATCATCTTGACGATCGCGGCGTTGATGTCTTCACACAGGTCGCTGCCCTTGGTGAGGCCAACTCCGTAGTTCTCTTCGGAGAACGGGTTGCCGACAACCTTGAACTGACCGGCGTTGGCTTCCTGGGAGGCGAGGCCGGCCAGGATGATGTCGTCGGTGGTGACGGCGTCGATCTGACCGCCGCCCATGAGGGAAACGCACTCCGCGTAGCCGGGCTGCTCAACCAGGTTGGCGTCAGCACCGAACTCTTCGTTGATGCGTGCAGCGGAAGTGGAACCAGCAACCGAGCAAAGGTTCTTGCCGGCGAGGGACTCCGGCCCGGTGATCTCCTCGTCGTCGGCGCGCACCAGAAGGTCCTGCCCAGCGACGAAGTACGGTCCGGCGAAGTCGACGGTCTCCTTGCGCTCGTCTGTGATGGAGTAGGTAGCGAAAATCATGTCCACCTCTTCAGTGGACAGGAGGTTCTCGCGGTTTGCCGAGGGGGCCTCAACCCATTCGATCTGGTCTTCTTCGTAGCCCAGTTCTGCTGCCACATACTTGGCGACGTCGACGTCGAAGCCGCTGTACTCGCCGCCCTCATCGAAGCCCAGACCTGGCTGGTCGAACTTGATGCCGATGCGGATGCTGTCGGAGCCTGCTTCAGAAGCGGTATCGCCGCTTTCATCGCCGCCGCCACAGGCGGAAAGCGTGAGTGCTGCTGCGGCAGCCATGGCGGCTGCTGCGTATCGGGTCTTGCGCATGATTTCTCCTTGCGTTCGTCTAACTTGCTGAAAAATTTGTGGGAAACCGGAGCTAGTGCGCGAGGATCTTGCCGAGGAAATCCTTCGCGCGGGCGCTCTGGGGATTGGTGAAGAACTCTTCGGGGGTGGCCTCCTCGACGATCTGGCCGTCGGCCATGAAAATCACGCGGTCAGCCGCCTTGCGGGCAAAGCCCATTTCGTGGGTCACCACGATCATGGTCATGCCCTCCTTGGCCAGGGTAACCATGGCATCGAGAACTTCGTTAATCATTTCTGGGTCGAGGGCCGAGGTGGGCTCATCGAACAGCATCACCTTCGGCTGCATGGCCAGCGCGCGGGCGATTGCCACCCGCTGCTGCTGGCCGCCGGAGAGTTGAGCCGGCAGTTTCTGGGCCTGGTTATCGACCCCCACCCGCTTCAACAGGGACATCGCCAGGTCTTTGGCGGCAGCGCTCTTCATGCCCTTGACCTTGACCGGGCCCAGCGTCACGTTCTCGAGGATGGATTTGTGGGCAAACAGGTTGAAGGACTGGAACACCATCCCGACGTCGGCCCGCAGCTTGGCGAGCTCCTTGCCTTCAGCGGGAAGTTTGACGCCGTCGATGCGGATCTCCCCGTCGTCGATAGTTTCCAGGCGGTTGATGGCGCGGCAGAGGGTTGATTTGCCGGAACCGGACGGGCCGATCACTACCACCACCTCGCCCCGGGCAACCTCAAGATTGATGTTTTGCAGCACATGTAGGTCGCCGAAGTGCTTGTTGACGTTCTTCAGCAAAACAAGTGGCGTCTCAGATGATGGCGCAGCGGACGCGGACGAGTTTGCTTCGAAATCACTGGTCATAGACATGAATCTAGCGAACGAATCGACGCTGGCAAGGCATCGCCGCCCCGAATGGTTAAATCGTGACGGAAGAGCAACCAAGACCAGAGGGGTTGCGAAGGCCGGATAGGCTCGGGAGATGCCTACAGACGAGTTCGCTTCCGGTCCAGCACGCAGCGGCGCCCACCACACTCCGTCCCGACGACGAGGGCAGGTGGAGCTGCGCCGCGGGCAGACCAAGGAACCCCAATCCGACAGGTACCTGCTGGACTCCGGCAGCGGGAACCATTTCACCAAAACCGACCCCTGGCGGGTCCTCCGCATCCAGAGCGAGTTCGTCGAAGGATTCGGCACGCTCGCAGAGCTTGGCCCGGCGATCAGTGTGTTCGGCTCGGCACGCACCCCACGGGATTCTCCGTTCTACGCGATCGGTGAGGAGGTGGGCCGCCGCCTGGTGGAAGCGAACTACGCGGTGATCACTGGTGGCGGACCGGGCGCGATGGAGGCAGCAAACAAGGGGGCCTGCGAGGCTGGCGGGGTGTCAGTAGGCCTCGGTATCGAGCTGCCCTTCGAACAGGGGATGAACGAGTGGGTGGATCTTGGCATCAACTTCAGGTATTTCTTTGCCCGCAAGACCATGTTCGTCAAGTACGCCCAGGGTTTTATCGTCCTGCCGGGAGGATTCGGCACCCTTGACGAACTATTCGAGGCCATGACGCTGGTGCAGACGCAGAAGGTCACCTCTTTCCCCATTGTGCTGATCGGCACCAAATTCTGGGCACCGCTGTGGGAGTGGGTGCGGGGCAGTCTGCTCGCCAACGGGATGATTTCCGCCAAAGACCTGGATCTGGTGCACCTGGTGGATGATCCGGCGGAGGCTGTCCGCCTGGTGCTGGCGGACACCGCATCCCACCGCTCACCATGACAGTTTTCTGGCACGATTAATCCCGTGAGTATCTTCCTGGTGTTGGTGGCAATAGTGGTGCTCGGCGCCTCGGCCTTCGCCGTGATGGGGCGGCAGCCAGCGGCTGACCGGACGACGCACCACAAGCCGGCGTCGGGACCACTGACCGGACTGGTCGAACCGACCCCGTCGTTGCCGGCAGTGTTGCTGCCGGCCGACCCGGAAGCGGCCGACGTCGCCGAAATCCGTTTTGCGCTGGCGCTCCGTGGGTACCGGATGGACCAGGTGGACGAGGTGCTCGAGGCACTGGCCGCAGCGCTCGCGGATCGGGACGCGACGATCGCCGAACTCCGCCGAACTTGCCAGGACCGGCCGTGACCGGCGCGGGGGGAATCCGTGGGGAGGACGGGTTGGTGCGCTGCGACTGGGCCAGTTCGAGTGCCGACTACCGGACGTACCACGACGAGGAATGGGGTCGCCCCGTGACAGGCGAGGCGGCCTTGTTCGAACGGCTCAGCCTCGAAGCCTTCCAGTCCGGGTTGAGCTGGATCACCATCCTGCGCAAGCGGGAGGCTTTCCGCGCCGCATTCAGGCAGTTCGATCCCTCAGTGGTTGCGGGGTTCGATGACGACGACGTCGAACGGCTGCTCCAGGATGCGGGAATCGTTCGCAACCGGGCAAAAATCCTCGCCACCATCAATAACGCGAGCGCCCTGCTGCACCTGCCGACCGGGGAAAGCCTCGCCTCCATCCTTGAGTCGCATCGTCCGGCGTCCGGGCCGGCGCCGGTAAAATTGACCGATGTGCCCGCGGTGGTGCCCGAGTCGGTGGCCCTGGCCAAGACCTTGCGTGGGCACGGATTCCGGTTTGTCGGACCCACCACCGGTTACGCAATGCTGCAGGCCACGGGGTTTGTCAACGACCATCTGCGGGACTGCTGGCTACGAGGCTCGATGTGACCCACAGCGCATCGCGATTCGCCCAGTCCGCCCTTGTACGGGATAATGGAAGTGGATCAATGCGCGGGGGCCAGCATGCCGTCGTGCAACTGACGTTTATTTTCGTTGACGGGCGGCCGGGGATCCCGGGCGCGCACACTTGAAGGGATTCTCTTTATGGCTGCCATGAAACCGCGGACCGGCGATGGGCCGATGGAAGTCACCAAAGAGGGCCGCAGCCTGATCATGCGGGTCCCGATCGATGGCGGCGGGCGGCTCGTGGTTGAACTCAACGCGGAGGAAGCCGGCAATCTCAAGGACTGCCTCCTCACCGTTACCGAATAGTTGACCGCCACCCGGAACACCCCGAGACCGGACGCCGGTCCCCCCGGAATCAGCGGGGGATCGGCATCTTAACGGCGAGCAGCAGGCCCTGACCGGTGGGAAGCAGCGCGGACACCAACTGATCGTGATCGCGGACAATCCGGCCAACCTGACGCAGAATGTTGGTCGACTCCTCACGGATGGCAGGGTCGGCAACCCGGTCCTGGTCCAAGGCATCGTTCAGCATCAGCATGCCACCCGGTTTCAACAGCCGGATGGCCTGCTGCGCGTACAGGGGGAGACCGGCCTTGTCCGCGTCGATGAAGACAAGGTCGTAGGCGGCGTCCGTCAGGCGCGGCAACACGTCAGCAGCGCGGCCGGAAATCGTCCGGGTCCGGTTTCCCGGTACCCCGGCCTCAGCGTAAGCTTCCCGGGCCGCACGCAGATGGTCGACGTCGGAATCAATGGTGGTGAGGACCGACTGCGGTCCCAACCCGCGCAGGATGCACACGCCTGACACGCCCGCGCCAGCGCCAATTTCCACGACGGTCTGGGCCTTCGATGACGCCGCCAGGACGGTCAGAGCCGCTGCCACCCCTGTGCTCACCGGGGTGACGCCTAACTCGTAGGACCGGTCGCGCGCGCGTAGGAGCACTTCATCCTCATCGGGGAGCCCCTCAGCGTATGACCAGCTGCTCTGTTTGTCCGCGCTCATATATCTACCGCTCAGTCTTTTCGTTCATGTCATGTGGCCACCGGGAAGGTGACACCGGCACAGCCACATCCTTGCGTGCCGTCAGTTTCCGTACCCAGCCTACTGGGTATAGGCCCAGCGCCCTATTGGAAGCGGCTTGGTTGCGGGTCGGGAAACCGAGCGGCCGCACGGCTGCTCCGCCGGCCGCAACGCTCCAGCTATCCAGCGATCTCCCAGCTTGGTAAGGCAGTATTTTTGCTCCAGGCATCCGGCGCGTCAGTGGCCGCGAATACCTGGGAGATGGGATAACCCGTCTCACAGTGGGAGGAGAAGAAGATGACCACTTCGCATACACCGGTGGCCGCTTCAACCGCGACCGACGGATCAGCAGATGCTGACGTACCCTGGGTCGCGCCGTCCTGGGAAGAAGTGGTGGTGGTCCACTCACCGAAGGTATACCGCCTCGCTTACCGTTTGACCGGCAACAAGTTCGACGCCGAGGATCTCACCCAGGAAGTCTTTGTCAGGGTGTTCCGGTCACTGGCAAACTTCAAGCCGGGCACCCTCGACGGGTGGCTGCACCGCATCACCACCAACCTGTTCCTTGACCAGGCACGCCGCAAGACCCGGATCAGGTTCGATGGCCTGACCGACGAAGCCGAAAGCCGTCTTCCGAGTAACCATCCTGGGCCTGAGCGCAGCTTTGAATTCAATAACCTCGACATTGACGTTCAGGCGGCACTCGAAGAACTTCCCCCTGATTTCCGGGCCGCTGTGGTCCTGTGTGACCTGGAGGGCCTCGCCTACAACGAGGTCGCAGA
This sequence comes from Arthrobacter sp. TMN-50, assembly GCF_054511125.1. Taxonomy (NCBI): domain Bacteria; kingdom Bacillati; phylum Actinomycetota; class Actinomycetes; order Micrococcales; family Micrococcaceae; genus Arthrobacter; species Arthrobacter sp. TMN-50. The sequence continues at coordinate 294,279 of NZ_JBTNDG010000001.1, read as the reverse complement.
AGCCCTGGGCGTTAAGCTGGGAACCGTCCGCTCCAGAATCCACCGCGGCCGCACCATGCTGAGAGAGAAACTGGCCCATCGGGACCCGGCGCTCTCCGCGGCCAAGACCACCCGCCTGAAACTGCCCCGGATTGCGGGTGCCCGTTAGCAGCCATGCGACATCCAAAGCGGCAGCTGGCTGATTTCGTCGACGGGGAGTTGCCGTCCGGTCGCCGTCGGGCGGTGGAGCGGCACCTCACCCGCTGTTCCTCCTGCTGGGCCACCGTACAGGCGAACCGTCGCGTCCGAAGCCAGTTGCAAAATTCGGCAGTTCCCCGCCCCGATGCCGACTTGTTCGACCGGATCATAGCTACCGCCGACCGGCCCCACTCCCGCCCGGCAGACCTGAGCTTCATCAATCATCAGCACAGGCCGGAGCATCGGCCGACCGGGTTCGCCTCACGGCACCGGACGCCGATGGCCGTCACCGGTGGCTTGGCAGTGGTGGCACTCGCCACGCTGACGGGTGCCTATGCTTTGGGCGCGGAATCAGAAAACGATGTCCTCGTCAATAGCGGCCAGAACGGGTCCCTGATGGCTGGGTGGCAGTCGGTGGCACCCGAGACTCCTTCACTTCTTGATGACAGCCAGCTCGAAAAGCTCAGGGTCGATGGGTGGTACTGTCCCGACCTGGCGGCGATGGGCTTCACCGTAGCGAGCGCTGAAGCCATCACTGTCGCCGGCCGCCCGGCGCTGAAGCTGGTGCTCGACGACGGCGCCGACACCGTCACCATCTACGAGCAACGCAAACTGGGCGACGGGCGGGAACCCATAACATCGCCCCCCATCAACGCCGAAACGGAAAACACGGTTGTCGCCGACGGTTTCGAGCGAATCGGAGGAATGCAGCGCCAGATCTGGGTGCATCCCGGCCACTCGTGGCAGGTGGTCCTCGATTCGCAATCCGTGACCTACACGGTCATCTCGAGTCTGCCAGCAGCCCAGCTCCCGCAGGCTGTGAACCAGCTGGTGCTCGCCGAGCACTCACAGCTGGCCTCCACCGAACCGATCGCCGACGACCCCATGAGCAGGATCCTCCGCGGGCTCAACAAACTGGCGCAGCCAGCCTCGGACCGGTGAGTCAAATAGTTCCTGCCGGCGCGGAACGGTAGTCTTCTTCCGTGTTAGGAATCAACGGGCTCGAGTTTTTGCTGCTGGCTGTGATCGCCGTCATGGTTCTCGGTCCGGAACGGCTGCCGGAATATGCGGCGCAGCTGGGCCGGTTGGTCAAGGACCTTCGCCGGATGGCGACCGGCGCCCGGGAACAGCTGCGCGAAGAGGTGGGCCCGGAACTTGATGATGTGGATTGGCGCAAACTTGATCCCCGCCAGTACGACCCCCGCCGGATCATTAAGGAAGCCCTGATTGACGACGTGCAGGAGGCGTTCAAACCGGTCAGCGGTGGGGCACCCGCAGCCTCAACACCCAATCCGGCGGCCACTCCAGCCAGCGCCCGACCGGTGCCCTCGGTGGCATCCTCACCTCATCTGGGTGCCGGGCAGTTGGCGCCGTTCGATCTGGAAGCCACCTAGCCCCCAACCATCTGCGATATCGGCTGACTTAGCTGGGACTGACCTTCAGCCGGAGACTGTCCAGGCCACGCGGACGGCGGGCCAGGGTTCCCGCGATGTTCCGGAGCTCCCGTGTCGCAGTCGAGTCGCTGGACCCGGCCACGATCGGTGACCCGCTATCGCCGCCTTCCCTGAGTGCGATTTCCAGGGGAATGCTGCCCAGCAGCGGAACCGGATACCCCATAGCCTCGGTCAGTCGGCCCGCGAGTGCCGGCCCGCCGCCCGTCCCGAAGAGCTCCATCCGCTCTCCGTCGGGTAACTCGAGCCACGACATGTTCTCGATGACTCCCGTCACCTTTTGCCCCGTCTGGCTGGCGAGGGTGCCAGCCCGTTCGGCCACGTCGGCCGCCGCAGTCTGAGGGGTGGTGACGACCAACAGCTCCGAGGAGGGCAGCAGCTGGGCAACGGAGATCGCGATGTCCCCCGTCCCAGGCGGCAGGTCGAGAAACAGGACGTCGAGGTCACCGAAATGAACGTCGCTGAGGAACTGTTCAAGCGCGCGATGGAGCATCGGCCCCCGCCAGGCGACCGGTTGGTTGCCGCTGATGAACATGCCAATGGAGATGACCTTGACGTCGTAGGCGACCGGCGGAAGGATCATCTCATCGACGCGGGTCGGCGGCTGGCTGATACCCAGCAGGGACGGTACCGAAAAGCCGTACACGTCTGCGTCGACGATTCCCACCCTGAGCCCCTGGGCGGCCATGGCGACGGCAAGATTGACTGTCACACTGGATTTGCCGACGCCGCCTTTCCCGCTGGCCACCGCGTAGACCCTTGTCAGTGAGCCTTCGTCATTGAAAGGTATGCCTTTGGCGCCTGCAGGGCCCTTGAGCTGCTCTTTGAGCCGGTCCCGCTGCTCCTGGGTCATCACCCCGAGCTGCACCGTTACCGAGGTGACCCCGGGGAGGCCCCCGACGGCGGCATCGACATCGCGGGTGATGGTGGCGCGGAGCGGGCACCCGGCGATGGTGAGGAGCACCTGGACTGTCACTGCGCCGTCGTCGATCTCCACGCTGGCGACCATGCCCAGCTCGGTGATCGGTTGGCGCAGTTCGGGATCGATCACTGTTGCCAGGGCCTGGTCGACGTCTTCCCGCAACGTCACAGTCGCTCGGGCCGGTTGAGCTGGACTTTCGGAAGGGAAGCAGTCGGTTCGCCGCCCTTGCGGCGTGCTTTCCGGGTGGGGGTGGGGGTCGAGTCCTTGTCCTCGGCGGTGTCGAGGATCTCCTCCAGGACCGAGCGCAACTCCGACCTGACGTAGTCGCGGGTGGCAACCTCCCGGAGGGCGATGCGCAGCTCGGCGATTTCGCGGGTCAGGTATTCGGTGTCGGAGAGGTTCCGTTCGGCGCGATGCCGGTCTTCCCGCAGGGACACCCGGTCGCGGTCATCTTGCCGGTTCTGGGCCAGGAGCAGCAGGGGAGCCGCGTAGGAGGCCTGAAGCGACAGCATCAGGGTCAGCAGAGTGAAGCCGATGGCGGCACTGTCGAAACGCAACCCGCCCGGTGCCCACGAGTTCCATGCGAGCCAGAGCGCAACGAACACGGTCATATAGAACAGGAACTGGGGGGTGCCCATGAACCGGGCGAAGTTTTCGGTGGCGCTGCCAAACCGGTCGGGGTTGGGCCGGAGCCGTGGCAGCCACCGCTTACGGCTCTCGCGGGGCGTATCGAGCCCTGTTGCAGTGGTCTTGATCCGCTCAGCCATTGGTTGCTCCCTTCGTCAGCCCCGGGTAGTCGTTCGCAGCCCGCCAGTCATCGGGCAGGAGGTGGTCCAGGACGTCGTCGACGGTCACAGCACCGACCAACCGTCCCTCGGCGTTGACCACCGGGAGGGAGTTCAGGTTGTAGGTAGCGAGGATGCGTGCCACCTCGCTGATGTTCGCCTGGTCTCCTACGGGTTCCAGATCGGTATCCACAATGTTGCCCAGCTGCTCCGGCGGCGGGAACCGCAGCAGCTGCTGGATGTGGACGACGCCGAGGTACCGTCCCGTCGGTGTCTCCAGCGGGGGGCGGCACACGAAGATTGACGATGCCAGCGCGGGGGTGAGCTCCTCGCGCCGGACGTGGGCGAGAGCCTCGGCCACCGTAGCTTCGGGAGGCAGGATGACGGGGACGGTGGTCATCATGGATCCGGCCGTGTCCTCGTCGTACTGCAGGAGCCGCCGGACGTCATCGGCGTCCTCGGGTTCCATCAGTGCCAGTAGATCTTCTTTCTGGGCCTCGGGGAGTTCATTGAGCAGGTCGGCGGCGTCGTCCGGGTCCATTTCCTCGAGCACGTCGGCGGCGCGCTCGCGGTGGAGCGAGGAGATGATCTGCACCTGGTCGTCGTCGGGAAGTTCCTGCAGAATGTCAGCGAGCCGATCGTCCTGCAGTGCCCCGGCAATCTCGGTTCGGCGTTTGTCGCTCATCTCGTGCAGGGCGTCGGCGAAGTCTGCTGGCTTCAAGTCCTCGTGCTGGGCGACGAACTGTGATGCCCCCTGCGGCTCAGCGGCGTCGCCATGGTAAGCGTCGAGCCAGTTGACGATGAGGCGTTCCCCGCGGCGGAGGCCGCGCAGGGCCGACGACGACGCACCGCGACGGATGAAGACCTGTGAAACGTGCCAGTCGCCGGCACGATCCATTTCGATGGCGATGTCCTCGATCACCGCTTCGCCACTGCCGTCGCGGAGGGTGACCTTGCGGTCAAAAAGGCCGCCGACCACGAGCATCTCGGCGCCGCGCTGCTCGAAGCGGCGCAGGTTGACTAGGCCGGTACAGATGATCTGGGTGGAGTCGATTGAGGTGACCCTGGTCATGGGAACGAAGACCCGCCGCTTGCCTGGCACCTCGACGACCAGGCCGACGGCCTGGGGGGCCGTGGTGGGGCCAAGGTCGAGGACCACGGCGTCACGGAGTCGGCCCAGACGGTCGCCCAGGGGGTCGAAGACGTCAAGGCCCAGCAGGCGCGCCACGAAGACGCGAGTGGGGTTAGTGCTCACCTGCCTAGGCTACTTCGGAACGGCTGGTTCTGTGTTATTCGATGGGTGGCCGAATCCGGTGTCTCGTTCACTGCGAGCGATACGTCCCCACAGGCCGATCAAAGTGGGCGAGAATGGGACCATGACAAACGTGCTTGGTCGAACGGCGTCACGGGATGAAGGCCGCATCCTGCCCAAAGGCGAGACGGTCGGACGGTACAGTGCTTATTTGGACGCTCAGAAGGCAGTGGATTACCTTGCCGATAGCAAGTTCCCGGTCCAGAAGGTATCCATCATCGGCAGCGAGCTAAAGACTGTCGAGCGGGTTACCGGACGGCTCAGCTACCCCCGGGTGGCTCTGGCGAGTGCGGCTACCGGCGCCTGGTTCGGGTTTTTCGTGGGTCTGATCTTGACCCTGTTCGGCGACGGCGGTGCGTACCTCCCCATTGTCACGGCAATGGCGCTTGGCGCAGTGTTCTGGCTGCTGTTCGGGGTCATCACCTACGCGTTCCAGCGCGGCAAGCGGGACTTCACCTCAACCAGCCAGGTCATCGCGACGAGCTACGACGTGATCGTTGAGCCCGAATCGGTCAATGAGGCCCGCCGCATGCTGCAGCGGCTGCCGATGAACGGCCAGGCCCAGCATCCGGGCGGGCCCGCCCAGGGTTGGCAGGCACCGGCAGCACCCCCTGCCGGGCCTCCCACTGGAGGTCCCCAAACCCCCGGTCAGCAGCCCGAACGCCAGCCGGCCTGGCAGGATCCGCTCGCCCAGCCAATTCGGGACACCCAACAATCCGGCACCACCGAGCCCGCGGCGGCTCCGGGAAGCATCAACAACCAGGGCGGAAACACCTCGGGGCAGGATTCAGACTCCGGACCGCGGCGCGGCCAGTTTCGCGACCTCCCGGACGGGCGCCCCCAGTATGGTGTCCGGGTGACCCAGCCGGATAACGGTGCCACGTCAGGGGGAAGCCAGGAGCAGGGCGCTCAGGGGCAGGGTTCCGAGGGGTCAGACCGGCCCTAAATTGGTCAGGCGAACCTGGTCTTGGTGCTGCGCGAGTAGGGAGGCCAGATGGAATTCGACGCTGGGCGTAGGGCGCTGATCCTTGCCAGTCTCGGAATGACCGTGGTCGGGTGCGCAGCTAAAGTTCCGCAAACGCAGGCATCCAGCCCTCCACCTACTACCAGCGCAGCGCTGACGGAAACACCGTCGCCCACTCCCGATCCATTGCCATCGACCCCACCCGCGGAGCCGCGGCCTGTTACACCGACCCGTGACGAAGTCATTGAGAAATTCAACGGAGCAGCGCCACTGCACTGGGGATTAGACGTCCCTGGAGTGATCAGCACCCTACCCGCAGGCGCTACTGGAGTGGCACTGACCCTTGACTATTGCGGCGGACCAGGCGGCAACCAGGCCGACCACACGATCCTGGACCTCCTGCGACAGCACAACCTGCCAGCAACACTTTTCCTCAACTTCCGTTGGATCACCGACAACCCCGCATTGGCAAAGGAACTGGCAAACGAGCCGTTGTTCGAATTAGCGAACCACGGCACCCGCCACTTGCCACTGAGCGCGACCGGCCAGAGCGCCTACGGCATACCGGGGACCACGGGGCCCGGGGAAATTTACGACGAAATCATGGTCAATACCGCGATGCTCACAGACCTTACGGGGAAAGCACCACGCTTCTTCAGATCCGGCACGGCGCACCTGGACGAGGTTGCTGCGCGAATCTGCCTCGCCCTGGGCCAGACGCCTACCGGGTTCAGCATCAACGCCGACGCCGGCGCAACCTATCCGGCGCACTTGGTAGCCCAGGAAGCTGGGCGAGCACAAGCCGGGGACATCATCATCGCCCACGGAAACCAACCCGGTGCAGCAACCGGGGCTGGCCTAGTCGAAGCGCTCAACCAGCGACCCGGACGCGCAGAAGACTTTGTCACACTGACCACAGCAACGACGACCTAGCCAAAACACGCGAGCGTCAGGTCGGCGAACCCGCCGAAGCTGTCATTGCCTACTCGCCGGTGGGACTGTAGATGCCCGCCATCCAGGCTTCGACGTCGTCGGCCTCGCGGGGAAGCGCGGCGCTGAGGTTCACCGGGCCGTCAGCGGTCATCAGGACGTCGTCTTCGATCCGGACACCAATGCCACGGAATTCCTCGGGGACCGCCAGGTCCTCGTCCTTGAAGTACAGGCCCGGTTCGATGGTAAAGACCATTCCTTCGGTCAGGATGCCGTCCAGGTAGAGCTCACGTTTCGCCTGGGCACAGTCGTGAACGTCCATCCCGAGGTGGTGGCTGGTGCCGTGGGGCATCCAGCGGCGGTGGTGCTGGCCGTCCTGGGACAGTGCCTCGTCGAGGGAGACCGGGAGCACCCCCCACGCGTCAAGGCGTTCGGCGAGCACGGTCATCGCTGCCTGGTGGACATCCCTGAATTTACGACCCGGCTGTGCAGCGGCGAACCCGGCGTCTGCGGCGTCGAGGACTGCCTGGTAGATCTTCCGTTGAACGGCGGTGTACTTGCCATTGACCGGGAGGGTGCGGGTGATGTCTGCGGTGTAGAGGCTGTCCGCCTCGACGCCGGCGTCGAGAAGCAGTAATTCGCCGGCATGCACCTGCCCGTTGTTGCGAATCCAGTGGAGCACCGTGGCATTGTTCCCGGAGGCCGCAATCGTGTCGTACCCGAGGTCATTGCCTTCCTCCCGGGCGCGGGCGAAGAAGGCGCCCTCGACCACCCGCTCGCCGCGTGGGTGGGTGATGGCGCGGGGGAGCTCCTTGACCACTTCGTGGAACCCGTTGACTGTCGCAGCGACGGCGACCTTCAGCTGGTCCACTTCCCAGGCGTCCTTGATCAGCCGCAGCTCGGAGAGGGCTTCGGCGAGTTTGCCGTCCAGTTCGTCGGACTTCTCCAGATCGACGCCGGTGTTGATCCGGGAGGTGTCCACCAGGGCGTCAGCGTTCATGTCCACCTCACGCAGGAGCCGGATCCGCATGCCGCCGACCTCGGGGACGCCGGCATCCTTGGTCACCGCCGTCTCAAGCTCGGCGAGGTCGGCGGTCTCGATGGAGAGCAGTGCCCTGATCTGTGCGTGCGAGAGCCGGGAGCCGATCCAGAACTCGCCGTAGCGGGCGTTCGCGTAAAACTCGGGGTTGTCATGCCCGGCGAGTTCCCTGAAGTACAGGGTGGCGTGGTGCTGGCCGCCGTCGTCGCCCTGGCCAGCCTCAACCGGTTCCATGATCAGTACGGCATCCGGTTCGTGGTCCAGCCCGAGGCCGGTGAGGTGGGCGAAGCCGGAGTGCGGCCGGAACCGGTAGTCAGTGTCGTTGGAGCGGACCTTGAACGGTCCGGCGGGGATCACGAGACGCTCGCCCGGGAACAGGTCCGAGATGGTGCGACGACGCTTCGCTGCGTGCGGCGCGACCTCGGTCTCGGCGGGTAGCTCGGTGTGCCTGGGCGCCCACTGCTGAGCCATGAACGCCTTGAATGCTTCCGAATCGGGGCGCTGCGAACGGTTCTCGTTGCGGGCGGCGAGGGGCTGATCCTCGGGAGCGGAGGGCGCGGCGGCGGTCTGGGACAGGGTCTTGTTCTCTGCAGTACTCACGCCTCCATGATCTCACCGGTACCGGAGGCAACCAAACAGTTGTCAGCCTGAACGTCCGTGCAGGCGTAGATTGGTTGGGTGAGAATCGACCTACACACTCATTCGACCGTCTCCGATGGCACCGAAAGTCCGGCCGAGTTGATCGCGGCGGCGCGGGACGCTGAACTGGATGTGATCGCCCTGACGGACCACGACTCGACTGCCGGCTGGGTGGACGCCGCCGAGGCCGCGCGGGTCCACGGTGTGGCGCTGATCCCCGGGATGGAGGTGTCCTGCCGGACCGATAGCGGCATCAGTGTCCACGTGCTCGCCTACCTGCACGATCCGTTGCATGCCGGTCTGATAGCCGAAATCCAGCGGTCGAGGGATGCGCGGCTGTCGCGGGCCGAGCGGATGGTGGAACGTCTGGGTGCCGACTATCCCATTACCTGGGCGGATGTGCAGGAGCATATTGCCGAGGGGGCGACGGTAGGACGCCCCCATATTGCCGATTCACTCGTAACGCTCGGTATCGTCTCCGATCGCAGCGAGGCGTTCACCCGCATTCTCACTGCATCGTCGCCCTACTGGGTGGGTCACTATGCGCCGCACCCCGTCCAGGCCGTGGAGCTAATCCGTGCGGCAGGGGGCGTGGCGGTTTTCGCTCATCCGGTAGCTTCGACGCGCGGGCGGATCGTGGGCGATGACGTCATCGGGCAGATGATCGACGCCGGTCTGCAGGGCCTTGAGGTTGAGCACCGGGACAACCCCGAGCCGGGGCGCCAGGAACTGCGGCGGATCGCGGCCCGGCACGGTCTGCTGATGACAGGGTCAAGCGACTATCACGGAGCAGGAAAACCGAACCGGCTGGGCGAAAACCTCACAGCACCGTCGGTCCTGGAACAAATTGAAGCACTGGCTAGCGGCTCGCTCGTGGTGCGCTGAGCCCGGCACCTCCACAGGTCAGCAGTACGCGCCCAGCCGTGCGGTCATCACGTCGATTGCCTGAGGATTCTGGTCGACGCAGACAAAGCGGCGTCCCAGCTTCGCTGCCACGGCCCCGATGGTTCCCGATCCCGCAAAAAAGTCGAGCACCCAGTCGCCCTCGCGCGTGCTCGCAGCGACCGCGCGACGGAGCACGCCTTCGGGTTTCTGCGTGGGGTATCCGGTCTTTTCCCGACCGGTGGGGGAGACGATGGTGTGCCACCAGACGTCGGTGGGCAGCTTGCCTCGGGCGGCCTTTTCCGGGGTGACCAGCCCCGGCGCCATGTACGGTTCCCGGTCCACGCCGGCGCTGTCGAAATAGTAGTTCGACGGGTCCTTCACATAGACCAAAATGTTGTCGTGTTTCGCCGGCCACCGGCTTTTCGCCCGCGCGCCATAGTCATAGGCCCAGATGATTTCGTTGAGGAAACTGTCCCTGCCGAAGAGAGCGTCGAGCATAACCTTGACGTAGTGCACTTCCCGGTAGTCCAAGTGGACGTACAGGGTGCCGTCGTCGGTCAGCAGTCGCCATGCCTCGGCGAGGCGCGGGGCCAAGAAGTCCCAGTAGTCCTCGAAGGCGTCGTCGTAGCTAGCCAGCATTCCCTTGACCGTCGAATAGCTCTGACCCTTGAACCCGATCCGGTCGCCGGTTCCATCCAGATTGCGCACCATCGACGTCTGCTGACGCCGTTGAGCCCGCCCCGTGTTGAAGGGCGGGTCAACGTAGATCATGGTGAAGGACTTATCCGGCAGGGTGGGGAGGTACGCGGCGTTGTCCGCATGCACCACCAGGTTGCCGCCGTCGGGGCGCCACAGCGGCACCGTATCGGGACCCGGCATGCCGGACTAGCCTTCGGCGCCGGCGGCGGGCTTGTTGACTACCTCGCCGTTGCGGCTGCGGGTCCGCGAACGGCTCCGGCGTGGACGTTCGGCGGCCGGTGCGCCGTCGGAACTCGACGCCGGAGCGCCGGCTGCTGCCTCGCGCGGCTGGCTTGATCCCTCGGCTGACCCACCCGAGCGACGACGGCGGTTGCCTGCGCCGTCCCCGGACGGCTGGCGGCCGCGCTGTTCGCCCGAACGCGAACGCTCGCCGCTGCGTGAACGGTCTCCCGAGCGGTCGCCTCCACCCGAGCGGTCGCCTCCACGCGAACGCCCCGAACCCTGCGAGTCCGAGGCGGCACGGTGCTTCTTGCCCGTCTCGCCAAGATCCTCGAGGGTCTCGGCATTGATACCAGCGAGTGTGCGCTTGTTGCGGGGCAGCCTGCCCTTGGTGCCCTCAGGAATGTCGAGTTCCTCGTAGAGGTGCGGCGAGGAGGAATAGGTTTCGACGGGCTCGGCGGAATCCAGGCCCAGGGCCTTGTTGATCAGTCCCCAGCGAGGCATGTCGTCCCAGTCAACAAACGTGACGGCAGTGCCTTTCTTTCCTGCACGGCCGGTGCGGCCGACCCGGTGCAGATAGGCCTTCTCGTCCTCGGGGCACTGGTAGTTGATCACGTGGGTAATGTCCTCGACGTCGATGCCTCGGGCGGCTACCTCGGTGGCCACCAGGACGTCAATCTTGTCGCCGCGGAAAGCGCGCAACGCCTGCTCCCTTGCACCCTGGCCCAGATCGCCGTGGATAGCGCCAGCAGCGAAGCCCCGGTCAATCAGTTCCTCGGAGAGCTTGGCGGCGGTGCGTTTGGTCTTGGTGAAGATGATGGTGCGCCCACGATCGCGGGACTGCAGGATCCGGGAGACGACCTCTGCTTTGTCCAGGTTGTGCGCACGGTAAATCACCTGGCGGATGTCTTTCTTGGTAATTCCCTCGTCTTCGGGATCAGCCGCCCTGATGTGGGTGGGCTTCGTCATGTAGCGACGCGCCATGGCGACAACCGGTCCGGGCATCGTCGCCGAGAACAGCATGGTCTGCCGGACCGCCGGGGTTCCGGCGATCAACGTCTCAACGTCCGGGAGGAACCCGAGGTCAAGCATCTCGTCGGCCTCGTCCAAAACCACCAGTTTGACGTTGGCGAGGGAGAGTAATTTCTGCCGATACAGGTCGATCAACCGGCCGGGGGTACCTACCACGATTTCGGTGCCGTTCTTCAGCGCCTCGATTTGTGGCTCGTAGGCACGCCCCCCGTAGATGGTGACAATGCGCGCGTGCCGTTTCTTGGCTGCAGTGGTCAGGTCTCCTGCCACCTGGACGGCAAGCTCACGGGTAGGCACCACGATGAGGGCCTGCGGGGCACCCGGGACTGGAAGGCGGTCGTAGCCGTCATCCTTGGGTGCGACGACGCGCTGCAAGGCGGGAATGCCGAAACCGAGGGTTTTGCCGGTGCCGGTCTTCGCCTGGCCGATGATGTCGTGGCCGCCGAGGGCGATCGACAAGGTCATGGCCTGAATGGGGAAGGGGTGGATAATTCCCGCGTCGGCGAGGGACTCGACGATGTCGGGACGGACGTTGAAGTCCGCGAAGGTTTCCGCTGCCTCCTTGTGAGGCTCGTCGGTGGTTACCAGTGTCTCCTCGACGAAGATCTCGTCGTCGCTGTTGTCGGCGTGGAGATGATGGGTGTCGGTCACCTGGGTGTCTTCAGTGTTCAATTAAATACCGTTCATTTAGGCCGTACGGCTGCTGGATCTCGACGGGTGGCTGACGTTGGGTCAGCCCGGAGGAACAGGCGCATGGCGTCCAGTGGAAGCCGATCGCGGGCTTACAACTGCAGGCCGGGGATTCGAGCGAATCCTGCCGGCTAAGAAGAACTCAAGATCGCGTAGGTACTTGCGGGTCTGGGGTAACTGATCAAGAAATGATGAGTACGACCGGGCATCCATTACTACGCAGTAAACTCTACCCTGCCCCGGCGGGGATGCCCGACACGCCGGGAGAGGCCTGATCGGCGACCAGTTCGAAGCGGGTGACGCGGGCGTCGATGTCGGCCCGGACCAGGCGAACCCGAACCTCCTCGCCCGCGACCAGCTTCCCCTCGCACCGCGCCTCGATGGCCGGGTTGGCCAGCTGGATGGTGCCGACGGGGGTGTGATCGGTCCCGTTGTTGCCATTGGGCGGTTTAGCGCCCGAGATGACGACGGCGTCGAACTCCTGGCCCACCAGATTACTGAGCAGCGCGGCCTCGACGGCGTCCAGTGCACCCCGCTCCAGCCGTGATGAGAGCTGATTGGAGGCGTTCATCAGTGAGTTCAGTTCGGGCAGGGCCTCGCGCGCCCAGGCTGGGACTTCGGTGTTGGAGCACAGGGCGGCACAGATCACAAGGACGAACCGGTCGACCAGCCGTCGCAGCGGCGCTGTGGTGTGGGCGTAGGGAGCGGCGATGGCGGCCTGGCTCATGGCGGCGGGCAGGTCACCGTCGAATGCCGTATAGCCAGCGCCCCTGAACAGCGACGCCGCTGCATGCATGAGGGACAGTTGTCGCGGTTCGGTGGTGTCGAGGCTGCGCAGGAACTCCCCGTAGGCCATGTCTTCCGGCCAGGGTGTTCCGAGCACCCGGGCCTGGTGGCGGAACCGGGCCATTGATTCCTGATCCGGCGGGGGCATGGTGCGCAGCACGCCAATCTTCCCCTCGATCATCAGTCGGGCGGCTGCCATTCCCGTCATCAGCGAGATCTGCGCGTTCCAGTCCTCGGCCGGCAGCGGCGGGGAGGTGATGATGAAGTACCTGTCGCCGTCGTTGGCGATTTCCTGTTCGGGAAGGTTCAGGCTAGCGCCACCGCGGAGCCGTTCCAGTTCGATGCGCAGCAACCCCACTTCCCGGAGCAGGATCAGATTTTCGGGTGCCCCGCCGGAATCGATGTCGCGCTGCACCTGGTCGTACGTCAGCTGGGCGCGGCTGCGGATCAGGGCACGCCGAAGGTCGGTGCTCTGCACCTCGCCGGCCGCATTCAGGTCAAACTGCCAAACGTAGGCGGGGCGCACCTTCCCGGGGAGTAGGCTGGCGGCGTCCTCGGAAATCGGTTCAGGGTGCAGGGAAATCCGTCCGTCCGGCGCGTAGACGGTTTGGCCTCGGCGACGGGCCTCCCGGTCGATCGCACCGCCCGGGGCTACGAAGGCCGGCACGTCGGCGATCGCATACCAGATTCGATAACCGGATCCGCTCCGTTCCAGGTGAACGGCCTGATCCAGATCGGTGGACCCCGGTGGGTCAACGGTGATGAAGCCCAGCCCGCTGAGGTCGGTCGCCGGGCGGGACTGGTTTCTGATCGCCTGACTAGCTTCCGCCAACACCTCGGGCGGGAAGGCTGCCTCAAGACCCAGTTCTTCGCGCAGCGACTGCAGGGAACGAGTCAGCTGCAGCTGTGAGTTCCGGTTCGACAAATCAAGATGCGAGTACGGCACACCACCAACCGTAGTGCACCGGGCCGGGCGGTCACCGGATTGGAACGGCTGCGCCTCGCCGGGTCCCTGGCCTTCCGCACCGGTACCCTTAACCCCATGAGTTCAATGCAGTCCTCCCCACCCGCGCAGGCCTCCGACGAGCAGTTGGCTGGTGAGCTGCCCCAACTGCCTGCTGACCCGCGGTATGCGCGGTTCATCGTCGATTTGTTCGGGGTGATGGCCTACGGGGAATTGTCAGGGTTTGAGCGGTTATCCTCCGACGCGCGCTTCTCGCCGACGCTGCATGACCGTGCGGCGCTTGGACGCCTGGCAGTGGTTGAGTTTGAACACTTTGAAATGGTTAGTGCCCATCTCGCCGCCCTGGGTGTGGATGTGGAAACTGCAATGACGCCCTTCCAGCCCTCAATCGACTCCTTTCATGAGCGGACCAGGCCCGCCGACTGGTACGAGTCCCTCATGAAGGCGTACGTCATCGACGCGATCTCCGACGATTTCTACACTGCGCTTGCCGGACGGCTGGACGCGCCAACCCGTGAGCTGATCGGCAGGATCCAGTCCGCCGACGAGCAGGGGGCCCTGTTACAGGAACGCCTGCGGGCGGCGCTGGCGGACGATCCGCGGCTGGCGTCCCGGCTGGCGCTGTGGGGGCGGCGGTTGGTCGGCGAAGCGCTCACCCAGGCGCAACGCATCGGCATCGAACGTGCATTCCTGGGTGCGCTGCTCTTTGCCGGGGCGGAGGAGGATCAGGAGAAGGAAACGTTGCTGTTGTTCTCGCAGCTGACCCGCAACCATTCCCGGCGGATGAGCCTCCTGGGCCTTACCGCCTGATTCGACGCGCCCTACGGGCTGTTTCGTCCCCCAGCTCGGGAGCAGGAGTCAGGTGCCGCAGTAGGTCCGGTACACGCCGAAGTCTTTGGGGGCCGCAGCGGCGTAGCGCTGAAGGCCCGCACGCTCCTCGTACGGGGAGGTCACGGCGGCCAGCAGCCGCTCGAATGGTTCGAGATTCCCGGCGGTGGCGGCGTCGAGCGCTTCCTCCACCAGGTGGTTACGGGGAATGTACACAGGATTGGTGTTCGCCATGACGACGGCGTCTGGACCGTGGGAGCGCCACCGTTCCATCCAGGCGACCACGCCCGCAGGGCTGGCAAAGAGGGAGCCGACGGGGCCGGCGCCGTCCGACGCGGCGGCACCGAGATGTCTGAAGAAGGACGTGTAGTCGACCCGGTCCGCTTCGAGCAGGACGAGGAGATCGTCGATGAGCTGCAGGACCACTGCATCATCCTGAGCGCCGACCAGACCGAGTTTGATTTTCATCCCGGCGGTCCATGCGTTCCCATACTGCTGTCGGAACCCGCCGAGCGCCTCGGTGGCGAGCGCCAGTGCCCGCTCCTGCTCGTCGTGAAGGAGGGGGAGGAGCGCCTCGGCGAGGCGCGCCAGGTTCCACTCGGCGACCACTGGTTGGTTGGCGTAGGCATAGCGGCCGCTCTCGTCGATGGAGCTGTAGACGGTCGCCGGATCGAACCCATCCAGGAACGCGCAGGGCCCATAATCGATGGTTTCACCGGAGATGGTCATGTTGTCGGTATTCATGACCCCGTGCACGAAACCGATGAGCATCCATTGCGCCACCAACGATGCCTGGGCGGCCACGACCTCCCGGAACAGGGCCAGATAGGGCTGCCCGGCCTGAGCGGCGTCCGGGTAGTGGCGGGCAACCGCGTGATCGGCGAGGCGGCGGAGGAGTCCGACGTCGCCGGTTGCCCGGGCGTACTGGAAGCTCCCCACCCGTAGGTGGCTGCCCGCCACCCGCGCGAGCACAGCCCCCGGCAGCTCGGTGTCGCGGCGCACCGATCGGCCGGTCCCGACCACTGCCAGAGCTCGGGTGGTGGGGACGCCGAGGGCGTGCATCGCCTCGCTGATGAGGTACTCGCGGAGCATCGGACCCACGGCTGCCAGGCCGTCGCCGCCCCGGGCGAACGGGGTGCGCCCCGACCCTTTGAGATGGAGGTCGTGGACGCGGCCGGTGGGATCGGTGAGTTCGCCGAGCAGCAGTGCGCGGCCATCGCCGAGACGTGGAGAGAACCCGCCAAATTGGTGCCCCGAGTACGCCTGCGCCACGGGGGCGGCGCCGTCGGGAAGGGAAATACCGGTCAGCAGCCGCAGCCCGTCGGCGCTGCGCAGGGAATCATGATCGAGTCCCAGGCCAGCGGCCAGCAGTTCATTAAGGACAAGCAGCTGCGGATGGGGGGCCTCGTCTGCCTGCCACGGAACTGCCATCTCGCTGAGCTCCCGAGCGAAACGGTTATCCAGGGTGAGGGCTAGCTGGGGTGTCACACTCATCTATTGAGCGTACAGCGGGCCGGCTCCTACCGGGTAGGAGCCGGCGGCGTCAGGAGCCAGTCACCCGTCGGAGTGCGGCAGCGTCTTCCGTTTCCCGGTGCCGCCCGAGCCACCAGGCGGTTCCGACGGTTACCACTCCGGTGGCGAGCAGGGGGAGCAGCCAGCTGAGCCAGAACAACTCGGGGTGGTAACCCAGCCCAGTGAATTGCATGATCACCCAGCCCAGGAGGCCGGAGAGGAGGGCGATACCAGGGAGGAGCAGCATGCTGTGCCGCTGGTGCGTCCGGTCAATGACCTGCACAACGAAGCCAATCATCAGGGCCACCAGAGTGACGGCCAGCAGCGTCAGCATGCTCCCTCGCCCAGCATCGTAACCGGGTTAGAGCGCTCCGAAACCTACCCGGCGTGACTCTTCGGCCCCAATTTCAACGTAGCCGAGCACGTTGGAGGGAACAATCACGTGGCGCCCCTTGCTGTCCGCGAGCCGAAGCTCGGAGCCACCGTTCATCGCCTTTGCCACGATGTCAGCAACCTCGTCGGCGGTCTGCTCGGACTCGAGAACGATCTCGCGGTTGACGTTCTGGATACCAATTTTGATTTCCACTGCGGTTCCTCCTGGTAAAGCGGTAAAGGGGTGAAGTCCTCACTGGAACTTACTCTAGATTTCCTTGGGGAAGCGACTGATTCCGCGCCAAGCTAAACGGTAAATCAGCTCGCTCGCGGCGTCGATGTCCATGGTGCCATCCGTCTCCAGCCAGTACCGTGCACTGACCTGTGCCATGCCGGCCAGGCCGTGTCCGAGCAGGGTGGCCTCCAGATGGGACAGGTGGGTGTCTTCAGCGATCACCCCGGCAATGGCGTCAGCGAACCGCGCGTTGAACTCCTCCAGCCGTCCGCTGACATCCGGATCGTTGAACAGGTCCGATTCGAACACGAGCCGGTGTGCCTGGCTGTCCTGGGCAATGAACTGGAAGTAGGCCCGCATGGTGGCGTGCACCCGCAGCTTGTTGTCGGTGGTGGATTGCAGTGCATCGACCAGGAGGGCGGTCAGCTCGGCCAGGTGGTTCTCCAGCAACGCCAGATAGAGCTCGCGTTTGCCGGGGAAATGCTGGTACAGGACCGGTTTGCTGACCTTGGCTACTTCGGCGATCTCGTCCATCGCGGCGCCGTGGTAGCCGTTGGCGACGAAGACCTCGTGCGCGGCGTTCAGCAGTTGGCGCCGTCGCTCATCCCGCGGGAGGCGCGTGGCTTTGCCGCCTGTCGGTGCTTCTGAGCTCACGCTTCCTCTGGCCTTCGGTAAGTGGATGGACCGTCTCCCGCTGGAAGCGATCCCGGGGGATTAGCCTCCAGTTTACCCACGGGTATCCTTGCCGGGAGTACGGCTGGCATCGATGAGTTCAACGGGCATACATTTGATGCATGAGCTCACCTGCAGCGCCACTCGCCCCCCTGGTTGCACCTGATGCTGACCTGTCTCGTGAAGAAACTGAGCGCTATTCCCGCCATCTGATCATTCCCGGATTCGGCCTCACCGCCCAGCAGCGGTTGAAGAACGCGCGGGTGCTGGTGATCGGCGCCGGAGGGCTCGGGTCACCGGCCCTGTTGTATCTGGCGGCCGCGGGGGTGGGGACCCTCGGGATTGTCGACGACGACGTCGTCGACGTCTCCAACCTGCAGCGGCAGATCATTCACGGGGTGTCGAATGTCGGCCAGTCCAAGGCCGAGTCGGCGGCGCAAAGCATCGCCGAGCTGAATCCGCTGGTGACGGTTCGCCAGCATGAGGTGCGGCTGGACAACAGCAACGCGCTCGAAATCTTTGGCGAGTATGACCTGATCCTGGACGGCACCGACAACTTCGCCACCCGCTACCTGGTCAGCGACGCAGCGGAAATTCTGGGGAAGCCCTACGTCTGGGGTTCGATCCTCCGGTTTGACGGCCAGGTGAGCGTCTTCTGGGCCAAGCACGGACCCAGCTACCGGGACCTCTACCCCGACGCACCGCCCCCCGGGGCTGTTCCGTCCTGTGCCGAGGGCGGAGTCCTGGGTGTGCTCTGCGCGCAGATCGGTTCGGTGATGGTGAATGAGGCAATCAAACTGATTACCGGGACCGGGGTGTCCCTGCTGGGCCGGGTGCTGATCTTCGACGCGCTGGAGATGACATGGCGGGAGGTCAGGGTCCGCCGGGATCCTGAGGCGGCGCCGGTGACCCAGCTGATCGACTACCAGTCGTTCTGCGGTGTGCCCGCCGGGCAGACGGCTCAAGTACCGTCGGTCAGCGTCGGCGAACTGGAGCGTTTGCTCCGCGAGCGGCAGAGCGGAGACCTGGACTTCGATCTTATCGACGTCCGGGAGCCGGGCGAGTACGAGATTGTCAGCATTGATGGCGCAACGCTGATGCCCAAGAATTCGATTCTGTCCGGGGAGCGCAAAGTCACCACGGACCGCGACGTGTACGTGCACTGCAAGGCTGGCAGTCGGTCGGCCGACGTGGTGCAGCACCTTCGCGCGGCCGGACACTCACGGGTCTACAACGTGGACGGCGGAATCCTTGAATGGGTCAGTCAGATCGAGCCTCACAAACCGGTCTACTAAGCCACGGGCCACACCGAAGCAGCGGCGTCGGGATCTTGTGCGCAGCTGTGGTGGGTTGGTTGGGGTGGATGCGGCGGGGTCGGGATCTTGTGCGCAGCTCTGGCGGGTGGCCGGGTCTCGCACCCGCCAGTGCTGAACAATAGTTTCGGCCCACCCACCGGTACTGCACAATACTTTCGAGGACGGCGCCATTTGCAGGGACCGCGAAGAAGGGCCGCGGCAAGCCGTGCCTTGATCGCCGCGGAACGCCTCAGCGAGTTTTAGGCAGTGCCAGCTGCTGGCGGGTCCTGCCGCACCGGGCAGGCGGCCTCGTTCGGACGCACCCCCGGCGCCTCAAGGTCGATCCCGTACAGGGCCTCAAGGGCAGCGGCGTAGTCCTGCTGCCTGCCCTCCGCGGCCAGTTCGCGGGCGCGAACCGTGGGAACGTGGAGAAGCTGGCGAACCATCCGGCGGAGCGCGAACTCGACCTCTTCAGCGGCAGCGGTGCAGCCGTGCTGGGCCCTGACCTTCTGCATTTCCGACTCAAGTACCTGCTGGGTGTGCTTCCGCAGCGCGACAATCGCGGTGTCCATCGCCCGCGAGTCCTGCCGTTCCTGGAAGGTACGGGCGGCATCGGCCACCAGGGTGCTAGCCTGACTCAGCGCGGCGGCCTGCTCACTGGGCGCAGCAAGCCTGACCGACTCCAGGGTGATCAACTCCACCTCGGCTAGCGATCCGACGGCGGGGTCGAAGTCGTGGCTCAATGCCAGGTCGACAACGATCAGCGGTTTAGCCACGCCTGCACGAACCCGTTCGACGTCGTCGGCCTCCACCCGGTTGTCGCTGCCGCTGCAGCCCACCACAATGTCGGCGGCAGCCAAGGCGGCGGGGAGATTGTCAGGGGTGAGGGCGACGCCGCCACGGGTTGACACAAACGTTTCGGCCCGTCCCGACGACGAAAAGACGGAGACGTCAGTGCACCCCTTCTCCTTGAGCAGAGCCATGGTGGCACCCGCGTATGCACCGGTGCCAAACACGACCACTGACTTGTCGGCGAACTCGCGGGTCAGCGACAGGTCAGCGGCGAGTTCGAGGGCCACCGACACGATGGACCGGCCCTGGCTGCCCAGCGCCGTCTGCGCACCAACATCCTTGGCGGTGCGGGAGGCTTCCTGAAACAAACGGACGAGGGGCCCACTGGTGGTGCCATTCGCCTGGGATTCGATCAGCGCACGCCGCACCTGGCCAGCTATTTCGCGTTCTCCGACAACTGCCGAATCGAGGCCAGCGCCGACAGCAAACAGGTGACGAGCCACATCCTCGCCGGTGCGGGTAGTAAACGCCGCTGAAACCCAGCTTTCGGGAAGTCCGGAGAGTCCGCTGATCCGGGAAATGACGGCCGAGCGTGCGGCTTCCACGTCGTCGGCAGAGGCAGCGTCGCAGTAAATTTCGAGACGGTTGCAGGTAGCGAGGGTAACGGCCCCTGAAACTGCGGGTCCATCGGCGAGCACAGCGGATGCGACCTGGTCGGCGCCGACACTGAGTCGGGCGACGGTTTCCAGATCCACATCGGAATGGGTTGCAACCAGAGATAGTAAAACCACAGCCTCATCAGCATAGCGAAGCGCGGTGATTGACCCCGAATAGGTTCGCCTAAGTTCGTCGGCCCTCAGTTGATTTTGGTCCCCGTCGAGGGGTGAGATTCGCCACCTCCGGGCATCCCGGCCGGTGGCTGAGGTGCGCCACCAGTGTGCTGGTTAACCAAACCGGCCGAACTTGGGCACAATCGAGATATGACTTTGAGTGCAACACACCCCCTGGTAGACGGCCGGACGTCCTCCTCGCCGCTGATCTCGGCCTACCGCGGTGAGCGGCCCAGCCGGCGCCCGGTGTGGTTCATGCGCCAGGCCGGCCGATCCCTCCCCGAATACCGGCAGCTGCGGCAGGGTACGGCCATGCTGGACTCTTGCCTCGACCCGGCGATGGCCTCGGAGATTACCCTGCAGCCGGTCCGCAGACACGACGTCGACGCCGCCATCTTCTTCTCCGACATTGTGATCCCGCTCAGGCTGGCCGGCGTCGACGTCGACATCGTTCCCGGGATCGGCCCGGTCCTGGGCGCACCGATCTGCACCGCCGCCGACGTCGCGGCCCTGCCGGAGCTCACCGATGAAGCTCTTGAACCGATCCGGCAGGCAATCGCCCTGACGGTGGCAGAACTGGGGAGTACCCCGCTCATCGGCTTCGCCGGTGCGCCGTTCACCCTGGCCGCGTACATGGTTGAAGGCAAACCGTCCCGCGACCACCTCGGGCCGCGCACCATGATGCATTCCGATCCCGAAACCTGGGGCGCGCTGACCCGCTGGGCCGCTGACGCGTCAGGTAAGTTCCTGAGGGCGCAGCTGGAGGCCGGAGCCAGCGCCGCCCAGCTGTTCGACTCCTGGGCTGGCTCCCTGGGTTTGGCCGACTACATCGCTCACGTCGCCCCTGCATCGGGCCGGGCCCTTGACTTCGTGCGCGGCCTCGGCGCCCCCCTGATCCACTTCGGCACGGGAACGTCGGAGCTGCTGGTCGCGATGCACGACGTCGGCGTCGACGTCGTGGGAGTCGACTACCGGCTGCCCCTGGACGAAGCCAGCCGCCGACTGGGCGGCACCGTACCGCTGCAGGGCAACATCGACCCGGCGTTGCTCTCCGCGCCGTGGGAAGTGCTCGAAGCCCACGTGCTCGACGTCCTGAGGGCCGGAGCAGCCGCTCCCGGGCACGTGGTCAACCTGGGCCATGGTGTTCCTCCGGAAACGGACCCCGCCGTGCTGACCCGCATCGTTGAGCTCATCCACTCGGTGGAACCGTAGCCGTGCCGCACCGCAGCAGCAGCCCAATGCCCGGGAGGTCGACGGCGGCTCCCTCCGTCGTCGTGATCGGCGGTGGCATGGCCGGTCTGATCACCGCCCGGGAACTGGTCAAACGTGGCCTGGCCGTCACCGTGCTTGAACGCTCGGCGACGTTTGGCGGTTGTGTGGCCGACCACGAGGTGGCAGGTCTGCGGCTGGACAGCGGGGCTGAGTCGTATTCGACCCGCTCCGATACGGTGCCGGCCCTCGCCCGCGAGCTCGGCCTCGAAGAACGACTCGTCACCCCCAACCCGGTGGGGGCCTGGATCCGTTTCCCCGGCAAGGACCCCCAACACAGTGCCATGCCGCTGCCGCGCAGCGGCATCCTCGGCATTCCGGCCGACGTCCTCGACCCCGACATTGTGCGGGCGATTGGCAGGGCCGGTGCCTTGAGGGCGTCATTGGACAAGGTGCTCCCGCTGGGCAGCTTGTACAAGGACGAGGGGGTCAGTCTCGGCGAGGTGGTGCGCGCCCGGATGGGTGTAGACGTACTCACCCGTCTGGTCGAGCCGGTAGTAGGCGGGGTGTTTTCAGCAGCTCCTGACGACCTCGACGTTGACTCGGTGGCGCCGGGACTTCGCACCATGATGAAAAAGCACGGGTCCCTTGGCGCGGCGGTGGGTGCCATGCGGGCGGCGGCACCAGCCGGCTCCGCCGTCGGGGGACTGAGTGGGGGCATGGCCCAACTCACCCGTGTTCTGACCGCCGAACTGCGCGCCAGCGGAGCGGACCTCAGGCCGGGCACCGAGGCGCTCGATCTCGCCGGGGCGGGAACCGGTTGGAGTGTCACCACAGCGGACGGGGCCCTGGCCGCTGATGCATTGGTCATGGCGGTGGATGGGCCCGGGGCGGTCGACCTCCTCGGTGCTGCCCTGCCGCGCCTGATCGCCGACCGCCCCCAGACCGTGCCCGGGGTAGCGTTGGTGACCCTCGTCGTCGACGTCCCGGAACTCGACGCCCACCCGCGCGGGACGGGGGTCCTGGTCGCCGCCGGGGCCGAAGGGGTCAGCGCCAAAGCACTCACCCACGCCACCGCGAAGTGGGCCTGGCTCGCCGATCAGGCGGGACCCGGCAGCCATGTGCTGCGACTGTCCTACGGCCGGGCCGGTCAGGTGGGCGACGAGGTAGCCGACGACGCCGGCCTGTACCGCGTGGCGCTCGCCGATGCCTCAACGCTGTTGGAAACCACCATCGAGGATGCCGACGTGGTGGGCTGGACGGTGGTCCGTTGGAACGGGTCGCTTCCGCACGCCTCGGTGGGGCACCGCGACCTGGTGGCACGGGTGCGGGCGGCCGCAGCAGCCCAACGCAACCTCGAGATCACCGGCGCCTGGCTCGCCGGAACGGGGCTGGTCGCCGTTATTGACGACGCCAGGGTGCGTGCCACAGCGCTCGCCGACAGGCTCGTCCCGCGCGCCAGCGACCCGACCGGTTTGTGATTTTAACAACTTTCTACGTGCGGTAGAACCGCAAATTTCGGTTTGTTCCTCACTGCGGGGCAGACTAGTACCATGAGTGAGCAAACCCGCACGGAGCACACGCAGAATCCTTCAACAGCCACCGCAGGCGACACCGCGGTTGAGCAGTTCTTCACCCTTTGGACGGTGTTCAAACGGAGCGCTGTCACCCAGGCCGCAGCGACCGGATCCCTCGACGCCGTCCTGGCCTCCCTCGTCACCGACGGCGCGACGCTGCGCGGCTTCTACGACGTGTCGGCCATGCGCGAGGACGCCGACGTGATGGTCTGGCTGCACGGTTCACGACCGGAGGTATTGCAGGCCGCGGTCAGGAAGATCCGCCGGACGGCGGAATTCGCTGGCGCCGAGATCGTCTGGTCGGCCATGGGCGTCCACCGCGACGCCGAATTCTCGAAGAGCCACAGCCCTGCCTTTTCCCGTGGGCTGGCCCCGGCGGAATGGGTCTGCGTCTACCCTTTCGTCCGCTCCTACGACTGGTACATTCTGCCGTCCGAAGAACGGCGCGAAATGCTCTACGACCATGGCATGAAGGGCCGCGAGTACCCGCAGGTCCTTTCGAACACCGTCTCGTCCTTCGCGCTCGGCGACTGGGAATGGATCCTCGCGCTGGAGGCACCTGAACTGGTTGACCTGGTGGACCTGATGCGTCATCTGCGGGAGACCGAGGCCCGGCGGCACGTCCGCGACGAGATTCCTTTTTACACCGGACGGCGGATTGATACCGCCGAGATCGCAGAGGTGCTCCGATGACAGCCCAAGCATTCCACCCCCTTGACGGTGTGGACGACAACGGGCGGATGGCGCCCAAGGAGTACGACGCGATCGTCCTCGCCTCCTTCGGCGGACCCGAAGGCCAGGAAGACGTCATTCCGTTCCTGCGGAACGTCACACGGGGCCGGGGAATCCCCGATGAGCGGCTCGAAGAGGTTTCCCACCACTACCGCGTCAACGGCGGCATCAGCCCCATCAACGCCCAGAACCGCGCACTCAAGGCGGCAATGGAAGCCGAACTGGCCAGCCGTGGCATCAACCTGCCGGTGTACTGGGGCAACCGTAACTGGGCGCCGTTCATCGCGGACACCCTGCAGGAGGCGTACGACGCCGGGCACCGCCGGGTCCTCACCGTCACCACCAGCGCCTACTCCTGCTACTCAAGTTGCCGCCAGTACCGGGAAGACCTGGGCATGGCCCTGGTCGAGACCGGCCTCGACGGAAAACTCGAAGTGGACAAGGTCAGGCAGTACTTCGACCACCCCGGCTTCGTCGAGCCCTTTATCGAGGGTGTCACCGAAGGACTGTCGGGCCTACGCCAGAAGCTGAGTGAGAGTGGCAACGCCGAGGCCCCCATCCACGTCCTCTTCGCCACCCATTCGATTCCCACTGGCGACGCCGACGCCGCCGGGCCCCGCGTCAACGGTGAGGCCGACGGCGGTCCCGCCTACGCCGAAGGAGCTTACGTGGCGCAGCACCTGGCCACCGCGCAGGCGGTCCTGGACCGGGTTCCGGAATCGGCTGGCGTCGACTGGTCGCTGGTCTACCAGTCCCGGTCCGGTGCCCCGCATGTGCCGTGGCTGGAGCCGGACATCAACGATGCCATCAAGGAGCTCGCGGCTGCCGGTACCAAGGGTGTCGTCATCGTTCCCCTGGGTTTCGTCAGTGACCACATGGAAGTGAAGTGGGACCTGGACACGGAGGCCCTCGAAACCTGTGCCGACCTGGGGGTCCTCGCCGAGCGGGTGCCCACCCCCGGCACCCACAAAAAGTTCGTCGCCGGTCTGATTGACCTGATCTGCGAACGCACTGTTGCCAATAATATTGCCGACCGGCCGTCCGCCACGCAGCTGGGCCCCTGGTTTGATGTGTGCCGCCCCAACTGCTGCGCCAACCGCCGCGGGCCCAAACCCACGGTTGCTGCAGCAGACTCGACTGTCGGCCTGCCAGGGACGGCCCCGGCGACGTGACCCAACCGCTGCGGGTCGGCACCCGGGCCAGCGTGCTGGCGCTGACCCAGACCACCACCGTCGCCGAGCGGGTCAGCGAGCTGAGCGGAGTCGCCCACGAGCTGGTCCGGATCCGCACCGAGGGAGACGTCCACAAGGGGTCTCTGACGCAGATCGGCGGGACAGGTGTTTTCGTTGCGGCGCTTCGTGATGCCCTCCTCGATGACCGGTGTGACCTCGCTGTCCACTCCCTGAAGGACCTTCCGACCACTCCCGCCGACGGCTTGACGGTAGCGGCCATCCCGGAGCGGGCCGACACTCGGGATGCCCTGTGCGCCCGGGACGGTCTGACCCTCGCCGCCCTACCGGACGGTGCGACCGTCGGAACGGGGTCCCCTCGCCGGGCCGCCCAGCTCCGGGCAGCGCGGCCCGGGCTCAACGTTATCGATATCCGGGGCAACGTGGACACCCGGTTGGGTCGGGTCACCGGCCTGACGGACGCTGGTCCGGGCGACCTCGACGCCGTGGTGCTCGCTGCGGCTGGCCTGATCCGGCTGGGCCGGGAAAACCTCATTACTGAGCTCATCGACCCGGCAGTCATGCTGTCCGCCCCCGGCCAGGGGGCGCTCGCCGTCGAGTGCAGGACCAGCGACGCCGCCGGCTCTACCTTCGCAGCCGCCCTGCGCCACTACGACGACGCCGAAACCCGGCTGGCGGTTACCGCTGAACGGGCGGTGCTCCGCCGTCTCGAAGCGGGCTGCAGCGCCCCGATCGGCGCCCTTGCCACAGTCACCGACGGGCTCCTCGGGTTGCAGGCGGTGGTCTGTAGCCTCGACGGAACAAATTTGCTCCGGTTGGCGCGCTCAAGCCGCGACCTGACAGCCGAGGGGGCCGACGCGCTGGGTGTGGGCCTCGCCGAGGATCTGCTCGACGCCGGTGCCGCGGCCATTGCGCCGCTCACTCTCGGATGACCCCAGTCCCGGCTCCCGACCCGCTGCCGCTGGACGGTGTCCGGGTGGTGCTGCTACGCGGTGCCGACCGGTCAGGGCCGGTGGTAGAGGAGCTATTGTCCCGGGGAGCAAGCGTGCGGTTGCTCCCCCTGATCGATTTTGTCACCCCCGAGGACGCCGGGCCGCTCGACGCCGCGCTTGACCTGCTACGCAACGGGGGATTTGCCTGGCTTCTGGTGACCAGCTCCACCACCGTCCGCGCGCTGAAACAGCGCTCGGCGGAACGCGGTGGGGACCTCGCCGCAGCTCTTCACCCCAGTACACGGATTGCTGCGGTCGGCCAGGCGACGGCCGGGGCGCTGGCCGCCGAGAGTATCCGTGTCGACCTGGTGCCGGGAAAGGTTGATGGGGGAAGCTCGGCGGCTGGGCTTGCGGCAGCTTTCGCCCGGCTGGCACCCGAGGGACGAATACTGTTGCCGCAGGCCGACCTTGCGGCCGAGACCCTCGGACGAGCACTGATCGGTCAGGGTTGGGACCTGTTGCGAGTCACCGCGTATCTCACCGTCCCCTACCCAGCGGATCCCGGTCGCCGGATCACGGCTGACATTGCACCGTATCGTGCGGGATCAGACACCCCGGAAGCCAACGACGCCGGTGCCCATGCCGACACTGTTACTGAACTGGATCGGGATGGGTTCTGGGCGGCGGCCGGTGCGGGCGACGTCGACGCGGTGGTCTTCACCTCTCCGAGCACTGTGCGCCAACTGTCGGACGGAGCCCCCGCCGCCTGGCCGGGCACCCTTCCCACCGGACTGGCTGCGGTGATGATCGGTGCCACGACCGCCGATGAGGCGGCGAAGTACGGGATGCCCGGAGGGGCTGTCGCCGCGCAGCCCACCCCGGCGGGTATCGCCGACGCCATCGCCGCAGCGGTGCGCGAGCACCCACCATCGTGACAGGCTAAGCGCAAGAGAAAAGGAGCACCCATGAGTTTCCCCCAACACCGGCCCCGCCGACTGCGGACCACGCCGGCACTGCGTCGTCTGACCGCCGAACACCGGCTCAGTCCCGCCGAGCTGGTCCTGCCAGCGTTCATCAGGGAAGGCCTCACCAGCCCGCACCCGATTTCCTCGATGCCGGGCGTGGTGCAACACACCACCGAGTCGCTGAAGCGCGTCGCCGCTGAGGCCGTCGAGTTGGGCGTCGGCGGGATCATGCTGTTCGGCATCCCCGCGCACCGCGATGCGACGGGAAGCGCGGGGCTGGACCCGGACGGAGTCCTGAACCGGGCGATCGCAGATGTCAGGGCTGAGGTGGGCGATGACCTGGTGATCATGAGCGACGTGTGTCTTGACGAGTTCACCGACCATGGGCACTGCGGTGTGCTGGCAGCCGACGGCACCGTCGACAATGATGCGACGCTGGCGGCGTACTCCGAAATGGCGGTTGCCCAGGCCAATGCCGGAGCTCACGTCCTCGGCCCCTCGGGCATGATGGACGGCCAGGTGGCGGTTATCCGGCAGGCCCTGGAGGGAGCGGGACACCAGGAGACAGCGGTCCTCGCCTACGCCGCGAAATACGCCTCGGCGTTCTACGGCCCGTTCCGGGAGGCTGTTGACTCCCAGCTGACGGGTGATCGTCGCACCTACCAAATGGACTCAGCAAACCGCCGCGAGGCCCTCCTCGAGGTGGAACTGGACCTCGAGGAAGGTGCCGACATGGTGATGGTCAAACCGGCCATGAGCTACCTCGACATCCTTGCCGACGTCGCGGCACTGTCTCCCGTACCGGTGGGGGCCTACCAGATCTCGGGGGAGTACGCGATGATCGAGGCCGCTGCAGCCAACGGCTGGATCGACCGCCGTCGGGCCATCGAAGAATCAGTTCTCGGCATCAAACGAGCCGGGGCGAACATCATCCTGACCTACTGGGCCGCCGAACTTGCCGGCTGGCTGAAGGAGTAACACCGATGACCGTTTCAGAAGACCTCTTCGCCCGCGCACAGACGCTGATGCCGGGCGGTGTGAATTCGCCGGTCCGGGCGTTTGGCTCGGTGGGCGGCACCCCCCGCTTCCTCGTGTCGGCCAACGGCCCCCATGTCACGGACGCCGACGGCCGGGAGTATGTTGACCTGGTCTGCTCCTGGGGGCCGGCCCTGTTGGGGCACGCCCACCCGGCAGTCCTTGAGGCGGTGCATAGCGCGGCCGACAAGGGGCTGTCCTTCGGGGCATCCACCCCCGCCGAGGCTGACCTCGCCCAACTGGTCCAGGACCGGGTACCCGCCGTCGAACGGCTCCGGATGGTATCCACCGGGACCGAAGCGACAATGACAGCCGTCCGGCTGGCCCGAGGCTTCACCGGACGCAACCTGATCGTCAAGTTCGCCGGTTGCTATCACGGGCACCTGGATTCCCTACTGGCCGCCGCCGGCTCAGGGGTGGCCACACTGGCACTCCCAGGCTCAGCCGGGGTCACCGCTGCCACAGCCGCGGAAACCCTGGTGCTGCCCTATAACGACCTCGCTGCTGTGGAAGCGGCGTTCGCCGATCACGGCGATGCCATTGCCGCGGTCATCACCGAAGCGGCCCCAGCCAACATGGGAGTAGTTGCGCCCGCCCCCGGGTTCAACGCGGGCCTGGCCAGGATTACCGCCGCTCACGGAGCGCTGCTCATCGTCGACGAGGTCCTCACCGGATTCCGGGTCGGCCCCGGCGGGTATTGGGGTCTCACCGGCGGTGCGGCAGGCGCCGAGGAGGCCTGGACGCCGGACCTGCTGACATTTGGGAAGGTGATCGGCGGTGGACTGCCCGCGGCGGCTCTGGGCGGCCGCGAGGAGGTCATGAACCAGCTCGCTCCGCTGGGCCCCGTCTACCAAGCCGGCACGCTGTCCGGTAACCCGTTGGCGATGGCTGCGGGGGTGGCGCAGCTGACCCACGCAACGGCCGACGTCTACCGGCACATCGACGCCACCTCACTGGCACTCTCGGGTGCGTTGTCCACCGAGCTGGACCGCGCCGGCGTCGACCATTCAATCCAGCGGGCAGGGAACCTGTTCAGCGTGGCGTTTGGGACGTCGTCGGCAGGGGTCAGCAATTACGCCGACGCGCTGGCACAGGAGTCCTACCGTTACGCGCCTTTCTTCCACTCCATGCTGGACTCCGGGGTGTATCTGCCGCCGTCGGTCTTTGAGGCTTGGTTCCTCTCCTCGGCGCACGACGACGCCGCCATGAACCTGATCCACGACGCCCTGCCGGCCGCTGCTGCGGCCGCCGCGGCGGCGACGCCTTCCAGCTGACGCCTACGCAGAAGAACCCCGCACCGGAACGATGTCCGTTCCGGTGCGGGGTTCTTCTAATGGTGCGACGTGTGATCGCTAGGACGCGGGGGCAACGTCTCCGCTGGGCCACTGGTCCTCAATGTAGGCGGCCACCTCTGGGGAGTGCAGCAGTTCCTCGAGCTTGTCGATCCGGGCATCGCCGTCGGAGGCGGTGTTCCAGGCCAGGAAATTGGCGTATGGGTTGCCCTCCAGGGACTCCACGACCAGGGCGTCGGTGGTGCTCAGGCCCGCATCCAGGATGTAGTTGCCATTGATGATGGCCAGGTCAACGCTGGGGTCCTGCAGGTCGTTGAGCAGCAGTTCCGGCTGGTTCTCGATGAACTCCAGTCCCATCGGGTTCTGCTCCGGAGTCAGGGCGAGCACCGACGCGTCGTCGGCAATGTCCTCAAGGAGACCGGCGTCCTGCAACAGGGTCAGGGCACGGGCCTGATTGGAGGGGTCATTGGTGATCGCGATGCGACCACCCTCGGGGACGTCGGAAACGTCCTGGTGCTGCTCGGAGAAGGCTGCATAGGGTTCAATGTGGACGCCCTCGCCGTGGGCGAACTCGTAGCCCTGACCTTCGACCTGGCTCTCGAAATACGGCAGGTGCTGGAAGTAGTTGGCGTCCAGGTCCCCGTCGCTGAGGGCAATGTTGGGGGTGGTGTAATCGTCGAACTCAGTGATTTCCAGGTCCAGCCCGGCCCCTTCGGCAAGGTTTTCATCGATGAACTCGAGGATCCTGGCATGCGGCTGGGGGCTCGCTCCGACGGTGATGGTCTCCGGGTTCGCCGGATCAAGTGAGGAGACGACGGCGGGGGCAGTGGAACCACCACAGGCGCTCAGCGCCAGGGAAGCAGCGACACCGGTGGCGGCGAGGGTAAGTAGCTTGCGCAACAGAACAGGTTTCCTTTCGGGAGGGTGCAAAAATGTAGTGCGGGTGGTGCCCGCGGTGCGGATGGCTAGCTGCCAACCACCTGGGGAGTGGTGCGGCGGCGGAGCCCACGGCCCCGCCCGGCGGTAGCCGCCGACCGGTGGTCGACCCGGCGGGCTGCCCAGTCGCCAACGAGCTGGATAGCCTGCACGATGAGCACAATGATGACGATCACCACCACCATGACCGTGGTGTCGAAGCGCTGCAGACCGTAGTTGTAGGCGAGCCGGCCGAGCCCGCCGCCGCCGATGATGCCTGCCATGGCGGAGTAGCCCACCAGGGTGACGAGCGTCGTCGTGAAGGCGGCGATCAGACCGGGAAGTGCCTCGCGAAGCAGTACCTTGGTAACCACCTGTAACCGGGTCGAGCCCATCACCAGGGCGGCGTCGACCTTGCCCGAGCTGACATCGCGGAGGGAGGTCTCCACCAGCCGGGCGAAGAACGGGATCGCGCCGATGCTCAGGGACACCGACGCCGCGATCGGCCCGATCGAGGTTCCGGTCAGGAGCCGGGCCAGGGGAATCAGGGACACCATCAGGATGGCGAACGGGATGGATCGGGTGATATTGACGACGACGCCGCTGATCACCTTGTTGGTCACCGGCATCGGTCGCAGCCCGTCGGGGGCGCTGGTGGAGAGGAACACTCCCAGCGGCAAGCCAATCAGCAGGGTGAAGAGGCCCGAGATGCCAACCATCTGCAGCGTAGCGGCAAATTCTTCGGGCAACGCACGGGTAATACCGGGGTTGGTGAACAGCTGATCGAGGAAATCCACTACGCCACCTTCGCCGCTACGCCGCGGGACTGCAGGTACTGCAGCATGTCATCGACTGGTGCCGGTTCCCCAACCTCGATGCGCAAGCGGCCAAACCGGCGGTCGGCGAGGTTTTCAACGCTGCCAGCCAGGACGTTGATGCTGAGATCGAAGCGGCGTCCAAGATCGGACAGGACCGGACCGGACGCGACGTCCCCGGCGAGCAGCAGCTCGAGAGCCGGCAACGGACCGGGGATGTGGGCGGGCAGCGGCAGCAACGCCTGGGACAGCTTGCCGTCCAACTTGGCGGCGACGTCCTCCAGCCGGCCATGTTCGACGACCCTGCCGTCTTCCAGCAGGGACACCGAATCGCAGATTCGCTTCACCACATTCATCTCGTGGGTAATGATCAGCACGGTCAACCCCAGCGTGTCAGTGAGATGGTGGATCAGGTCCAGAATGTCATCGGTGGTGGTGGGGTCCAGCGCCGAGGTCGGTTCATCACAAAGCAGCACATCTGGATCCGACGCCAGGGCGCGGGCAATACCGACCCGCTGCTTCTGGCCACCCGACAGCTGCGAAGGATACGCGTCAGCGAACCCGGCCAGGCCCACCAGGTCAAGGAGCCGTGCCACAGTCGACGTGATGTCCGCCTTGGGTGTCTTCACCAGCTCCAATGGGTGCGCGACGTTCTGTGCGGCGGTGCGGGAATCCATCAGGTTGGCATGCTGGAACACCATACCGATCCGTCGGCGGGCCGTCCGGATCTCGGAATCCTTCACAGCGGTGAGCTGCCGCCCATCAATGGTGACCGACCCCGAGCTGGGACGATCGAGCAGGGTCAGGCAACGGACGAGCGTGGACTTCCCCGCTCCGGAATGGCCGATGATGCCATGGATCGACCCGCGCGGCACGGTCAGGCTCACGCCATCCAACGCGGTGATGGTGCGAGCGCCCTGTCGGTAGGTTTTGCGCAGGTCGGAAACGGTGATCATGGTCCCTCACGGTTGCTGGAGCCGGCCGGATGATTCGACGCATCACAGCTCACGGGCGCACTGGCCTGCGCCTAAGCCATCTTGACACGCATGAAAGAAGTGACTGAACTTTAGTGCTCAGCATCACGCCAGTGGTCCCACCGCGACGTTTCCCGGCGGTAGATCGAAGAATCTACGACCGGGCCCGCCCGCCTTGTTAGGAGGCGATGGCGGGCCAGCGCCCTTCGACGACTGCCGCCGGGTCCTCGCGGCGCAGGTAATCCTGGAAGCTTGCGGCTTGCCGGGCTGCCCACACCACCTGCGAGGCGTGCAGCACCCCGGCCGGATGCTGCAGGTGCGGAAACCGTTCGGCGAGGACCGCGGCCACCTGCAGGGTGGCCAGCACGTCGGCGGCCGAGGTGTGGGCGTTCTCGAACACGACGCCGTAGTGCTCGCACATGGCTGTCAGGGTTCGTTTTCCGCGCCGAAAGCGGTCAGCCTGTTTGTCCATGATGTACGGATCGAGGACGGGGAAGGGGTGGGGTACCGGCACCGAATGCCGTGCCCCTTCGCTGGCCAACACGGTGAAGTCATAGCGGGCGTTGAACGCGAGGACCGGAACTCCCGCCGCGAACAGCCGGCTGAGGACAGCGGCAAGCTCGCGCACAACGCGGTCCACGGGCTGGCCATCGCGCCGGGCCCGTTCGGTACTGACACCATGGATTGCTGCTGCCTCGGTGGGAATATCAATCCCCGGGTCGGCGAGCCACTCATGCTGCTCAAGGACCGCACCGTCGGCGTCGACAAGCAGTAGTGAGGCGGTCACGATTCGCGCCTCCAACGGATCCCGGCCGGTGGTCTCAAGGTCGAAGGCCGCGCGGGGGTGGTTATGCCAGCTATCCATAGCTTCGACGCTATCCGTTGGCTCCGACATTTCGCGGGAGGTCCGTCCGGCTAGGCTGGAATTCATGCGTGAGGATTTCGCCGAGGCGGTTTATGAGGTGGCAGGGCTGATTCCCAACGGCCTGGTGCTGTCCTACGGCGACATCGCCGAACTCCTTGAAACGTCCGGGCCCCGCCAGATCGGTGCGGCCATGTCCCGGGCCAGCGAGGGAACACCCTGGTGGCGGGTGGTACGCGCCAGCGGGCTGCCACCGGCGGGCCACAGTGCCAGGGCGGCCCCGCTGTACGAAGCCGAAGGAACGCCCCTGCGCACGCGCGGGCACACCAGGAACCTCACCTCTCTGGAAGACGGATACACCATCGATATGGGCGCTGCACGCTGGAATCCCACGGTTGCGCAGCGGGCGATCCTCGACGGGATCCGCTCGCGGCTGGCCGAGATCTCCGGGCTCCCGAGCACAATGTCGGACCCCCATGATGGTCTTAGCGCATGAGTATGAAACCGCGATTGTTCGCTGCAGCTGATCCTGCGAGCGGGCTGCCCGCTCCAACTGCGCCGCGACTCAGCGCTGGGCAGCGCAGGGTGGTTGAGCTCGGGGCGGGCAGTGGACCGGTGCTGGTACTGGGCGGTCCCGGCACCGGCAAGTCAACCGTGTTGATTGAGGCAGCGGTGCGGCGGATCAACGAGGAAGGCCTTGATCCATCCGCCGTACTGGTGCTGGCTCCATCGCGGCTCGGCGCAGCCCGGCTCCGTGACGCCCTGACCACCCGGTTGAACCGTAGCCTCAGTGCCGCGCCGGCACGGACCTGGGCGTCCTACGCGTTCGACCTGATCCGCAGGGCACGGATCGAGGGTCGGATGCCCGAGCTGATCCGCAGTCCCCGGCTGCTCTCCGGGGCGGAACAGGACCTGATCATCAAGGAACTCCTGGACGGGCACAACCGGCCCGGCGCGACACCGCTCGGCTGGCCCGAGGGGCTAAGCCTTGCCCTGGGGACCCGGGGTTTTCGGCAGGAGGTGCGGGAGCTCTTCGACCGCGTCAGCGAGTACGGAATGCCACCCGCCGAGCTGGCCGAGCTGGGGGCGCGCTTCGACCGTCCCGACTGGACCGCCGGCGCACAGCTATATCAGGAGTACCGTGATGTGCTGGATCTGCGGATGCCCGAGGCCTTCGACCCGGCGGGAGTCCTGACTGCCGCCAGACACCTCCTGGAGTTTGATGAGGAGTTTCTGGCTCAGGAGCGGTCCCGGTTGCAGTTGATCCTGGTGGATGACTATCAGGAATCCAATGCGGCGGTCCATGCTCTACTCACCCTGCTGGGCAGGGACAGGGACGTGTTGGTAGCGTCCTGCCCGGACACCGTGGTGCATGGTTTCCGGGGCGCCCGCCCCGAGCTCACGGGCCGGCTGGAGCGAGAGCTCGCCGTCACCACGGAGCTGCAGACGGTTGCACTGACCGACTCGTACCGGCTATCCGGACCCCTGGCGGATGCCTGGCAGAACGTTGCCTCGCGAATCTCGGTGGTCGGAGGTGCACCGGTATACCGGGCCCTTGCACCACCCGAGCATGAACCAGATCCCCAGCCGCGGGCGGGCGTCGTCTCAGCGCATCTGGTCGACTCCTCGTTCCATGAGCTGCGCTATGTTGCACAGCGCGTCCTGGAAGCACAACTTTTCGGTGGACGGAGCCTTGCCGATATCGCAGTAATTGTGCGGACTGGTGCCCAGGTGGCTGAGTTGCAGCGGTACCTGACAGGCCAGGGCATTGCCGTCAATGTTCCGGTGGCCGAACGGGCCATCCGGGATGAACCAGCGGTGAGGCCCCTGCTGGATATCTTCGGGGTGGTCCTGGGCCAGCTCGACCTCGACGCCGGATTGGCTGTATCGCTACTGTCATCGCGGATGGGAGGCGCGGGAACGCTTGAGCTCCGACGCCTGCGTCAGGGTCTCCGGCAGGCGGAACTGGCCGCCGGACGCGGGCGTACCAGCGACGAACTGCTGGTGGAGGCGCTCACCGACCCGTCACCAATCGGAGCTGGGATGCAGGGCGGCACCGCGGCGCGCCGGATAGCCCGGATGATCTCAGCGGGAGAGTCGGCGCTGGCGGCACCGGGGGCCAACCCCGAGACGGTGTTGTGGGCGCTCTGGGAAGCCTCGGGATGGTCCACTAAATGGGCCGACTCGGCCGTCGCCGACGGCGCATCATCGGTTCGGGCGGACCGGGATCTCGATGCGGTGGTCGCCCTGTTCCAGACCGCCGAGAGGTTTGTCGACCAGGTGCCGGGGGCGCCGCCGGCCCGGTTCCTCGAGTACCTGACCAATCAGGAACTTCCCATGGATACCCTGGCGCCGCGGGCCCAGCACCAGGAGTCGGTGGCGTTGCTGACCCCGGCCAGTGCCTCCGGCCGTCAATGGCCCGTGGTCATTGTGGCAGGGATCCAGGAGGGAATCTGGCCAAACCTGCGTCTCCGTGGGGAGCTGCTGGGATCAAGTGAATTAACGGCCTTGATGGACCACGGCACAGATTTCCGGCGCCATCGTGACCCCCTGATCCTGATGCAGGACATCCGCTTCGATGAATTGAGAAGTTTTTCGGTAGCAGTGTCGCGGGCGGGCGAAGAACTCATTTGCTGCGCCGTCGCGTCGGATGAGGCCCAGCCATCACCGTTCCTCGACCTGGTGGATCCCCTGCCGCCGGGGCAGCTGGAACGCGTGCGTACCGAGGTGCAACGGCCGCTGACGCTTCGGGCGCTAGTGGCTGAGCTCAGGAAGTACGCTCAGCAGTCGGCTACGTTCCCCGAACTCTCACGCGAGGCGACCCGTCACCTGGGGGCCATGGTCAATCACTCGCCCGAGGTGCCGGGGGCGCACCCGCGGGGCTGGTGGGGTCTCCATGAGCTGTCTTCCAGTGCACCTGTAGTGCCACCGGAGCAGCCCATTCCGGTATCGCCGTCGAAGGTCGACGCCGTCCTGAAATCACCCTTGAACTGGTTTGTCTCAGCGGTGGGCGGTGAACCCACCACGGACTTCGCCCGCTCGCTGGGTACGCTCGTGCATGGCATTGCCCAGGACCTCCCCGATGCCACCGGAAGCCAGTACGTCGAAGAGCTGCAACGGCGCTGGCCCTCGCTGGGGATGAAGGACAACTGGGAAGGACTGATTGATTTCCAGCGCGCGGAACAGATGGTCCGAAAACTGGCCGGATACGTTATTTCCATGCGACAGGACGGACGGTCGCTACTCGGCACCGAGGTCGACTTCGAGGTTGAGCTTGAGGTGCCAGTGGGGGAGGGCTCACGGGTGGCACGGCTACGGGGACAAATTGACCGGTTGGAAATAGACGGCGAAGGCCGGCTGGTCATTGTCGACCTCAAGACCGGCAAATCCTCGCCGCCCCTGGCAGACCTCGATCGACATCCGCAACTGGCGGCCTACCAGGTGGCAGTGACGGAGGGCGCCCTGACCGATGGGGAGCCCACGGGATCAGGCGGAGCCGCACTGGTGCAGCTCGGGACCACCCGAAAAGAAGCAGGAGTCCAGCAACAACCACCCCTTGCCGCCGCCGACCGGTGGGCGCGGGACATGATTGAGGAGGCGGCTCGCCTGATGTCCGCAGCACAGTTCGATACAGTCCACGATCCGAAGCGCTCCGGACACGCCGGATCAGGATGCCGGCTCCCGGAGATCTGTCCGCTGTGCCCAGAAGGCCGGCAGGTGACCGAATGACCACCACCACCGAATCCGGTACGGCAGGAGCAGCCCAGATCGCGGGGCCGCCAGCCCCACGGTACTCCGCCCGCGAGCTCGCCGAGCTGCTGCACGGGGACCCAGCGACTCCGGTCCAATACCCGACCCCGGACCAGATCACCATCATTGAGGCTCCGCTGGAGCCATTACTGGTGATTGCGGGCGCTGGGTCGGGAAAAACCAAGACCATGGCCGATCGGGTGGTCTGGCTGGTGGCCAACGCCCTGGTCCGGCCGGAGCAGATTCTGGGGGTGACGTTCACCAGGAAAGCGGCAGGGGAGCTGTCCACCCGGATCCATCAGCAACTCGCTGCGCTGTACCCGGCGCTGGCGGCGGCAGGACACGAGGAAGACGCTGGCGGCAGGCTTGACCCGAGCGTATCCACCTATCACTCCTACGCGAACGCCATCGTGCAGGACTATGGATTGCGGATCGGCGTCGAGCGCGACTCCGTGCTGCTGGGGGCCGCCCAGGCCTGGCAACTATCCAGCACGGTCGTTGAGGCGTACGAGGGCGAGTGGGAGCACTTCAGTGCTGCAAAGTCCACCCTGGTGAAGGCTGTTCTGACGATGGCCGGGGAGTGTGCCGAACACCTGGTGACCCCGGGGGAAGTACGGGCGGTACTGAGAGAACACATTTCGGCAGTCAGCGCCCTGGAATACGCTGCGGGGACATCCCGCCGTCCGGCGCAGTCGGTGGCCAAGATGCTGGACAAACTACGCACCCGCATCACCATCACGGAGCTGGTTGAACACTATTCCGACGCCAAACACTCCCGGCGGCAGCTCGACTTCGGCGATCTCGTTGCGCTCGCAGCAAGGATCGTCACCGACGTGCCCGAAGCGGTTGAGCTGGAGCGCCAGAAATACCGGGTGGTCCTCCTCGACGAGTTTCAGGACACCTCCTTCGCCCAGATGGTGCTGTTCTCGAAGCTGTTCGGCGATGGTCGGGCAGTTACCGCGGTGGGGGACCCGCACCAGTCGATCTACGGATTCCGGGGAGCGTCAGCCGGGCAGCTCGGCACGTTCCGCACCACGTTCCCCCTGACACTCGAGGAAGGCTTGCGACCGTCGCCGGTGGCTAATCTGTCTATTGCCTGGCGGAACGGCACCAGCATCCTCGCCGCAGCCAACGCCGTCGCCGCGGAGCTGAACCGGCCGCCGGGCTGGTTACGGACCACCGACCTGGTCGTTCCACCGCTTGAGCCCAAACCCCGGGCCGGGGTGGGCGAGGTCTATCTTGGGCGCTTCCTCAGCGAAGCAACGGTCAGTAGAGACGGTGGGACCGTCCCGGGTGAGGCAGCTATCCTGGCGGATCAGGTGGAGCAGCACCGGCGGCGCGGCTTCGAGCGGGGCTCGGAAGGCAGGCGGCTCAAACCGACCGTGGCAGTGCTGTGTCGGGGGAGACGACAATTTGAATCCATTCGCAGGGAGCTCGAACAGCGGGGTGTTCCG
Organism: Arthrobacter sp. TMN-50; assembly: GCF_054511125.1. Classification (NCBI taxonomy): domain Bacteria; kingdom Bacillati; phylum Actinomycetota; class Actinomycetes; order Micrococcales; family Micrococcaceae; genus Arthrobacter; species Arthrobacter sp. TMN-50. Next base: position 256,547 of record NZ_JBTNDG010000001.1, on the reverse strand, counting down.
GTGCAGATCGTCGGTCTCGGCGGCCTGCTCAGGACCCCCGAGATTGTTGAACTGCTGGCCGTGTTGAGAGTGCTCGGGGACCCGGACCGGTCCGATTCCCTGCTGCGTCTGCTTGCTGGCGCCCGGTGGCGGATTGGTCCGGCGGACATCATGGCACTGGGCGACTGGTCGCGGCACCTGGCCCAACGCCGGGCGTGGCTGGCATCCGGCAGAGAGACGGAACCCGGATCAGAGTCCGGATCAGTCCTGGGTCCCGGCTTGGGTCCAGAGCAGCCGCTGGACACCGACCTGGCCGCCCCGGCGGCGATCGTGCCTGACACAGTGGAGCCTGACACAGTAGAGTCGGGCAGTCTGGTCGAGGCGGTTGACCAGCTTCCGCCTCCGGACTGGAGGTCCAGGAGCGGTCGTCAGCTCAGTGCTGAAGGACGGGCCCGGTTGTTGCAACTCCGGGATGAGCTGCGGGGGCTCAGGGATTTCGTCGGCGATGACCTCACCACGCTGATCAATGAGGTGGAACGCAGGATTCTTCTTGACATCGAGGTGGCAGCCAAACCCCAGGTCGGCATTCACGAGGCCAGGCGAAACCTGGACGCGTTTGTGGATGCCGTAGCCGGGTTCAGCTCCACCGCCGAACGCGTGGATCTAGCCGCGTTCCTGGCATGGCTTGAGGCAGCGGACAATGAGGAGGATGGGCTCCCGGTGACCGCGCTGGAAACCAATCGCGACGCCGTGCAACTCCTGACCGTGCATGCGGCAAAGGGGTTGGAATGGGACATTGTGGCTGTCCCCGGACTCAACGAAGGGGCCTTCCCCAGCGGGTCCGACTCCCGATGGAGCAGCGGCGACTCGGCCATCCCCTGGAACCTGCGCGGCGATGCCGGCGAACTCCCCCACTGGGACTGGGAGCAGCCGGATCAGGTCTCCTGGATTGCCAGCGAGAAGACATTTACCTCGGAGGCCCGCTACCACGCGGAGCGGGAGGAACGCCGTCTCGCCTACGTCGCGTTCACCCGTGCCAAACACGTGCTGGTGTGCACCTCAGCGGCCTGGGGCGGTGGCCGAACCAAGCCGACTCCGCCATCGACCTACCTGACCGAGCTGAGGGAACTCGCTGAGCACCACGAGCCGGGCTTTACCGTCCTGCAGTGGCTGCCCGAGGAAGGCGAAGGGGACACCAACCCGGCTAACGCCGTCGAAGCCCGGGCGGCCTGGCCTGTTGACCCGCTGCGCGACCGCCGCACCGGTATCGAGTCAGCCGCCGCGGCGGTCCTCCTTGCGGCAGCGAGCCTCGGCACCGAGTCCGACGCCCAGGATCCCGATGCGGCGCCCGTCCGGCGCGGACGGTGGGATGAGGAGACGCGACTGGCGCTGGCACGGCATTCGCGGCGCGTGGAGAACCCGAAGGTGGAGCTTCCCGCCCACATCTCGGCTTCCCTCCTTGTTGAGCTCTCCGACGATCCCGCCGCCGTGGCACGTCAGCTCCGCCGACCGGTGCCGCGGCGCCCCGGAATGGCGGCCCGCCGTGGCACAGCTTTCCACTCGTGGATCGAGGAGTTCTACGGCACCAGCGGGATGCTGGATCTGGGCGAGACTCCCGGGGCCGACTCCCATATTGACGAGGCCCTCGACCTCGAGAGCATGATTGACACCTTCAAAGGGTCGGTCTGGGCGCACCGTGTTCCAGTGGAGCTGGAAGTACCCATCGAAACGCGGGTGGGTGCCCTGGTGGTGCGTGGCCGCATCGATGCCGTATTCAGGGATGACGACGGCCGGTGGGAACTGGTCGACTGGAAGACCGGCACACCACCGTCGCGCCACAAACTCGCTGTGCGGTCGGTCCAGCTTGCCGTCTACCGGCTAGCCTGGGCCCGGTTGAAGGACGTTCCACTGGACTCGGTCCAGGCTGCGTTCTACTATGCCAGCACCGACACCGTGATCCGGCCGCACAATCTGGCCACCGAGGCCGGGCTGGAGGAGATCATCAGGAGGGCGACGGCTTAAGCGGAGGATCGCCGGTGAGCCGGTCCCGCGCCTAGCTGGACTTGATGATGGGCAGCGAAGACGTCTCGGCGTCGTCGGTGGCCGGTTCGCTGACGGCTTCCTCGGGGGCGTCGTCGTCAGCTTCGGCGTGGGCAGCCTGGTACTCGGCAGCCGCTGCCTCTTCGGCCTGCAGATCCCGGTCGAGTGAAGCCATCATGTCCTCGGCTTCGGCGATCATCTCGGCGTTGTCCATTGCCACGCCCCGCACCAGCCACTGCGCCAGGGCGAACTCGGCGGCTAACGCTGCACGGCGCATGAGGTGCGGGTCGGCGGCCTCGGCCCGCGCCAGGACGTAGGCCTTGTGGACGTCGTCGGCGAACCTCGGGTTGGTAGCGGCCAACAGCCACGCGAAGTCGTCGGCAGGGTCGCCCACCCGAAGGTCGGTCCAACCAGTGACGGCGGTGACCCGTCCGGCTGAGATCAGCAGGCTGTCTTCGTGAAGGTCTCCGTGGACCACCGTCGGATGGAACCGCCACAGGGTGACATCTTCCAACGCATGCTCCCACCGCCGCAGGAGGTGCGCGGGGATCCGGCCCGTGATGGCAGCCTGATCCAATTCGTTTAGTTTGCGCTGCCTGAACTCGTTCGCTTCGTAACTGGGCAGGTCAGCGTTGTGGACCAGAAGCGGCGGCAGTTCGTGAATGGCGGCAAGCATTTTGCCTAGTTCTGTTGCCAGTCCGCTGCCACCGGCGGCGAGGTCATCCAGCTCGCGCGGCGAGCCTGCAAGATGGGCGTAAACAAAAGTGCACAGCTCGCCCTGACGCAGCGTTCCGGCGATGTGGGGCACCAAGAAAGGCAACTCTGCCCTGATTGCCGGGGTGAACGCCTTCAAGGCTTGCAGCTCGGTTTCGAGTCGCAGCGACGCATCGGGGTGTTTGGGGGACCGCACGCGCCACTGCTTCCCTGAGTCATCGACCAGCAGCGCCGATTCAAAGTCAGCGGCATCATCAGGGACGCCCGCCACCCCGGTAGGGGTGAGCCCGGGTACGGCGGCGCTGGCAATCGCGGCGAGTTCCATGGGTGTCCGTTTCACATCCTCAACGGTAGGGCTGTCCTTCCCAGAATGGGCCGTTGCCGGTCGGCGAGTCGCCAGAAGCTGCCGTCTGGCCCCCCTAAACGGGAGCTGAAATGTGTTTTGGGGGAGCGAGAACGTACCGTAGAACCATGAGTGAAACCCTACGGATTCCGGCCTGTCAGTCGTTCGGGTCCCTGCCCATGGCGCGGGTGGCGCTGGACCGGGGAGGGGCCCTGCGCTCCAGCCCAGAGCTCCTAGATGAGCTGTGGGGGACTCCGACGACGCGTGTGATGTTCATCGCCCACGGGCGGTCCCCAATTATCGATGGTTCACTGCTGCTCGTCGATTCGGCCACGATCGATCGTCCGGAGACACCCATCTATCTCGGAAAGACGCTCGCCGACGATCCTGACCATGCTGGCGTTCCCGCCGGCAGCCATATTTTCCTGGCAATCCTGGACGCTGTGGACACGGCGATCCGTGTGGACGAGGCCTGGCTGGGGCTCCGTGACGCGGCGACAGCTCTTTCGGACCGGGACGCTGGCATTTTCGTCCAGGCCGCCGCCGTCGCCAACTGGCACGCCAAGCACACGTATTGCCCCCGGTGCGGGACCCTGACCGAGGTTGTCGAGGGAGGCTGGGTCCGTAGATGTCCCGCCGACGGATCCGACCACTACCCCCGGACCGATCCGGCCATCATCGTGGCGGTGGTTGACGACGACGACCGGCTCCTCCTGGGATCGGCGGCCGCATGGCCCGAGGGCCGGTTCTCCACCCTCGCCGGTTTCGTTGAACCCGGCGAATCACTTGAGGCGGCTGTGATCCGCGAAGTCGCCGAAGAATCGGGGATCGATGTTCACTCGCCGCAATACCTCGGCTCGCAGCCGTGGCCGTTCCCCGCGTCTCTAATGCTTGGGTTCATTGCCACCGCCGTGAACACCAATCAGGTTCCCGACGGCGTGGAAATCCTGGACGTGAGGTGGTTCACCCGTGCTGAGCTTGCCGCCGCGGTGCGGGACGGTGAGATCACAGTCCCCACCGGAGCATCGGTGTCCCGGGCCCTGATCGAGCACTGGTATGGCGGGCCGCTCGACGTGGCACCCGCGGAGGGCCGGCCATAGGAATGGAAACAACGCTCGAAGAAAGGATCCTGGCAGGCCTCGACGACGAACAGCGCACTGTCGCCTCCACCCTGACCGGACCACTGTGCGTGCTGGCCGGCGCGGGGACCGGCAAGACCAGGGCCATTACCCACCGGATCGCCTACGGCGTCCACACGGGTGTCTACAAACCGCAGCAGGTACTTGCTGTCACCTTCACGGCCCGCGCCGCCGCCGAGATGCGTACCCGGCTTCGTGATCTGTCCGCCCAGGGCGTCCAGGCGCGCACCTTCCACGCAGCAGCGCTGCGGCAGTTGCAGTACTTCTGGCCGCAAGCCGTGGGTGGACCCCTTCCAGCTCTCGTGGATCACAAGGCCCAGCTCATCGCTGAGGCGTCGAGACGGCTGCGCCTGTCGACCGACCGGGCAGCCATCAGGGATGTCGCCGCCGAGATTGAATGGGCGAAGGTGTCGATGCTCACCCCGGAGCGGTACACCGCGGCAGCGGCCGGCCGGGCGGAACCCGCCGGAATGGACCTCACCACTGTGGCCCGCATCTTCGCCGGCTACGAGGATCTGAAGCTTGACCGCAACGTCATTGACTTCGAGGACGTACTACTGATCACCGTGGGCATTCTGCAGGAAGACGAAAAAGTCGCTGCCACGGTGCGAGCCCAGTACCGCCACTTTGTCGTCGATGAGTACCAGGATGTTTCGCCGTTGCAGCAGCGGTTACTGGACCTGTGGCTGGGGGATCGGAACGAACTGTGCGTCGTGGGTGACGCCAGCCAGACGATCTATTCGTTTACCGGAGCCACCTCGCGGCACCTGCTCGACTTCACCGGCCGCTACGAAGGCGCCCAGGTGGTCCGCCTGGTCCGCGACTACCGATCAACGCCGCAGGTGGTCCGACTCGCCAATAACCTGCTCGCCGCCCGAACCGCCGAGACCGGCCGTCACCCCGGCTCGACGAGCTGGTCGACCCCGCTGGAACTGATCGCGCAGCGCCCCACCGGCCCGGAACCGTCATTTACCGAGTGCAGCGACGATGAAGCTGAGGCGGCCGAGGCGGCACGACGGATCACTCAGCTGCTGGACCACGGGGTGCTGGCCAGCGAGATTGCCATCCTTTACCGCACTAATGGTCAGTCGGCGGCCTATGAGCAGGCTCTGGCCAGTGCGGGGATTGGATATCAGCTCCGAGGCGGTGAACGGTTCTTCACCCGGCGCGAGGTGAGGGATTCGCTGCTTCAGTTGCGGGCCGGGGCCCGGGCAGCCGGCTCCGACGATGTCCCCCAGTTGGTACGGGACATCCTGGCGAGCCTTGGGTACACCCCGGTCGCACCCGGCAGTTCCGGTGCCGTCCGGGAAAAGTGGGAATCCCTCGCCGCCCTGGTCGCCCTGGCCGATGAGTTGAGCGCTTCCCGGGCAGCCGACGGATTCACCCTGCAGGATTTCGTGGCAGAACTTGAGGAGCGGGCCGCCGCCCAGCACGCACCAACGGTGCAGGGCGTTACCCTCGCCTCACTCCACGCGGCCAAGGGGCTCGAATGGGATGCTGTGTTCCTGGTGGGGCTCAGCGAAGGGCTAATGCCGATCTCGTTCGCTGACACGCCCGAGGCTGTCGATGAGGAACGCAGGCTCCTCTATGTCGGCATCACCCGGGCGCGGGAGCATCTTGCGCTGTCGTGGTCCACGGCGCGCACCCCGGGGGGGAGGGCCAGCCGCAAGCCGACCCGGTTCCTCGACGGTCTGCGCCCGGCGGCCGACGGCGACCGGGCCTTCAGGAGCCCGAAGGTCCGGCAGGGCCGTAAGGTGTCGGCTCCGTCCACCTGCCGGGTGTGCGGGAAAGTCCTGGGTTCCGGGTCCGAGCGCAAGATTGGGCGCTGCGCCGACTGCCCGGCGACGTACCAGGAAGCCACTTTTGAGGCGCTGCGGGAGTGGCGTTTGGAACAAGCCCGGGAAAATGACGTGCCCGCGTTCGTCGTGTTCACCGACGCCACCCTCGTGGCGATCGCTGAAGCGCGACCCACCACTATCGAGCAGCTGGGCGGGCTGGCTGGCATTGGTCCGTCGAAACTTGAGAAGTATGGCGAATCGGTCCTGTCGATCATCGCCGGCAGTGAATAGCTGAAGGGAGAGCCCCGAGATGATCGAACCCGCCAGGAGTAATCAGGCCATCGGCGCCCCTGGACTGCTCGGCGCCGATCCACCGGTCGAGGTCAGACGATCCGCCAGGCGCAGGCGGACCGTGAGCGCGGACCTGCGCGATGGCGTCGTCGTCGTCTCCATCCCAGCCCACTTCACAGCGGCACAGGAACGGGACTGGGTGCACCGCATGGTCACCAAGCTCCAGTCCAAGTACCAGCAGGCGGCCCGCCGGGCAAACGGTCCGGGAGACGCCGGGCCGGTCGACGGGCTCCTGCAGCGTGCCACCACCCTTTCCCAGGATTACCTGGCCGGACGGGGACAGCCGGTGAGCATCGGCTGGGTCACCAACCAAAACTCCCGCTGGGCCTCGGCAACGCCGTCGCGCAGGACCATCCGGCTGTCACACAAGCTGCAGGGCATGCCCGACTGGGTGGTGAATTACGTTATTCTGCACGAGATGGCACACCTGATCGAGCCGTCGCACAACCGTTCGTTCTGGCGGCTGCTGGAGTCGTACCCGCAGACGGAGTCGGCCAAATCGTTCCTCGCCGGGGTGGCGTTCGCGGCCAACCATGGACTGGCTGGCCGCGACCTGACTTGAGCAGCGGACCACCAGCTAGCGGCGGCGCTGGTCAGTGGTGAGCCAGTAGTTGCTGAACCCGGCGTCGTTGGGGTCAATGTTCGTGCCGGGCGGAACAATCTCGTCGATCCGGTCCAGTGTCGCCTCGTCCAGCTCAAGGGAAGCAGCGCCGAGCTGTGATTCAAGTTGTTCCATCGTGCGCGGCCCAATGATGGCGCTGGTAACCCCTGGATGGCGGAGTACGAAAGCCAATGCAAGGTGGACCAGCGGTACCCCGAGGTCGTCCGCCAGCCTGCCCAGCTGGTCGGCTGCCTCAAGTTTGGCTGCGGTTGCCGGGTCCGTCAGATCAAACGGTTCCTTGTCCGACCCTCGCCGCGTGGCCGGAAGATCCTGACCTTTCCGGTACTTACCGCTCAGCCACCCACCCGCGAGCGGGCTCCAGACCAGGGTGCCCATTGAGTGTCGGTGGGTGGTGGGCAGCAGATCCGCCTCGACCCCGCGCGCGAGCAGCGAGTACGGCGGCTGCTCGGTGACGAAACGCGCCGTATGGTACTGCCGGGCTGCCCACTGGGCCTCCACCACCTGGGAGGGCTGGAAAGTTGAGGACCCGATATAGCGCACCTTCCCCTGGCGCACCAGGTCATCGAGGGCACCCAGTGTTTCGTCGATGTCAGTGTGCTCATCTGGGCGGTGCATCTGGTATAGGTCGATGTAATCAGTGCCCAGCCGCCGTAGTGAGTCCTCGACTGCGCGCATAATCCACTGCCGGGACCCGCCGCGATAGTTGGGCTGCTCCTTCATGCCATTGAAAAACTTGGTCGCGATCACCAGGTCCTCACGTCGGCCATGCTCGGCGATCGCCTTGCCGAGAATCTCCTCGGATTCACCAAACGCGTAGATGTCTGCGCTGTCGATGAAGTTGATACCCGCATCGATGGCACGACGGATAATCCGGATGGAGTCCTGGTGGTCCTTGTTGCCCCAGTCGCCGAACATCATGGTGCCAAGGCAAAGACGGCTGACCTCGACCCCGGTCCGGCCGAGGTGGGTGGTGGGCTGGGAAGTGCTCGGTTCAACCATGGGGTTTGCTGCTTCCTGGGTCGGGGTCGTCAGTGGGTGGGTCGCCCTCGGCCGGGGTCCCGTCGGCTTCGGGAACCTCATCGAACCCGCCGTCCAGCAACCGCTGCAGTGCCGCATCAACTTCGGACTCCGAGGACTCAGCGAGCTGGCGACGCTGGCTGAACCCCTGAGGATCGTCGAGGTCCTCGGCGGTTGGCAGCAGGTCAGGGTGTTCCCACACGGCGTCGCGTCCCTCGATGCCCCGCTCGGCCCCCAGATGGGCCCACAATGCGGCGGCGTCGCGTAGGCGACGGGGCCGCAACTCCAACCCGACGAGGGAAGCGAAGGCGTGTTCGGCTGGGCCGCCGGTGGCGCGCCGCCGTCGGACCATTTCCCGCAGCGCGGCCGATGACGGCAGGTTGGCAGTAGCGGCGGCGGTCAGCTCATCGACCCACCCCTCGACGAGGGCCAGTGCTGTTTCCAGTCGGATCAGCGCCGCGTCCTGCTCGGCGGTGCGGCCGGGCATGAACACTCCCGCGGAGAGCGCCGCCTGCATCGACTCCGGGTTGGAGGGGTCAATGTCACGCGCCACCTCCTCGATCTTGGACATGTCGATGTGGATGCCGCGTGCATAGCTGTCGACTGCACTCAGCAGGTGGCCCGCAAGCCACGGCACCTGGGTGAACAGCCGGGTGTGTGCTGCCTCCCGCACGGCGAGGAACAGCCTGACTTCCTGCACGGGGATGTCCAGGCCTTCGCCGAACGCCGTCACATTTGCGGGGAGGAGGGCCATCTGACCCTCAGCCAGAGGTAGGCCGATATCGGTGGAACTCACCACATCCTTCGACAGCGCGCCCACCGCCTGGCCCAGCTGCATGCCGAACATGGCACCGCCAAGATTCTGCAACATCGACGACGCGCCGCCCATCATGGTCTTCATTTCCACGGGCAACTGCTCAGTGATGGCATCGGATAACGCCTTCGCTATGCTCACCGCCACGGGCTCGGTGAGCCGCTTCCAGGTGTCCATGGTTGCTTCGACCCATTCGGCCCGGGACCATGCGCGGCCAAGAGTGCTGGTGGAGGGGAAGTCCGTGACCGGGTCAAGCCACATCTCGGCAAGCCTGAGGGCCTCGTCGACGTCACGGCGCTGCTGCGGGGTGACCGATGGGTCGCTGTCGGCAGCGGCGACCCGGCGGGCGTGCTCATGGGCGAGTTGCCAGTTCACTGGACCTTCGCTCTGGGCCGCGAACATTGCCTGAACCTGCTGCATCATCATCGCCATCGCCTGCGGATCGGACGGAAGGCCAGCGGCCTTGGCCAGCTCCTGGGGGTCCATTCCCTGCGCGCCACCACCCATCAGGCGCGCCAGCATCTCGGAGAGGGGGTCCTTTGGGGTGTTGCCGTCATCGTTCGACGGATCTGACGGGTTGGAGGTCACTGCTACCACCGGTCCTGGAATTGGCTGCTGGGATGGGCTGCTGTCGTCACAAAAATTGGACTGCGCCGACAGCTGTTGAACAACTCGTGTTGGCACTTCCACGGTACCCGCCGTCCAGTGAGGATGTCCCGAACGCGCTGGACCGTTCGCTGAGGGCAAAGCGACAAGGCCATCCCCGATAGGTGCCGTCGGAGCCCTCAGGAAGTACGCTGGAGTAGCTCAACGGCGCGTGGCCCGGCGCAAACACAGCATTGCTACGCACCGGAGCGCCTGCGCAGTGTCTGACCAAGAGAAGGTTTCCAGTTGACCCAGCCCACCCCCGCCGATTTTTCGACGCCGCCCACCAGGACGAAACGGGACCCCCGTTTCACCGTGATGGTGGTGTCCGGCTTCCTGGCACTCTTGCTGGGCGCCGCGGCGGTCCTGCTGCCCGCTCCCTACGTGGTCGAGTCGCCGGGACCAACCTTCAATACGATTGGCGAGATCGATTCCCAGCCCCTCATCGAGGTGCAGGGGCGGCAGACCTTCCCCACGTCCGGCGACCTCGACCTCACCACCGTTTACGTCACTGGCGGTCCAGGGACCCAGCTCGGCATTTTCGACGTGTTCAGGGCATGGCTCAATCCAACCGAATCGGTGGTACCACGCGAGCTGCGCTATCCGCCCGAGGTCACCCAGGAAGACATTCAGGAGCAGAACGCTGTGGCTATGACCTCCTCGCAGGAAGCGGCGATTGCTGCAGCGCTGGCACACCTGGACATTGACTTCGACGAGGAACTCTCGGTCGCGGGCCTGGTCGACGACGCTGCCGCGGCAGGAATTCTCGAGGAGGGCGATGTGATCACCTCGGTGGATGGAACCGACGTCACCAACATTGGCGTCCTTAGGAACTCCCTGAACGCCGCGAACGGGGAACCGGTCGATATCGGGTTGGTGCGCGACGGCGGTGAGGTCACCGAAGCGGTGACGCCCAAGGAATCGCCGGACGGAGACTTTCAGCTCGGGGTGGGCCTGGTCGCGAACTTCACCTTCCCCTTCGAGATCACCATTGCGTTGGACAATGTGGGCGGGCCCTCGGCTGGATCCATGTTCGCCCTCGGGATCATCGATCTGCTGACCGAGGGCGAGCTCACCGGCGGCAAGCACTTTGCCGGGACCGGCACCATCGACTCGGCGGGCCAGGTGGGACCGATCGGTGGGATCAGGCAGAAACTTGCCGGCGCGCGGGAGTCGGGGGCCGAAGTGTTCCTTGCCCCGGCAGCCAACTGCGGCGAAGTAGTGGGCCACGTACCGGCCGGGCTCCGGGTGGTACGGGTGGAAACTCTCGACGACGCCGTGAACGCTGTTCGGACGATCGGTGCGGGCGACGACGCCTCAACCCTGCCCACGTGTGAAGCTGGCTAAATCAGCCCGAATATGTGGAGCCCCGCGCACCTCAGCGTCGAGTTTGGACACATTTTGATGTCGATCTGGCGTCTGGAGGCTCGCACTGGAACGAAATTGGGCTGCCCAGACGTGTTCAAGGCAGAATGGAAAGGCATGGAATAACCGTGTAGTGCTGCCCATTTGGGCGGTGTGATCACGGTTTCCGTGCTCCAACGGATCCAACGATGAGGTAAATGTGACTTCCGGACCAGACCGGCCGTTCGGCAGCAGGCCGAGCCAACCCAATTCCACCAGCGCAAGAAGACGTAGCCCGCTGATCCCGACGTTGGTGGTGCTGGCCATCCTGGTCATCGCTTTCGTATACGTCTCGCAGGTCTACGCGGATGTCCTCTGGTACAACCAGCTCGGATTCCTCGAAGTCTTCGTCACCGAGAACGTTTCACGTATCGGCTTGTTCGCCGCAGCATTCCTCCTCATGGGACTGAGCGTGTACTTCAGCCTGCGGCTCGCCTACCGGTCGCGGCCCATCTATGCTCCGGACAGCGCAGTCCAGGACAATCTGAACCGCTATCAGGCCCAGCTTGAGCCGATCCGCCGCCTGCTGATGCTAGGCATTCCCGTGGTGCTCGCAGCCTTCGCCGGTACCGCTGCCGCCTCCCAGTGGCAGACTGTGCTGTTGTTCTTCAACCAGGAACCATTCGGCGAGACGGACCCCGAGTTCGGTCTGGATATCGCCTTCTACGTCTTTACCCTGCCGTTCCTGACCTTCCTGATCGGTTTCCTGATCAGCGTGGTAATCATCAGCGCCATTGCCGGCCTCCTGACCCACTACCTCTACGGCGGTATCCGGCTCGAGGAAAAGGGGCTCTTCACTTCCAAGGCAGCCCGAATCCACATCGCGGTCCTCGCGGCGCTCTTCCTGCTGCTCCAGGGTGTGAACTATTGGTTGGACCGGTACGCCACCCTGACCGGCACCGGCGGACGTTGGGATGGAGCGCTGTACACCGACGTCAACGCGGTCATCCCCACCAAAGCGATTCTCGCCGCCGCAGCGATTATCGTCGCTGTCCTGTTCATCGTCTCGGCGGTGATCGGTCGCTGGCGGCTCCCGATCATTGGCACCGCCATGCTGGTTATCACGGCAATCCTCGCCGGCGGTGTATACCCCTGGGTGATCCAGCGTTTCCAGGTGGTGCCGTCCGAGTTCAGCAGGGAAGAACCGTTCATCGAACGCAATATCGATCAGACCCGCGCGGCGTACGGGCTGGACGAGGTTGAGGTAAGCCCCTACAACCCCACTGACATCCCTGAAACGGGTGCCCTCAACGAGGACGGCGAGACGACGGCCAACATCAGGTTGCTGGACCCGAACCTGGTCAGCGACGCGTTCAGCCAGCTCCAGCAGTTCCGCCAGTACTACCAGTTCCCCGAAACCCTTAACGTGGACCGGTATGAGATTGACGGCGAGATTGAAGACACGGTGATCGCCGTCCGCGAGCTGAACACGGCCGGTGTGCCGGAAGGCTGGATCAACGAGCACGTCCTGTACACGCACGGTTACGGCATCGTTGCCGCCGCCGGCTCGACTACGGAACCGGATGGGCGGCCGACCTTCATCCAGTCAGGGATCCCTTCAACAGGTTCCCTGGGTGACGAGTCCACATACGAACCGCGCATTTACTTCGGCGAGGAGTCCCCGCTCTACTCAGTGGTGGGAGCACCCGAGGGAGCGAACCCCATCGAGATTGACCGTCCGCAGAGCGAAGAATCCGATCAGCAGTCGCGCAGCACCTTCCAGGGCAGCGGTGGACCCGACGTCGGAAACATCTTCAACCGCTTGGTCTACGCGCTGAAGTTCCAGTCCACCGACCTCCTGTTGTCGGATCAGGTCAATAGCGAATCCCAGATCTTCTACGACCGGGACCCGGTGGAAAGGGTTGAGAAGGTTGCCCCCTACCTGACCCTGGACGGCAACAGCTACCCGGCGATTGTCGACGGCCGGGTCAAATGGATCATCGACGGTTACACGACCACCGCCGATTACCCCTACTCGACGCAGCAGGAACTGGCGTCGGCGACTCAGGATTCCCTGACTGCCGAAGGGCTTGCCACTCCGCTTCCCGCGGAGCAGGTGAACTACATCCGTAACGCCGTCAAGGCAACCGTTGACGCGTACGACGGCTCAGTCGACCTGTACGCGTGGGATGAGGAGGACCCGATTCTCAAGGCGTGGCAGAACATCTACCCGACGTCGCTGCAGCCATACAGCGAGATGTCTTCGGACCTGATGTCGCACGTCAGGTACCCGGAGGATCTCTTCAAGGTGCAGCGTGAACTGCTGGCCCGGTACCACGTGACCGAGACCGAGCCGTTCTACAGCAACAACGAAGCATGGAGCGTCCCGAACGACCCAACCCTTGAGGGCGACGACATCAGCGTTCCGCAGCCCCCGTACTACCTGTCGCTCCAGATGCCTGAACAGGAGGGTGCAAGCTTCTCGCTGACTACCCCGTTCATCCCGTTCGTGCCAGCGGGCCAGGAGGCACGGAACGTGTTGTACGGCTTCCTGGCCGCCGACGGCGACGCCGGCACCGGCGAGGACGGCGTCAAGGCTGACACCTACGGTACGTTGAGGCTGCTGGATTCGTCCGGCCAGGACTCGGCGGTCGGCCCCGGCCAGGCAGCCAACCTGTTCAACTCGGATACTACCGTCTCGCAGGAACTTAACCTCCTGCGCCAGGGTGCCTCTGAAGTGATCAGCGGTAACCTGCTGACACTGCCCATCGGTGGCGGCGTCGCCTACGTGCAGCCAGTGTATGTGCAGTCCTCCGGCGACTCCTCCTTCCCGGTCCTGCGGCGTGTGCTGGTGAGCTTTGGTGAGGAGGTTGGTTTCGCGCCGACCCTCGCCGAGGCGCTTGACCAGGTCTTTGGCGGCGACTCCGGCGCCGTCACGGGTGACAGTGACAACGTCGGCGAGACACCCGCTGATCCTGCTGCGCCTCCCGCTGAGGGTGAGCCAGCCGAGGGAGAGCCCACTGACACGCCCACCGAGGCACCCACGGAGCCGGCAACCGGTGGCACCGATGATCCGGCTGCGGATCTCCGGGCCGCCCTGGAGGATGCCAACACGGCCATCCTCGACGGCCAAGAGGCCCTCGCGGATGGCGACTTCGCAGCCTACGGCGAAGCTCAGGACCGCCTGAGTGACGCACTGGCTCGGGCCCTCGACGCCGAGGGACGACAGTCAGGGGCCGCTCCAGCCGGGGAATAGGGCAGCATTTAGCCGCCCGATTCCCACCGATTTGCACTATCCACCCCGGGGCCGTAACGTTGAGTCTACGCCGCGGGGTGGAGCAGTTCGGTAGCTCGCTGGGCTCATAACCCAGAGGTCACAGGTTCAAATCCTGTCCCCGCAACGAGAAGAAAATCCCGGCCAGTGTCAAACACTGGCCGGGATTTTTTATGCCCGGTGCGGCACCCGCTTTTGATCCGGGGTCAAAGCGTGCCCTCCTCAGCGGGCCCGCAGGTCCTGATAGGCGGAGAGCGCACGTTCACGGGTTTCGGCCAGGTCGACCACGGGGGAGGGGTAGCCTGCCGGGGCATCAGCGTCCTTCCACGGTTCGTGGATGTTGCCCGCGTCCCGGAGTTCCGGAACGAAGCGTTTGAGGTATTTTCCCTCTTTATCGAACTTTTTGCTTTGCGTCACGGGGTTGAAGATCCTGAAGTAGGGGGAGGCATCGGCACCCGATCCGGCGACCCATTGCCAGTTCGCTGGATTGCTGGCCGAGTCGGCATCCACCAGCGTGTCCCAGAACCATTGTTCACCCACGCGCCAGTCCACCATCAGGTTCTTGATGAGGAACGATGCTGTCGCCATCCGCACCCGGTTGTGCATCCACCCGGTGTCCCACAGTTGGCGCATCCCCGCGTCGACCAAGGGGTAGCCGGTGCGGCCCCGCTGCCAGGCACCCAGCTCGCCCGTTGTCGGGGTCTGCCAGGCGAACCCGTCAAAGTCCCGTCGGTAGTTTTCGGTCGCCAGATCGGGGTTGTGAAAGAGCAGTTGCCAGCAGAATTCCCGCCAGCCTATCTCCGAGCCAAAGACCCGAATATCGTTGGCGACCGATCCGTTGGTTGCCGACTTCGATGCGTGCCAGATCTGGAAAGGGCTGATCTCACCGAACCGCAGGTGGGGCGACAGTCGACTGGTGCCCTCCACCCCCGGTAGATCCCGATTTCTGGCGTATCCGTCCACTGACCCGTCGAGGAACCCGTCAAGCCGTTCCCAGGCACCCGCCTCGCCGGGATTCCACTGGTCCTGTAGTCCACCGGACCAGTCGGGGGTAGTCGGTAGCAGATCCCACGATACGAGGTCCTCCGACGGCAGGGTGGGGCCTGCCAGGCGGTCAGGGCCCGCCAGCGGAACCCGGGGTTCCGGCTGGTCCCGGCAGGCCCGCCAAAAGGGGGTGAACACCTTGTACGGTCCGCCGGCGCCGGTGGTGACCTGCCAGGGTTCGAACAGCAGGTTGGCCTGATAGCTGGTCGCCTCGACCCCGTTGTCTGCACACCATGATTTCACCGAGGCATCGATGGTACGTTCGGGGTAGGCATACCTGCGGTTCCACACCACCCGATCGGCGCCGGTCTCTGCCACGAGTCCGCGGATGACGTCTTCAGCCGGGCCCGAGCGCAGCACGAGCTGCCCGCCGAGCCCTTCGACGACGCTGGATAAGGCGGTGAGCGAATGGTGGAGCCACCACCGGGTTGCGCCCCCCAAAGGGCGGACGCCGGGGCTTTCCTCATCGAACACGAAGCAGATGATGAGGTCCTGGGTGTCGGCGTCGAGCGCTGCGGCCAGCGCTGGGTTGTCGCTGAGTCGAAGGTCGTCGCGGAGCCATACAAGTGTGGGTGCCATGGAGGCCAATCTACACAAGGCCTACACAAAACCGGCGCCACCCGAATGGGGTGACGCCGGTGTGCGGTCCTGCGACCCGGGCTGTTACTGGCCCGGCTGGTACTCGTCTGTGTCGCTTCCCTGCCCGATAGCCGACGGGGTCCGCCCGCTGGAACCGCCGGACTTCAGGGCTGCCAGGCGGGCTTCGACCTCGGTCTGCTCGCCCAGGTCCTCAAGGCTCTCGAACTGCGAATCGAGGCTTGAATTGGCCAGTTCGGTTTGACCCAGCACCCGTGCTTCCTCGCGGCGGATCTTTTCCTCGAATCGACCAACCTCGCTGGTGGGATCCATGAAGTCGATGCTCTTCACCGCATCGTGGACCTGCTGCTGGGCCTGAGCGGTACGAGACCGGGCAATCAGCTCGTCGCGCTTGCTGGTGAGCTCGTTCAGCTTGCCCTTCATCTGGTTGAGACCGGTCTTCAGCTTCTCAACGATCTCCTCCTGCGAGCCGATGGTGGGCTCCGCACCGCGGGCCTCGTTTTCGGAGGTCATCTGCCGCTGGATCGCGACCTTCGCCAGGTTGTCGAACTTCTCGGCGTCCACCGTGTCCCCGGCATTGCGGTACTCGTCGGCCTTCTTCGACGCGGCGAGAGCCTTGTTGCCCCAGGTGCGGGCGTTGTCCTGGTCTTCCTTGTAATCCTCCTGCAGCATTCGCAGGTTGCCGATGGTCTGAGCGACGGCGCTTTCAGCCTCGGCGATGCTGTTGGTGTAGTCGCGGACCATCTGGTCCAGCATTTTCTGCGGATCCTCTGCCTGATCCAGCAGGGAGTTGATGTTGGCCTTGGCCAGTTGGGTGATACGTCCAAAAATTGACTGTTTTACCATGGGGTTGCCTTTCGATTCGCGTATGTTCTGGGTCTGTCCTCACCCGCGCGGGTGAGAAAGTTGCTGGGATGCTGCGGACTAGAAGTCCCCGCCTCCACCGCCGAAGTCGCCGAAACCGCCGCCGCCGCCGCCGAAGCCGCCAAAACCGCCGCCGCCGAACATGTCGCCTCCGCCTCCGCCTCCGCCTCCGCCGCCGAAGAGTCCGCCGCCGCCACCGCCGCCGTTGAGGATACCGCCGAGCAGGATGCCGCCGAGGAGAGCGCCACCCATTCCGCCGCCCTGGTTGCCTCGGCCGCCGAACATGCCGCCACCACCGAAGCCGCCCATGCCGCCGCCGAAGCCGTCAACGTCCTGCTGGGCAATCTGCGCTGCCTGCTCAGCGAGAGCCGTCGCCTGCTGCGCGTGGGACAACGCTGCCACTGGGTCGTCCGTCTGGATCTGCAAGGCGTATTCAAGGTTTCGCTCTGCCTCGGCGAGCCGGGTACGCGCTTCGCTGCCAACACCGCCGCGACGTGCGCGGATGTAATCGGACGTGCCGGAAATCCTCGACTGGGCGGCCATGATGGCGTGCTGCAGAGCCTCACGGGCGCGCTGCGTTTGCTCGGTCTGGTTCCTGACGCCGCCGAGGGCGCTATCGAGCTGGGCGTGCGCCGCTTCGGTGCGTTGCAGGAGCGCGACGGGGTCAACCCTGCCACCCGACGATTCGGTCCGGACGGTGGTGAGGGCTGCCTCCGCCGAGGCCGCCGGGCCAGCGAGGTCCTGATGCTGGCCCGTGGCGAGCATGGCCTGCGCCTGGGCAAGATCCTGGGTTGTGTCGGCGACCGACCGGTCCAGTTCTTCCTTGGCCGCATCAAGTTCGGTGGCGCGTTTGCTGATTGCCTCGAGCAGCACCGCCGTTTGGTGGACGCTCTCCTCCGCCGCGCGGACGGCGATCACCGCTGACCCGGTGTCCCCGGCACCGAGGTGCTGTTGAGCTGAATCAGCTGCGCTGTCGACGAACTTCAGCCGCTCGGTGGCTTGCTCGACGTTGTCCTGTACCTGCGAGGTAGCCGAATCTGCATACTTCTGCTGCAACTGCAGCAATGTCCGCTCGGCGTCGGCCACGCGGGTCTTGACCCCCTGGGCTGAGGCCTGTGCGGCCGCCAGCGCGGCTGGGGCGTTGCGTTCCAACTCGCGGAGGGCGTCAAAATCTGCCTTGTGCTCCTGCAGGGAGCCGTTGACCGACTCACACCGGCGGATGATGTCGCCGAGCCAGGTGCGCTGCTGTTCCTCGGTGTCGGGGATGTGGTCATCGAGCTGCTGTTGCAACTTGAAGGATTCGCTCATGTGTCGCTTCGCTGCTGCGATGTCGTCAACGAAGGGCTGCACGGCTGCATCACCGTATTGAGCCTGAGCGAATCCGACTTCCTGTTCGCTGGACTTGATCGCGTCGTCGGCGGCAATCAGCAGGCTGCCGGCTTTCGTGCGCAGTTCCTCCACACTGAGAGCTGCCAGCGGGTCGAGTACCTCGCCGTCCGGTCCGCGGCCCGGACCGAAATCCTTCGATTCGGCCGGTCCGCTGGTGAGGGATTTCTGTCCGCGCGACCGGAGGAAGAAGAAACCCCCAATGCCTGCCAACGCCACCAGGGCGCCGACGAGGAGGACGGCACCGAAACCACTGCCCCCGCTGGTCGATGCGCCCTCGTTGCCGCCTCCACTACCACCCGACTCGCCGGACAGGATGTCGGCGACGGCGCCAGCGGCGGCAACACCCGCGCCCGCCCAATCACCGTCCCTAAGTTCGGGAAGGATGTCGGAGTTGAACCGTGGTTCCGTTTCGGGGCGTACGGGGCTTGACTCGCTGGCAAAGAACCGGGCTTGACCGTCCTCCACCGCCACTGTCAGGAGGACATCGGCATCGTTGAGCTCACTCACCGTTGCGGTTTCGGCGGTCCATTCATCCGGGTCGGCTGGGTCCGTGAACGTATCGACATAGGCCACGCGAAGCCGGTAGCCTTCGTCCTGCTCAAGTTGGGCGATGGCGTCCTCCACCTCGGCCAGGCCTGCCGCGTCGAGGACTCCGGCGTCGTCGATCACATTCTCAGCACCGAAGTCCAGTGGAGGTGCGGCGTACGCTCCGGGAAGTGTGGTTAGGGGCAGCAGCAGTGCGGCGCTGACGCCTATTGTTGCTGCGAGGCGCCTGGTGCTCGATCGCATTCAATACCCTTCAGAAGTTTCCCCGGAATTCCCGTTGACGTGGGTTGGCGGTCAACGGTCATGCCGTCTACGCGTTTACACGCCCATTTTGAAGTCTAGGGCGCACCAGTGGGGCAGTCCACCTACTCGCATCTGCCCCTAGCGAAATGTGCCGGCCGGGGCATGGATTTTTTGCGGGGATCGACGCACCCGAGGAGAATGGCTGAGGAGGCCGATGTCCGGTTGGCTCACAGTATTCATTCAGCGAACATCCTTCAAAGGCCCAGCATGATTTGGCATAGTTCGATGCATCGAGACGAAAGGCTTTCCGATGACTGAAGACAACACTCACGGGTTCGAGCGGAACATCCCGCCCCGTCCCCAGACCCCGCCGACCCATAGCTGGCAGGATTCCTCTCGTCCGGATGATGGGCACGGTGGCTCAACAGGCTACGACGACGGCGCTTACTCCAGTGGTGCCTTCTACGGATCGGCACTTCCTCCGGCCACTCTGCCCCCGAAACGGGACAAGAAGCGCGTGGGAGCCGCAACGTTGGTCAGCGGAATGCTGGTCGCTGGCCTGCTGGGCGGCGGCGTGGTCGCTGGGGTCGACTACCTGGTGGAGCAACAGAGCCCACTTCCCGCCTCCACCGCCGGCCAGTCGCAGTCGGTGGTGGTCAATGACACCGAGAGCGTCAACGAAGTTACCGGCGCAGCGGTGAAGGCTTCCCCCAGCGTCGTCACCATCGCTGTCAGTGGTGCCGGCTCCGGCGGTTCGGGGTCCGGAATCGTTCTCGATAAGGAAGGGCATATCCTCACCAACACCCACGTGGTGACCCTTGGTGGCCAGGTGAGCGACGCGGCAGTGGAGATTCGTACCAACGATGGCAGGGTGTTCCCGGCCGAGATCGTCGGTACCGACCCGCTGTCGGATCTAGCGGTGATCAAGGTTGATGCGCCCGATCTGCAGCCAGCCACCCTCGCTGACTCTGACGCGTTGAACGTCGGCGACGTAGCCATCGCCATTGGTGCACCCTTGGGCCTCAGCGGCACGGTCACCGACGGCATTATTTCAACCCTGAACCGGACGATCAGTGTTGCGTCGTCGGCAGTACCTGAGGAACTTTCCGATGCCCCGGCCGAGGAAGAGGGCGACGGTTTCAACTTCCTGCCCCCGGAGGGCACCGAAACGCCGCAGACCCAGCCGCAGGGTTCCATCTACCTGAATGTGATCCAGACCGACGCCGCCATCAACCAAGGCAACTCGGGTGGTGCGCTGGTCGACGCTGACGGCAGCGTCATTGGCGTCAACGTTGCCATCGCCTCGGCGGGATCCGCCGAAAGCACCGGAAACATCGGTGTTGGTTTCTCCATCCCAATCAACTACGCGGAGCGGGTGGCCCAGGAGATTATCGCCAACGGCAGCGCGTCGCACGGCTTCCTCGGTGTGTCTGTCTCGCCGTCGGCCTCCGAAAACACCAACGGTGAAACCTCCTTTTCCGTCGGAGCGGAAGTTGCAGAGGTGACGGAAGGATCACCGGCGGCAACTGCCGGGCTGCAGCAGGGCGATATTATCACCAGCGTTGCCGGCCAGCCGATCAGTGACCCCCGTGGCCTGACCGCTGCTGTGCGGATGCAGGCCGAAGGGGATACCGTCCCGGTTGAATTCCAGCGCAATGGTGAACCTCAGACCGTTGACGTGACCGTGGGGCAGGCCGAAAGCTAACCCCGGGATTTAACGATACGCAGCAGGGCGGTCCTCCCCAGGGAGGCCGCCCTGCTGCGTATCTGGGCGCCCCTCGCGGGCACCGCCGATATGGTTAGCTAGGGCTAGGGCAGATCCCCGACGAGGAAGGCAGTCATGGAAGACGCATCGCACGCAGGCCTGGACATAGTGGTCCTGGTGAAGCATGTGCCAGACGCGCAGTTTGACCGGCACATCAGTGGTCAGGACCGGACCACCGACCGAAAGGAGAGCATCCTCTCCGAATTGGATGAGTACGCTCTCGAGGCAGCTCTGCAACTGGTTGAAGCCCACGGCGGCGACACCGCGGGACACCAGATCACCGCGGTGACCATGGGCCCGTCCGGCGCGGTCAGCGCGGTGAAGAAAGCCCTCCAGATCGGGGCTCATGCGGGTGTGCACCTCTGCGACGATGCCCTCGCGGGATCTGATGCAGCAGGGACCTCCCGGGCCCTCGCCGCTGTGCTCGCCCACCTCGGCACCGTCGACCTGGTGCTCACCGGGATGGCGTCCACCGACGGTGAAACCTCCCTGGTGCCCGCTCAGCTGGCGGAACGCCTCGACCTGCCCCAGGTGACGTTCGCCTCCTCGCTCGAACTGCGGCAGGGGGAGGGCACCTGGACCCTGACCGCGCGCCGGGACGGGGACGTTTACTCGGAAACAGTTGAGGCTACCCTGCCGGCCGTGGTATCGGTTACCGATCAGATCAACGAGCCGCGGTACCCCAATTTCAAGGGAATCATGGCTGCCAAGAAGAAACCCCTGACGACCCTGTCCCTTCAGGACATAGGAGTGGAACCAGGCGAGGTAGGCGCCGCTGGCGCCTGGACGACCGTGCAGACCGCGAATCCACGCCCTCCCCGCAGCCAGGGAACCATCATTAGCGACGACGGCGACGCCGGAATCCGGCTGGTCGATTTTCTGGCAGCACAGAAGCTGCTCTAGGCAAGCACCCTCATGTCGTACTCGATTACCGCGAAGGAGCCAGCGCAATGGCTACAGTTCTTGTTCTGATTGATCACCCGGGTGACGCCCTGCACAAAAGCCACCGGGAACTGCTGACTATTGCCGGAGCCATCGGTGAGGCTGCCGTGGCGTTTGTCGGTGACCTGCCGGACGCCGTCGCGCAGGAGTTGGGCGCACGCGGGGTCCGCACCGTCTATCGGCCCGCCGCTCCGGACGTCGAGGAGTATCTTGTGGCCGGTAAGGTCGCCTTCCTTACCGCTGCGGTGCAGGCTGCTGAGCCCACCGCCGTGCTGCTGGGGAACAGTTTCGAAGCCAAAGAGATCGCCGCCCGCGTCGGTATCAGGCTTTCGTCGGGGGTTATCACCGATGCCGTCGCCATCGGTGAGGATCTGACCGTCACCAAGTCGGTGCTGGCTGGCTCCTACGCCGTTGAAGCGAAGGTGACCGCCGGCACGCCGCTCATCACGGTGAAGGCGAACATTGTTGAGGCCAACGTTGTTGACGTTCCACCCGCGGGAGAGGGAGACCTCCCCAACCTCGTCACAGTGGAATGGGTGACACCCGCCCACACGGCCCGGATCACCGGGCGGACAGCAAAGGCAGCCAGTGGTCGGCCCGAGCTTACCGAGGCCAGGGTGATCGTGGCGGGCGGGCGCGGCGTCGACGGCGACTTCACTGCAGTCGAGGACCTGGCCGACGCACTGGGTGGTGCTGTCGGAGCATCCCGTGCAGCGACCGACGCCGGGTGGATTGAGCACTCGGCGCAGGTGGGGCAGACCGGGAAGACCGTCTCACCGCAGCTCTACATCTCGGCGGGGATCTCGGGAGCCATCCAGCAGAAGGCCGGAATGCAGACCGCCAAGGTCATTATTGCCGTCAACAAGGACGCCGACTCGCCGGTATTCGAGATCGCCGATTTCGGAATCGTGGGTGATCTGTTCAAGGTGCTGCCCCAGGCCACAGCCGAGATCATCAAGCGGAAGTCGTAACCCCCGTGTCGAGCAGCCCTGACCCGGGCAGCCACCGGGTCACCAGGGCGCTGTGTTTCGCAGCGCACCCCGACGACATCGACTTCGGTGCCGCCGGGACGGTGGCGCAATGGACTGCGGCAGGCGTCCAGGTGGATTACTGCATTATGACCGACGGCGACGCGGGCGGGTTCGACGCCGGGCAGCACGACACGATGGTGGAGTTGCGCCGAGGTGAGCAACGGGCCGCTGCCCAGCAGGTGGGGGTCCGGGACATCCACTATCTCGGTGAGCCCGATGGGTTCCTCGCCGTGTCCACTGACCTGATCAAGCGGGTGGTGGAGGTGATTCGGCGGGTCCGCCCCGATGTCGTGCTGTCCATGCATCCCGAACGCAACTGGGACAGGATTCAGAAGAGTCACCCGGACCACCTCGCCAGCGGGGAGGTGGTGACTCGTGCCGTGTATCCTGCAGCCGAGAACTCCTTTGCCTTCCCGGAGCTGGAGACAGCCGGGCTGGCCAGCCACAAAGTGGAGTGGCTTTGGCTCTATGCCGGACCCACCCACTTGGAGAACCACTTCGTGGACATCACAGACACTGTGGACGACAAGCTGCGCGCCCTGCATTCCCACAGCAGCCAGCACCCGGACGTCGCCCGGATGGATGAGGTGGTCCGTCAGCAACTCCAGGCGAACGCAGCCCGGGTCGGGCTCCCGAAGGGACGCAGCGCCGAGGTGTTCCAGGTGGTTCCGGTCAATACCCGCCATACCATTGCCGGGTTCTGATCCGGCAATGACTCAGGCCTCGAACGGGATCTCGGCGATTATCGGAAGGGTAGGCCGCTCGGATCCACCGTCTGGCTCGACGGTAATGGCAAAACCCATCGACGAGCCGAGCCCTTCGACCGTGGTGACCAGGGAATCTTCGACGTCGTCTCCGGTCATGGTGCCAACGGATACCGGGCCGGAACCGTCAGTGGGGACCCTCCACATCTGGTAGACCTTCCCCGCTGGCGGCGCTGGCACCTCATTGAGCGTGATCACTGCGGCGTCCTCTTCACGCGACATTTTCAGCTCCGCGGTGCCGCCTGCGGGAATGGTGAAGGTGGTCGACTGAAGGTCCTGCGCCCGCAATACTTCCTGCTCGACCGAGGTGGGCTGGAGGTTCTGTGCCACGCTGACGCCGCCAACGGTGATGACCACCGCTGCCGCAGCCGCCATCAGCCAACGCCCCACGGGCGTAGTCCGGCGCCGTCTGTCGCGTCGTTCGGCCAGTTCGTTGGTCGCAGGATCGCTGCCGTCGACGTGTGCGGAACCAGCGGGTGTGCCCGGTGCGGCCAGCTCGACCGGCAGTTGGGCGAGGATGCGATCCAGGAGGGCGGGAGGCGGTGTAACATCATCGACCACGTAGGCGCGTGCCAGAGCCTCCCGGGCGCCGCGGACGCGTTGATCAAAGGCTGCCCGCTGCGCCGGGTCGGCACCCGAGATGTAGTCCTCTATGGCGGTCTGCTCCGCGTCGCTCAACGCGTTCAGGGCATACAGCTCAGCCCAATCAAGCGCCCGGCCGGTGGCAAGGTCCTGTCTCAGATCGTCGGATGATCCGTTAAATAAGTTGTGGTCCTGCATCTCAGTTCACCCCCAAACAGGATTTGAGCCGGAGTAATCCGTCGCGGATCCTCGATTTAATGGTTGGTACTGCTACGCCGAGCTTCTCGGCGACCTCGCGGTAGGTCAAGCCGCCGTAGTAGGCGAGCTTCACGGATTCCTGCTGAGTATCGGTGAGCGTGTCGAGACACTTGACGACCGTCTCCGCCTCCAGCCGCTGGGTTACCGTGTCGACGACGTCGTCGTGATCGATGTCCTGCATGGCGGCGCCGTAGCGTGCCTCACGGTCGGTCGAGCTTTGCTCCGACCGAACCTTATCCACGGCCCGCCGGTGGGTAAGCGTCATCAGCCAGGCCATCGGCGAGCCCATGTCGGGACGGAACCGGTCGGCGAGGTTCCACACCTGAAGGTAGACCTCCTGGGTAGTATCCTCGCTGAGCTCCGGATCGATCAGGACCCGTCGCGCCAGGCCGTACACCCGACGGGACGTTTGTGCGTAAAACGCAGCAAACGCTGCCTGATCTTTCGCAGCTACTCGGATCAGGAGATCGGTCAGTGTTGCAGCGGCGTCGGGTTCAACGGCGAATCCACTCGCTGATGAACCGGCTGAGGTGATCCTGCTGGCTCGTGGCGTATCCATATACTCCAAGCATAGAGCGCCGCGACGGCGAATCTGTGCATGCGACCGCCCGGCGCGGATCAATTGGTCAGTGCCTCCCGCGTGCCTGCTCATCCCTATCACCGTCCTGATCTGTGTTCCGAGGACAGGGCCTTCACCACCCGTGTTGCTGACTCAGCGACACAACCAGATCACGTTTTGCTGTCACTAATCATTCGGAGCAGGCAGTGCGGGGGATGGGAGTGGTGGGGGAAGTTCCCGGGGGGCTGCTATTCCACGGTCTCCGCGACAGCGACCAGAGAGCGTCCGTCGAGGATGAACCCGTCGCCAATCCGGTCGGTGAACCGGGCACGAACCCGGTCGACGGCTCCGGGGTCGGCTGGCAGGAGGTGACGGAACATGGTGCCGTGAACCACCGCCCACGCGGACACCCCGTCCAGCGGCACATCGATCTGAATGGCATCGACTCCAACGGTGCTGAACCCGTTGCCCAAGAGCCAGTCTCCAAGCTTCTCGGGGGATGCCAGCCGGTCGATATTGACCATTTCCTGCTCGAACCGGGATGTACCCTGGCGGGAAGTTTCAACTGAACAGGCGTCCTCAAGGAGTTGCCGGAAGTCAGCGTGGGCGCCGGCATCCCAGGTGCTCAAGGCAATCCGCCCGCCGGGCCGCAGCTGGTGGGCGAGGCCCGCGGTGCCCGCCGTCAGGTCAGCGAAATGGGTCAGTCCATAACAGCACAGCACCACGTCGTAGGGGGCATCGGCGGTCCACCCGGTCACCTCCGTCGTGTCGAACCGTATGGTGGTCAGAGACATGGCGTCGGCTTTCGACCGGGCCAGGTCGAGCAGTTCCTCGGACGGGTCGAGGGCGTCAACCACTCCATCCGGCCCCGCCGATTGGGCTGCGGGGATGGTGCTGGCACCGCTGCCGCAGTAGACGTCAAGAACACGGTCGCCAAGCGCAATATCGGCTGCTGCAGCAACGGCGTTCCCCATCGGATTCCACAGCGCAGGAGCCAGACGCTCAAAATCGGCGGCACCGGGGGCGAACGCTTCTTTGGTGGGGCGTGGTGGCATGGAGGCTCCTTGTGAGGGTGGCATTAGAGGGCGGCGCCGTCGAAGCCGTGCTGCCGCCAGGCTTCATACAGCGCAATCGACGCAGCATTGGCGAGATTGAGCGAGCGCCGGGAGGGAAGCATGGGCAATCTGACCCGAGCGGTGATGTGTGGGTCCTGCTTGACAGCCAGGGGAAGACCAACTGATTCGGGCCCGAACAGCAATACATCGGTGGGCTGGTAGCTGATGTCGGCGTAGGGTTCCTCGCCATCCGAGGTGAAGGCAAACACCCGCTCCGGTGCGAGCGCCGCCCAGGCGCTCGCGAGGTCCTGGTGCACCCGCAGCACCGCCAAATCGTGATAATCGAGCCCGGCGCGACGGAGCTTCGCGTCGTCGAAACTGAACCCGAGGGGTTCAACCAGGTGCAGTTCGGCGCCCGTGATCGCAGCCAGCCGGATGGCGTTGCCGGTATTGCCGGGGATCTCGGGGGCATAGAAGAGGATGCGGAACACGTGACAATCCTAGCGCTCGGCGTACTGCAGCAACCGGCCCAGCGCCGGCAACTGCACCACATACGGCTGTGGTCCGCCGGCCAGGAATTTCTTCAGCTCGCGGAGGAGGGTGCCGGGGTTCGCCACATGGACGCTGGTCAAGGCGGACTTATCCAGCGACGGCGGGTAGTCGACGATCGGCTCAAACGGATTGCCCTGCCCGCCATGCAGCACGAGCCAGCCCTGGACGTTGCATTCGGGGAAGAGGTCCTGCACCCGCCGAACGGACTCGGTGATGCGCACGTCGCCAGTAATCCTGCCGTTATGACGAAGCGCGCTGCCATCCCAGCGGTAGTTCCCGGGAGGGGCCTGGAGGGAATCGATGACCGCCAGACGGTAGCCAGCCAGCACCGCGTGGCCGGCCTCGGTTGCTGCGTCGTCACCGAACCGCAGCCCGTTGACGAGCCGAGCCGCAGGGAAACCCGCCAGGAAGCGGTGTTCGAGTAGCGCTGCGGTGCGACGCTCGCCGTCATACCGTGCGCCGCCTCCGGACCCCAAGCGTGCGAAGAATCCGGGCTGCCGGGCGGTGCCGTGGATCTGGCTGCCGGCAAGGGTCAAGGGGATTACCGGTGGGCTCTGGGGGGAAAACGGTGGCTCATAGACCGGCTGCCGCGCGAAGGTCTCGTCATCGGCTGCCCGGTCGGGCGCGGGGGCCGCCGACCGGGAAGCGGTGCGTGCGGCTTCTGATGCACGCCGCGAGGCGCTTCCGCCGAGGCCCTGATCGTAGCGCCGTCGACGGTCGGGGTCGGCCAGGGTCTCGTAGGCGACTGCCACATTGTGAAACAGTTCAGCGTTGCCGCCAGCATCCGGGTGGGTTGACCGCGCGGCCCGGCGATAGGCGTCCTTCACCTGTTTGGCCGTCGCATCCGGCGACAACCCCAGGACGGCGTAATAGGTCCGGTCGGACGGGTTCGCCATGGGGGCCTTTCAGAGTCGACGGGTAGGCGTGCGGGATAGGGCGGGTGCGGCTGAAAGGCCGAGGCTCATCAGGGCAAGACTGTAGACGGTTTCCCGGCTGGCGACCAAATGGCCGCTGTAGCTTCAACGGCGGAAGAGTCCGATGCGTTCGGTAGCATCTTCACCATGATGATCAGTGGCGAAGATTGGTACGGCAAGGTACTCGACCGGGAGGACTATGCGGGGTCGCAGTTCGTCGACTGCGACTTCACCGAACTTCAGACCACCGGGTCCACCTTCAGCAAGTGTGTGTTCAGGAACGTCAAGTTCAACGTATCAACCCACACCGACGGCGCGTTCGATGGTTGCCGGTTCGAATCCTGCAGTTTCTTCGACTCAACGTTCATTGGTTGCCGGCTGACCGGCAGCACCTTCGTCTCCTCAACCCTGGTACCGCTAAAGGTAAGCGCCGGTAACTGGTCCTACGTGTCGTTTGTGCGCGCAGACCTGACCTCGGCGGACTTCTCCGAGGTGGTTCTGACCGAGGCGGACTTCACCGGAGCCAATCTCACCAAGGCATCGCTACGGAACTGCCGGCTTTCCAATGTCGAGTGGGGCGGTGTCGGGTTGCGTGATGCCGACCTGCGCGGCAGCGAACTGGGTGAACTCTCGATGGACAACCTGCAGTTGCGGGGCGCGGTGATTGACGTCGCGCAGGCCATGAGCATCGCCGAGGCCCTGGGCGCCGTGATCCGGTGAAACTGGCGGTCGCGATCAACCCCGCGGCGGGGGCCGGATCTGCGGAGCAGGCAGGAACGAGCGCAGTGGAAGCGCTCCGCGCCCACGGCCACGACGTCGTCGTCCTGGTCGAATCATCCTACGGGCAGCTCCTTGGGCTGGCCCGGGCGGCGGTGTCCGGCAACGGGGTGGATGCCCTGATCGTGGTGGGCGGCGACGGGATGGTGCGCCTGGGCGCCACCGTGCTGGCGGGCTCGGCGGTGCCGCTGGGAATCGTGGCCGCCGGCACGGGAAACGACGTTGCCCGGATGCTGGGCCTGCCGCTCAAAGACCCGCTGGCCGCCGCGGACGTCATCGAGAATGCGTTGCTGGCACCACCCCAACGCATGGATCTGGGACGAATCGGGAGGGGTGCCGGGTTTGGTGAGGTGCACTGGTTCGCGGGCGCCTGCTCAGCAGGATTCGACGCCGTGGTCAACGCCCGGGCCAACCGCTGGTCCTGGCCGAGAGGGAAAAGTAGGTACACCCTGGCCCTGCTGAGGGAACTGGCAGTCTTCAAGCCGATCAGCTACCGGCTGGTGGTTGACGGGACAGCGGAGTCGACCACCGCCATGCTGGTATCGGTGGCCAACGGGCGATCCATTGGCGGGGGCATGACCATCACCCCCGATGCGCTGCGCGACGACGGTGCGCTGGACCTGCTGGTGGTGTCGGCGATTTCGCGGATCAGGTTGATTGCAATGCTGCCCCGCCTCTTCGCCGGCACCCATGTATCGCACCCGGCGGTGCGGATCGAGAGGGTACGGTCGGTCACCGTGGAGGTGGAAGGGGTAACGGCTTTCGCTGATGGTGAGCCGGTGGGGGCCGCGCCGCTGCAGATCGACGTCGTTCCCGGTGCGCTGAGGGTGCTGGCCCCGGCGACCCGCCAGCAGTAGGGTGTATGCGGGAATGTGTCGTGTCACGCCGAAGCGGCTAGAATTGGCTGATGCCCGTGTACCTGGACCACGCGGCGACCACGCCTCTTTCGGCGCCCGCGCTCGCCGCACTTACCACTGAACTCAGCCGCAGCGGAAACCCTTCGTCGCTGCACGGCTCAGGCCGCCGTGCCCGCCGAGTGGTCGAGGACTCACGGGAGTCGCTCGCCGCCGCTGCCGGCGCACACCCCTCCGAAGTGATCTTCACCTCCGGTGGCACCGAAGGTGACAACCTCGCCGTGAAGGGCCTGTACTGGGCCCGCCGCGCAACGGATCCGCGCCGGCGAAGAATCCTGTGCTCCGCCATCGAACACCCGGCGGTGCAGGACACCGTCGAATGGTTGGCCAGACATGAGGGAGCACTCGTCACCTGGCTCCCCGTCGGCGCCGACGGAATCCTCTTGCTCGATGCCCTGCAGACCGAGCTCGACGACGACCCCGACTCCATTGCGTTGATCGCCGTGATGTGGGCCAACAACGAGGTGGGATCCATCCAGCCCATCGAGGCGGTCACCGCTGCGGCGGCCCGGCACGGCATCCCCGTGCACTCGGATGCCGTCCAGGCTTTCGGCTCCCTTCCGGTCTCGTTTGCCCACTCGGGCCTCGCCACCATGGCGGTCAGCGGCCACAAGATCGGCGGGCCGGTGGGCGTGGGGGCACTCTTCGTCGGCCGCGCTGTCACGCTCACACCCGTGCAGCATGGTGGGGGACAGGAACGGGACATCCGGTCGGGGACCCTGGACGCGGCCGGGATCGCCGCGTTTGCGGCCGCAGCCGCCCACGTGACCGGCATTCTCGCCGCTGAATCCGCCCGCATCGCCGCCCTGCGTGATCACCTGATCGGCGTCGTCGAGGCGGCAGTGCCGGAGGCGGTTCTGCGTGGGCACCGTACAACGAGGCTGCCCGGAAACGCCCACTTCACCTTCCCCGGCTGCGAGGGAGATTCGCTCCTGTTCCTCCTGGATCTGGTCGGGGTTGAGTGTTCCACCGGGTCGGCCTGCACCGCCGGTGTGCCGCGGCCGTCCCACGTATTGCTGGCCATGGGACTTACCGAGGCTGAGGCGAGGGGAGCCCAACGATTCTCCCTCGGGCATACCTCGACCCCCGCGGACGTTGACGCCCTTGGAGCGTCCCTGCCCGAGGCCTATTACCGGGCACGGCAGGCGGGCATGGCTGGCCATGCCTCAAGTATCCAAACAGCTGGAACAGGTTTTCAATCGTGAAGGATCATTCATGAAGGTACTCGCAGCCATGAGCGGTGGAGTGGACTCCGCCGTTGCCGCAGCACGTGCAGTTGAGGCGGGGCACGACGTCGTCGGCGTCCACCTTGCCCTCTCCCGCATGCCGGGGACCCTGCGGACCGGCAGTAGGGGGTGTTGCACCATTGAGGATTCGCGGGACGCCTGGCGCGCCTGCGACATTCTGGGCATCCCCTATTACGTGTGGGATTTCTCCGAGCGGTTCAAGGAGGACGTGGTTGACGATTTCATCGCGGAGTACGCCGCCGGCCGCACCCCCAACCCCTGTATGCGCTGCAACGAGCGGATCAAGTTTGCGGCGCTGCTGGAGAAGGCACTGGCGCTGGGCTTCGACGCCGTCTGCACCGGCCACTACGCGAAGGTTATCGAGGACAGCGACGGCAACCGTGAACTGCATCGGGCGGCCGACTGGGCCAAGGATCAGTCCTATGTGCTCGGCGTCCTCACCCACGAGCAGCTGAAGCATTCAATGTTCCCCCTGGCGGAAACCCCCTCGAAGGCCGAGGTCCGGGCCGAGGCTGAACGCCGTGGCCTGTCGGTGGCGAACAAGCCCGACAGCCACGACATCTGTTTCATTCCCGACGGCGACACCCGGGGGTGGCTGGCCGAGCGGATCGAGATGACCGACGGCGCGATCGTCGACACCAATGGCGAGCAGGTCGGCACGCACCCCGGCGCCAATGCCTTCACCGTGGGGCAGCGCCGCGGCCTGAAACTGGGCACCCCCGCCGACGACGGCAAGCCCCGCTTCGTGCTGGAGATCCGGCCGAAGGAGAACACCGTGGTGGTCGGTCCGGAACGCATGCTGGCCGTGGATCAGCTCCGCGGCATCAAGGTGTCGTGGGCCGGGGTGCCGATCGACGCCGTCGTCAACGGCGTGCAGTTCGACTGCATGGCGCAGGTACGCGCCCACGGCGATCCGGTGGACGCTGTGGCCTGGATGGAGGACGACGGCGCCGGACAGGCGGAACTCGTGGTCCGGTTGACCGAGCCGATGCGAGGCGTGGCACCCGGCCAGACGGTAGTCCTGTACCAGGGGACCCGGGTACTCGGTCAGGCAACCCTCGACTCGGCTCGCTCGCTGGAACGCCCCGAACTCCAACCGGCACACTGAATATGTCGACGCCGGATTAGTAGACGGTCGGCAACTGGTGTTTGACTTGGTGCATGACTGAATCGAGCAGCGGCTACAACCCGGCGGCAAGCTCACTCGCCGGGCAGGTACAGCCCGGGGTGATGGCCGAACTGTTATCAGTGCGGAGCAGTATCGACAATATCGATGCGACCCTCGTCTATCTCCTGGCCGAGCGATTCAAGGCCACGCAGCGGGTGGGAGTGCTGAAAGCTGAGCACCAGTTGCCGGCTGGGGACCCGGATCGCGAGGCGGCCCAGATCACCCGGCTCCGGGCGTTGGCCGAGGAAGCGAACCTTGACCCCGCCTTCGCCGAAAAGTTTCTGAATTTCATCATTTCCGAGGTGATCCGCCATCACCAGGCCCTGTCCGAAAATCGGCGGACACCCGGGGACACCGGTGGAGCCTAGCTCCGGCCAGGTCACCGCAACCGGGCTGGGGGACTGGCCAGGAACGGACCCGCTGGAGGCAGCGCGGGTGGTGCGCGGCGAACTCGGAGACCCCCATCTGCCCCACCTGGTCTCGCTGCCGCACCGCGGCGTGGGCAGCGACGCCGTCGGGCGCACCGCCGCCATCCTGGTGGAACTGCCAGTCGACCTGCAGCCGCACGGCTGGCGCCTGGTCGACCGGCCGGGCAAGGACCACCGTCGGGCGGCGTCGGCGCTGTCGACTGACCTGAACGTGCTCGGTGACCTGATCGGCACGGAATCCGTTCCAGCCCCGGCGCTGAAAATCCACCTACGGGGTCCGCTCTCGCTCGCAGCCAACCTGCACCTCCACAGCGGTGAACGGGCTTTGCTCGATGTGGGGGCACGCCGTGAAATCAGGGACTCCCTGACGCTAGGGGCAGCCGAGCTCATCACCAGGATCGGCACAGTTGCACCGGGCGCCCTGGTGCAGGTCCAGTTGGACGAGCCGGAGATTGCCGACATCCTGGCGGGCGGCGTACCGACAGCGAGCGGTTACCGGACCCTGCGCGCCGTGGCGGATCAGGAAGCAGCCGACGCTTGGGACAGTGTCGCCGCAGCAGTGCGCGACGTCGGGGCTGGAACAGTCGCGGTGTCCTTCCCCGCCGACCGCGCTCCGCTGGACGTACTTGCCAACAGTACCCTCACCGCCGCTGCGCTGCCTGTCGCGGGCTTGTCCATGGCGCAGTGGGAGCAGTTGGCCGGGCATCTTGAAGCGGGTGGCGAACTGTGGGCGGGTATCGTGCCAAGGCCGGGCGCAGTTCCCGGGGTGTCGACGCTGGCGGGTGCCGTGCTGACGCCATGGCGGATGCTTGGCCTACCCTTGAACAGGTTGGCTCAAGTGCGGCTGACCCCGGATACCGGGCTGGGCGATGTGTCCCCCTCGGCGGCGGCCAGCGTCCTGCGCCGGCTGACGCAGGCGGCCGACGCCTTGAACCAGGAGATGGCCAGCGCCTAGCTGCGCTTCTCCCAGTGCAGCGGCGTGGCCCCGGCAGGCAGCACGCCGTCGAAGTCGACGAGGTGATAGTCAAACGCTCCGGCGTACACCAGCAGGGTCCCGAGCTGCCGGTGGATCACCCTGGTCTGGATCCGGAACCGGCCGGCAGCATCATCCCACCACTGCTCCATGTAGGCCTGAGCGCCGACGACGTCGGGCACCGGAAGGCGCACGGGGCCAGCGAAGACGCGGGTCCGGGTCGAGATCATCCGCATCCGGCCGGCGGGTGTCACCGAGCAGGTGAGGTCCGTCAGTGTCAGCCGGTGCGCGCCCACATAGTCGAGGAGCCGCCCCTGCTCCTCGGAAGTGGTGTCCTCAAAGACGCGCTCGGTCTTGGCGAACTGCAGGATCCTACGTGCGGTGAGGGAGGCGCGGCCGAACGGGTCGGTGTGCGGATAGTTGGTGATGGAGAACGGGACGTTCGTTCCGTACTCGGGGAAAAACGAGTTCTCGGTGGCAGCCAACGTGAAGAACGGGCGGATGAACCAGGCGGGGCAGCCTGCCACATCGAAGGTGCCGCTACCCACCCCGGCTTTGCCAGCGCCAGCGTGGAGGCTGAAGTAGTCCTGCAGCTCGGGTTGCAGCCGGGTGAAGTCGGCGCCCAGGGCGCGCTGGTAGATGGACTGCATGTTAGAGGTCCCACTTTCGTCGTTCACTAAGCCAGTCGATCAGGATTCGTGCAGTAAATCTTTGGTGGGTGCGTAGGTGGGGACTGGTGGCCAGCTCCGGGCGTGCTCCGCTGCCGATCATGTAGGCGGCCAGCACCGCCAGCCACGCGTCGATGTGGTCGGGGTTGGCTGCAGAGCTCAGCGGTGACTTCGTTAGCCAGGGGGCGACGTCGATTCCGGCGTGGCGTGGATACACCAATAATGCCACCCAGTCCGCCCAGGCGGGACCGGTGGACAGGAAGTTCCAGTCGCAGAAGAGGGCCCGGGCTGGAGTGGAGCTGGCTACGCGGATGATGATGTTATCGGCGCGGAGGTCATTGTGCAGGACCGAGTCACCGGCGAGGGCTTCCCGGCCGAGTGACCCCAGCTCCCGAAGGTCAGCCAGGTGCGCCGTCGTCAGCCGGGGCAGGTAGGCGGGAGGCCCGCCGTTTAGGGCGAACTGCCCGAAAACGTCGGTGACGGCCCGGTCGCCGAAAAACTCGTCAACCATGGACCTGCCGGACAGGCCGGCAGGAAGGCCCGCGGGGAGCGCCGACAGAACCTCCGCCTCCCTCACATAGGCAGCAAAGATTTGGCTGTCGGTGGAGGGTGCCGCCTTTGCGAACTGGGACCGACCTGCGCCGGCGAGGACCGCTGCGAAACCGTTGGTGAAGCCGCCGCCGGCCGGTGCAGCGGATTCCACTGGTGCGCCTAGCACTGTGGCGAAGCGGCGGCGGACCGCAGCGGGCAGCGCAGTCCAGGGCAGGCGGTGCGCCGTCCGGGTGTAATCCACTCCGGTCGCCGGCAGCATCAGAGTCGTCCTGCCGCTTTGAGCCGGATATACATGTCGGCCAGCAGGGGCGGCAGCTCATGGGGGGTGGCGTCCACCACTTCGGCCCCGAACTGCCGGAGCTGCGCCGTGACTGCCGCCCGGTCGAGCAGCGCCCGTTCGGCCGCCGCCGCCCGGTATACATCGGCCGCCGACTGGCGCTCGCCGCGCATCTCTTCCAGCCGCGGATCGCTGACCGAGGCCACCACCACCACGTGCTGGGAGGTCAGCCCGGCGAGAACCGGTAGCAGACCCTCCTCTACAGATCCGGAATCCAGTGATGTCAACAACACGACCAGCGAACGGTGGGACGAAATGGAGCGCACCTGACCGGGTACCTGCGACCAGTCGGCCTCGATCAGTTCGGGGTCCAACGGCGCCATAGCCTTGACGAGAGAGTTCAGCAGGTTTCCCCTCGCCGCGGAGTCGACCCGGGCGCGTGGACGTCGGTCGAAGGCCAGGAAATCCACTCGATCACCCCCGCGCTGCGCGAGGACGGCGAGTAGCAGGGCGGCTTCCATGCTGGTGTCCAGCCGGGGTTCGTCGTCGATGCGGGCGGCCGAGGTGCGTGAGGTGTCCATGACAATGACCACCCGCCGGTCGCGTTCGGGGCGCCAGGTTCGCACCACCGTGTCGCGGCGGCGGGCCGTGGCGCGCCAGTCGATGGAGCGGACGTCGTCGCCCCTCACATAGTCGCGCAGTGAATCGAACTCGGTGCCGGCGCCGCGGATCTGCACGGCGGCCCGACCGTCGAGCTCGCGCAGCCGGCGAAGTTTGGAGGGCAGGTGTCGTTTGGAATGGAATGGGGGGAGCACACGGAGCAGGCCCGGCGTCGGGATGCTGACCTGTCGTGCTGCCAGCCCGAGGGGGCCGAAACTGCGAATCGTCACGTGTTCGACGCGGAGGTGCCCACGCCGTTCGGGGTGCAGCGTAATCACGAGTTGCCGGGATTCCCCTGCCGGAACTGAGACGTGCTGCACGGCGTCGACCGCCCCAGCGGAAGGCTGCCACGCTTCACGGACGTCGGCGCGTAGGCGGCGTCGGGAGTAGTTCCGGACGGTCAGCGTGCTGGTGCAGGTTTCGGTGAGCCGGACGCTGTCGGGCAGGGCCCGGCGCAGGCCTGCTGTGCGGGGAGAGGCGGCGAGGGCGAGGTCCAGTCCGGCGGCGGTCACCAGCGCGGCCGCCCAGATCATGATGGAGACCGCGCCGGGATACAGCGCCACGGGAAGTGTTCCAAGGAACGCCGCGAGCACGAATCGGCCGGTGATGGTCATGCAGGCGGGCCTTAGCGGGGGACGGGGACGGTGGCGAGGATACCCAGCAGGACGTCATCTACTTCGATGCCATCCATCTGGGCTTCGGGACGCATCGCAACCCGGTGACGCAGCGCTGGGAGGGAGAGGGCCTTCACATCGTCGGGCGTGACGAAGGTGCGCCCGGAGAGCCAGGCCCACGCCCGCGCAGTGTTCAGCAGCGCGGTGGCGCCGCGCGGGGAAACCCCCAGCTGGAAAGACGGCGCGGCGCGGGTGGCGCGCACCACATCGACAATGTAGGCGATAACCTCGGGCGCAATCGCTACCGACGCCACCGCGCGGCGGGCGTCGGCCAGGTCTTGTGCCGAGGCCACCGGGCGGACCCCCGCGGCAGCGAGGTTTCGAGGGTCGAACCCGGTGCTGTGCCGGCGGATTACCTCGATTTCGTCGTCACGGTCCGGCACCGACAGGGTGAGTTTCAGGAGGAACCGGTCCAGCTGAGCCTCCGGCAGGGGATAGGTCCCCTCATACTCGACGGGATTCTGGGTAGCGGCGACAATGAACGGCTCAGGAAGGGCGCGAGACACGCCGTCGACCGATACCTGCCGTTCCTCCATCGCCTCCAACAGGGACGCCTGGGTCTTGGGCGGTGTCCGGTTGATCTCATCAGCCAACAGGATGTTCGTGAACACCGGGCCCTCCCTGAAGGTGAACTCGGACCTCTGGGCCTCATAGATGAGGGATCCGGTGACATCGCCTGGCATCAGATCCGGGGTGAACTGGATGCGCTTGGTGTCGAGGCTCAGGGCAGCGGAGAGGGTGCGCACCAGCAACGTTTTCGCCACTCCAGGAACACCCTCCAGCAGCACATGCCCCTTCGCAAGTAGGGCAATCAGCATTCCGGTCACCGCTGCGTCCTGCCCGACGATCACCTTGGCCACCTCCGAACGAACGTTCAGGAGGGCCTGGCGTTCGGGGCCGGGGCCGTCAGCTGATACCGGTGAGTCCTGGTGAGTCGGGAACTGGTGGCTCATCTCGCGTCGATCTCTTTCTCTAGGGCGTCAAGGTCCTGGCTCCACCGCACGAGGTGGGAGTCGGAGGTGGGTGCGTCGGTGCGCAGGAGCCGGTCCAAATCAGCGGCGGACCGGTTGGTGTGCCGTGCCGCGGCGTCCACTACCTCGGTCACCGAGCTGGTGGCCGGGAGGCGAAGCCGGGCCGCAATCCGGAGGAGCGAGGCGGAGCGGAGATTAGCGGCCGCCCGGCCGATCGACGCTGAATCCTGGTAAAGCCGGGCCCGTCCCTCGGCGGTCTCGGCAGCGCGAACCACCACGGGGAGCGGTTCCTCCACGAGGGCACCCAGTCGGCGTCCCCGCCACAGCACTGCCAGCACCGCGGTTCCGAGGAGCCACAGCATGACCGGGTTCACCCACTCGGGAAGCAGCGTGAGCGGGTCAATCGGTGTGTCGCTGAGGGAAAGATCGGCTGCGGTCGGTTGATACCAGACCAGGACCGGACTGCTGCCGAGGGTGCGCAGGGCCAGGGCGGCGTTCCCGTCCTTCCCGATGGTCTCGTTGGTGAGGATGCTCCCGTTCCCCAGCGCCACGATCGCCTGATCGGCGGTTGCTGCATACGAGCCCGACGGCGGACCACCCTGGCCGGTGGTCGGCGGGAAACAGCTGTCGGCTGCGCGGTAGGCGAGCCCGCCGGCGGTGATACTTCCGGCGGCTACAGCATCCGCAACCTGGCAGGCAGCGGGTAGTGGCCCGTCCTCGGCATCGGGAATCAATCCTGCCTGTCGGATGTCCGGTGCCAGTGCGCCCAGCATCAGCGTGTCCGGTTCGATCAGCACCAACCGGTCGGCCAACCCGTTCAAGGATCTCAGCTGATCGGTGTCGAGCCACGAATCGGGGTCGTGCAGCAGCAGGGTTGCGCCTGCCGATGTCGCCGCCGCGGCTGCCTCCAGGGATTCCGACCGGATCACCTCTACGCCCCGCTCCTGAAGGACCTCGGCGAGGGCCATGGCACCCGCCGGCGCAGGGTTGATCGGCGAGAGTGCGCCGCCGTCCTGCCCTGATCGGCCGAAAAACCCCACCAGCACCACAGCGACCAACAGGATCCCGAGGATCAACCAGGGCGCGGCGCGGCGCAGGCTGGTCGCGGCGGTCTGACCGGCGGTTCCGCCGTCGCCAATAACCTCAGCGCTGTCCTGGGTGCCGATGGTCTGGGTCGCCGGGGAGGCCATCAGCGGGGTACCGCCAGATCCGGCGGCGACTGATGCAGCACGGGGCGGGCGCCCGAAAGCACATCGTCGATGGCGGTGGCCCGTTGGTAGTCGGATTGGTCGGCGGAGCGGTTGCCGTAGTGCACCTCGTTGAACCTTTCGGCCAGCCACGCTGTACCGTCACCCGCCGGGCCGAAGGCCGCCCTGAGCTGAACCCCCGTCTCTCCGGCCGTCCGGCCAGGCTGGCGGTCGATGATTCCCCGCTCCTCGGCGGACCGGATGACCGCCCGTAACCGTTCGGTAAAAGCAACGTCCCACTCGCCCGATCCCGCCGCAACGGTAGCGATTTGCCGATGCTCGCTAGCGGTGCGTGTTGTCGTTCCGGCGAACACTCCCGCGGTCGGCACGGTCCGCCGGGCGTTCAGGCGGGGCCTAATCAGCCACACCGCCACCGCGACCACTACCGCCGCACCAAGGGCCAGCACCAGGGTGCCCGGCCCGGCCTCAAGGGGCCGGAGCCCGGCGAAGACCGACCCAAGCCATTCGAGGATGGCTGTGGCGATGCGCTCGAGTAAGTTGGGCTCGGCCGCCTGGTACTGCCCTTTAGCGAGTTCGTCGAGGAGCCATCGGCGAGCTTCGTCGTCGTCGGGCACTACGGCGCTGGGGTTGGCCAACGGCACGGCGGAGGGGATTGACCGGATCAGCATGGCAGGGGCGGCACCCGGCTCAGGTTCCGTTTGCTGGCGGGGCGGAGGGATCGCCGGGACGGTGCCCAAAATGCTGCCCGTCGGGATTGGCTGACTGGCCTGGGATGGAAGTGAACCGACCGGTGTGTGCTTCCTCGTGTTCGCGCAGAAGGACAACGTCGAATCCTTCGCGCCGAATCCGCAGGTCGACATACAACAGGGCAGTAACCCCGGCCTGGAACGCATAGCCGATGGCACCGAAGACCGCGGTAATCAGCTGGGCGACAATAAGGATGGGGAGGGATTCCATCAGCTCCTCGCCCAGGGCTGCCGGGGAGTCGCTGAAGGACACGAACTGGGTGGCGAGCAGGCTCAGCGGGGTGGAAATCACGGAGGTGATGATCGACACGATGATGCTGGTCAGGATGATTATCCCGAAGGTCCGCCACCAGTTGCGGGTGGTGAGGGTCCACGACCGGCGCAGGGAGGTGAGCGGTCCGGCGCCTTCAAGCATGAGCACCGCCGGAGCAAGGACAAATTTGATGCTGAGCCAGATGATCAGGGCCAGCAAGGCGAGGAACCCCACCACGATGAGCCAGATCGAATCCTGACCGAGCACCGTCGCGAGTAGCACAGCGATCAACACCAGAATGGCGAGGCCGGCGACAATCATGAGCAACAGGAGGAATCCCAGCCCCAGTAACGGCAGAATCCGTCGGACGGCCAGCCTCCACAGCTGCGTAAAACCGGTGCGCTCGTTCAGCACCGCGCGGGCGATCGGGATGACCAGCACCCCTTGGAGGACAAGGACACCTACGCTGCTGAGCACCACAATCGCTGTACCGATGGAAATTGCCGAGGCGGCAAGTCCAGTGACCTGGTCCAATGAGGGGTTGTCCGGGTCAAGCTGCACAATCGAGCCGACCAGACCGACGGTCAGGAGCAGGGTCAAAACCGAAATCAGCACCTGGAAGAGGATTGCCGTGCCGAATGTTGCCAGCGGGTTCTTCCGGCAGGCCTGGAATGCGCCGTCGAGAATCTCGCCAAGCCCCAAGGGCCTTAGCGGAATGATGCCCGGCTTGGGCGGAGCCTGGTAGCCGCGGAACTGCCCGTGCGGGACACTCTGCCAGCCGGGCTGCGCCCCCCACTGGGGTACCGCTCCCGCGGGTTGCGCCTGGCCCCACTGTGTCTGCTGGCCCCACTGGGGATTGTGTCCCGGGGGGTGTTGCTGGCCCCATTGGGGTGCCCGATCGGAGGGTGGCTGAATGGGAGGCGCCTGATCGGGGGGTGGTTGGCCGTGTTGGCCGGGCTCGTTGTCTCGCGACCGATCGGCCGGTTCATCTTCGTGCGGATTGTTGGTCATCCTGTCCCCCCGGAACCTTCGTTCCACTCGTGAACCCGTCTCCTAGAACTATAGTTACCGGGAGGGTTTTCGGGGAACTTGCCCGCGGTGGGGCGCGCGGAACGCGGGCTCCGGTACAACATTGCGGCAGCAATAGGAGACTATGGAGATATGAAGGCACGCATTCTGGTCGTAGACGACGACGAAGCACTGGCCGAGATGATCGGCATCGTATTGCGCAACGACGGATTCGATCCCGTGTTCTGCGCCGACGGGTCCCAGGCGCTGGAGATATTCAGGAGTTCCAAACCCGATCTGGTGCTACTCGACCTGATGCTGCCCGGTATTGACGGGATTGAGGTGTGTCGGCAGATCCGCAACGAGTCCGATCTTCCCATCGTGATGTTGACGGCCAAGTCCGACACCTCCGACATTGTGCGGGGACTTGAATCCGGGGCCGACGATTACGTTCCCAAGCCCTTCAAACCAGCAGAACTGGTGGCCCGCGTCCGGGCACGGCTCCGTCCCGGCGACCAGAAGGCTCCCGAGACCCTGCGAATCGGTGAGGTCACTATCGACGTGGCCGGGCATTCAGTGGTCCGTGCAGGTGACCGTATTTCGCTGACCCCGCTGGAGTTCGACCTGCTGGTGGCCCTGGCGCGCAAGCCGTGGCAGGTCTTCACCCGGGAGCTATTGCTTGAACAGGTGTGGGGTTACCGGCACGCAGCAGACACCCGGCTCGTTAACGTGCATGTGCAGCGGTTGCGATCAAAGATTGAGCGGGACCCTGAAGCACCCGAGATTGTGTTGACGGTCCGTGGCGTCGGATACAAGGCAGGACAGGGGTAAGTTGGAGCACGCTTCAGCGAAGCTTTGGGGCAGGCTCAGCGACCTGACAGCGCAGGCCTGGGCGTGGCTCCGGGCGGTGCTGTCGCGTACGGCCCGGCAATGGCGCCGTTCCCTCCAATTCAGGACAGTCGTCTCC
This sequence comes from Arthrobacter sp. TMN-50, assembly GCF_054511125.1. NCBI lineage: Bacteria > Bacillati > Actinomycetota > Actinomycetes > Micrococcales > Micrococcaceae > Arthrobacter > Arthrobacter sp. TMN-50. The sequence goes on along the minus strand of NZ_JBTNDG010000001.1, from coordinate 215,891 downwards.
ACCCTGCTGCTCACCGCCCTGGCATTTGCAGCCGTGGGCGCGTTCCTTTCCAACCAGATTGCCAGTGGACTCTACGAGGAACGCTTCGAACAGTTCAAGGCGGAGTCCAGCAACGGACTGACTGAGGTGGGGGCAATCTTCAGTAGCGCGTCGACAACCGACAGTGACTCTACGGTGCAACTGGTGGGCGACACGCTGCCCAGCCTTGAGGGTGGGGGCGCCGACGCACCCCGCCGTTTCATCCTGGCGATCGTTCCCGATCAAACCACCGAAATCTACGTCGCCCCGGTAGGCAGTGACAACCTGACGGAGTCCAGCGCGATCCCACCTGCGATGGTCGACTCCGTGCGATCCGGAAACGACCAGTATTGGTCGGCCACGTCATTCTTCGATTCAGGCGAGCGGGTGCCCGGTCTGGCATTCGGCACCAAGGTAACCCTGCCGCCAGCGCAGACAGAATATGCGCTCTATCTGATTTACGACCTGTCATCGATGCAGGCGACCCTCGATTACATTCACGGGGTGATTTGGATCGCCGGCATTCTGTTGCTCCTGATCATCGGGGCTATTGCGTGGTTCGTCACCCGGAGTGTAGTGGGACCAGTGAGCCATGCGGCACTGGTTTCCGAGAAGCTGGCCTCCGGTCAGTTGCAGGAACGGATGGACGTCAAGGGCGAGGATGAGGTGGCCCGTCTGGGCGCGTCCTTCAACCACATGGCCGAGAACCTACAGGACCAGATCACCCAGCTTGCTCAGCTGTCGCAGATGCAGCAACGATTCGTGTCAGACGTTTCCCATGAGTTGCGCACCCCGCTGACCACGGTGCGAATGGCCGCCGAAGTGCTTCATGACGCCAGGGCTAATTTCGATCCCATCAACCGTCGCTCAGCGGAAATCCTCTATAACCAGGTGGAGCGGTTCCAGGCACTCCTCGCTGATCTTCTGGAAATTTCCAGGTTCGACGCCGGAGCGGCGGTGCTCGATTCCGAGTCGGTCGACATTTTCCAGGTGGTCCGGCACGTCATCGACGGCGCCCAGCCGCTGGCGGACGCCTGCGGGTCTGAGCTGGCAATCATTTCGCGCGAGACTGAATGCCTGGTCGAGGTGGACCCCCGCCGGATCGACAGAATCCTGAGGAATCTGGTGGTGAACGCCTTGGAGCACGGTGAAGGGAAACCGGTGAGCATATATATCGCCTCCAACCCGGACGCCGTCGCCGTCGCCGTCCGGGATTATGGCATTGGGATGACGCCCCTTGAGGCCTCCCGGGTCTTCGACCGGTTCTGGCGTGCGGACCCAGCCCGCGCGCGCACCACCGGCGGTAGCGGACTCGGTCTGTCAATCGCGACCGAGGACGCCCACCTCCACGGCGCCTGGCTGCAGGCGTGGGGGTCACCCGGCAAAGGCGCCTGCTTCCGCCTGACGCTTCCGAAGGTCAGCGAGTCAGTGCTGAAGGTGTCACCGCTGCCCCTACCTCCCCGCAAGGGCGGACTACCTGAGCGGTCGTCGGTTGAGCCGCCTGGGTCTTTGCCACAGTTGAATACGATGGTTAAGGAATCCCACGATGCCCGCTAAGCACCGATTCGCGCGCCAGTCATTGGTATTGCTGCTCCTGCCGTTGCTGCTCGTCATGAGCGGATGTTCATCGATTCCCATCTCAGGCCCGGTCGGGGTCATCACCGTCGACGCGGGGTCTGGCACCTCCGATCCGTTGATCTTTAATCCGCTCGGACCCCGCCAGGATGCAGATCCCGAATCGCTGCTGCGATCCTTCGTCACCGCGGGGACGGGGGCCGCGGGGGATTACGAAATCGCCCGCGACTACCTCACCGATGAGTTCGCCGAGGAATGGCAGCCCGAAGACCGCATCATCATCTACAGTTCCGAACCGCAGATTTCGGCGACGCCCACCGAGGGGGCGTTCCAGATTCAGCTCGAAGTGGAGGGGACAATCAACGCCGAAGGAATTCGGACTGGTGCCGAAGCGACCACCACCGAGAGCCTCACCGCGGAGCTGGTGCAGAACGCTGATGGCCAGTGGCGGATTACCTCGATCCCTGATGGCATCATGATTTCCTCGACCGAGGCTGACCTGTTGCTGGAAACCTATAGCCTGTATTTCTACAGCAGCTCCTTCGAGCATTGGGTGCCGGATGTCAGGTGGTTTGTCAACCGGGCGGCCATTGCCGCGAACATTGTCGAGGCGATGCTCGAGGGCCCGGCACCCTATCTGCAGGGATCAGTCAGCAGCGCTTTCCCCGAAGGCACCACCCTCGGCGTGGAGTCGGTGCCGATTGTCAACGGCACGGCGACTGTTGACCTGTCAGCCAATATTCTTCAGGACACCAGCGACCTGATCCGTCAGCAGATGCAACAGCAGCTACGCGCTAACCTGGCAGGTTTGAACACCGTCAACTCGGTGCAAATGACGGTGGGCCAACCGGTCTTCCTCGGTGATGAGGTTCCGCATCCGAACCTCATCGTTCCGGTGGGAGACCCGCCGGTGGGCAACGAGCAGATTGTGGTGTCCGGGAACGAGCTGTTCCTCTACCAGACCGACCAAACCGTTCCAATCGAAGCGGTGCCGTCGGTAGCAGCCCTGGATCCCCAAAATCCTGCCATGTCCCCGAACGAGCCAGCCTTTGCCTTCCTCAACGGGAACCGTACCCGGCTGTACACCACGGGGCCGGAGGAAGAAATCCTCCTTGCCGGGACCGGAAAGAGCCTGACGGCACCGAGCTTCGACCCGAACAATTGGATCTGGACGGCCAGCACTCCTGCTGGTGGTGCCTCCACCGTCTCGGCAGTTCCTCCCGGTGGCACCCAGGACAGCGCCGTGTCGGTGACAGCACCCTGGCTTGCCGATGCCGCAGTGCTGGAGTTGAGGGTGTCCAGGGACGGTTCACGGGTGCTGGTGGTGACCGAACAGGACGGCGTCAGTCGAGTGCTGCTGGCCGGTATTGTCCGTAACAATGACCGGACGCCGCAGAGCCTGAGCGCCCCCCGTGAACTTTTCGCCAGTGGCCCGGTCAACACAGCGAAGTGGGTGAACGAGGACACCGTGATTGTCGCTGAGACCTCGGCGGAGGGCGAGGTGACGCCTGAGTTCCTCGGCCTCGACGGAAGAGCTAAGGCCTTGTCGCCGCTTGTCGGCATCACCCATCTCAGCGCGGGCACCGGCACCACCGCCGTGTTCGCTGCGACACCCGAAGGGGTCAGGAACAGGGTGGGGGAGACCTGGTCGGACGAACCGGTGGAGGGCGTCCAGGATCCAGCCTTTCCCGGCTGAGTCCGGGCCACTCGACTCGGCCCGCCCGACCCACGATCGCCGTCTGAAATTGTCCACATAGGCCTGGCTTGCACACCGGGCGACTCGGGGAACTGGCAGAGTCGCGGAATGGATGGTTTCCGATCCCGGTCGTGGGTCAGCATCACCGGTTATCTCGACGCTGCCCGACGACGGCCGAAGGTGCAGTATGCAGCCGGCGCCGTCAAGGACTCCTGGGCACTGCTGTTTCCCACCGACTGTGCGGTGTGCGGATCCTTCGCGGCCCCACTGTGTCCCGAGTGCCTCAGGAAAATCCGGAAGGCCACCGTCCATCCCTTGAGAGCCGAAGGAGGAGCCCCAGCATTGCCTCAAGCGCTGAGGCCCGGGTCAAAGGAGTCGACCGCCGGTATCGACGACCCGCTGCCGGTAACGGCGGCGGGCCACTACCGGTCGGCGCTGGCACGATTGCTCCTCGCCTACAAAAATCACCGTCGAACAACTATCGGCAGGCCACTGCAGGCTGCACTTGCCGGGGCACTGCACGCGGCCGTCGGAGATCTACGGGCGCGCGGTGAAACTGCCCAGATTCTCCTGGTGCCGGTGCCTGCCAAGGCATCGTCGGTGCGCCGGCGCGGCTACGATCCGCTCGGACTGCTCCTTGACGGACTGGCACGGCGCGGTGAACTTCCTGCTGGCTGTCATCCCGCCCGGTTAGTGCGGTATCGGGATGCAACCCATTCAGTGGCTTCGGCATTTGCCGGTCGTCGTCGACCGCAGCATCAGAAGGGATTGGGGCTGGCCCAGCGCCGCGCCAATGTTCGGTTCACCATGACCGTGCGGCGCACCCGGTACCGCATCCCGGGTGCGGTGTGTTTGGTGGTTGACGATGTGCTGACTACCGGGGCCACGATCGCCGAGGTGACGCGGGTCCTGCGGCTTAATGGTGCGCACGTGGCAGGGGCGGCAGTGGTTGCTGCCACCGAGCCGCCATCGCGCGCCGAAGGAAATTCGCGGAAAAAAACAACCACCGAAGGATGAATATCTGGGGCGGGTGAACTAACGTGAGGTATGGGTATCTCGACGAAATTAGATATCCGTCGACAGCGGCTGGAAGCACGACTCCCCGGCCGCTGTTGTGTCACCTAAGCGATTTTGGAGGACACCATGGAGTTTTTGATCAGTGGTCGAAATCTGTCAGTTTCGGACCGTTTTCGGGAGTACGCCGAAGAAAAGATCGACAAGATCGAGCAGCTTGGCGACAAGGTGCAGCGACTTGAGGCGAAGGTCACCAAGGAGCCCAGCGCACGCAATGCGGACAGCGCACTCACCGTCGAATTGACCGTGCTGGCTAAAGGCCCCGTGATCCGGGCTGAAGCATCAGCGGCTGACAAATTCGCAGCCTTCGACCTTGCCTACAGCAAACTTCTGGAGAGACTCCGCCGCTCCAGGGACCGGCGGAAGGTCCACCACGGACGCCACACCCCTACGGCCGTCCGTGAAGCCACAGCTGATCTTGAACCAGCCAGCACCACCGCCCCGTTGTACCTCGAAGTCCAGTCCACCGAGGCACCACCTGAAGCCAGCAGCGTCGTCGACAACTATGAGATCGAAAATGACATTCCAGCAGGCGACTCGCCGGTGCTGATCCGCCGGAAGGTTTTCTCCGGAACACCGATGGCCCTAGAGGATGCGGTCGACAACATGGAATTGGTGGGACACGACTTCTACCTTTTCGTCGACTCAGCTACCGGTGCGCCCTCGGTTGCCTACCGCAGGCAGGGGTGGACCTACGGCGTCATCACCCTTGACGCCCGGTGCGCTGAGGGAACCGAAGACCCGCATGAGGAACTCCTCGCGTACCGGGCTCGGGAAGCTGCAGCCTCGATGTAGGCCGCTGTGGGGGAGCACTCCTAGTAGGGTCGGAGGATGACCACAGCCCTCACCCTGTCCCAGGCCCGGCGCATTGCGCTGAAGGCTCAGGGACTGTCCCGGGTCAGGCCCACCGGCCCCGCTACGGCGAGGCAGGTGGGCCTGACCTTTAACCGGCTGCACCTGCTGCAGATTGATTCGGTCAATGTGTTGGCCCGCAGTCACTATCTTCCGCTGTTCGCCAGGCTGGGACCCTATGACCGTGACCACCTTGATCGGCAGGCCAACACCCCGCCGCGCGGGATGGTCGAGTATTGGGCCCACGAAGCCAGTTTCATCAGGCCGGACCTGTTCCCCTATTTACGCCCCCTCCAGGAGCGCCGATGGGTCGGTGCCAGTTCGGTGCCTGTCGAACTCCGTGAGTCGCTCCGCGCACGGATCCACGAGGTGCTGGCCGTCAGCCGTCCCCTGACCGCATCCCAACTGCAGCAGCGGTTAGGCCATGAGGAACAGCGGAGCGCCGACCACTGGGGCTGGAACTGGAATTCGGTGAAACGGGTCCTTGAAGACATGTTCGAGCGGGGACAGGTTTCAGCGGCGGGACGCACCGCGTCGTTTGAGCGCCGCTATGCGCTGACGGAGCGGGTGCTGCCTGACCCCCGGGCCGCGTCAGTGGCCCTGGATCCGGATGAGGCTCGACTCCACCTGACCGAGCTGTCGGCTCGCGCGCTGGGCGTGGGGACTGTGAAATGTTTCGCCGACTACTTCCGCCTGCCTCTCAAACCGACGTCGACGGCGATCGAGGCGCTCATCGCCAACGGGACGCTCGAGCGTGTCATCATCGCGGGGTGGGATCGACCCGCTTTCCGCCATCTGGCCTCGGCGCTGCCGAGGAAGGCGGAGGGAAGGGCATTGCTCAGTCCCTTCGACTCAATGGTTTTTGAACGCCGCAGACTGTCGGCTCTCTTCGGGTTCGACTATCGGATCGAGATCTATACCCCAGCCGCGAAGCGGCGATACGGCTACTACGTGCTGCCATTCCTGCTGCGCGAGGCGATGGTGGCGCGGGTTGACCTCAAAGCGGACCGAGCCGCCGGTACGCTGCTGGTGCGCGGTACCCACAGCGAGCCTGACGCACCAGCCGATACCTCCGTCGAGCTGGCAGCCGAGCTGCGGTTGATGGCGTCCTGGCTGGGCCTTGACGCAGTGGTCGTCGACGAAAACGGCGATCTGGCGTCAGCCCTGAAGCTGGCAGTTTCCCGCCAATAGTGGGAGCTACCGCTACTGGTTAGACAGGACAAGACGTCTCTCCCGTAGACTGAACACGCCAGATTTCGGCGCACCGTAGATTGGGAGCAAATACCAGTGCCATCACTTCTTGAACGAGTCCTCCGCACCGGCGATAAGAAGACACTCAAGAAACTCCGAAACTACGCTGACGCCATCAACGTCCTCGAAGACGAGTTTCGCGAGATGAGCGACGACGACCTCAGGGGTGAGGCCGACAAGCTGAAGCAGCGTTTCGCCGATGGGGAGACCCTCGATGACCTGCTGCCCGAGGCATTCGCCGCCGTCAGGGAGGCATCGAGTCGCACCCTGAAGCTGAGACAGTTTGATGTACAGCTGATGGGTGGTGCTGCGCTGCATCTGGGCAATATCGCCGAAATGAAGACCGGCGAGGGCAAGACACTGGTCGCCGTGGCGCCAGCGTTCCTCAATGCCCTGTCCGGTAAGGGCGTCCACATCGTCACCACTAACGATTACCTGGCCGCGTACCAGTCGGAACTGATGGGACGGGTTTTCCGGTTCCTCGGGATGACCTGCGGTTGCATCCTCTCCAAGCAGGACCCTTCGGTGCGGCGTGAGCAGTACAACGCCGATGTTACCTACGGCACGAACAACGAGTTCGGGTTCGACTACCTGCGCGACAACATGGCGTGGAGCGCCGCCGAACTGGTGCAGCGCGGCCACAACTTCGCGATTGTCGATGAGGTGGACTCCATCCTGATCGATGAGGCGCGGACCCCCCTGATCATTTCGGGGCAGGCCTCCGGTGACGTCAACCGGTGGTACACAGAGTTTTCCAAGGTGGTCAAAAAGCTCACCATCGACGTCGACTATGAGGTCGATGAGAAGAAGCGCACCGTCGGAGTACTCGAGGACGGCATCGAGAAGGTCGAGGATTACCTCGGCATCCAAAACCTCTACGAATCGGCCAACACCCCGCTGATCGGGTTCCTGAACAACGCCATCAAGGCCAAGGAGCTGTTCAAGAAGGACAAGGACTATGTGGTTCTCAATGGCGAGGTCATGATTGTCGATGAGCACACGGGCCGTATCCTCGCCGGGCGCCGCTACAACGAAGGCATGCACCAGGCCATCGAAGCGAAAGAGGCCGTCGAGATCAAGGCCGAGAACCAGACCCTCGCCACGGTCACCCTGCAGAACTACTTCAGGCTCTACGAAAAGCTTTCCGGCATGACGGGTACCGCCGAGACCGAAGCTGCGGAGTTCATGGCCACGTACAAGCTCGGTGTGGTCCCGATTCCCACCAATCGTCCCATGGTGCGCGCCGACCTGTCTGACCTGATCTACAAGAACGAGATTGCCAAGTTCGACGCCGTGGTGAAGGACATCGTTGAACGCCACGAAACCGGACAGCCGGTCCTGGTAGGTACCACCAGCGTGGAGAAGAGCGAGTATCTCTCGAAGCAGCTGGCCAAGGCAGGCATCCGCCACGAGGTGCTCAACGCGAAGAATCACTCGCGTGAGGCGGCCATTGTTGCCCAGGCCGGGCGCAAGGGAGCTGTCACGGTTGCCACCAATATGGCGGGTCGCGGCACCGACATCATGCTCGGCGGAAACGCCGAATTCAATGCTATCGCCGAACTGGGGAAGCGGGGCCTGAGCCCGGCTGACAACCCTGACGAGTATGAAAGCCAGTGGCCTGACGCTCTGAGTGACGCACGGAACTCGGTGGAATCCGAACATGATGAGGTCAGGGAACTTGGGGGACTGTATGTCCTCGGAACCGAACGGCACGAATCGCGCCGAATCGACAATCAGCTCCGTGGCCGTTCCGGACGGCAGGGCGACCCAGGCCGGTCCCGTTTCTACCTGTCACTGACCGATGACCTGATGCGGCTCTTCAACTCGGGAGCAGCGGAACGGATCATGAACTCGTCAACCATGCCCGACGACGTCGCGCTGGAATCGAAGCTCGTGTCCAAGGCGATCGAGAGCGCCCAGGGTCAGGTTGAGGGTCGGAATGCCGAGCAGCGCAAGAACGTCCTGAAGTATGACGACGTCCTCAACCGCCAGCGCGAGGCAATCTACGGTGATCGACGCCGCATCCTTGAGGGCGGCGACCTACACGAGAAGGTCAGCTTCTTCCTTGAGGACGTGGTGACAGCGATGGTCGATGAAACCACGGCACAGGGGCATGGTGACGACTGGGATTACGAGCAGCTGTGGACCAACCTCCGCACGCTGTATCCGATCAGCCTGACCGTCGAGGAAGTCCTGGAGGAGGCCGGTGGTCCATCGAAGGTCACCAGGGATTTCCTGCACGCCGAGATTCTTTCCGATGCCAAGCTCGCGTATCAGACCCGTGAGCAGACGCTTGGTGAGCAGACCATGCGGGAACTGGAACGCCGGGTAGTCCTCTCGGTCATTGGCCGTAAGTGGCAGGAACACCTGTACGAGATGGACTATCTCAAGGAAGGCATTGGCCTCCGGGCAATGGCCCAGCGTGACCCGCTGGTCGAATACCAGCGCGAAGGCTTTATCCTGTTCCAGGCGATGATGGAGGCGATCCGGGAAGAGAGCGTGGGTTTCCTGTTCAACCTTGAGGTCGAGGTGGCCGCCCCGGCGCCGACCGGGCTTCCTGGAGTGGCCGATGGGCGTGGACTGGTGCAACGCCCCACGATCAAGGCGGCGGGACTGGACGCTCCGGAGAAGCCAGCCACCCTGAACTTCTCAGCCCCCAACGCGCAGGGCGAGGTGGAGACCCGGGTCGAGCGCAGCGCAGCGGCCGCCAGGACTGCCGAGGCAAATGGGAGCACCCGGGCTGAAGCCCGAGCCGCCGCCAAACGCAAGAAGAAGTAATTCCTAGCCAATCTCCAATGCGGTGACCTTCCAGTGCCCGCGGCGACGCTCCAATCTGAGAGCGACGGCGCGGGCTCTGTGGTTTTCGCAGGTCACCGCTGAGGCCTCATACACCTGGGCGCTCACCCGGCAGGTACGAACCGAAAGCACCGAAACGTTGCGATGCAGCAGGCGGTCGGGGTGCGTGCCGGTCGATGTGCCGCGGTTCAGGCTGCGGGTGAGGTTGGCGCGAAGGTGAAGCCGTTCGTAGCTGGAAGGGTCCAACCAGTCAGCCATTTGCTGCAGAGGTCGGGACCCCCCGAGCACTTCCAGTGACGCTTGAACCACCGCGCGGACAATCCGTTGCACCTGCGCGGTAGTTGCTGCCTCCTCCGTGGGCGGACTCCCGGACCGGCTATCCACGACATGGGCCGGGCGGGCGAGCTGAATTTGGACGGTCATGATGCTCCTTGCAGCGTCACAGGGTAGGAGGAGGTATTCGCAGCATCTGACCGGGAAGCAGCAGATTCGGGTCGTCGCCGATAATCTCGCGGTTCTCGCGGTGCCACTGAGGCCAGGCCGCCGCGATCTCGACGTCGGTGGCGAACGGCCCCAGGTGATGGGCCGCAAGGGTCCACAGCGAATCGCCCGGGGTCACCACCACCAGCGCTGGAGCCGGATCAGCGGGAGGATTCGGGGCGGTCCGGCTCGGGCGGCCGAGGAGCGGTCCGCCGTCGACAGGGGCGGGGGCGGGTTTCCACAGGGGGCTGACTGTCAGAGAATCCTGACCCGGTGCCGTCTTCGACCTGTCAGCGGCGGCGTGGGGAGCCGTCTGGGCCACCGGGTTGGGCGCATGGCTGGAGAGTCCGTGGGCCGGCGTTGCGGGGATTCCGCTGACGAGCAGAAGTCCCACCACCGTCGCGGCTAGCCGCTTCATGAACGCGGGAGTGAGCAGTCCCGTCATCCGCGCGGCTTGTTGCCTGCCCGCCCGGCCGAGCACTTCGCTGATGAAGGCCAGGGCGAGGGCCACCAACCACCATCCAACCACGGCTAGGCCAGCTGCCGCGGCGGCTAGACCGAGCAGGCCCTCCATCCGCCGATAGCCGGAGAGGGGTCCAGCACTGGCGAGGATGAGCTGGCCGGACACGAGGAGCAGAAGTCCCAGCAGCGCTATTGACACTGGCAACGATGTTGAGCGTAAGCCGTCCATGGCGTCTCCAGAGGGCACATCGCGTAAAGTGCAGTTTGACGCGATATAGCCTATTTGATGTGTTTGAAGCTATTAGACTTCATTTGTACACCTTTACTCTCTTTGATGTCTAGGCTTGACCGGCTACCAGTACGCATTTAAGCTGGCGCGATGCGGTGGGATGCCCTATTTGAGGACCTTGAGGCGCAGTTTGCTGCGGCTGACCTGTTGGCGGTGGAGAGCCAGATCGCAGAGCAATCGCGGCTTGAGCTAGCCGCTGTGACTGTGCTGGACCGTCTGCGCGGGCAGATGGGCGCCCTGCTCCGGATCCGGGTTCGGAGCGGAGCAGTGTTCAACGGCAGCCTGCGCCATGTCGGATCGGAGTGGCTGGTGCTGGAAACCGGGCCGGGAGCGGCCCTTATCCCCGCTAGCGCCCTGGGCACCATCGAGGGGATGGGGCGGGGGAGGACGGCAGAGCATTCGGCGGTGACAAACCGGCTCGGGCTGGGGTCAGTGTTTCGTGCCTTCGGCAGGGACCGCACCCTGCTCACCATTCAACTGGCTGACATGGGTGCCCGCATCGACGGCATGATTGACCGGGTCGGAAAGGACTTTCTAGAGGTAGCGTCGGTGCCGCTGGGAGAGCAACGCCGGCGCGGCAACGTTGCCGGGGTGGTGCTGATTCCCTTCACGGGTGTGGAAGCAGTGCTTTCCCGGTTCTGAACATACTAGGGAGTGCTGGTCTCCCGGGTGGCGCCGGAGGATCCGTCCCGGATCGCGGCCGCCGATTTTTCGTAGGCACGGGCAATGAACTCCTCAAGGACATGCGATTCCACTCGCCACTGCCCTCGGCCTCCAATCTGGATTGCGGGCAACTCGCCGGACCGGACCAGGGCGTAGGTTTGCGACGACGAAATGTTGAGTACCTCGCCGACATCTGCGAGGGTTAAAAACCGCTTATCGGCCACGTTCTTCCGCCTTCCGTTCCACCGTCCGCGGAACCCAGTCACCTACTGAATCATTTCCTCCAATCTTGCCATCACCTGATGGTGTTTAGCCGAATTATCCACAGGTCGGGGGCCATTTGGTCCGCAGGGATGTCATTTGGTGCTGTTGTACACGAGAATTGCTGTTGTACACGAGATTTGCAGAGCAACGTCAAAACTACCCACGGCTTGACGGCTGAGCGGCCGCGGAGTCTGTAGGAGGCTGCATGAGTTCATTGGCTGCCACCCCGGGGGAAGACGAGCCGCCTGGTCGACTCAGAAAACCCTCGTGGAAGGACCCGCGTCTCCTGGTGGGACTGTTGCTCGTCCTGGGCTCGGTTGCGGCGGTGACTGCGCTGGTCGGGAACGCCGACCAAACCACCGATGTCTATGCAGCGAGGGCAGAGATCCCCATCGGTAGCGAGGTCACGCCTGAGGACCTCATCATCGTCGCCGTCCGGCTCGGCGACCTCCAGCCAGCCTATCTGCGGGTCGATGAAGGGATTCCTGCAGATCAGGTGGCGACCAGTCTGCTGCGGGAGGGTGAACTCGTGCCCAGGGCAGCGCTTGGCGCTGCCGACGCCCTGGACCGTAAACCGATCGGTCTCACCGTGGATGACCCGCTGCCAACCGGCACCACCACCGGGTCGCGGGTGGATGTATGGGTTTCCCTTGAGGGGGAGGGCGGGGCCTTCGAGCCTCCCATTCAGCTGCTTGAGGCGGCTGAGATTTCCGAACTCAGCGTGTCCGAATCGGCGTTGGGTGGAGGCAGCGGGTCAACCCTGGTCCACGTCCTCGTTGGTGACGAACGGTTGCCCGAGCTCTTGGATGCGCTGCTTAACGAGGCGCGGATAGCCCTGGTCCTCAACCCCGGGGGTCCAGCGTGAACCTTCCCGTAGTGACCGGTGGACAAGCGGCCCGCGGCTGCATTACGGGGCTGGAGAGGCTGCGGGGGCCGGTTACGGTCGTTCGCTGGTGCGCTGACCTCGCCGAGGTGGTCGCGGTATGCCAGACGGGACTCGCCCGCGCCGCCATCCTCTCAGCCGATGCAGGCGAACTCACCTCCGCCCTGATTGAACGGTTGGGCGCCGCCGACGTCGTAGTGGTGGCCCTGGCGAACGACGACGAGAGCCGCCAGCGTCTCGACGCGCTCGGTGTTCGCCACACCACGGTCGACGTCGATGCGGCCACCCTGGCGTCAATCGTCGAAGCTGCCGTCGAAGTGGCCGTTGAGCGGCGACGGATCTCATTGAACTCTCCAGCGGGAGGGGCCGCTTACGCTGACCCGGCAGTGGCGCTCGACTCCGCACAGATCAATCCAGCCCAACCAGCCGAGGCAGGACCGCTGTCGCCTGGCACGGGAGAGATCACAGCGGTCTGGGGGCCAGCCGGGTCCCCCGGGCGGACCACCGTGGCAGTGAATCTTGCTGCCGAACTCGCAGCCCACGGTCGCTCGGTGCTGCTTATCGATGCCGACACCTACGGCGCCAGCGTGGCAGCGTTCCTGGGTCTCCTCGATGAATCGGCCGGACTTGCACACGCCTGCCGACTGGCCGACCAGGGCTCACTCGACCTGGGTGGATTACACCGCGCCATCGCCCTTGTTGCCGTGAGGGGGTCCCGCCTGGGCGTCCTGACCGGAGTTACCCGAGCCGACCGGTGGACCGAACTGCGGCCAGCGGCCCTGACCCAGGTGCTTGAGCTGTCCCGCCAACTTGTTGACGTGACGATTGTTGATTGCGGATTTTGCCTTGAGACCGATGAGGAGCTGAGCTTTGACACCGTTGCGCCGCGCCGGAACGCTGCGACACTGTGCTGTCTTGACGTGGCTGACACGGTCTTCGCCGTAGGGGGTGCCGACGCGGTCGGACTGCCCCGCCTAATCCGTGGGCTCGCCGACCTCAAGGCGGCCGTTCCAGCAGCCACACCCCGAGTAGTTCTCAATAAGGTACGGGCGGGGGCGGTGGGGCGCGGGCCCGAGCGTCAGCTCCGCGAAGCGTGGGATCGGTTTGGTCCGTCACAGCCGGTTGAGGGCTTCCTGCCAGCAGACTTCACTGCCGTCGATTCGGCCCTGCTCGGAGGATCAGTATTGCTGGAGACGGCGCCCCATTCACCGCTGCGGACCGCCATCGCGACACTCGCCGGTGTACCAACTGACCAACTGCGCCGTCGCCGCGTTGGAGCAGGCCACAACGAAGTGAAGTTTTCCCGCAACGGCGTTAGGCTCATGGGTAAGGGGCCGCAAGGGAGCGGCCTTTAATTTCGTTTATGGAGGCGTTTTCATGTCGTCTGGATCCAGCACGACGGACCAGTCAAGTTCCGACACTTCAACCGGTGAGTTCATCAGTCACTATTATGAACATCTCGCTGAAGAGGACGCCAGGGCACACACCGCTGACGCGCTAAAAGAGCGTGCTTTGAAGCATCGCGGAGTCGCCGAAAACCGTCCGGCAGGCAAGGCGGCGGTCGATATCTTCGACCAATCCGACGCCAGCGTTATCATGATCGTCACCGATGACATGCCGTTCCTGGTGGACTCGGTTACTGCCGAACTGGTGCGCCACCAGGTGGCGATTCGCCTCGTCATGCACCCCACCTTCATCGCGACCCGCGACCGCGAGAGCGCTGCGCTCCGCGAATTGCGACGGGTACCGTCCACGGCAGGGGTGTCGAGTGGTGATACGGCAGCCCTCCCCAACATCTCGCATCTCATTGCTGACGGCGACGTTGCAACCCACATCGAATCCTGGATCGCCGTCGAGGTCGGGCGGATCCTCGACGACACCCGCCGCCAGGAGATCATCGTCGGCCTGAGTAGCATCCTCAGCGACGTCCGCGCCGCAGTGGAGGACTGGCCGGCCATGCGCAGCAAAGTCAGGGAGATCGCGGCGTCCCTCGACGCAGTTCCGGGCGGTGCCGAAATTCCCGATCTTGATCAGGCGCGTGAGCTGCTCACCTGGCTTGATGCAGGCAATTTCACCTTCCTTGGGTTCAAGGAATACGACCTGGTGACCGACGACGGCCAGGATGTGCTCAGGATTGTCGACGGCAACGGTTTGGGCCTGCTGCGGCACCCGGTGGGCGGCCGCCAGGTCCAGCAGCTGACCAGTGCGGGTAAAGCCAAGGCACGGGAGAAGCGCGCCCTCGTCATCACCAAGGCCAACTCCCGATCGACGGTTCACCGTGCCGCGTACCTCGACTACATCGGCGTGAAGCGTTTCGACGCGCGGGGAAACGTCAACGGTGAGCGTCGGTTCATCGGGCTGTTTGCGACCAGCGCCTACACCGGTTCGGTGCGGGGGGTCCCTATTGTGCGTGACAAGGTCAATGCCGTCCTCCTGCAGTGCGGATTCCCCTCCGACTCGCACTCGGGCAAGGACTTGCTGTCCATTCTCGAGACTTACCCGCGCGATGAGCTGTTCCAGATCGAGGTCCAGGACCTGATCACCACCGCTCTGGGCATCCTGCGACTTCAGGAGCGACGCCGGACGCGGCTGTTCCTGCGTCCGGATATTTACGGCCGCTTCATGTCGGCACTCGTCTTCCTTCCCCGTGACCGCTACACCACCGGGGTGCGGCTTCGCATCGAGCAGGAACTCCGGCAAACCTTTCAGGCCGAGTCCATTGACTACGAGGCGAGGATCAGCGAGTCGGCCCTGGCCCGGCTGTTCTTCCGCATCAGGCTCCCCCGGGGCGTCGAGGTGGCCCAGGTGGAACCCGCCGAGCTTGAACAGCGCCTCGTCGGTGCTGCCCGATCGTGGTCCGAAGGAATCGATGAGGTGGTGCGCGGCCGGTTCGACCGGCGGACCGCCGAAGCCGTGTCAGGCCTGTGGGCTGAAGCCTTCCCCGCCAGCTACCGGGTCGACTATGAGGTCGAGGACGCGCTCAAGGATATCGAGCGGTTCGAACGCTGCGAAAAGAATTCCCCGGCCGCTCCCGTCATGCACGTTTACGTCCCAGAGGGCGCCGGCGAGCAGCTCGAAGAAGACGCCCGGTTGAAGCTGTACCTGACCGAGCCAAAGAGCCTCAGCCAAATCCTTCCTTTCCTACATAACTTGGGCCTGGAGGTGCTTGATGAACGGCCCTTCGAGATCGAGCGGTCCGATGGCAAGGAGTTTTTCCTCTACGACCTGGGTCTGAAGTACCCGGCCGGTATCGACCCGGTGAGTACTGGACGCCTGCTCGAGGAATCGTTCGCGGCCGCCGTCGCCGGGTCCTCCGAGTCGGATCCCTTCGACCGGTTGGTGCTCCGCGAGAATCTGCGGTGGCGCCAGGTAGTTATCCTGCGCAGCTATGCCAAGTACATGCGGCAGATGGGTAACACCAACTCTTACGGGTTCGTCGCCGACACTCTGCTGGCGAACGCCGCGGTGGCCCGAGCCCTGGTAACGCTTTTCGAGGCCCGGTTCGACCCGGACCTCACCGACGAGGAGCGCACGTCCCGCACGGCTGGTGCACGCCAGGCCCTGGAGACCGGGCTGGAGGAAGTCCCAACTCTCGACGCCGACCGGGTGCTACGCACCTTCGGTAACCTGATCGCCGCGACGCTGAGGACCAACTATTTTCAGGACAAGCGTCATGTGAGTTTCAAGTTCGACACGTCCGCCATCGACGGAGCTCCCTACCCGCGACCGAAGTTCGAAATCTGGGTGTACTCGCCACAGGTTGAGGGCGTCCACCTGCGCTTCGGCAAGGTCGCCCGTGGCGGGCTCCGCTGGTCGGATCGCCGGGAGGACTTCCGGACCGAGGTGCTCGGTCTCGTTAAGGCGCAGACGGTCAAGAACGCTGTCATCGTTCCGACGGGTGCCAAGGGCGGATTCTTCGCCAAGCAACTCCCCAACCCTGTGGTGGATCGTGCTGCCTGGCTGGCCGAGGGTCAAGCGAGCTACCGCACGTTCATCAGGGCGCTCCTCGACATCACCGACAACCTGGTGACCGACGACGTCGGCGAGATGGTCGTCCCGCCGCCGCGCGTGGTGCGCCACGACGGCGACGACAGCTACCTGGTGGTGGCCGCTGACAAGGGCACTGCAGCGTTCTCCGATATTGCCAACGAACTGTCAGCCGAGTACGGCTTCTGGTTGGGGGATGCATTCGCCTCCGGCGGTTCGGTTGGCTACGACCATAAAGCGATGGGCATAACCGCGCGTGGTGCCTGGGAGTCGGTGAAACGGCACTTCAGCGAGTTCGGCGTCGACACTCAATCCGAGGACTTCACTGTGGTGGGCGTGGGCGATATGAGCGGCGACGTCTTCGGTAACGGCATGTTGTTGTCCGAACACATCCGTCTCGTCGCAGCATTCGACCACCGGCACATCTTCCTTGATCCGACCCCTGAGGCGGCACCATCCTACGCCGAGCGGCGCCGGTTGTTCGACCTGCCTCGATCGAGCTGGGAAGACTACGACGCTTCCCTGATCAGCGCGGGTGGGGGGATTTACCCACGGCAGGCAAAGACTGTCCCCATCTCGGCGCAGGTTCGCGTAGCCCTCGGCCTCAACGCGGGGGTCACCACTCTGAGCCCGCCCGAACTGCTCCGCGCCATCCTGTCCGCGCCGGTGGACTTGCTGTACAACGGCGGCATCGGCACCTACATCAAGGCATCCTCTGAGACCCATGCGGAGGTGGGGGACAAGGCCAACGACTCCATCCGGGTCAATGGTGACCAGCTGCGAGCCAAGGTGGTCGGCGAGGGCGGGAACCTCGGGATGACCCAGCTGGGCCGCATCGAGGCAGCCCTGGGCGGCGTTATCCTCAATACCGATGCGATCGACAACTCGGCGGGCGTCGACTGCTCGGACCATGAGGTCAACATCAAGATTTTCGTTGACCGAATGGTGAAAACCGGAGCACTGCCGGCCGAGGAACGTGCCGAGTTCCTCCACTCGATGACTGATGAGGTTGGACGGCTGGTACTGAAGGACAACGTCGACCAGAACGTCCTGCTCCTCAACGATCGCCAGCGAGTGCTCGAATGGAGTCCAAGCTTCGAACGGCTGATGGACTGGCTCGAGACCAAAGACGATTTGAACCGGGAGCTCGAAGCGCTGCCTACCACCGAGGAGTTGCGTGCCCGGGTCGAGTCCGGGCAGGGACTGACATCGCCTGAACTGTCGGTCCTGGCCGCTTACGTTAAAATCGAACTGACCAAGGCCCTGACCAGCAGCGACCTTACCGACGACCCGTGGTTTGGCGGGACACTCAGGGAATACTTTCCACGGCAGCTGGCCGAGCGCTTCGACGCTCAGCTCGACACTCACCCGCTGCGCCGGGAAATTATTTCGACGGTGATCGCCAACGACATGATCAACATGGGTGGTATCACCTTCGCCTTCCGGGTGATGGAGGAAACGTCGGTCTCGGGGCCAATGATTGCCCGGGCCTTTGTCGCGCTACGGGAAATCTACGACCTCGATGAACTGGTGGCGGCGTTGGGCGAGCTCCCAGCGAGCTTCCCCACCGACCGGTGGTCGGCGGTTCACCTCGACATGCGCCGGCTCCTGGACCGGGCCGTCCGCTGGTTCGTCAACAACGTCGGCCAGGGAACCTCGGTGGCGGAGGACGTCGCGACGTTCAAACCGTTGATGGATCCGCTGCGCACCCACCTGGTGGATTACGTGCGCGGCCGTGACAGGGAACGCGTCCAGGAATGGTTCGCACGCGCCGAGGAATGGGGTCTTCCGGACGACATTGCCCGCCACTGGGCGGAGCAGTTCGAGTCCTTCGGGTTGCTGGACATCGCGTTGATCACCCAACAGATCGCCGAACCCGTCGAGCGTATCGCTGAGGTCTACTACGCCGTCTATGACCGGTTTGCGGTGGACAACCTGCTGGAGCGGATCACCACCCTCCCACGCAGGGATAGATGGGAGGCCCTCGCGCGGGCGGCGCTGAGGGATGACCTGTATTCGGCAATAGCCGACATGACTGTTTCGGTCATGAAAGCCTCATCCACCATGGAGGATGCCGAGGCAGGGGAGCGGCTGCACACCTGGGAGCTGCAGAACGCCGAAATGCTTGAGCGCGCCCGTCAGATGTTCGGCGAGATTAACCGGCTGGAACGCGACGATATGGCGTCTCTGTCAGTTGCGCTCCGGCTGCTTCGTTCAATCGTGCGACGGTAGGACAGGAAGCCCGTGGCAATATTCACCGATCCGATCCGCGAGTACGCCCATTTCAGACCGGGTGACGCAGAGTGGCTGCATCTCCTGGTGGGGGACTGGCAAATGGTCGCCGACCTCGCGTTTGCCGACCTGGCGCTCTGGTTCCCGCTCGACGACGGCGGCTACGTGGCCTTGGCGCACGCCCGTCCGTCCACCTCCCACACCGTCTTCCATACCGACTTTGTCGGAGAGGGGATCAGGGCCGATCTGCTCCCGCTCGTCGATAGGGCGTGGGGGAGCCAGAAGATGGAGCGCTCAGGGGACACGAACTGGACCACCGAAATGGCCATGCGGGTGGAAGCCGTTCCCATGGTTCGCAACGGGCGGACCCTTGCTGTTGTTACGTCCCACATGGACCTCTCCAGCTCGCGGATGCCCTCGCGGCTGGAACTGACCTATCGCCAGTGTGCGCACGATCTGCTCCGGATGGGCACGCTGGGGCTATGGCCTGACTTCGCTACCCCGACTGGCTCCCGCCGCGGCGCTCCCCGGGTTGGCGACGGGTTGATTCGGCTGGATGTTGAAGGCGTCATCCAGTACGCAAGCCCCAACGGAGTGTCTGCGTTCAGGCGGCTTGGCGACGTCGAGACACTTGAGGGAAGGTCGCTCGCTGAGGTGGTCACCTCGTTGCTCACAGATCGGCGGATGGTCGACGAGACTCTCCCGCTGGTGGTCACCGGCAGGATGCCTTGGCGGACGGAAATCGAATCCCGGGGTGTCAGTCTTTCCCTCCGGGCCATCCCGCTGCGCGATGAAAAGGACCGATTCGGTGCGCTGGTGCTGTGTCGTGACGTCTCCGAGTTGCGCCGCAGGGAGATGGAGTTGGTGTCCAAGGACGCCACCATCCGCGAAATCCACCACCGGGTGAAGAACAACCTGCAGACAGTTGCTGCGCTGCTGCGGATGCAGTCGCGCCGTATGGTGAGCGACGAAGCCAAGCTGGGTCTGGAGCAGGCCATGCGACGGGTCGGGACGATAGCCCTGGTACACGAAACCCTGTCGCAGGGCCTGTCTCAGAGCGTCAATTTTGATGACCTAATCGCCCGGCAGTTCCGATTGTCGGCCGAAGTGGCGTCTCCGGCGCATGTGGTGCGCACCGAACGCGCGGGATCCTTCGGCGAACTGCCCAGCGACTTCGCTACACCATTGGCCCTGGTCATCAATGAGCTGGTGACCAACGCGGTTGAGCACGGGTTATCGGAACGAACTGGGACCGTGTGGCTCCTCGCCAATCGGCGGATGGGCGACAACGGTGACGAGATTCTCAACGTGACGGTAGCCGACGACGGCGTAGGGCTACCCGTCGGGAACCACAAGGAAGGTCTGGGACTCCAGATCGTCAGGACCCTGGTCACCAGTGAGCTGGACGGCACCATCGAGTGGGCGCCGCGCGATGGTGGGGGCACCGCAGTGACCATCGAGCTGGGACTGCACGACAACCGCTCATGACAGCGGATCGCCGCCAAGGGCAGCGATCCGCCGATTTACTGCGTCAGTCTGGTCAGGACCGGTGTCGGAGCACTTGACTACGAAGCGCGACGCGCACGGGCGGCGCGGCGCTTGAGTGCGCGGCGTTCATCTTCGCTCAGCCCTCCCCAAACACCGGCATCCTGACCCGATTCGATAGCCCACTGAAGGCAGGTGTCAACCACCTGGCAGCGACGGCAGACGCTTTTGGCTTCCTCGATCTGAAGAAGGGCCGGCCCGGTATTTCCGACCGGGAAAAACAGCTCCGGGTCCTTGTCCAGGCATGCAGCGCGGCTACGCCAATCCATGTAAGATCACTTTCTCCTTCGGCTGTCCGTGATTGTGAAAATATTCACGAACGGCCACATAGTAAAGGGGCCGGTACGGCCCCCGATTTCTTCTACCTCAAGGCTGACACGTTAAATGCAAGCAAACAAGAGGTAACAAGCTGTAGATCGTGCGATGTTGTGAGTTATACATCACAGGAGTTGTCGGCTGGAGCATGATCCGTGCTGCACAGCTGTTATTTGACTATGTCGGGTGCCCCGCAATGTGTCAAGACCCCCACGAGCAGGACGGCAGATGGGCCGACCTGACTAAGCTAGGGATATCCGGGTTTCGGAAAGAGGGACGGGAAGACGCTCTGCCGACGAACCAAACCAAACCAAGTGGGTGCCGAGCTAAGTGAACACCGCAATGAGCCACCGGGCACCACGCCCCGCGCGCGGGGGTCCACGCCCGGCCGGCGCCACTGTCATCGTGGCCATTATTCTGCTGGAAGCTGTGGGCCTGCTCGCCGCAGCAGGGTGGTATCTCTACGGCCTGCTGAACAGCACCCCCACCTCGCTGGGCGGGGCCATTTTCACTATGGTGTTCCTGGTGGTGTTGGCGCTCTGGCTGCTCGTGGTCGGCTACCAGTTCTTTGCCGGGTACCGCTGGACCCGGTCGGCGGCGCTGGTTTTCCAACTGTTCATGATCGCGATCGCCGTGCCCACGCTGTCCGCAGGAATCATCGCTGTGGGTCTTGCCCTGCTGCTGCCCGCTGCGGCAGTGGTGCTGCTCCTCTTCACGAAGCCGGTTCTTGCCCACGTCTCACGCACCGCTGACAGCGCCACCGTTCTGTAATTGGGCACCGAAGCCCTTGGTCAGACCCCGGAGGCAACCTGCAGTTCGAGTGGCTCGCGAACTCCAATCAGGAACCCGCGACCAGGGTGGGGCCGGGCGTCGCAGTCCAGCCTCACGCCGAAAAAATCGCCGTCGGAGGGCTGATGCGGGGAGAGGATCATTCCCGTCCGTGCCGACCGGGCATGAGCCGCCAATGGGACCCTCGTCTGCATCGATGCGTCAGCCAACGCGGTAAGGACAAGACGGTGACCAGCGGCGAACAATGCGCTCAGATGATGCTGGGTCTCCATGGAGAGCTGGTCGGCGTCGTCAACCAGCAGCACGGAGTTGGCTACTAGTTCAGCGGAACCAGAGCTTGCTAGATCCTTCCAGTAGGCGTCTGGGTTGGTCTCCGGGCCTGGGCGTAGACAGACCGCACCGTCGGGGACAGCCACCGCTATCCGCTCGATCAAGGTGGTGCGACCCGAGCCCGGACCACCAAGTGCCAGGAAAACCGAGCGCGTTGCCAACTCGAGAAACACAACGTTCAGCTCATCCCCGCCAACCCCGATTGGCACCCGCAGCGGTGGGCCGCGCGTCGCAGCACCAGCGACGTCCGAGCCGTTGACCACCGCAGGCAGCGGCATGACCCTGAACGGTGATTGGGCTGGAAACGTGACGTGGGCCCGGTCGGATGCCCCGTCGCGCCCCAGTACCACCTGTCCCACCGCACCCCCCGCGCTGCCGATCGGGCCGAAGGCCAGGCAACGCCCCGGGAGCGCGTCCAGCGAGGGAAGCTTCGGCCACGTCAGAAGCAACTCGTGACCTACCCCCAGGGGAAAGTACAAGCGGTTGGGCAGGAGGGGAAATACCTGGCCAGCCGTCAACTCGCGTGCACCAGAAATCAGGAGCGTGGCTCCGGCTGTAGGGCCATCCCGTGCCAGCTCCTGCACTATTCCTTCGGCCCACGCCCAACGGCTGGCTCGGAGGGAGCCCACCCAGCGCCCCCACCCTGAGATCACAACAGTCACCGCCGGGTCTGCGTGGTTCCCCTCTCCCCGGTCCGGATTGCCCGAGAGCCGGACAGCGACGTGCTCGGCCAGGCGTCTGAGCACGCGGGCCGCCCGTCTGAGCTCGTGCGCCCCGACATAGGCACCCACCTGTGGTGCGGGCGCGGCCCAGCCGAGGCTGCCGTCGCCGTCGAGCAGGTAAAGGTGTTGGTCAGGCAGCCGCCGCACCAACTGATCGACAAGATACACCAGGGCGTCAGCAGTGCCACCCGCAGGATAACCGATGAGGGCAAGGTGCGAATGGGCCTCAGGGCACCACGAGAGCGGACGCTGGGACTGCTCCTCCGGGAAGTCGAGGAGTCCCACCTGGACCGTCCCCTGAGGACGGGCAGCTCGCGGGGATGGAGATAGCGTCGCGGGGAGCGGAGGGAGGACCGGGTAATGCAGAGGCTCGCTGACTTGCCTACGCGCGGCAGCGGCCGCCGCAGCTGCCAATTGTTCAACCATTCCGGTCTCGTCCGCGGGTCGGCCAGCGCCCGCCGCGCGACCGGCGGATCCCAGCTGTCGGCTCAGGTAACCAGCCAGGTCGACGACGCCCACGCCCACCGCTACGTCCTTCCCCTCGGGGCCCGGGGAGGCAACCTGAAACTCGGCGATGGGCCCGGCGCCCAACCTCAGGAAAGCACGCCCGGGTGCATCAACGGGGATGGCAGCAGCCACCGCCGATCCGATGATGTCGTGCGACTCGAGTGCCGATCCAACCCGCAAGGCGATGCTGGCCGTCACATTGGCCCGGATGTCAGGGCCGAGAGCTCCCTGCGGACGCTGGGTAGCCATAACGAGATGGATGCCGAGCGAGCGTCCCAGCGTCGCAATACGGATCAGATCCCCCGCGGCATCGGGAACATCCGTCATCAACATGCGAAACTCGTCGATGACCACAACGAGGCGCGGTAGTACCTGCCTCTGTTGTGACCGCCACTCGGAGATATCGGTGATCAGATGTTTGGCAAAAAGGCGCTCCCGCCGTCGGACTTCAGCGAGAAGAGACACGAGTGCCCGGGCAACCGCGGCTGCGGAGAGGTCGGTCAGAAGACCTACCGAATGCGGCAGACCGGTGAGGGGCCGCAGAGCGGATCCACCCTTGAAATCAATGTAGAGGAAATTCACTTCGTTGGGACTGTGGTGGACGGCAATGGACAGGATGAGGGTCCGGAGAAGTTCCGACTTGCCCGAACCCGTGGTGCCAGCAATGACCAGGTGAGGACCGTCGGAGACCAGGTCGAACAGCAGTGTGTCGTTCAGGCCCCGACCGATCGGTGCGCGGAGGCCCGACTGCGGACGGGCCCACGCCTGCAGCACGAGTTCGGGGGTTGAGGGCACCAACTGGGCCAGGTTGATGCGGCCCACCAGGTGAGAGGAGTCGGCATTTTTCCCGGACTCTGTACCGCCCGCCGAACGAGCTGATCGCACCCCCAGGGCGCGGGCAATCCGACCGAACGATTGGCTGCTTACCAGGTCCGGTTGGAAGCTGATTGGCTCTCCGGTTCCCCGAAGCTCGGCCATGCCGCCGTGGAGATGAACCATCAGCCGCACCCCTCCCGGCCCCGGAGGGAGATCAACCCCGGGGCGGCACCCGAAACGGAAGATGCCCGCCGACTCCGTCAGCGGCAGGTCTAAGACGGCAACCGACCCGAAGAGCAGGATTGATAGTGGGTGGGTGGGGTGAGTTCCGGACAGCGCAGCCACCGTACTAGCCAGAATGACACCGGGCAGGAAGCGGGCCTCGGCCGGCACCTCGCCGGGCGACCCGACACAGACGGCGCCACCCGGCAACCTGCTCAGGTGGAGTAGTAACGAGCGGGCGAGACCAAGCACCTCGGCCCCCGCCCCCGAGACGCAGATCTCGGGCGGCTGGGATGAACTGCCAGGAGAACGGAGCTCAATAATCACCGGAACAGCGCGCAGGAGCGGGCGGGTCCAGGAAGGATCCGGTGGTTTGACCACAAGATGGGCGGATTGGGATCCTTCTCCCAGCCGCAGGTAGCTGGGGGCACCTGCTTCCTCCGGCCGGTCGGTGGGGTCGAGGATCGGCGGCGCAAAGGCGGCCAGAGCCAGCGATCCGGCGTCGTGAACCGCTCGCACCCTCCGGCGGCGATCCTCCTCCGATCTGTCGGCAACTGCAGCGGCGAAGACGCGGCGGTTGCGCCGCCTTGCGGCGAGGGGAGCCAGGCCCATCACTACCGAGAGCAGGCTGAACCCCAGGTAGCCCCACATCCCTGTGGAAAGGGCAAGCCCAACACCCACGGCCAGCGGAAACAGCGCCGCGGCCAGCATCGGCGGAGTGGACAGCGTGGTGGCTGCCCGGACCACCTCGAGGGGGTCGGCCAGGTGAGGGACCGGTGCAGCAGGGGAAGGCCGTTCCAGGAGGGCAAGGCGGCAACGGCTTCCGCCGACCCGGATAGTGGACAGGAAAGAGATCCGGGCCATGTTGATCCTCGAGCCATCGACCCAGGTTCCGTTGACCGAGGTATTGTCGCGAATGGTGACACTGTTCGTTTCAACGGTGAGATAGGCATGGACCTTGGAGACTTCGGGATCATCGAGCACAATGTCGGTGCCCGACCGGCCGAGAGAATAGGTGCCATGCCGCAAGGCAACCAACTGTCCCGCGTCAGGTCCTGAACAGACGACCAAGGTCAGACCCGAGAATCGACTCGCGGCCCTTTTCCGCGCTGAGGGCCCGGTCCCGCCCGCGACAACCACCGAACCATTCACCAGCGGCGCCACGCCGAACGTGAGCGAGTCCAGCGGTGCGCCGGCAACCGTGTACAGCCCGGCGCCGTAGTCACGGCGCAGAGCGTCCTGCAGCGCCGGAGGCGAACCCACTATCGAGGCATCAACCACCAGCTCTACTGCCGAGCCTTTAAGGCTTACCGGGCCGCCCGGGCTCCGGACGAGGGTCAGATGGAGCAGCATGCGGTCGTCCTTTGCCGACAGGTTTATTTTCAGTGCAACCGAGGCTATCGGCCCGCCGGGTTGTGGCTCGTCGTCGGGAAGGAGAATGTGGACAATCCCAGATCAGGCGTTTTCCCCCGAGTGCCTATAGGCTTGACTACTGGGTCCGGCTGGACATGTTCATTACCTGCCACTAGAGAAGGTCATTGTTTCGTGAAGATTGCTGTTATTGCCCTGGGGAAAATCGGGCTTCCGCTCGCCGTGCAGTTCGCGTCCAAGGGTCACGAGGTGGTCGGCGTCGACGTCAACGCGCAGGTGGTTGAGCGGGTGAACCAGGGGGTTGAGCCGTTCCCCGGTGAGGCCCATTTGCAGGAGAAGCTTTCGGAACTGATCCCGTCAGGGAAGCTGCGGGCTACCACCGATTACGCCGAGGCGGTGCCTGGCGCCGATGCCGTGGTGCTTGTGGTCCCGTTGTTCGTCGACGAGGATGCGAAGCCTGATTTTGGCTGG
Organism: Arthrobacter sp. TMN-50; assembly: GCF_054511125.1. Classification (NCBI taxonomy): domain Bacteria; kingdom Bacillati; phylum Actinomycetota; class Actinomycetes; order Micrococcales; family Micrococcaceae; genus Arthrobacter; species Arthrobacter sp. TMN-50. Next base: position 190,281 of record NZ_JBTNDG010000001.1, on the reverse strand, counting down.
ATGGATGCTGCCACAACTGAACTGGCGAAACATCTGACGCCCGGCACGTTGGTGTCGTTCGAGACGACGCTTCCGGTGGGTACTACCCGGACGCGGTGGAAGCCGATGCTCGAGGCGGGCTCCGGTCTGGTTGAGGGCGTGGATTTCCACCTGGTGTTCTCTCCGGAGCGGGTCCTGACCGGTCGGGTCTTTGAGGACTTGAGGAAGTACCCCAAGCTCGTGGGTGGGTTGTCCCCGGTGGGCGCTGCGACGGCTGTCAAGTTTTACGAAGCCGTCCTTGATTTTGACGACCGTCCCGATCTGGCCCGGGGGAATGGCGTCTGGGATTTGGGTTCCGCTGAGGCATCGGAGCTATCCAAGTTGGCGGAGACGACGTACCGCGACGTGAACATTGGATTGGCTAACCAGTTTGCCCGGTTCGCGGCAACGACCGGGATCGATATTTATCAGGTGATCGATGCGTCGAACTCGCAGCCGTACAGCCACATCCACCAGCCCGGTATCGCGGTGGGAGGGCATTGCATTCCGGTGTACCCGCGGTTGTACCTGTGGAACGACCCTGACGCGACAGTGGTCCGCGCCGCGCGCGAGGCGAACGCCAGCATGCCCGATTACACTATCGGGCTCCTGGAGGGCGCGTACGGCAATCTTGAGGGTGCACGGGTGGTGGTGCTCGGGGCCGCCTACCGCGGTGAAGTGAAGGAGACCGCGTTTTCCGGGGTGTTCGCCACTGTTCACGCGTTGAAGGCCCGCGGTGCCACCGCACTGGTCCATGACCCGCTGTACACGGATGAGGAGTTGCAGCGTCTGGGCTTCGAGGCCTACCACCTGGGCGAGCCGATCGATGCTGCCGTGGTGCAGGCCAACCACGCCTCGTATGCGTCCCTGGGTCCTGCCGACCTTCCCGGATTGAAGGCGTTCATTGACGGGCGTCGGGTGAGCTCGGCGGAACACTGGGAAGGTGTTCTGTACCGGGTCATCGGCAAGGCCTGATCTTTTGCGAAACGCGGTTCACAACGGAAGTCACAACGGAAGAAGGACCCGATGAGTTTCATAGCGGACGGCGCAGACGTATCGGCGCAGGCCACCCTGGGCGAGGGGACCAAGGTGTGGCACCTGGCGCAGGTGCGCGAGGACGCCGTCTTGGGCGAGAACTGCATCGTGGGCCGGGGAGCGTATATCGGGACCGGTGTCCAGATTGGCGCGAATTCGAAGATCCAGAATTACGCACTGGTTTATGAGCCAGCGTCGTTGGGCCGCGGAGTGTTCATTGGCCCGGCGGTGGTGCTGACCAATGACACGTACCCGCGGTCGGTGTCACCGGATGGTGAGCTCAAAAGTGCGCACGACTGGATCCCGGTTGGCGTCACGATCGGCGACGGCGCGTCCATCGGTGCCCGCGCGGTCTGTGTGGCCCCGGTGACCATTGGCGAGTGGGCCACCGTGGCGGCGGGCGCCGTCGTCACCAAGGATGTCCCGGCGTATGCCCTGATGGTGGGGGTCCCAGCCAAGCGCGTCGGGTGGGTCGGTAAGGCCGGTCACCCACTGCGCAACGAGGCGGGCACTTGGGTGTGCCCGGCCACCGGTGAAAAGTATGAAGAAGCGGATTCGACATTGAAACCAGTAGGGGTAGAGGCATGAGTAAAGGATTCATTCCGGCAGCGAAGCCGATTGTAGGAGACGACGAGCGGGCGGCAGTGGATGCGGTGCTGCTCTCGGGGATGCTTGCGCAGGGCGCCGAGGTGGCATCTTTCGAGACGGAGTTCTCCGACGTCCTGCTCGATGGGCGGGCAGCGGTCGCGGTGAACTCGGGGACGTCCGGGCTGCACCTTGGTTTGCTCGCAGCGGGCGTGGGTCCGGGGGATGAGGTGATCGTGCCGTCGTTCACGTTCGCCGCGACAGCGAACTCGGTGGCCCTGACGGGTGCGACACCGGTTTTCGCTGACATTGAACTGGATCATTACTGCCTGGACATTGAGCATGTGGAGTCGCTGATCACTGAGCGGACCAAGGGCATCATGCCGGTGCATCTGTACGGGCACCCGGCGAACATTATTGCGTTCCGTGCGTTGGCCGATAAGCATTCGATCGGGTTGTTCGAGGACGCCGCGCAGGCCCACGGTGCGGGCCTGGATGGGCGCAAGGTGGGCACGTTCGGGGACTTCGCGATGTTCTCCCTGTATCCGACGAAAAACATGACCTCCGGTGAGGGCGGCATGGTGTCCACCGGCGACTCGACCATTGAACGTAACCTTCGTCTGCTGCGGAACCAGGGAATGGAACGCCAGTACGAGAACGAGCTGGTGGGGTTCAATGCCCGCATGACCAACCTGCACGCAGCGATCGGCCGGGTCCAGTTGACCAAGGTCATGGGCTGGACCGCTCAGCGGAGGTCCAACGCAGCCTTCCTCGACGCCAACCTCACCGGGGTCCGCACCCCCGTGGTTGCCCCGGGTGCCGAGCACGTCTACCACCAGTACACGGTCCGGGTCGACGGCGGCGCCGCTGCCCGGGACAAGCTCGCCTCAGCGTTGAAGGAGGACTACCAGATCGGTTCGGGAGTGTATTACCCCATCCCGAACCACCGTCTGCCTTCCTTCAGGCGCGAAGAAGACCTTCCCAACACGGAAATCGCCGCGCAGGAAGTATTATCCTTGCCGGTGCACCCGTCGCTGGACCAGGAAGACCTGGAACGGATCGTGGAAGCGGTCAACGCACTGACCACGGCGGGGGCCTGAGCATGGCGGACCTGAAAGTTGGTTTGATCGGACTGGGCATGATGGGCCGCCACCACGCCCGGGTAATCCGGGAAGTCGATGGCCTGGAACTCGTCGCTGTAGCCGACGCGTTCGGTGACCCGCACGGCGTCGCCGGGTCCTTATCGGTCTGTGGCTCGGTCGCAGAACTCATTGACCAGGGCATCGACATGGCTGTCTGCGCCGTCCCGACCGGGTTGCACGAGGAGGTTGGTCTGGCGTTGGCCGCCGCGGGCATCCACACCATGGTCGAAAAGCCCATCGCGTCCACCATCGATGGGGGACAGCGCCTCGTTGACGCGTTCGAGGAAGCGAACCTGGTCGGTGCTGTGGGGCATATCGAACGGTTCAACCCGGCTCTGCAGTCCCTGCGGGCCAGGATCGAGAACGGGGACCTCGGCGAGGTCTACCAGATTGCCACCCGCCGCCAGGGCCCGTTCCCCTCCCGGATTGCCGACGTCGGCGTCGTGAAGGACCTCGGCACCCACGATATCGACCTCACCGCCTGGCTGGCGCAGTCACCGTTCGCCTCCGTTTCGGCGCTGACCAGCACCCGGTCCGGCCGGCCGCACGAAGACATGGTCACCGCGTCCTGCCAACTGGAGAACGGGGTCATCACCTCCCACCTGGTGAACTGGCTGTCACCGATGAAGGAACGCCTCACCGTCGTCACCGGGGAGAAGGGCGCGTTCGTCGCTGACACCCTCACCGCCGATCTGACGTTCTTCGAGAACGGCACGATCACCACTGAATGGGAAGCCGTCTCCAATTTCAGAGGAGTCTCCGAAGGAGATATCACGCGCCTTGCCCTCACTAAGCGTGAGCCTTTGAGATCCGAACATGAGGCCTTCAGGGACGCGGTCCGGGGTATCTCCAATACCATCGTCACCATGCGCGAAGGGCTCAACACCCTCCGCGTCGCCGAAGCGATCATCGAATCGGCCTCCACGCACACCACGATAAGCCTCTCTGCGTGAAGCCCAGGGTTCTGGTTGCCACCCGCTTGTTTCCGCCCGAAGTAGGGGCAGCGGCGTTCCGACTTGAAGCGCTGGTAGAGGGTTTACGCGAGGCTGGCGCTTCGGTTCGGGTACTTACGAGTAAGCCGCCGAAAAGGACTGCGGGCGGTAACAGTCGCCCTGACGTTTCGCGGTGGCCCGTGTTACGGGACGCCAGCGGGAACGTGCGTGGCTACCTGCAATACATGTCATTCGACGTGCCACTCTTTTTCAGGCTCCTACTAACCCCGGCCGACATCGTTGTTTCCGAACCGCCTCCTACGACGGGAGTGGTTGTGGCGCTCAGCTCGATGCTGCGCCGTCGCCCGTATGTCTACTATGCCGCGGACGTTTGGACTGACGCACTCACGGCGATTCAGGCTCCAAAGGGGGTTGTCGGGGCCATGCGGTTTCTGGAGGGCATTGCTTTGAGGAAAGCCAGCAAGGTAATTGCAATCTCCCAGGGAGTTGCGGACCAGATTGCTGGATTCGGCGTCGATCCGGGGCGGCTCACGGTCGTCAACAATGGCGTGGATACCACAGTGTTTTCGCGCGATGGTGAGGTCGCCGCCGTCGACTATCCGTACTTCGTTTACACGGGGACCATGTCGGAGTGGCAGGGGGCAGGGATCTTCATTGAAGCAGTGGCCCTGGTTGCCGCAAAGTCTCCAGATATCAAGCTGCACTTCTTCGGTCAGGGCTCGGCCGAGGATGCGTTACGACGGCTCGCGGCTGAGCTTGCGCCCGGGCGGGTTGAGTTTGGCGGCGTTGTCCAGCCGGCCGAAGCCGCACGGTGGATTCGCGGTGCCACCGCGGCGGCGGTCAGTATTGTGCCCAATCAGGGTTACGACTTCGCCAAACCTACCAAAATCTACGCGGCAGCGGCGTGCGGAACGCCAGTAATCTATGCCGGGAGTGGTGACTGCGCAGACATGGTTACCGACAACGGTTTAGGCCTCGCCTCGGAGTTCACGGCGGAAGCAGTTGCCGAGAAAATGGCCCGTCTGCTCCAGGACAGCGATACCGGTCGGGAGCTTCGCTCGGACTGGGTGGAAGGCAACGCGTCGCTGCGTCGCACTGGGCAACGCGCCGCGATTGAGGTACTGCGCACAGCTAACTGACGAGTGCCTGCACAACGTTGACTGCCGCGGACCCTTCACCGTAGGGAGTCGCTGATGTAGGGGTTGGGTAACTACGCTGAACGGTTTCGCCCAGGACGCTTAGATTGTTCGAGACTAGAACGTTCCAACCAAGCTCGACCGTTTCCACCCATTCTGTCTCGGGGCGGATCGTTGTGCAGGGCACGCGAAGCAGGAAGGCCTCCTTCTGGAGCCCCCCCGAGTCGGTGATCACGCCCGCACTGTTCATCACGGCATTGATTAGCCCGGGATAGGCGAGCGGCTGACCGACCCGGATGGCCCCGGTTTCCAGTTCAATGCCGTGGCTCGCGGCCAAGTCCACGAGGCGGGGATGGGCAAGAAGGAGTACTGGTTTGTCCAGCTGAGACAGCGAGGTGATGATTTGCTGCAACCGGCCCAGATCGTCGGTGTTGTCCGGACGGTGGATGGTGCTGACGTAATACCCCGAGGTGAGAAGCCCCGCTGGAAGTGGTTCAGCCCGCGCCAGCAGCGAATCCCGGGTCTTGAACAGCACATCGGTCATCACGTCCCCCACGAGTACACTCTTGTCGGCCAGGCCCTCGGAGGCCAGATGGTCCATCGCTACGTCGGTTGGTGCCAGCAGCAGATCGGAGGCGTGGTCGGTCAAAACCCGGTTATGTTCTTCGGGCATCCGACGGTTGAAGGAGCGAAGACCAGCCTCCAGGTGAGCGACTGGGATGTGCAGCTTCACGGCGGCGAGAGCGGCAGCCAGGGTCGAGTTCGTATCTCCATAGACCAGCACCATGTCTGGACGTTCCTTCTCGAAGATGTCTTCCAGCCCGGCCAGCATGGTTCCGGTCTGCTGCCCGTGCTTACCTGATCCCACGCCGAGGTTGTAGTCCGGGGCGGGGATGGCGAGGTCCTGGAAAAAGACGTCCGACATCAGTGAATCGTAATGCTGGCCGGTGTGGACAATCAGGTGTTCTGCACGGCCTTTCATGGCCGCGGCGATGGGGGCGAGCTTCACGAACTGCGGGCGTGCGCCAACGACGCTAAGGATACGCATGGGTTCCACTTTAGCTGTTGCCTACGGAGCCCAAATACAAGCCACCCCGCGATTCTCCGGTAATCTTGTGCAGGCAGAGCGCTCAGTAACCGGCGCTGCACCCAACAATTCAGGAGTGTTTGTGAACGTTGACCTCGTTGTCGTAGGGTCGGGCTTTTTCGGTCTGACCATTGCTGAACGGGCGGCCACCGAGCTCGGCCTGAAGGTGGCAGTCCTCGACCGGCGGCACCACATTGGCGGGAATGCCTACAGCGAGAAAGAATCGCAGACGGGTATCGAGGTACACCGCTACGGTGCACACCTGTTCCACACCTCCAATGAGCGGGTCTGGGATTATGTGAGCCGGTTTACCGAGTTCACCAACTACGTCCACAAGGTGTACTCGAGCCATCAGGGCGAGGTTTACCCGATGCCCATCAACCTGGGCACGATCAATCAGTTCTTCAGGTCCTCCTACGGCCCGGCCGAAGCGCGCGCCCTGATCCAGGAGCAGGCCGGGGAACTGGCGGGAACCGACCCGCAGAACCTCAACGACAAGGGGATCCAGCTGATCGGTCGGCCCCTTTACGAGGCCTTCATCAAACACTACACAGGCAAACAGTGGCAGACCGATCCCCGGGACCTGCCTGCGGAGATCATTTCCCGACTCCCCGTCCGCTATACCTACGATAACCGCTACTTCAACGACAAGTATGAGGGTCTGCCGGTGGACGGATACACCGCCTGGATTGAACGGATGGCCGACCATCCCAACATCAGCGTGCACCTGAACACCGACTTTTTCGACGACAACCACCAGTTCTCCCGCGCCGCCACCCTTGGGCAGGTCCCCGTGGTGTACACCGGACCGGTCGACAGGTACTTCGACTACGCTGAGGGAGATCTGTCCTGGCGGACCATCGACCTGGAGGAGGAAGTTCTCCCCGTTGAGGACTTCCAGGGCTGTTCGGTCATGAATTATCCCGACGAGGATACGTCCTATACGCGGATCCACGAGTTCCGCCACTTCCACCCCGAACGGGATTACACCAAGGACGCCACCGTGATTATGCGGGAGTTCTCCCGGTTCGCCGAGAAGAACGACGAACCGTACTACCCGGTCAACACCAGCGAGGACCGGTCCAAACTGAGCGCCTACCGTGATCTCGCGAAGGGCGAGAAATCGGTCCTTTTCGGCGGCCGGCTCGGTACCTACAAGTACCTCGACATGCACATGGCCATCGGCTCAGCCCTGTCGATGTATGACAACAAACTCAAGCCGCACTTCACTGCCGGCGCCAAGCTCGAAAGCGGAGGAGTGGACGCATGAGTTACCCCGCCACCACACCCACAGACCACGCCACCGAGACGACCTGGCAAACCCTGCAGCGCGTCGTCCTGCCCAACCAGAGTGACCTGGACACCGCCCCGCTTTACCTGGACACGGGAAGCGCGCTCAGCGTGCAGCTCAACACCATGGATGGCAGTGTTTCTGCCGAGGGCGGCGGCTCGTCGCGCGGCGGCGACGCCAAGGAGATTCACGCGGAGGACTTCAAGTCCCGGCGCTCGACCCTGGTGCGGTCCGGTGAGCGAGTCTCCTTCGGCACCTATTTCAATGCTTTTCCCGCCAGCTATTGGCGGCGCTGGACCACCGTCCAGTCCGTCAGGCTCAGCGTCGCGACCACCGGTGACGGCGGCATCAGCGTGTACAAATCGAACGCACGAGGTTCACTCCAGCTCGTCGAGACCAAGCGGGTCACCGAATCGGCTGTGACCACCTTCGACCTGTCGCTGGCGCCCTTCGGCGACGGTGGCTGGTACTGGTTTGATCTGGTAGCAGGCTCCGGCCGCCTGATCCTGGACGAGGCCGAGTGGCAGGCACCCCACTCCGTCCAGAGCCAAGGGTCGATCACGCTCGAGATCACCACCCTGAACAAACCCGACTTCTGCCTGAACAACCTATCGATCCTCGCTAACCACCCCGAATCGCTTGCACCCCTCAAGGAAATTCTGGTGGTGGATCAGGGCACGCAGAAGGTTGCCGAGCAGCCAGGTTTCGCCGAGGTGGAGGCAGCGCTTCACGGCAAGCTGAGAATCATCAACCAGGCCAATCTGGGCGGCTCCGGCGGGTTTGCCCGCGGTATGTATGAGGCGGTTGAGAACGGCAGCGATTACGCGTTGCTCCTGGACGACGACGTCGTCATCGAGCCGGAGAGTATCGCCCGGCTCCTGACGTTCGCCGATCATTGCAAGACTCCGACGATCGTCGGCGGCCACATGTTTGACCTTTACAACCGGACGGTCCTGCACACCTTTGGCGAGACGGTGAACCCGTGGCGGTTCCAGCCGGACCAGCCGGTAGCCGGCCAGGTCCTGGGCCACGACTTCGTCAGGTCCAACCTTCGCCACACCCCCTGGCTGCACCGCCGGGTCGACGTCGACTACAACGGCTGGTGGATGTGTTTGATTCCGACGGCAGTCATCCGGGACATCGGTCTGTCCTTGCCCGTCTTCATCAAGTGGGACGACGCCGAATACGGCCTGCGTGCCAAGGCTGCCGGCTACCCGACGGTGTCGATGCCGGGTTCAGCGGTATGGCATGTGTCGTGGATCGACAAGGACGACCTCGTGGGTTGGCAGGCCTACTTCCATACCCGCAACCGAATGATCGCGGCGCTGATCCATAGTCCCTATGAGCATGGTGGGCGCGTGGTGCGCGAATCCGGCTACATGGACATCAAGCACCTGATCTCCATGCAGTACTTCACGGCGCGGGGCAGGATCATGGCGCTTCAGGACATCCTCAAAGGTCCAGAGCAGTTGCACGAGGTCCTTCCGACGAAGCTCACTGACATCCGGGGAATGGTCAAGGACTTTCCCGATTCCCAATTCAAGACCGACCCCGATGCTTTCCCAGGCGCACGGATGGACAAACCGCCGCGACAGGGCCAGGGTTTCCGTGCGCCGTCCTACGCCACGCTGGTGCCTTGGGCTGCGAAGACCCTGGTCCGTCAGCTCAGCAAGCCGGTGCGGGATTCAAGCAGGGAACGACCACAGGCTTTTGTGGCCCACCAGGACAACAAGTGGTGGCGGATGTCCCAGTACGACAGTGCAGTGGTGTCCAACGCCGAGGGCAGTGGGGCCTCCTGGTACCAGCGTGATCCCAAGAAGCTGCGTGCAATGCTCGCTGAAGCGGGCCGACTCAACGCCGAAATCCTTCGGAAGTGGCCGCAACTGAGCGCCAGGTACAAGGCGGCTGCCGAGGAGATCACGTCCTTCGAAGCCTGGGAGAAGACCTTCGAAGACAACTCCGAGAAGAGCGGATAGCGGTTGAGCACCAGCGAACTCACCACGCCCGGGCTGGGCGCTGGTCTCCGCGACGTATTGCGGTCCCGATTCCTCCTGAAGCTCCTGGTCGCAAAAGAACTCAAGGTCAGGTATCGCGGGTCGGTGCTGGGGATACTCTGGTCCTACGTCAAACCAGGAGTGCAGTTCCTGGTGTTCTGGTTTGCCCTGGGCGTTTTCCTGGGAATGAACCGCAACACCGAGAACTATGCCATTTACCTGTTCTCCGGGATCGTCCTCATCAACTTTTTCAACGAGGCGCTCGGCAACGCTTCGCGCTCGGTGGTGGGCAATGGCGGGCTGATCAAGAAAATCTATTTGCCCCGCGAACTGTTTCCTGTCGCATCGGTGTGGGTGTCAGCAGTCCATTTCGGACCGCAGCTGCTGGTACTGCTGGTTGCGTGCCTTTTCGCAGGATGGACCCCCGGGTTCTTCCAGCTTATGGCGGCAGTAGCAGGTTTCGCGATTGTGGCGCTGCTGGCTACCGGCCTGGGCCTGTTTTTCGGCGCAGCCAATGTGTACTTCAGGGACAGCGAAAATTTCGTCGACATGCTGCTGATGATTGCCACGTGGGCTTCGCCTGTGCTCTACACCTGGACCATGGTCCGGGATGGACTGGCGACGGCGTTCTCCGCCGGGGCCGCATCGGTGCTCCTGGTGATGTACCAGGCCAATCCACTGACGATTGCCGTTGAGCTCTTTCATTTCGCCTTCTGGCTGCCGACGACGTCGGAGATCACCGATAGGACCGTCGCCGTTCCGCCCAACCTGCTCGATATGTGGCTCCCGATCGGACTGGCAACCGCCCTTCTGGTGACTGTTCTGGGCCAATGGACCTTCCGACGGCTCGAAGGCCGATTTGCTCAGGAGCTGTGACCCGTGACTACCGCCATTGAAGTACGTGGTATTTCCAAACAGTTTGTGCTGCGCCACACGCGCTCCATCAAGGAAGCCTTCGTCTGGCTGGTCAAAGGCCGCAAGGGTGACCTTTCTCAGAAGTTTCACGCCCTTGACGACGTCTCGTTGGATGTCAGGCAGGGCGAATCTGTCGCCCTCCTGGGACTCAACGGTTCGGGCAAATCCACCCTCCTGAAGCACATTTCGGGTGTCATGCTGCCGGACGGCGGCACGGTGCAGACCAGGGGAAGGGTGGCAGGCCTCATCGAGGTGGGTGCCGGTTTCCACCCCGACCTCAGCGGACGCGACAACGTCTACCTCAACGGGGCAATCCTGGGCATGAGCGAGGAGCAAATCGATGACCTTTTCGAGTCCATCGTCGAATTCTCGGAGATTGGCCAGTTCATCGACACCGAGGTGAAGTTTTACTCTTCCGGGATGTACCTGCGCCTCGCTTTCTCCGTCGCCGTGCATACCAACCCTGAGGTCTTCCTGGTCGACGAGATTCTGGCGGTCGGAGATGAACCCTTCCAGAAGAAGTGCATCGCGAAGATCATGGAGCTAGCAGCGGCGGGGAAGACGCTGGTTGTTGTCAGTCATGACCTCGACCTAGTGGCGCAGGTCTGCGAGCGGGGCGTCATCCTCGCCCACGGGAAGATTGTCTTCGACGGTCCTGTTCACGACGCCGTCGCCCACCTCCGCGGCGGGTCCGTCTAGCCGAGTCACACTTGGAGCTAGCAGGCGGTCACTTCGTAGAGGAACGCGCTGCCCTCGGAATCGAGCAACCGATAGCCGGGCTTGATGCCGATATTCTCAACCCCAGGGTAGACGTGGTCGCCCTGATGCAGTTCGTGCCCCTTGAATTCCAACACGTAGTAGCTGTTGAGTTCATCGACAACCGGGCAGATCTCCGGATCGGATTCCGCGTATTGAAGCCGGTTGAGGATGGTCAGGTTGTCTTCGTTACCGGTTGAGCCAACATGTGGTGTCAGCGTGGGTATCCCGGTCAGCATGTACACCAGGGCGGTTCCGGTCCAGGGGTTGCCAGCGATCACGGCGTCGTCGGGCAACTGCTCCGGCAAACGCTCGATCAGCGTCCGTTCGTCGGTGGACAGGAACTCTGATTCATCGGTGAGCGCGTAACTCTCCTGCCCAGAAGTCACCGTGTCCCGCATCTGTTTTCCCTGGGACCCGACGGTGATGACGGCGAGGCCCACCAGCAAAGCGGCAACCGCTGGCACTGCTGGCCGGTGTCCGGATCGGTCGGCCCTCGATGAGCGCGGTTGGAATCGCTTCACCCAGGCGGTCAGCAGCCAGGAGCCACCCATCACGGTCAGGATGATCGCGGTGACGGGCAGGAGCGCGGTAAGCCGGAAGCTGTCGTTGTACCAGACTCCCGTCACCAGGTGTCGAAAGTCCTCTTGCGGGAAGCTGGTGACCACAATGAACAGGTAACCCGTCACCGCGAAGAGCCCCAGCCCCCACCACCCACCGCGCCGTTGGAAGACGTGGAGGATCCCCGCGAGGAGCAGGATGGTTACCACCAGGGCGATGGGGCGGCTTTGAGGCGCCGACGTGACGATCTCGCCGAACGCCTGTGCCGGGGTCTGGAACGGCTTCCAGTCGGAGGCGGCCTCGCTAGGCCGGAGACGCAGCCAGAGCAGGTACACCGCGACTGCGTAGCCGGTCAGGGACGCTATCGATGGAACGTACTTCCACCAGGCCGACTGCCGGTGGTGGAGGTGGCGCCAGTGCCGGAGGAGGGCGACGGCGCCCATCGGCAACATGAGCGCAAGGAGCGCCAGCAACGTACTTGGGTGCGCCAAGGCCAGCCCTGGAAGCGTGCCGAGGAAACCGAGAAGGCTGACCGCCCGCGCTTCGTGGTTGTCGGCACTGAGGCGTAGCACCATCGCTGCCAGGCCGATCGACGCGGGGAGCAGCGCGATGGATAGCAGGTTGGGGTACAGCACGCCAAAATCGAGCATGAGAAAAGGGAAAGCGCCAAACGCTGCTGAGAGGGCACCCGTGACCAGCAGCGGGATGGGACGGTTACCGGTGATACGGGTGCACATGAACATGCAGCCAAGCGGCCAAACCACAGCGGAAATGACCAGTGTTGATGCGGTGACAGCTACCGGGATTCCGGTTTGGGTGAGCTGGACGAGGAGCGAGACGAAGCCATGCCACGCTGCCGGGTAAAAGTAGGGGTCAGCTCCGTTGGTGGTCAACCCACCCAGGGTGAGAGACGACGCCGAGCCCGTATCGGCAATGAACTGCAGCGCGTTCAGATGGAACGCGGCGTCGTACGTCTGTGACACGTTGTCTGGGGCAATGATGATGTCGATCAGCCGCCAGCCAATCAACGCGGCGCCGAGGGTGAGGGCCGATCCGAACGCAATGGACCGTTGGAGCGAGTATTGCTGACCGGACGGGGCGCCCGAATGATTGCGGCGCCACAGGAGTCGGACCACCACGCCGCCCGTGCTCAAGACCAGCACCGGAACGACGACCGCCCACGGGGTCCATGGCAATCCGATTCGGTCGGCAATCATGGCAGCCAGGGCGATGACGCTGATCGTTAGGGGGGCGGCCAAAGCCCCTGCCGTAATTCCTCTGCTACCGCATGACCGAGCCACGAGGTAGCCGGGTACGAACATGAGTGCCAGGGCACCAAGAACTGTGGGAGCAGCCTGCCACCACGTCATCTAATCTCCTGGGTCATCGGTTTGGAACACTAGCAACCCTACGTCAGGGGACTTGAAGAACCCGCGTTCAATGGTACCCGCCTAGCCCGTGGCCCTGAGTAGACGGCTGATGATCGCGCGGGAAGTCTTCTCATCCTCGGTGGAACTGAGCGCTGCAGCGGCGAGATGAGAGTTTTGCTTGTACTGCTGGACCGCCTCGGAAGTCAGCTCGTTGAGGGTCTTGACCAGGGAATCAGTACCGAAGTCATCGGTCACCCAACCCAGATCGTATTGCCGGACCAGCTGTGAGATTTCGATTGACGGGCCGAACACGAGGGCAAGGCGTGCCTGAACGAAGTCGAAGAACTTATTGGGCAAAGCGAGGCGCTGGTTAGTCGTGGCGGGAGGCAACTGGTAGACACCGACGTCGTAGGCGTTCAGGGTACGGGCAAGGTCCACTGGTTTCACCGGAGGATGAAACCGTATCCTGGTGTCGTCGCCGGCCAGGTCTTTCAGCGTCCGCAGGTACTTGCCGCCGTCGCGGGCCTCCACGAGGTAGAAGTCGAGCGTGAACCGGTCACCGAGTTGGCTGACGGCGCGAATGAGACTCTCGAGGTTGCGTCCCGGCACAGCGCCCCCACTGTGAACCAGCCGGATGGTGCCCGACTCCAGAGGGGACGGCTCCAATGGAGTGCATGGCAGGGAGTTGCGCACCACCTCCGTAGGCACCCCGAACCGCTCCTGGTAGAGCTCAGCGATGGAGCGATTGACTGTGGTCACAGCGCCGACGGTGGGGAGGTATCTACGGCACACATGCACCATATAGGGGGCCACGAGCAGCTTCCAGGACAGCACCTGGGTTCGTTCCTCGGGTGCCCACTCATGCATGTCCCCCCACACAGGTGCCCCACCCGCAATGGCATAGGCCAGGGGGAGCGCTCGGGCTTCGTTGGCGACCACGAGGTCGAACTTTCGGCCGGACAGAAGCTTTAGTGCATCCTGCTCGGCTGGCGAGTGCAACTCGACCGCCTCATGCCGGCGGAGCGCAAGTTTGGCTACCCCCGGAATGGTTTGCGGAAGCGAGGGGCGGGACGAGTCAATTTCGAGGTGCTCTCTGACCCCAGCCGGGGTTGAGCCATATCCGACCGTTGTGACCTCGCCTGCCTCGCACAGGAGTTTCAGCTGGCGCAGTACCCGGGAATCCGAATCGATGTCGGAAAAGGAAATGCATAGTATCTGTGGCGTCATCGGATGTGACTGTTGTCTTCGCATGAAAAGCTCATTCGTTCAGCTTAGACGGGCTGACCGCGGCGGTCCCCAAACAGTAGCTATGAGATACTGAGTTAATGAGTCGTTCCTGGGTTGTCGTGCCAATGTATAACGAGGCGACTGTCGTCGGCGACGTTATCAAAGGGCTCCTTCCCTATTTTCCGCACATCGTCTGCATCGACGATGGAAGTACTGATGACTCTCCCCAAGTAGCCACCGAGGCGGGCGCAGTCGTGGTTCGCCATCCCGTGAATTTGGGCCAGGGAGCGGCCCTCCAGACCGGTTTCGAGTATGCATTGCAGGACCCCGAGCTCGATGCAGTCATCACGTTTGACGCCGACAGCCAACACCGAGTTCAGGATGCGACCGAAATGCTCGCGCGGGTGATCGCCGGTGAAGCAGACGTTGTTCTCGGGTCACGGTTCCTCGATGACCGAACCAAAATATCTCCGCTGAAACGCATCGTCCTGCGGGTGGTCGCTTGGCAATCGAGTGCCGCGACGGGAATTCAGCTCACTGATGCGCACAACGGGCTTCGCGTAATTAACGCTGACACGCTTCGCAAGATTCATCTGTCACAGAACAGGATGGCTCACGCGTCGGAGCTGATCCACCAGTTGGCGGAGCTGAAACCCAAGATCGTGGAACACCCTGTAGAGATTGTGTACACGGAATATTCGAAGTCCAAAGGTCAGTCGCTCCTCAATGGTGTGAATATTTTGGCCGACCTCTTCCTTAGGTGATCTTCATGCTTTTCATCGTTCAGATTGTTCTCGTGCTTGCTGTCATTTTGGGCTCCCTTGTGCTGATGCGGGGCGGAGCTAACGCCCATCACCTTGCTATCCGGCGCATCCTGCTGCTCGGATTCGCTTTGGTAGCAGTGCTGTCGATTTTCTTTCCGGTCTTACTGACCCGTGTAGCGCAGGCTTTTGGTATCGGGCGAGGCACAGACTTGGTCCTGTATGCCTTAATCGTTTGTTTCCTCGTTTTCATGGCGTCGACATCACAGCGGTACCGGCGGATGGAAGAGTCGATGACCAAGCTCGCACGTCGGATCGCTTTGGACGAAACGCTGCGGCCCTGGGAGCCCGATACGCGGCCGCCCGGCATCCGCGGAAGCCATTCCGGGAAGCCTGATGACGGCAACTAGGCTAAGGTTCCAAAAGACATGAAATCCCTGATCCAAATAAACAAACAGCTACTGACGGTCCTCCCGGATTCCGCCCGTCGGTTTCTCATTCGGTTCGCGATCCTTTCCTCATTGCTTTCGCTCATTGACGTAGTAGCTCTTGGTTTGATAGCAATTGTTATGTCGAGCATTATCACCGGCAATTCGGTGCAGGTAGGCCCCTTCGGAACCATTGACTCGGTATCCGACTACATCACGGTCCTCGCGATTTTCTGCGTGCTGGTAATTATCAAGAGTGCGCTAAATGTCCTGCTCCTGCGCTTCGCCACCTCACGTTTCGCTTCCCATGAGGTAGCGATAGGCGATCGGCTTCTCGCCGCGTACATGCGCGCCCCCTGGGTTGACCGTCTGAAGCGGAACTCGGCCGAGTTGGTTCGCTCAGTCGACTCGGGAGTGTCAATTACTGTCTCCGGCGTTCTGATGCCGTCCATGACTCTGGCTGGAGAGATTGTCTCTGTAGCAGCTGTGCTGGTAGTGCTTTTCGTCAGCAATTGGATAACCGCCACCACAGCTGTCATCTACTTGGGCCTCGTGGCTGTCCTGCTCTCCCGGGTGATTTCCCGCCGGGCAGTAGCGAACGGCCGGCGTAACCGGCAATTCTCTTTAAAAACGGTCAGATTGTTAACTGAAGCGGTCGGCGCGCTCAAGGAGGTAACCCTCAAAGGCGCTACCGACGACGTCGAACGCGCTGTCCACAGCAACCGGGTCCAGTCCTCCAAGGCGAGGGCCATGGCTACCTTCTTGAGCCAGGTGCCACGCTTCGTTCTGGAGTCCGCCTTGATCGGTGGGTTCATGCTGGTAGGCGCCATCGGTATGCTCACCAGCCCGCCAGGGGTGGATCCAGTAACCAACGCACTGGCAGCCGTCGCATTGTTTGGTGTCGCTGGTTTCCGGATCATCCCGTCGCTGACCCGATTCCAGGCAATATTGTCCATGGTCCACTCCAGCACGCCCTTTGCAGAGCAGGTGCTCACCGATATTCGAGAGTCGGAAGCCCGGGCCAAGGAGCAGGACGAACCCGACCAGGCTGAACTTCCCGCAGGTGTGCCCGACGTCGTCCTCAGAGATGTCAATTTCAGCTATCCGGATACCGAAGCGCCAGCCCTCATTAAGCTGAACCTGGCCATCCCAGCCGGCTCCCGTGTTGCTGTTGTCGGGGCTTCGGGGGCAGGCAAATCAACGCTGATCGATTTGCTACTCGGATTGTTGTTGCCCAGTTCGGGTGAGGTACTGATCGGCGGTATTCCGATGCGCAAGGTACTGCGTTCCTGGCGGTCTCGGGTGGGGTACGTCCCGCAGGAAGTCTCCTTGTTCGACGCATCGATCGCCCAGAATGTTGCTCTCACATGGGACCCAGATCAGGTGGACCCAGACCGCGTACGCCGGGCGCTGAAGCGTGCCCAAATGCTCGACGCGGTCGAAGCTCGCCCGGACGGAATTTTCGGCGCCGCTGGCGAGCGAGGAATGGCTCTTTCCGGAGGACAGCGTCAACGGCTTGGTATTGCCCGCGGTCTCTATGCCGACCCTGCGATCCTCGTCCTGGATGAAGCCACCAGTGCCCTAGACACGACAACTGAAGCTGCAGTGACCAAGGCTATTCGGAACCTGGCCGGGAGCGTCACTACGATCACCGTGGCACACCGGCTCTCGACCATCCGGGACAGCGACATCGTCTTCTTCTTCGCTGATGGCCGACTCGCAGCCCAAGGAACTTTCTCCGAGGTTGTTGCGCAGATGCCAGACTTCGCAGAGCAGGCAGCGTTGGCCGGACTCACCTAGCGGGCCGAGGATTATGAAGTCCACCTGATCTATAGCCCATGTCGAAAGAGAAGCCATGCCCGAACAAAGTACAGCTGTCCCGCGTCAGCGCATCCTGGTGCTGTCCTTCTCGCAGATTCGTCGGGACCCTCGTGTTCTTCGCCAGATCAACCTTTTCTCGGCGTTCGCCGACGTGATTTCATGCGGTTATGGCGAAGCACCGGATGGCGTGGTAAGACATATCCAAGTTCCGGACGAATACTCGCAGTGGCGCACCAGCTACAAGATGGTCGCCCTGATGTATGTGCTGCGGTTCCATGAGCGCCTATATTTTGACTCTTCGAAGGTCCGGTTTGTGCGCGAGCAGGTTCCCCGCGCCAGCGTCGACATTGTCGTGGCAAACGATGCCATAGCGGCGCCGCTGGCCCGGGCGCTCCAGCCACGAAAAGGTGTCCATCTGGATCTTCACGAGTATGCACCGCGACAGGGGGAGGACAACCGGCGGTGGCGCCTATTGGTTGGCCCCTACATGAGGTGGGCATGTCGGAAGTACGTCACGCGCGCCGATTCCGTGACAACTGTTGCGAAAGGAATCGCTGAGGAGTACGCGCGGGTATTTGGGATCGCCGAACCAGCGGTAGTCCCCAACGCCGCACCGTATGCCTCCGGGCTGACGCCAACCCCTGTGGCGTCGCCGATGCGCATTATTCACACCGGCGCCGCGGGACGTGGCCGGAAAATTGAAGTGATGATTGACGCAGTGTGCCGCGCCAACGAAATCAAGCCAGGAACCGCCACTCTTGATGTCGTCCTGGTACCGGGTGAGCAGCGTTACATCGAGGAACTTCAGGCTAAAGTGGACGCCCTTCCGGCCGGGATGATCCGCCTTATTCCTCCGGTGCAGTTCCAGCAGATCATCCCCCTGCTACATGAATACGATGTGGGACTTTTCCTGTGTCCACCCAGCACCTTCAATTTGCGGCATGCACTACCCAACAAACTGTTTGAGTTTATCCAGGCGAGGCTCGCTGTTGTCATCGGTCCGTCCCCGGAAATGGAAACTGTGGTGCGTCAGCACGACGTCGGTCTGGTCGCTCAAGGCTTTGACGCGGAATCGACAGCGCAACTGCTGGTCGGTCTCACACCGGAGCGTATTGCTCTGATGAAGCAGGCTTCCCATCGCGCTGCGGGAGCGTTGAGCGCGGAGAAGCTGTCGGCTCCCTGGATTGACGCCATCAGTAAAATCGGTTCGAAGGCCTGAGACCTTTGAAGTATCGACGCCGAAAGCGAGCGACGCCCATGCCTGAAGTTATTCCCCCCACTGGTCGCCCACGGGTTCTGGTTCTTTCTTTTTCCCGCATCGACAGGGACCCCAGGGTGCTCCGTCAGATAAGGTTCCTGGGTGAGTTTGCTGAGATTCATACCTGTGGATACGGCAGCGCACCGGAGTCGGTGGCTGGACATATCGAGATCCCTGACGAGTATGAGCGCTGGCGGCCACAGCCCAAAAAAACCGGGCTACTCCTCGCGGCCAGGCTCCATAGGCGCTTGTACTTTAACTCTGCCAAGGTGAAGTTCGTCCAGGACAGAATACCTACCGGGACGTTCGATGTCGTCATCGCCAATGACGTGATTGCCGCACCACTTGCGTTGGCGCTCAAACCGCTGAAGGGAGTGCACGCGGACCTCCATGAGTACGCTCCCCGTCAGGGGGAGGACGTTCGGTCTTGGCGGTTACTGTTCGGTCCTTTTATGGATTGGGCCAGCCGCGATTACGTGACCAAGGTGGATTCCGCGACAACGGTGGCAAAGGGAATTGCCGAGGAGTATGCAAGGGTGTATGGCATCCCCGAGCCGGCTGTGGTGCCGAACGCCTCTGCGTATCACATGGGGCTAACTCCTACAGCCGTAGGGACGCCTTTACGGCTGATTCACGCGGGAGTTGCTGGCCGGGGACGCAAGATTGAAATAATGATCGACGCTATTGCCAGGGCAAATCGGAGGAAGCCTGGAACGGCAACCCTGGATCTGGTGTTGGTCCCGGGCGAGCAGCGCTATATCGATGAACTGACGCTTGCAGCCAATTCGGTAGAGGATGGGGCAGTCCGAGTCATTCCACCCGTCAGCTTCCGGGAGATCGTTCCGTTGTTACACGACTACGACGTCGGATTTTACTTGTGCCCGCCGAACAATTTCAATATGCTCCACGCTTTACCGAACAAGTTGTTCGAGTTTATCCAGGCCCGCCTCGCAATCGTCATCGGACCGTCGCCGGAGATGGAAAGGGTAGTTCGCGAACATGATCTCGGGATCGTCGCGGCGGGGTTCGATGCCGAATCGGCGGCCGACGTTCTGGTCAGTCTGACTTCCGAACAGGTAGCGGCAATGAAGCAGGCATCCCACCTGGCTGCCGATTCCCTGAGCGCGGACCGGGTATCAATAGTGTGGGTGGATGCGGTCAAGAAGCTTCTTGGTGCAGCCTAGTGGAACGCAGACCTGACCAGATCCGGGCGCTGCACGTTCATGATGCGGCGAGTGTCGGGCGTAACCTGGTTGACGTTGCTGTCGAGCTGGGTCACCCGTGGACCATGACTGACATTCCCTGGTATTTCACACGGGCATGGCCCGGACCTACGGGACACCTGGTCAAGAGGACACGGGGTGCAGTCTGGGACGCTACGCTGGGTATGCAAAGCCTCCGTGCGGATGTGGTTCATTTGCATACCGGTGGGCTTTCCCCGCACGCACGCTGGTTGCGTACACCCTGGATCCTTCATCTCCACGGCACCGATGTGCGAACCCGCCAGTATGAAGGCGAATGGATCCCAAAGTTGCGTTATGGCATCGAACACGCTGATCAGATTCTCTACTCGACGCCAGACCTTAAAAAACACGTCGAGAATCTTACTGACCGGGCGGCGTACCTACCTGTGACCGTGCGGCTGGACCGTGCACCGACGTGGCGTCCGGTCGCGGGTCGGGTTATCTTTGCGTCCCGTTGGGACCCGGTGAAGGGTGCACAAGACCAGATTGAGGTGGCGGTGCGCCTGAAAAAGGAGCGCCCGGACCTTGAGCTTCTGGGACTTGATTGGGGCGCAGAGTCGGAGAGAGCGCGGGACGCTGGCGTCACCATTGTCCCGACGAAATCACACGATGACTACCGTGAATGGCTGGCGACGGCCTCGGTAGTTATCGGACAGATGATCGATGTGCTCGGCGTCAGCGAACTCGAAGCGCTTGCGATCGGCGTACCCCTCGTCAGCAGCGTCAACCCTGAGAACTATCCCCAGCTCCAGTTGCTGAGTGCCGCCGAGCCAGCCGGGGTTGCCGCGGGTGTTCTGTCAGTCCTCGACGACGTTCGGAAAGCATCATCTGTTCAGAACGGCCCCGGTTTCATCGGGCAGGTGCATGACGCCAAAGTCGGCGTAAGAACGCTTCTTGACTTGTATTCATTGGCGATCGAACAGCGCCGCTCCCGCCGGCAGGGCCCCTAACATAGCTTGGATTGCGGCTTCGGTATCCACGTTCAGTTTACTTGCGCGCCAGAGATGGTCAGGGTTGCCCAGCCGTGCCCGATCTGGCTGGAGGTGCCCCACTGGGCCCCGTCCATAATGGGGTAATAGTAGAGCTTGCCGTCGTCACTCTTGGCAATGATGCCCTGTGTCCCGTTGCCTTGGAAGCCTGTCGTGGCGTTTACGGTGATCATTGCCCCCCACCCTGAACCAATCACTGGGCGAGTAGCTGAAGCAAATCGTCCATCGCCGTTCCCTTTGTACAACACTAATTGTGACTTGCTATTGCGGGCGAGGAGGTCCTGGGAGCCGTTCTTATCAAAGTCGGTCATCACGATCTGCATTTGATTGAACCCATGGCCAACCTGGCGGGGACTGGCCAACGATCCGGATCCGGTCTGTGCCCAGTAATGCAGCGAACCATCCGATCTGACACCCGTGATGGACGGTCTGGCGCCACGAACCCAGTCGCCGACGGAGAGTTGCATGCCGCCCCATCCTGATGCGGCGAGAATCCTGGCCGCATCGAATCCGCCAGCTGGTCTCCCGTGATAGACGCTCAGCCGACCGGTGCTCCATTGAGCCAGAATGTCGAGGACCCCATCATCATTCCAGTCGACCTGGTGAATCGATCTAGCCGATCCCCAACCGTTCCCAATCTGCATTTTGGTAGCTAGTGCACCGCGCCCGGTACTCGGGTAGTTGAAAAGCCGGCCAGCGCTGTCGATGGCTATCACGTCGGCAGACGAACGGATCGAAGGCAGCTTGGGGGCGGAAGGTGCTGGCGGTGCTGCTGGAGCTGAGTTGCGGGTGAAGGAAGTCAACGCAGCGGCTGTGCCATTCCAGACGTTCCAGTCACCCACGACCGGGCCTTCACTGGTGTACTGCCACAGGCTGTACTTGTTCCAGCCGGCGGGGAGAGTGCCAGCGCCAACGTTGTTGTAGGCGGCAATATGCAGCGGGTGGTTGGTGAAGGCTGTGGAGTTTCCCGTGCACTTGTTCCACCAGTCGGTGGTGGTGTAGATCATGGGTACCCGGCCGGTGCGGCTCAACATGGTATTTGAGAAATCTCTGATCCAGTTCACCATCTGGGAAGTGCTCATGTTGTAGCAGGAGTTGCCGAGCGAGGGATACGGGTTGTACTCGACGTCGAGCAGTGGTGGGAGGGTTTTTCCGTCGGCCGCCCAGCCGCCGCCGTTGTTGATGAAGTAGTTAGCCTGTTCGGCGCCCGAGGAGATGCTTGGGATGGCGAAGTGATAGGCACCGCGCACCATGCCGGTGGTGGCGGACCCGGTGTATTGCTGGTTGAAGTAAGGGTTCTTGTAGCTGGTTGCTTCGGTGGCCTTGGTATAGGCGAAGCGGGAGCCCTGGTTCCAGACGGCCGACCAGTTGACGTTGCCCTGGTGGCTGCTGACGTCGACGCCCAGGATGCCCTGCGGGCGCCAGGTGTTGACCGATGGGGTGGCAGCTGACGGAGCATCATTGAGTGCTGGCTGTTCCGACAGTTCCCGGGCGGTGGGTACCTGCGGGTCGCCTGATTCGGCGATGCGTTCCACACCCTGGCCGAGGTTGGCTCCGTGGGGGCCGATCAGCTCAGCGAGGGCCTCGGGATTCGCGGCCAGCTCAGCAGCGGTGAGTTCTTCGGGGACTACCTCTGCAGGCTCGATGGTTTCGGCAGGCTCGGGTGTGGGAACCGGTACCGCAGTCTCCAGGGGCGAATCGACTGTCGCGGACTCAACCGGAAGCGGCGTCGTCGGGACCGAGGGCGACGGCTCGGCAGGGACCGCTTCGGCGGGCGCTGTCTCGACCGGAATTGGCTCGGCTGGAGCCGAGACCTCTGGTGTTGGTGGGGTGGGCTGCGGGGCCGCGATGGCCGGCACTGATCCGGCAGTGAGGGCTGCTGTCAGCAGCACGGCGGCAAGGACGGTGGAGGCACGAGAGTGAGTCACAGGAAATTCTCCGAGTAATGCGAGCCCGGGGCGAGAGAGGGGATCGTCCCTACGAGACTAACCCACTGTGACAGATGTGACTACAGATACTGATGTTACGACTGGATGCACCGTTATCCACAGTTGGGCTCAGAGGGGGTGGGCTCAGAACGCCGCATCCCCTATTGTGTACTGCATTCACCGGTTACACCCACGGTCTCGGGCATCCCGGCCCACGGCCGGGCGCCCTGATTTCAGGGAGTTCCATGGACGCTGCACGCATGATCGAGGACGAGGTCCGCGAGCTGATCCGCAGGCGCGGACTTGATCCCGCCCGACAGGGCGTCGAGGTGCTGCGGTTGGTTGAAGCGGCAGTCAACGATTACGACGAGCGTTCCGTCCTGGGCACCTTGCCGCACCTGGGGCAGCTCGATCTGGTCAGAAAGCACGTGTTCGACGCCGTGGCAGGTTTCGGCCCTCTGCAGCCGCTGCTGGATGATCCGACCATTGAGGAAGTCTGGATCAACTCGACTATACGAATATAACGCCTAGTCAGAGGCTTATTTGCTAGCCAAAGTCCGCAGCGAGTCCGCAGGGATGTCCGTTCCGACAATTCCAAGCGCACCATTCAGCATCGCGTCCGCAGCGTTCCTGGTCCGATCTTCGGCGTCCGGCCAAAGGTGCGAATAGGTGTTCAGAGTGGTTGTTGCTTCGGAATGGCCGAGCGCACGCTGGACGGTAACGACGTCGCACCCTGAAGCGATCAGACCGGACGCGTAGAAGTGACGCAGGCTGTGAAGGTTGATCTTGTCCACACCAGCTAGTTCGATTGTCTTGTCCCATTGATAGGAAATACGACGCGGCTTGGGAGGTAGGCCATTCTCGCCAGGGAATAGCCACTGATCATCTCCGTAGACTCCGACCTCGCTTATGTGCTGAGACAGTATGGTCAGCAGTCCGTCGGCTAAAGGCACGCTGCGTTCGGAACCGTATTTCGGTGCGCGGATCTCCATATCCTTCGTCGGCTCCTTCTGAACCTGCCGCTGAACTTTCAGGGTCCGGCGCAGGAAATCAATGTCCCCGACCTGGACTGCAGCACCCTCACCGAGACGTAGACCAGCGAACGCGCATAGCCCGATGAAAGCCCGGAACCAAGGCTCCGCAGTTTGGTAGAGCTTTCCCACGTCCTCAGGGGAGGGGATCACCATTGCCTGCTCTTTGCGACGACGGCGCGGGAGGATGACGCCGACAGACGGGTCCTCAATCATCCTGCGATCACGGACAGCAGCGCGAAGGACGGTCTTGATCACCATCATTCTTGAGTGAATTGTCTGCGGTGCCAGCCCATTGCTGTCCATCGTCTTGACCCACTGTTCTAGGTGGGATCGGCGCAGGTTGCGCAGTTCGACGTCTCCGAACGTTGCACAGTGCACCGCCAGGTTCGCGGCCCTCGTTGTTCCCTGCGTCCATATCTGCCGTCTTGACCAGTCCGCGAAAAAGTTGGTGAAGGTTTGCTTTCCAGCCCTCGGGTCCACATATGCGCCAGTCACGACAGCGGCTGTAACCTCGTCAATCCACCGCTGAGCATCTATCTTCCGGGGAAAGTGCCTCGCATATTCTTTGCCGTCCGCGTCCCTATACCGGGCACGCCAGATACCGTCAGGACGTCTCTTGATCGAAGCCATCGGCTTCTTCCTCAGGCAGCATTTCGATGAGGCCGTAATAGGTGCCATCTTCGCGCACTATTTCCTGGTGCCCAGGGTGGAACTTTAGTGTGTAGCCATCTCCGAAGGTCTTCTTTGCTTCCGTGATAGCCCTCGCCCGTTCATCCAAAGCTTCTTCAAGTGTCTTCGTGGCGAGGCGCTGTAGATGCTTTGCTGTGAGCCAGAGGGCCTCATCGTGATCGACTCCACTTTCATCTAGTTCTGTCAGTGACTCTTGAGCCAAAGCCAGTGCTTGAGTTCGAGCGAGTGCATATTTCTCCACTGCGCTCGACGCCGCGATCTCTGCAGCCTTAACTTTTCGTATCCTGCTTTCGATGACGTTTCGCATCTGACTCATCACGGATTGGCCAAACAGGTTTTGGACAGGGACCTTCAAGACGTGCGCGAGGGCCATAACTTCCCTGGCCTTCAGCGACCGTTTGCCCTGTTCAATCTCCCATACCGTCGTCTGGGACCACTTGACTCCAAGGTTCCCCATTTCATCCGCGATCGCCTTCTGCGTTCTATCGCCCCTAAGGACCGTTACGTTCAGACCGATCTCCCGGTCGCTGAACTCGTTTTCAATATCTGCCTGCATGTCTCCTGCCATTTGATTAGGCTACATGTTTTTCCAGTACTGTCCAGCAAAAGACCATGAAAGCCCGGTTGACACCATCACGGAACTACTTTAACCTCAATAACAGGGAATCCCGGATGGATTTCCATGATAAACCGGATATCCCAATCAATGGAGGCAAAGTGGAAACCCTGAAGGCCATGAAACTACAGACGATGGACGAAGTAGCAGAGATGCTGCGTAAGACCCCGGCGCAACTTCGTTGGATGCGCCATAACGGAACGGGCCCAAAGTCAGCCAAAATCGGTGGTCGTGTCATGTACCGGGAGCAGGACGTTATCGATTGGGTCAACGCCGCGTTCGACGTTCAGGAATCGGCGTGATCACCGCCGCGAACCTTGCCGAAGCCTGGTCTAGCGGGTACTGGAACGGCACCAGCCACACCGGGCCGCTCAATGATGCCGCAGTGGACGAAAAAAACCCCCACCGGAACGCCAATTCCAGTGAGGGCAACAACCAAACTCCCGTCAAGAAGAAGGTTCTAATGAATCAGCCTAGCAAGTGGCCAGCCACCGTCCAAGCTTTCCTCCGGCTCGCCGACGAGATGGGGGTGAAACCCTCCGAACTGCTGGAGCAACTGGAGCGGGATCTCGGTAAGCCAGATGTGTGGGGGACCAAGTGATCCAGTACGTCCCCGAGCTTCACCTTGCCGATTATCCCAGTATCTGCGGGTACGACTCCTACGAGTTCGAACGACAGAGCCGGGAAGCGATTGATGCCCTCGCGCCGGACAGTTTTGTTCGGCTCCATGTCGGCCAGTACAAGCCGCAGACGTCCCCCGAGTTCTTCCGAACCGACCTGATATGGCAGATCGTCGGAAGGACCCACATCGTCGCGGCTTGGCGTGAAGCAATGGAAGGGGCACCGCGACTTGCAGAGTTCTGAAATGACGATCCCTGACTACTTCCGCGCCGAATCCTACGACGATTCCTCTGTTCCTGTTCCCGTACCCCCTATGTCAGGAACAAGGAACACGGAAAACAGGCCATCAAAGAAGGTCCAATATGGCGACGTGGCAGGACTCCTCTCCGGTGGACTCCCCGAACCACCAGCCCCCGAAGTCCTCACCCGCACAGACGGCACCAGCATCTTCTACAGCGGCCAAGTCAATGGGCTGTTCGGTGAACCAGAATCAGGGAAGTCTTGGATCGCCTACGCAGCAGTAGCCGAAGTATTGACCCTTGGTGGACGGGCCGCAATTCTTGACCTCGACCATAACGGAATGCAGTCGGTTACCGTCCGACTCCTCGACCTTGGAGTTCCTGAGTCTATCCTCGCCAACCTGGAGAGGTTCCGGTACAAGGAACCTGAGGATAAAGACGACCTGATGGAAACGGTTAGGGACCTCGTGACGTGGGAACCCGGTGTCGTCGTCATTGACAGCATCGGTGAACTCCTGCCAACGCTGAACCTCAACTCCAATAGCCCCGACGACTTCACCCTCGCTCACACCCACGTCTTAAAAAAGCTGGCGATCACAGGTGCCTGCGTCATCATCATTGACCACGTAGCCAAGAATCCCGATTCCAAAGCACAAGGACCCACCGGCACTGGTGCCAAGACCCGAGCAATCGGCGGCGTTTCCATCCGCGTGACGATCAAGGATGCCTTTACTCCCGGCAAGGGTGGTTCCTGTTACCTGGCGATCCGCAAAGACCGCCACGGAGGACTGAGGGCCAAGTCTCCTACGGACTCGAAGGAACCCCTCGCCGGTACTTTCAAGCTCAACCCGGCAGGACACGACAGCCCCTGGACGCTCTGGGCACCGACTGATGGGGAGCGGATGCCGGAAGCTGTCCCCGCACAAGACCTCGCAGACATCAAGGCGCTGGACCCGCAGCCCTCCAACGTTAGGGACCTCGCCACCCGGATGGGCTGGGGAAATAACAGGGCAACTGCAGCGCTCCGAGTGTTCCGTCAGCAGTGTTCCTCTGTTCCTGAGACACAGGGTAGAGGAACAGGAACAGGAACAGAGCAAACAGGACACCATTCCGCCGTTACTGAGTTGTTCCCGGGGAACACGGAACAGGACGTCAACTGATGGCACTCATGAAGCCGTGTGAAGTATGCGACGAGATCACCGACCAGTCACGCTGTGCCAAGCACCGACCACCGGCACCGGCCAAGCCACCAGCCGAGCGGCGCGGGTATGACCACGCATGGCGACGCCTTAGTGAGCGTGCACGTAAGGCTCAACCGTTCTGCACCTGGTGCCTGTCCACCGAAGACCTCCAACTCGACCACACACCCGAAGCCTGGGCACGTAAGAAAGCGAACAAGATCATCCGTGTGCAAGACGTCCGCGTCCTCTGTGGCCCCTGCAATAGGAAGGCCGGACAAGCCAAGCCCGGACCCGGACAGCGCACCACTGAAGACCGTCCCCAACGGATCGTTGCCGTCTCTCCAACTGGGCGCAACTTGACAGTGGGGGATAAGGGGTGGACGAGAGGGGCCACAGCCCCGGGGGTGAAGGCAAAGTTTTTATCATACTCCCCAGGGGTATCTCGTCCGCGTGCCGGGGTGGACCCGTGGTAGCCGGTCCCAAGGCCGCGATTACTGCGCCACCACTGGACTTCAGCGCCTATCCCACGGACCCCGCAGAGCGCCGCATCCGGTTTATTCACGATTACCTGATTGTTCCTCGTGGGCATGGCGCGGGTGAGCCTGTGGAGTTGCAGGACTTCCAGCAGGAGATCATCCGTGGCAGTTTCGCACCGGGTATTCGTAACGCCTTATGTTCAATGCCGAGGGGAAACGCCAAGACGACGCTGGCTGCAATGCTGGCGGTCGCGGAAATGTTTGTCGGGCAGTTCTCCGCAGAGGTTCTGGTGGTCGCGTCTGACCAGCGGCAGGCGAACGTCACGGTGAATCAGGCTAAGCGGATGATCGCTCTGAATCCTTTGCTCGCTGAGCGGGTGCAAGTGTTCAGTGACCGCGTATATGTTCCTCACACTGACAGCACGCTAACCCCGTTGCCGGCCGAACCTGACGCGCTCAACTCGTGGGATGCCACGCTGATTATTGTTGACGAGCTGCACGTTGTGACCCGGGAAGTTTGGGAAGCGATCACCAGCGCGTCGGGTAAGCGTCCGCAGTCTCTCACCCTGGCGATCAGTACCCCGGGCACGTCTGAGGATTCGATCATGTGGGATCTCGTGAAGCTTGGCCGCTCCGGTGATGATCCAGCGTTTTTCCTGATTGAGTTCGCCAGTCCTGAAGGCTCCAGCCCGGACGATATGGAAGCGGTGAAGGCCGGCAATCCTGCGATGACTTGCGCCAAGCCGTTTCTCTCCGAGGATGGTCTGCTGGCGGCGCGTAAGACGCTACGGGAACCTGCCTTTATTCAGCTGCGGATGGGGTTATGGCATAAGGGTGTGGATTCTTGGCTGGAGTTTGGGCAGTTCGAGGCCCTGGCCGATCTTGAGCGGACCATTCCGAACGGGGCACAGGTCACGCTGGGATTCGATGGATCATCTTCCGGTGACTCCACAGCATTGATCGCCTGCACGGTGGAAGCCAACCCGCACGCGTTTGTCGTCGGGATCTGGGAAAACCCGGGCGACACGTCCTGGCGGGTATCCCGGGATGAAGTATCGGCGCACGTTGACATGGCGTTTGAGACGTTCGACGTCCTGGATCTGGCGTGCGATCCGTGGGGCTGGCGCTCTGAAATGGAGCAATGGGCCGCAAAGTACGGCTCCAAGCGGGTCCTGGAATGGGACACGTCACGGCGCACCAGGATGGCCCCGGCAACTGACCGGCTCTACCAACTGATCAACACCAAACAGATCACTCATGACGGGG
Organism: Arthrobacter sp. TMN-50; assembly: GCF_054511125.1. Taxonomy (NCBI): domain Bacteria; kingdom Bacillati; phylum Actinomycetota; class Actinomycetes; order Micrococcales; family Micrococcaceae; genus Arthrobacter; species Arthrobacter sp. TMN-50. Next base: position 161,659 of record NZ_JBTNDG010000001.1, on the reverse strand, counting down.
ACACGCGGCTGATGAAGCACTTCACCAACTGCGTCGCCGTGGCGACACCACAGGGAACGGTAGTCACCAAAGACAAGCGAATGTCCAAGAAAAAGATCGACGCGGCTGTCGCGGCAATCGCCGCTGTGGACCGCGCACAGTTTCATTCCAACACCATCAAACGCCGCCGTGTTGCGGCGTTCTAAGGAGTACAAATGTTGAACACCGAGCAGCTAGTAAAGACCCTTTCCGACAAGATGACCGAGGGGACGCCGGTCCTCGACACGCTGGACACGTACTGGATGGGCACACAGCCTGCCGCGTTCCTCTCGCCGGAAGCGAAAACCGCATTGGGGAACCGTCTGCGGACGCTCTCGGTGAACTTCCCCCGGCTCGCGGTCACCGCCCTGGCCGAACGGCTAACGATCACCGGATTCAGGGCAGACGGGACCGATGACGCGGACCCGGCACTGTGGAAGGTGTGGCGTCGGTGCCATATGCAGGACGCCCACCAGCAGGCCCACACGGACGCCTTGGTCTATGGCCGGTCCTTCATCACGGTGTGGGCGCGGAACGGACGCCCTCAGATCAGTGTCGAGTCGCCCCGGAACCTCGCTGTCCTCCGTGACCCTGCCAGCCGTGAAGTCACCGCAGCGCTGAAGCGGTGGACTGTGGAGGGGACGGGTTACGCGGTCCTTTATTTGCCGGACCGGATTCTGAAGCTCACCGCGGCGGCGAACGTCACGGACCTTTACCCAAGTACCGGCTGGACTGTCACCGAGACGATCAATAACCCACTGGGAGTAGTGCCGGTGGTCCCGATAGTGAATAAGGGACGGCTCAGTGAGATTGACGGCGTATCTGAAATGGCCGACGTCCTGGATCTCACCGACGCCCTGAATAAGCTGATGGCCGACGCTATGGTCACCAGCGAGTTTTTCGCACGCCCAAGGCGCTGGGCAACAGGCCTAGAAATCAGTGAGGACGCCAACGGTAACCCCGTCAATCCTTTCACCGATGAAGCCGGGAAGCTTTGGCAGTCCGAAGCCCCGGAAACAAAATTCGGCCAATTCGACGGCGCACGTCTGGACGGTTACGGGGATCTCACCGCCACGGTCACGCAGCAGATTGGAGCGCTCACCGGACTGCCGCCGCACTATCTCGGTCTGCACGGTGACCAGCCTGCCAGCGCCGACGCTATCCGTTCCGCTGAGGCGTCCCTGGTATCCCGCGCCGTGAGTCTCCAGCGGACTTTCGGGATGGGCTGGGGAGAGGTTGCCAAGCTGGTGGCCGCAGTCGATCAGGGCCGCGACGTTGACAGTTTCGACTTCGAGACGATCTGGGCCAACCCTGAAACCCGGACACCCGCGCAGGCAGCGGACGCAGCACTGAAGCTCTCACAGATCGGTGTACCGCTGAACATTGTCCTGGCCGACACGCTGGGAATGACCCCGGCACAAATTGGACGCATCACACCCGCAATCACCGCACCAGCAGAAGGAATCACAGCATGAGCACTGAAGTTGAAACCCCCGTCCAGCAGGACGCCCCTGTGACCGATCAGGAAACCCCAGACGCCCCCGAGGTTGTCGAGACGACCGCAGAGCCGGAAACCGTGCCTGGCACCTTCCCCAAGGAATACGTGGAGAAACTGCGGAAGGAAAACGCCGACCAGCGGGTGAAAGCCAAGCGTGCCGACGACCTCGCCGGGAAGCTCCACGCCGCCCTTGTAAGCGCCACAGGACGCCTAGCTGACCCAACAGACCTGCCGTTCGACGAGTCCCACTTGGACAGCCCTGAAGCCCTAATAGCGGCGATTGATGAACTGCTGGAACGTAAGGCGCACCTGGCGTCACGCCGCCCGTCCGGTGACATTGGGCAGGGCATCCTGTCGCCAGCGTCCGATACTGTGAATTTGGCCGGAATCCTCCGGTCTAACGCACGATAAGGGGAAATCATGAGCAACGACTATGCCATCGCATGGGACTCATTGGCCGAGACAATAGGAGCCGCCGCTGGGAGGAGTTCCGGCTCCATGTCCGATCAGGAACACCTGACCACCGACCAGCGACTGAAGGTTGCCGAAGTTGCCGCGCTGCTCTCTATCGCGCAGGAGTTGTCAGCCCTGAACCCGCAGAACACCAGCACCCGGGATAAGGACGGCAACACGCGGAACGGGTGGGGTCAGCGCGTCGATGATTGATACCCCCTGGGGGTATATAGTACACTGAGAGGGTGACCCTGGCGGTCACCCTCTCTACGTTTGCTGGACAGGCTCCAGACGTGAAACCCATCCCTCACGTTTTAGGAGCCCACAATGGCTGTATCGACAGCAACCACAAGCGCAAACGATCTGACCGCCGAGCAGGTCCAGAAAATCCTGGTCAAGCCGCTGGAAACACAGTCCGTGTTCCTCGCCGCAGGACCGCGCATCTTCGATTCCAACGGTTCACAGGTTCGTATCCCCAAGATGGGTGGACCGACTAACCCGGCATGGCACGGGGAGAATGAGCTGATCACCGAGCAGGATGCCACGTTCTCGGAAATCATTCTGTTGCCCTCGACCATGAAGTCCGTAAAGGTCATCACCCGGTTCAGTAACGAGCTGGCCCGTCAAAGTGTCGTTGCCCTGGACGCTGCACTGCGGGACCGTCTGGTGACCGACGTTGCCGCGAAGCTCGACACACAGTTCCTCTCCGCGTCCGGGGATGGAATCACCACTCCTAAGGGGATCTTCGCTTACACGGGCACACAGTCGCTCGCCGTCGGCGGCGCTCTGACCCTCGACCACCTGCACGACGCTTGGGCGCTGGCACTGGCCGCGAACGTGAACATGGCCGCTCTCAAATGGGTCATCACGCCACGGGACTTCTCCAAGATCCGTAAGCTCAAAGACACGCAGGGCCGCTACCAGCTCCAGCCTGACCCCACACAGGATGGCGTGTTCCGTCTGCTGGGCGCACAGGTCATCGTGACCCCACGGGTACCGGACACCATCGGGACCACCCCGACCGGACGCGCCGCCCTGATCGACTTCTCACAGATCGCCGTCGCCCGGGACCTCGCCCCGTCGGTAAAGGTCCTCACCGAGACTTACGCGGACTTCGACCAGCAGGCCCTCCGCGTGGTGGCACGTTATGACGCTGCACCGCTGAACCCTGCAGCCATCGTCGCGCTGACGGGCATCCTGATCTAATGATGCCCACAGCCGCCCAAGTGGCAGCATTCCTTGGCCGGGGAGGCGACACTGACACCGTCGCCCTGGCCGGGGAGCACTTGCCTGTCGTCGCCGCGTTTGTGGAGGCGTACACGCGGGGGAACGGCTTCACACTGGGTGTCCCGGCTGTACCGCTGGGAATGGTCATCAAGACGGCCACGGCGCGCCTCGTGCCCAACCCGGAACAGGGGAAACGGTACTCAGTGGGGGACTACTCAGAGTCTCCCGCCATCTTGGACGGCTTCACCCTTCCCGAGCTGGCCGTCCTGCACCTGTACCGGAAGCGCACGGCGTGAGGATCTCCAAGCGGCTACTGCCTGACACCGTGGGGGTCCGTGCTTTCCTTGGCTCCGGTCCAATGGGTGACGTTTGGGAAGAAACCGCCACTCTGCACCGCGCCCGAGTCAGCCGGGAGAACACTCTGATCCGTGACGCTAACGGCGCAGAGGTTGTTTCGTCGGGCCGGGTCATCATGACCCCTGACGTCATTGCAAAGCCGGGAAGCTATATCACCCTACCGGGTGAAAACAGTGAGCGAACCGTCATAAGTTTCAGCCCGATCACCGGGACGAAAACCGTTCACCACGTTGAAGTGAACTACAGGTAGGCGTCAACATCACCGCCCGGTCTTTGCTTTCAAATTCAGCCGGGATCTCGGAATGATGGTTACCTCTGCTGGGTGTACCTTTCGCACCTGGTAACCAGCGCCAACGAAGGACCCCCACTAACCCCGGGGGTCCTTCCCCTTTAGTCCGCAGAAAGTCCGCAAGAAGTCCGCAAACGGTCCGATATCGCCAACGGCGGACAGTGAACTGACCCCCGGAAACTAGCGGATTACGACACCTTCCAACATCGCACATAAATAGGCAGAGAGTTCTGGATCAATTCCCCTGCAGAGATTTACGTGGCACGGTCGGGTGAGTCCGAGCTCACCTCGCTGGTCCTCTCGGAACAGCAGATCTATGACCTGGTCGAGCGGATGCTGAAGTCCTCCGGCAGACGGCTGGACCTTTCTTCACCTTTCGTAGACGCAGCCCTGCCTGACGGTTCGCGACTCCACGTGGTGATCCCCGATGTCACCCGACGCCACTGGTCAGTGAATATCCGGAAGTTCATCGCCAAGGCAACGCGCCTGGAACATCTGGTCGGGCTGGGAACGCTTTCGCCTCAGGCGGCGCGCTTTCTTGATGCGTCGGTGGCGAGCGGGCTGAACATTTTGGTGTCCGGGGCCACTCAAGCCGGCAAGACGACGTTGCTGAATTGTCTTGGGTCGAGCATCGGTTCACGGGAACGAGTGGTGACGGTCGAGGAGATCTTCGAGCTCCAGCTCCCCCTCAGGGATGTGGTGGGAATGCAGTGTCGGCCGCCCAACCTCGAAGGGCAAGGAGAGATCCCGCTGCGTAGGCTGGTCAAGGAGGCGCTTAGAATGCGTCCGGATCGGTTGATCGTCGGCGAGGTTCGGGAGGCGGAAAGCCTCGACATGCTCGTGGCTCTCAACTCGGGCTTGCCGGGAATGTGCAGCGTTCATGCCAATAGTGCCCACGACGCTGTGACAAAGATTTGCACCCTCCCGCTCCTGGCCGGAGACAACATCTCTAGCGCCTTCGTGGTGCCGACGGTCGCGTCCTGCATTGACCTGGTGGTGCACTGCGAACGCCTCCGCGACGGTCGACGACGGGTCACCGAAATTTTGTCCCTGGGCAGACGGGTTGAGAACGGGATCATCGAATCCTCGATGGTCTTCCGGCGGATTGATGGTGAACTGGCGGTCACCGCAACAGCCATGCCGGCAGCGGAAAAGTTTGCCAGCGCCGGATTCCAGGTTGCCCGCCTGCTGGAGCCAGTCCCATGACCGCCGTCGTCGGAGCGGTGCTCGGTGCCGGCCTGTTCATGATCTGGTGGTCATGCTGGGCGCAGCCAGCAAGAGGCAAGCACCCCCACCGCGGGACCCGACGGATTGAGGAGCTGCTCCTGCGTGCCGGCATCGAATCGGTCTCGATCGGCGGCCTCGTGGCCTCCTCTCTCGGAGTCGGAACGCTGGTCTTCCTAGCGGTCCTGATCGTGACCGGGTCTCCACCCATCGCAGGCTGTTTCTGCCTCTTTGGCACTTTCGTTCCCCTGGGCATTGTCAGGTGGCGGGCCCATCGACGGGCGGCGGCCCTGCGCGAACTCTGGCCCGACGTCGTGGATCATCTACGGTCGGCCATTCGCGCGGGCCTGTCGCTGCCCGAAGCGATCAGCCAGTTGGGTGAGAAGGGCCCCGTGGAGTTGCGGCAGGCTTTCGCCACATTCGCTATCGACTATCGGGCCGGTGCACGGTTTGATGATGCGCTCGGACGGTTGAAAGCGAGGCTCGCCGACCCCGTCGCAGACCGCATCATCGAGGCGCTGAGGATGACTCGAGAGGTAGGCGGCTCAGATCTCGGGCGCCTGTTGGGAACACTCGCCGAGTTTCTTCGCGATAGCGCTCGCACCCGAAGCGAACTTGTGGCCCGCCAATCGTGGACCATCAACGCCGCGCGCCTCGCAGTTGCGGCGCCCTGGCTGGTGTTGATGCTGCTTGCAACCCGCCCGGAAGCGGTCCGGGCCTACAACACGCCCACCGGGGCGGCAGTGCTGGTGGGCGGTCTCGTAATCTCGGTGGTCTGTTACCGGTTGATGCTCAGAATCGGGGCGCTTCCCGAGGACGAGCGGGTGCTGCGGTGATCGACGTCCAGGCACTCGCGATGCTGGCTGGTGCCACGCTTGGGGTTGGTCTCTGGCTAATGCTGGTGAGGCTTCCTGTCCTCCGCCCGACGCGCTTCGTGGACCGCGTCGCACCGCAGTTGAGGTCGGTGGACGTCCGATCCCGGTTGCTGAACAACCCTCCGGGGGCGCTCACGCCCTTCGGCCCGATCGAGCGGATCCTTCGGCCGGTGATGAACGACGTCGTCCGCTGGCTGGGTCGGTTCAATCCGGCATCCGCGGTGCTGGCGAGGCGGCTGGCGCAGGCCGGAAAAGAACAGCCGGTGGTCGACTTCCGCGCCGAGCAAATTCTTTGGGCAGCGCTGGGCCTCAGCGTATCCACCGGCCTCATGGTGTCGCTCGCGGTGTCAGGCAGTGTCGGACCGGTTCCAGCGGTGCTGGTGGTGATTGGTTGCACGGCGGGCAGCTACGGGTTCCGTGACTACGTCCTGTCCGTGCAGGTCAAGCGCCGCGAGGCGAAAATGCTAGCCGAGTTCCCCAGCCTCGCCGAGCTAATGGCGCTCGCCGTCAGCGCGGGCGAAAGTGCCTCGGGCGCGCTGGAACGTATCTGCCGCACCGCAAACGGGGAGCTTGCCCGTGAATTCGAACGCGTGCTCGCCGAGACCAGGGCAGGAATGCCCCTGATGACCGCGCTTCAGGAATTCTCCAACCGCACCCGGCTCACGCCGTTGGTGCGCTTTGTGGATGGCATCACCGTCGCCGTCCAACGAGGGACTCCGCTGGCCGACGTCCTTCGGGCCCAGGCGCAGGACGTTCGTGATGTGGCCAAACGCGAGCTGATGGAATCCGCGGGGAAAAAGGAGATCGCGATGATGGTGCCCCTCGTATTCGGTGTGCTTCCCCTGACAGTCCTTTTTGCCGTGTATCCAGGCATCGCATTAATCAGCCTGGGTCTGTGATTGTCCAGCCATGTACCAGAACCGACAGAAGAGGAACCCTGTGAAATCGACCCCACCCTCCCGGCGGATTCTTTCCGCAGCTCACCTGCTCCTCGCGCTCGTCCTGATCCAGGTGACGAGGGCCGTGACGAGCGTCGACGAAGACCCACCCGAACGGGGGGATGTCCCCGGGTGGGTCATGATTACCCTCATGTCGGCGGTACTGGTGGCAGCACTGCTCGCTCTGGCTGGCCCGGCGCTGGAGAACATGTTCAACGATGCGATCAGTCGCGTCAATCCCTAAGGGGCCGGTAGTGCAGGCGGATTCCGGCAACAGGACCAGTTCCGAGCGCGGCGCGGCGGTGGTTGACTTCGCTTTGATCGGCGGGCTGTTGTCAGTGATCTTCATTGCGGTCATCCAGCTCACCCTGGTGCTTCACGTTCGCAACACACTCATTGATGCCGCGTCGTCGGGCGCGCGGTACGGAACCCTGGCCGACCGATCTGCCGGTGATGCCGTACAGCGGACCGGATCAATCATTTCTACTGCCCTCAGCGACGGCTATGCCGACGACATCTCGGTCGGGGAGGTCAGCCGGGACGGACTGTCGGTCCTGGTGGTGACTGTGCGGGCGCCGCTGCCCGTCATTGGCCTGATCGGTCCCGCGGGTGTGTTGGAGGTGACTGGTCATGCCGCACTTCCCCGGGAGCCCACTGACGAATGACGAGGAGCGGGGAAGTGCTGTCATCGAGTTCGTCTTCCTCGGCCTCGTCCTGCTGGTGCCAGTCATCTATTTCGTCCTGACAATCGGTCAGCTGCAGGCGGGCTCCTTTGCGGTGGTCGGTGCCGCCGATCAGGCGGCGAAGGTCTATGTGACCGGGGAATCGGCGACCGAGGCCACGTCCCAGGCGCGTCAGGCCGCCTTCCTGGTCCTGGGGGACTTCGGGTTCGATCCCTCAGCCGCAGAGATCGATATCCGCTGCACCGGCGACTGTATGACGCCGGGTTCACGCGTGACAGTCGCTGTCCGGCTGGGCATATCCCTGCCATTCATGCCCGCTTCCCGCGGCGTGGGGGATTCAGCCGTTGCTGTCGATGCGTCAGCGACGCAGCTGGTGGAACGATTCAGGTGATGCGCCCGTTCGTCCTGTCCAACCGAGACAGCAGATTCCCGGACCCGGAGGACGGACAGGTGATGGTCATGGTCATTGGCTACCTATTGTTGACCCTGCTGGTGGTCACGGTGGTGTTGGGCGCTTCGGCCGTTTATCTTGACCGGCAGAAGCTCTTGTCAGTGGCTGACGGTGCAGCCCTGACCGCCGCCGACACCTACGGACTGGCCGAACCCCTGCCGGGTGCAAGCGCCCCGGTACCGGAACTCCACCCTGAAACGGTCCGGTCCACAGTCCGGGATTATCTTGATCTGACGGGAGCGGGGGCGCGGTTCGACGGACTGACCGTCGACCCGGCAACCGGCGCACCGGACACCAGGACGGCGCGCGTGGTGCTTACCGCCGTCGTCCACCCGCCGGTGGTGAATTTTCTGGTACCTGACGGAATTCCCATCGTTGTGACGGCAGACGCCCGATCCGAGCTCACACGCTGACGGAATTTGTTCCGCACCTGCGGCGCTCTTTCCGGGGATTGGCGGTAAAATAGTCACGTTGGATGAGGTGGTTCGAGTGATGGTTCGCTCGCTTCGGCGGATGACAGTGGCGGTTGTTGCATCGCTGGCGCTCCTGTTCGGCTTCGTGACCGTTGCGCCACCCGCCCAGGCAGTTCCCTTATATGGACACGATATTTCCTGGCCCCAATGTCCCCCCGCAGTCGGCGGTTTCGGCCTACCGATGCCACCCCTCTCAACCCAATTCGTCGTTGTCGGCTTGACCAGGGGTCTGCCCTTCACCGAGAACCCTTGCCTGGCCAGCCAGGTCACCTGGACCAAGACCCACAGCAAGAAGAGCCACGGCTACGCCATGGCCGGGTTTCCCACTGCTGCCCAGCTGAGCACCTATGGCTCTCGTGGCCCATGGACCGGCAATACCCGAGCGGGTCGACTCTCCAATGTGGGGTACGCCGAAGCGCGGTTCGCGGTCGCCAGCATGAACAGGATCGGCTTCCGGCCACCGGTGGTGTGGATCGACGTCGAACCTCGTCCAGCCCAGCCGTGGCCCGTCCGCACGACGGCGCAGCAACGCGATAACCGGCTCATCATCGAGGGGTTGATGCGCGGGCTCCGCGATGCGGGGTTCTCCTATGGCCTTTACTCCTATACCGCGGGGTGGGCCGAGATCACCGGATCATGGCGGCTACCCGGGGTGCCGGTGTGGGCCACGGCCGGGAGACTGGACTATCCGAACGAGGCGTTGGATCGGTGCAGGCAAGCCAGTTTCTCCGGCGGCCGAGTCTACCTTTCGCAGTGGTACGACGACACGCGCGACTACGACCTGACCTGCGACCCGTACGCTTTCACCCCCCTGGCCATCCCCGCGTCGACGCTGTCCCGCTCCACAGCCGAATTCAACGGGGACTGGAACAACGACATCCTGGCCCGCGTGACCGCGACGGGTGACCTGCGGCTGTACCGCGGGAGAGGGAACGGTACGGTTCTGGGCGGAATCAGCATCGGCGTCGACTGGGCCCCGATGAACGCGCTCGAAACACCGGGGGACTTCAACGGCGACGGCCCCGCCGACGTACTGGCACGTGAGGCGGCTACCGGCTACCTCTGGTTGTACCGGGGGAACGGCGTCGGCGGTTGGCAGCCCCGCATCCGCGTCGGCCACGGTTGGAACGCGTTCAACGCAATCGTGGGACCAGGCGATTTCGACGGAGACCAGTTGGTTGACGTCCTGGCCCGGGAACGAGCCACCGGCTACCTCTGGTTGTACCGGGGGAACGGCACCGGGGGATGGCTGCCACGGGTCCGGGTGGGAACTGGCTGGAACGCGGTCAACAGCATCGTCGGCCCAGGGGACTTCAACGGCGACGGTCAGGTAGACGTACTTGCCCGGGAAACTGTAACCGGGTACCTATGGCTCTACCCAGGCAACGGTAGGGGCGGCTGGCTGCCACGGACCCGGGTGGGCCATGGCTGGAACTCCCTGACAGCGCTCATGAGCCCCGGCGATTTAAACGGCGACCGCACCGCGGACGTAGTGGGACGGGACAGGCAGGGCACTCTGTGGCTATATCCGGGCAACGGCTCCGGCGCCTGGCTACCGCGAGTGCAGGTGGGCACCGGGTGGAACGGGTTGAACCCCATCTTCTAATGCCGTACCGTGATTTCGCCTATTTCCCGGAGTCGTTTCACTGCCGCAACCGCTGCTGCCCTGCCCGCACGGGTCGCGCCCAGCGTTGACGCCGATGCTCCGTAGCCCACCAGGAGCACCCGCGGGTCCTTGAGCACCTGAACCCCGGCCATCCGGATTCCGCCGCCGGGCTCACGCAATTTCAGCGATGCCAGGTGGTCCAGCGCTGGCCGGAATCCAGTGGCCCACAGGATGACGTCCGCGCGGACTTCCGTGCCGTCTTCCAACGCAATGCCCTCCGGGGTGACTGCCCGCATCGGTCCCACCGAGACGAGTGTTCCTGTTGCGATCCCGTTCTGGTATTGGCTGGTCAGCGGCAAACCCGTGGTTGACACGATGCTCGCCGGGGGGAGGCCGGCCGCGGTACGTTCGTTGACCCGGGTTTCGACCTCCCTACCCCACTCGGCGTTGAATACCCGCCGGGTGAAGGACGGTGCGCGGCGCGTGACCCAGGATGTGGTGGCGCCGGCGTCGGCAAGCTGAAGGAGGAACTGGACCGCCGATGTTCCGGCGCCCACCACCACTACATGCAAACCCCTGAATTGCTCAGCGGATACGAAGTCGTGGGTGTGGAGCTGGTTCCCCAGAAACAGTTCCCGGCCGGGATAGTACGGCCAATAGGGCCGGTCCCAGGTTCCAGTTCCATTGATGATCAGCTCAGTGTCCCAGCTTCCCGACGTGCTGACCACCTGAAGGGGCCCACCAGCGGAACCCGACACCACGTCGGTGACCGCCTCCGGGCGGTGCACCGGTAGGCCAAACTGCCGCTCATAGGCCCCGTAATAGCGGCTTACAACGGACGACGCGGGTTCGGCGGGGTCGGGCACTCCGACGCCAAGTCCCGGCAGATCGTGAATACTGTGCGCTGCGCCGAAGGTGAGCGAGGGCCAACGGTGGCGCCACGCACCACCGGGGCCGGCATTGGCGTCGAGAACCACAAAGTCACTCTCGGGGTCGAGGCCCAGCCGCCGCAGATGAAACGCGGCGGACAGGCCTGCCTGTCCGGCGCCGATCACCAAAGTTTTCAGCATTACGCCCTTCCCTCCGGCCTTAATGCTGGGCCTTCGTGAGATGTCCCCCGTATCCGTCGAAACCGGTTGGCAGTGCTGCTTATTCCGCTGCTTAGGGAACATCTGCGCAGTTGTGGTGGGTAGTTGCTCACGGAAAGTCCGACGTCGGAAACTCGTGCGCACTTATGGCGGGTTGAACACGCGTTGACCCGCCACTGCTGCACAGATGATTGAGGGCACCCGCCGCAGCTGCACACTTCCCACACTTGACACCCCGTTGGGATCTGAGGAACCTTCTCGGTAAGCGCTCGAACCTGTCATCCAGACCAAAACTGGAGCACCTGTGATGGAGGACAGCAAAGCCTTGGCGGCCCGGAAAGGGGCAGGCAATGCAGCCAGCAAAGGTGACCTCGAGCGGGCCCGTCGCACGACGCACTTTTGGGGTGGAAGAGGAGCTCCTCCTCCTCGATGAGCACACCGGGCGACCAGCCCCGCTCGCACCCCTGGTCCTCTCCAACGTCGTGCCATCCGACGACGACGTCAGTGAGTTGTCCTTGGAACTGCAGCAGCAACAGCTGGAGGTCATCAGCCGGCCGCATACCGAGCTGCGGGAGCTCGCGGCAGCAATCCATGGCGGCAGACGCCAGGCGGACCGTGCGGCCCAACATGTCGGCGCCCGCGTTGCTGCGCTCGCCGCGAGTGTCCACCCGGCCACCCTCCGGCTGGCACCTGACGGACGGTATGCCCGGATGAGAGACCTCTACGGGCTGGCGCTCGCCGACCATCTGACCTGTGGATTCCATGTTCACGTTTCGATCGATTCGGCTGAAGAGGGAGTTGCCGTCCTGGATCGTATCCGGGTGTGGCTACCCGCCCTGCTGGCCCTCAGCACCAATTCACCGTTTTGGAACGGGTTGGATACCGGTTACGCCAGTTACCGGTACCCTATGAACCTCCGTTGGCCCACCTTGGGAACCTACGAGGCATTCGGATCCGCGTGGGCGTACAAAAAGATGGTGCAGGCCCGGCTGAACGATGGAGTCATCCTCGACGAGGGCATGATTTACCTCGACGCGCGGCTGGCCCGCAAGCACCCAACAGTTGAGATCCGCGTCTGCGATGTCTGTCTCTACAGCGCCGACGCCGTCCTGATCGCCGCGCTGACGAGGGCGCTCGTCGAGGAGGAGTCCCGCAGATGGCAAGCCGGGGAACCAACACCTGCCGCGACCGCAGCGGATCTGCGGGCGGCCAGCTGGACAGCGAGCAGGTATGGGCTCCGGGGACCCTTGGTCAACCCGCTGCTGGGCGGGCTCTGCGATGCCTCGGAGGCCGTGCATCTCCTGGCCGAGCGGACGCTGCCGGTGCTGTGCGATTACGACGACGACGCGACAGTCCGCCAGCTCCTGCGCCAGGTCGAACAGCGGGGAACCGGCGCCGAGCACCAGCGGGCGCTGATGCGGCAAGGCCCCGCCGCCGTCGTCGACGACGCCGTGGATCGCACGCAGCTGAGTCCTTTCGACTGGCCGGAGTCCCCACAGCCGCCATCAGCGCCATGACGTAGGCTGGTTCCATCATGGCAAACATCGATTTTTCCGCAGAAATCCGCGCGCTCCGCACCAAGTACGCCAACATCGAACAGGTAGCTGATGTTGAGGCAATCCGCACCGACATCGCGGAGCTCAGCGAACAGGCCGGCGAACCCAACCTGTGGGACGACCCTGCCGCCGCGCAGAAAATCACCTCCAGGCTCTCGCACCGCCAGTCCGCGCTGGAACGCCTGGAAACGCTTCACTCCCGGATTGAAGACCTCGAAGTCCTGGTTGAGCTGGCGCAGGACGAGGATGACGAGGCCTCCCGCGAGGAATCCGTCAGGGAGCTCACCTCGCTGAGCGCCTCACTGGACCGGCTGGAGGTCGTCACCCTGCTGGCGGGCGAGTACGACGAGCGCGAGGCGGTGGTGAGCATCCGCTCCGGCGCGGGCGGCGTCGACGCCGCGGACTTCGCCGAAATGCTGCTGAGAATGTACCTGCGCTGGGCCGAACGCCACGGCTACCCCACCCAGGTCCTCGACACCTCCTACGCGGAGGAAGCGGGCCTGAAGTCCGCTACATTCGAGGTCAAGGCACCCTATGCTTTCGGCACCCTCTCGGTGGAGGCCGGGACGCACCGGCTGGTTCGGATCAGTCCCTTCGACAATCAGGGCCGCCGCCAGACGTCCTTCGCCGCGGTTGAGGTCATCCCGCTGATCGAGCAGACCGACTCGGTGGAGATCCCCGATAACGAGATCCGGGTTGACGTGTTCAGGTCCTCGGGGCCGGGCGGCCAGTCGGTGAACACCACCGACTCGGCGGTCCGCCTGACCCACATTCCCACCGGCATCGTGGTGTCGATGCAGAACGAGAAGTCCCAGCTCCAAAACCGGGCGGCGGCGCTCAGGGTTCTCCAGTCCCGCCTGCTGCTGCAGATGCAGGAACAGGAAAACGCCGAGAAGAAAGCCATGGCCGGTGATGTGAAGGCGTCCTGGGGCGACCAGATGCGCTCCTACGTGCTCAACCCGTACCAGATGGTCAAGGACCTTCGCACCGAACACGAGGTCGGAAACACGTCGGCCGTATTCGACGGCGAGATCGACGACTTCATCGATGCTGGCATTCGCTGGCGTGCCAACAACCGGGCAGCACCCGCAGAGTAGGCGCGCCAGCCGGATCCTGGGGTGGCCAAGCGATCAGCGACACACCGCAGCGGTGTGCCGGCAACGCGCGGCGGCGTCGCTATAGTCTAGTGGCCGGTACCTTCTTCCCCCAGCAAATGCCCGTGCACTGGCAGCACCATATGGGCGCAAAGTAGTCATGATTAGATTCGACACTGTCACCAAGGTCTACAGCAACAACTCGCGACCAGCCCTCGACGCGGTCAGCCTCGAAGTGGATCGTGGAGAGTTTGTCTTCCTGGTCGGAGCATCAGGATCCGGTAAATCCACGTTTATCCGTCTGGTTCTCAAAGAGGACCGGGTGTCGCGGGGCGCCGTCTATGTTGCTGGCCAAAACGTTGCCAACATTCCGAGCTGGCGTGTGCCCAAGCTGCGCCGCGGAATCGGTGTGGTCTTCCAGGACTTCCGGCTGCTGCCCAACAAGACCGTCTTCGCCAATGTGGCATTCGCCATGCAGGTGATTGGGAAGAGCCGGGCGGTGATCCGCGAAACGGTTCCCGACGTGTTGCAGACGGTGGGCCTTGAGGGCAAGAACAACAGGATGCCCCACGAACTGTCCGGCGGCGAGCAGCAGCGGGTGGCGATCGCCCGCGCCATTGTGAACCGGCCCGGAATCCTGTTGGCCGACGAGCCCACCGGAAACCTCGATCCCACCACGTCGATGGGAATCATGAAGGTTCTGGACCGCATCAATTCGAACGGCACCACGGTGGTGATGGCTACTCACGACGACGACATCGTCAACACCATGCGTAAACGGGTAGTTGAACTCCGGAACGGTTCGGTAGTGCGCGACGACGCTCAGGGCATCTACATCGGCGAAACTGAGGTAACAGCGCCATGAGGTTCGCCTTCGTGCTCGGTGAGTTAGGATCCGGTCTCCGCAGGAACCTTGCCATGGTCATTTCCATTGTTCTGGTCACCTTCATCTCGTTGACCTTCGTCGGAGCTGCCGGGCTGCTGCAGCTGCAGATCAACCAGATGAAGGGGTACTGGTACGACCGCGTCCAGGTGGCTGTTTTCCTCTGCGTCGACAATTCAACCTCGCCCAGTTGCGCCGCCGGGCCCGTCACTGATGACCAGCGCGACGACATCAAAGCAATTCTCGAATCCGATTCCTTCAGCGAATATGTTTCGACTGTCGAATACGAATCCCAGGATCAGGCGCTGGGCCATTTCCAGGACCAATTCGCAAACTCACCCATTGTCGATTCGGTCACCGCGGACCAGTTGCCGGAATCCTTCAGGGTCAATCTGGTGGACCCTGAAAAGTACGAGGTCATTAACGAAGCGTTCTCGTCAACGCCCGGTGTCGATGTCGTCAGTGATCAACGTGAGCTCCTGGAGCGTCTATTCACCTACATGAATGTGGCATCGGCCATTGCGCTGACCATAGCGGGTGTGATGCTCCTGTGCGCTGTGCTGCTGGTGGCAACCACCATCAGACTCTCCGCTTTCAGCAGACGCCGGGAAACTGGAATCATGCGGTTGGTCGGGGCCAGTAAAGCTGTGATCCAGCTTCCGTTCGTGTTGGAGGGCGTAATCGCGGCAGTGGTTGGTGGTCTTCTCGCGACCGGCACGCTGTGGGCGGTGGCCCACTTCGCTCTCAATGGTGTACTCGCTGAAATGTATCCGGAAACGGCGTTCATCTCATCCACCGAAGTTCTTCTCCTGGCGCCGCTGCTGATCCTGATGGGTGGAGTTCTGGCCGGGGTGTCTTCGCTCCTAACCCTCAGACGCTACTTGAGGGTTTAGAGTAATGATCAGGAAAGAAAGAGAGCATATGCCTGCCTTAAATTCTTGGTCGTTCACACCGGCCAAACAATCAGTCGCGACCAAGGCCGTAGTGGGCACCTCGGTAGCGGTAATTGTTGCCCTGGCACTGGGTTTCAGCGCTCCGGTATTTGCTGATGAATTGGATAACCGCCAGAGCGCTCTCGAGCAGGAAATCCAGGAGGTCCAGGAGTCAATCGAATATCTTGATGCTGACATCTCCGAAACTATTGCCCAGCTCCGCGTCTACCAGGGAGAGCTACCCGGCGCCCAGCAGGCGTTGGCCGATGCGCAGGGGCGGGTCGAGATCGCCACCAGCCAGGTGACAGCTTTGACCCAGCGCGTCGATCTCGCGCAGGAAACCAAGAACAAGATCAATGAACAGATGGAAGTCGACCGGGAAGCGATGGGCGAAACCCGGGAAGTGATCGGGCAGATCGCCACCCAGGCCTACAAGAATGGGGGAGTACCCTCGAACCTTTCCCTGTTGTTCGGGTCGGAAGGCTCTGGGAGCCTCACCAATTCGATCGACATGGTGGATCAGGCGCTGCGCAGCCAGAACGCCGCCTTGGACCAGCTGTCCCAGCAAAATGCAATGAACGTCAACTCCGAGGCGCGTCTCGCTGCCGTCGAAGCCGAGATCCTTGACCTGAAGTCGCAGGCCGAGCAGGCCCTCGCCGCAGAGCAGATAGCCCGCGACGAGGCGACCACCGAGAAGGACAAGGTCGACACCCTCGTCGCCGACACCTCGGAATTATCAGACCAGCTCCAGGAACAGAAGCCGGTCATCGAAGCCCAGCTCGCCGAGGTGGAATCCGCCCACGAACAGGTCACCGCCGACATCGCCGCCCGCCAGGCACGGCTGATCGAAGAAGCCCGTAAGCGGGAAGAAGCACGGCTCAAAGCCGAGGCTGAGGAACGGGCCCGGATCGAGAATGAACGGCGTGCCCAGGCGGCAGCCGAGGCCGCTGCGGCAGCCACCGCCGCGGCGGCAGCAGCGGCAGCAGCGGCCCAGCAACCAGCGCCAGAGCCGGTGAAACCCGAACCAATCACCCCCGCAGCGGTCGCTCCGGTCGTCCCAGTCCAGTCTGGCAGCCCATCGGCCTTCGGACTGCGGGCGCCCGTGAACGGGCCTGTCTCGTCCGGATTTGGGTGGCGTGCGACGCCGGTCGGCACCATCGATTTCAACGGATCCGGGGGTTACACGCACACCGGCCTCGACTACGGTGTCGGTTGCGGCACCCCGCTCTATGCCCCTGCCGCGGGCGAAGTGTGGTTTGCCGATTCCAATGCGCTCCCCGGTGCGGGAAACAGGGTTGTCCTCAACCATGGAGTCACGCAGGGCAACGCCCTGGCGACCAACTTTTACCACCTCTCCAGCTTCACCGTGTCCCCAGGGCAAAAGGTCAGTGCAGGTCAGCTGATTGGCCACACGGGCACCACCGGAAACTCCAGCGGGTGCCACCTGCACTTTGAGACGGTGCTCAACGGCAGCCTGGTTGACCCGCTGGGCCTGCTGTAGGGGCCGACGACGTAGACTGGGGAGAACCCTCTCTGTTCCCTTGGCCTGAGCCGTGGAGCTGAACCACCCGACAAAAAGGAGTTGTACCGTGCCCAAGGAAAGTGGCCGACAGGTAGTGGCCACCAATCGGAAGGCTCGGCACGATTACGAGGTATTGGATACCTACGAGGCCGGCATTGCCCTGATGGGTACTGAGGTGAAGTCTCTCCGGGCGGGACGCGCATCGCTCGTGGACGGATTTGCCATCTTCTACAACGATGAGCTGTGGCTCGAAGGCATCCACATTCCCGAGTACACGCAGGGGAGCTGGACCAACCACGCGGCCCGTCGGCGTCGTAAACTGCTGTTGCACAGGGACGAGCTCACCCGTATCTCGCAGCGGATCCGGGAGAGCGGCTTCACCCTCGTGCCGCTGCAACTCTATTTCCTGAACGGTCGGGCAAAGGTCGAAATCGCCGTCGCACGCGGTAAGCGCGACTACGACAAGCGTCAGACCCTGCGGGAAAAACAAGACAACCGTGAAGCGTTGCGCGACATGCGCGACAAGAACCGGGGCACCTGAGGTATGAGTGACGTTTTCTGGGACGCCCAGGATCCACTCGAAGAACCCGAGCAGTCGGAACTGCGGTATCGCCGCCCCTGGTGGGTGACAGTGGTTGCCTTGATCGATCTGCTCCTTCTGCTGGCCATCGTGCCGGTGGGGATTTTCGCGTTGATCCCCTTCTTTTTCCTGATCTACCTGTATCTGGCACAGGTGATCATCTGGGTGGCACCGCTGCTGGTGCTGCTGAACGTTGTGGTGTTCTGGTGGAGTTTCAAACGTAAGCAGGCAGCAACCACCGCTCTGGCCGCGCTTGGTTTGGCCTTCGTGGCGGTGTCGTTTGTGGTGGTGACCCTGTGGCAATCACCGATTGTCATGTTGGGGATCACGCTCTAAGGAATGCAGCCCGCCGCTCGGTGCGATACACTGGTAGATCCGGAGTAATCCGGGAGGCAACACTTGATAACTACACACGGGGATGACAGGTTTCGACGATGTTAGTCGCGACAGGGGAAGCGGGCCGAGGATCTACAAGGTTATCTCGTTAACGCTCCTTGTAAAAATATAAGTGCCGAACAAAAACGCACTGACTTCGCTCTCGCTGCCTAAGCAGTAAGACCAAGTCCGTCAGCCCGGGAATGCTCTCGTCCCGGATCCTGGCGTCATTTAGAGGGCCACTGCTCCTGAAACTCGTTACAGGTTTTGGGGGGACTCTTATGTAACTGAGCTTGGCAGTCACCTGTTTGCAAGATGACTGAAGCTGAGAAAAACCGACGCAAACTGCGCCCGGAGAAGCCCTGACTACACTGCATCGGACGCGGGTTCAATTCCCGCCATCTCCACGAGAAACCTTCGACGGCGCAACGTCCTTACCCCTTGGGGGAGGGACGTTTTGTCGTTAACGGGTGCGGGAGCATCGGGTGTCCCCACCCGGCCGTAGACTGGCCAAATGAACTGGACGGACGATCCTCCATCGTGGCTTCCCCCACTGCCGCCGCCCAACCGCGGCCGGGCGCTGGTCAACACCGGGCTGATCCTGGTGATTGGATCCTTCATTTTCATCTTCTACATGAGTTTTATCGGTGGAACCCATACCCTGGTGACCCTGATCCCACTGGCGCTCGGACTGATCCTCCTGATCATCGGAATGGTCCGCCGGAATGAGGGTCGTTGACCGTCAGCTCGGGTTCCCACGGTCGCCTGTTGCATCCCGACTGCTGCTGCACCCTGCGCCCACTGGTTTGAGGTAGAAATAACCTATGCACTCGACGACGGTTTTCCACCTCACCAACGGCGGTACCAGCGTGGTCATTGACACCACGACTGCGGGTCTGCCAGCCATCCTGTATTGGGGGAGCGAACTGGGCGAGACCGGCAGCCTGGACGACTTTGCCGCAGCATCCCGGCCGCAACGGGTATCGGGCGGTCTTGACTCGCCGCCGCGCTTGACCCTCATTCCCCAGGAATCATTCGGGTGGCAGGGCACCCCAGGCCTCACCGGTCATCGCGACGGTGGCGCACCGTTCCCACGGTTGGCTACCACCACCGCCTACGCGTCGGACGCCGAGTTTCGCTTCACAGCAGCCGATCCCCACAGCGGCCTCGATCTTGAGGGTATCCTCACTCTGTGCGACGCGGGCTTACTCAGGCAGCGGTTGCAACTGACGAACGTCGGGGACACCCCCTACGAGGTGGGCTCCCTGCTGGCGGTGTTTCCCGTCCCGTCACATGCCGTGGACATCCTTGACACCACCGGACGGCACCTGCGGGAACGCAGCCCGCAACGCCACACCCTCACCACCGGTACCTACCGGCGCGAGAGCAGGCGTGGTCGCCCCGGACTCGATGCGACGCTCCTCCTGGCCGCGGGGGAGCCATCATTCGGCTTCGAATCCGGTCTGGTCCACGCCGTGCATTCAGCCTGGAGTGGCAACCACCAGCTCCTGGTGGAGAAGACTCCCACCGGCGAGACCTTCATTGCCGCCGGCGAACTGCTCTTGCCCCAGGAAATTGTGCTTCAGCCGGGCGACTCCTACTCCGCACCGGACGCTCTAGGCTCGTGGGGCAGTGGGCTCAATGAGCTGGCCCAGCGGTTCCACCAGGAGCAACGGAGTAGGCCCTCCCACCCTCAGCGGGACCGACCGGTGACACTGAACACCTGGGAGGCCGTCTACTTCGACCACAACCTCGAGCGCCTTACCCGGCTGGCCGACCGGGCGGCGGCGATGGGGATCGAACGGTTCGTGCTCGACGACGGTTGGTTCAGGGGGCGCCGCGACGACACAGCGGGCCTGGGCGACTGGTTTGTCGACGACGACGTGTGGCCCAACGGGCTGGCTCCCATCATCGACCATGTGCGCTCCCTCGAAATGGAATTTGGGCTGTGGTTCGAACCGGAAATGATCAACCTGGACTCCGAGCTGGCCAGGCAGCACCCTGACTGGATGCTGCAGGCGCACGGACGGTTGCCGCCGTCGGCCCGCCAGCAGCAGGTGCTGAACCTGACCATCCCCGGGGCCTGGGAGTACCTCCTGGAGCGGATGGATTTCATCCTGGCGGAGCACGACATCTCCTATATCAAGTGGGACCACAACAGGGACCTGCTGGAAGCGGTCGGCGCCACCTCGGGTGTGCCCGAGGTCCACCGGAACGTGTCAGCGCTGTACCGGCTGCTCGAAGAACTCAAACGCCGCCATCCCGGCCTCGAGATTGAAAGCTGCGCATCGGGGGGCGGCCGGGTGGACCTGGAAATCCTGGCCCGCACGGATCGCATCTGGACCAGCGACTGCATTGATCCGCTGGAGCGGCTGGTCATCCAGAAGTACACCGGGCTGTTGGTCGCCCCTGAACTGATGGGGATGCACATCGGTGGGCCGGTCTCCCACTCCACCCACCGGTCGCATTCGCTGCCGTTTCGGGCAGGCACCGCAGTGTTTGGCCACTACGGGGTCGAATGGGACATCTCCGATCTGGGGGAGCAGGATTCGGCTGACCTTGCGGCGTGGATTGCCTTGCACAAACAATGGCGGAGCCTGCTGCACAGCGGTCGGGTGGTCCACGCGGACCTGCCGGACCCGGCCATGGACCTGCGCGGTACCGTGGCCGGGGACGGGTCCGCGGCGTTGTACGCCTACACCCTCACCGCATCCAGCACCTCCTATCCGCCAGGCCGGATCCGGTTTCCGGGCCTGGATCCCACAGCGTTGTACAGCATCGCCCCCGCGGTCCCCGAGCTCGAACATCCCGGCGCCGGCCTGTCCTCCCTGGACTGGTATCAGGCGGCCCTGTGCGGCACCCACGCGATCCTGTCGGGTCGTCTCCTCGGATCCATCGGAGTCCAGGCACCGGTGCTCTTCCCCGAACAGTCAGTACTCATCGAATTACGGCGAACATCAGCCCTGAAGGACCTGTCGTGACCGAGATGGAACAGACCCAGCCCGCCTGGTGGACGAGCGCCGTTGTCTACCAGATCTACCCCCGTAGCTTCGCCGATTCCGACGGCGACGGCGTCGGTGACCTGGGCGGAATCATCGGTAAGCTCGACTACCTGGCCGAGCTCGGCGTCGACGTACTCTGGCTGTCGCCGGTCTACCAGTCGCCGCACCACGACAACGGCTATGACATCAGCGACTACCGCCGGATTGATCCGGCGTTCGGCACCCTCGAACAGTTCAGTGAGCTCCTGGCGGGTGCCCACAGCCGGGGGATGAAACTGGTGATGGACCTGGTGGTCAACCACACCTCCCACGAACACGAGTGGTTCAGGGAGGCCTCAGCCTCCGTGGACAGCCCCAAGCGTGACTGGTACTGGTGGCGCGATCCCCGGGACGGGTTCGACGCCGGCGAGCCCGGTGCGGAACCGACGAACTGGGGATCGGCCTTCAGCGGACCGGCCTGGACGCTTGACCCTCAAACCGGGCAGTACTACCTGCACCTATTTGCCCCTCAACAGCCGGACCTGAACTGGGAAAACCCTCAGGTCCGCTCAGCCGTCTACGAGATGATGAACTGGTGGCTCGAGCTCGGCGTCGACGGTTTCCGGATGGACGTCATCAACTACATCTCCAAGGACCCCGCCCTGCCGGACGGCGTTGTCCCACCCGGCGGACTGTGGGGCGACGGCGGGCCGCACTTCATCTCGGGTCCACGGATTCACGACTACCTGCAGGAAATGCACCGTGAGGTGTTCACCGGGCGGTCGGCCGAGCTGATCACCGTGGGCGAGATGCCCGGCGCAACGGTCGAGGAGGCACGGCTCTTCACCGACCCGGCGCGTCGCGAACTGGACATGATCTTCCAGTTTGAGCATGTGGGTCTGGACTACGGCCCCGGCGGCAAGTGGGATTATCGCGGATTGAACCTGGCTGACCTGAAAACGTCCTGGACCCGTTGGCAGCAGGGCCTCGCAACGACGGGCTGGAACAGCCTCTACCTGAACAACCACGATCAGCCGCGACTGGTGTCACGGTTCGGCGATGATTCGGAGTACAGGTACGAGTCGGCCACCCTGTGGGCCACCCTGCTCCACCTGCACCGGGGGACTCCCTACATTTACCAGGGCGAGGAACTCGGCATGACCAATGTGCCGTTTGCCGCCATCGAGGATTTCCGGGACCTGGAATCGATCAACTACTTCACCGAAGCGACAACCGTCCTGAAACTGGATCCGGAGCGGGTGCTCGCGGGGATTCGCATTATGAGCCGCGATAACGCCAGGACACCGGTCCAGTGGTCGGACGAGGCCCACGCAGGGTTCACCACCGGCGAGCCCTGGCTTGCGGTCAACCCGAACTACACCACCATCAACGCCCGGGCGGATCGGGCATCGGACCGATCCGTCTACGGCTACTACCAGCAGCTGATCCGGCTGCGACACGACAGCGCCGTGGTGCGCCTCGGCGAGTTCACCCCACTCGTGGAGGACCATCCCACCCTGTACGCGTTCACCCGTACCCAGCACGGTGAGACGCTCACCGTGCTGGGTAACGTGTCGGGAGAGGACCTGGTCCTGCCGCAGGGGCTGGATCGCGGGGAGCACGTGCTGGGCAACTACCCGGCCCCGGCGTCGAACGCCACGCAGGACGCCACGGAGAACGCCGCGGAGGTTGCCGGACGGCTTCGCCCCTGGGAGGCACGGGTGCTCCGGACGGCCGGGTCATAGACGGGTTCGCTAAGCTTCAGGCATGGCCCACTATCGAGATCCCGGCCCCATCGAGTTTGACGCGGTCATTCAGCGCTCAACCGTGATTGGCGCTGCGTCGTTCGTCAAGTTCCCGCACAGCGTGCCGGAGACCTTTGGCGTAAGCGGCAGGGTCCCGGTCCGTGCCGCGTTCGACGGCGTCGGATACCGGGGTTCGCTGGTGAACCAAGGCGACGATCACCTTCTGCTGGTCCGGTCCGATGTCGAGGCGGAAATTGGTAAAGCCGCTGGCGACACGGTGCGGGTATCGCTCACCCTGGACACCAGCGAGCGGGTGGTGAAACTCGCTGATGATGTGGGGGCGGCACTGGTAGCGGGGGGCGCGGTGGACCTGTTCAGGGCCCTCCCCTATTCACGTCAACGCGAATATGCGCTGTGGATTGCCTCGGCAAAACGTTCCGCCACCCGGGATGCCCGGATCGCGAGAACGCTGCAGCGGCTGGCCGAGGGCCGGGCGAACCAAAAACCGGGTTAGCGTTCGGCGGTCAACGTTGCGCTGTAGAGATCCAGCAGGGACGACATGCCGCCGTTCTCCATGGCCCGGCGTTGGCGTTCGGCACCGGTGCCGCGCTCCCAGACCGTTGCCAGGCCCGCGGCAATCCACTCGGTATCACCCTCGGCCTCCACCGCGGCCGCCGTGTAGGACAGCAGCCGGTCCATCAGCTTACGGGCCGGCAGCAGATTCCCTGTCTCCAGATCAACCAGGCAGGCGGCCAGTCCATGCCGGGCCGCCTGCCACATGGCGGCATCGAGCAGCTCGGGGTCCGGGTTCAGGAACGGCAGGCCGGCCCTCGCCTCCCGGACAGCTGTGGATACCAGGCCTCTGACCAAAGCGGCGAGGAGGACCGAATCCTGGGCTTCGAGCTGGGCGTCCCCGGCCCTCACCTCCAGCGTGGGATACGCATCCGACAGCCGTGCCATCCAGGTCAAGACACCACGGTCAATGATGACGCCGGTGGCCACGAGACGTTCAATGCGGCGTTCGTAGTCGGCAGCGTCGGCGAAGACCGGCGGGCACCCCTGCACCGGCCACCTGCGGTAATGCACCACCCGCCAACTCGCGAAGCCGCTGTCCCGGTCCAACCAGAACGGCGAATTGGTGCTGAGCGCCGTGATCACCGGAAGCCACGGCCGGATCCGGTTCAACGCCTGCACACCGGTCTCCCGGTCGGGGACCGCCACGTGAACGTGCAGGCCATTCACAAACTGATCTGCCACGATCCCGCTGGCGCTCGCTTTCAGCTCGTGATAGCGCTGATTGTCGGTCAGCGTGGGATAGGCGGATTCAATGCGGGGGGCGGTCGCTGAACCGCTGGCCCGTACCCCTGCCTTCCGTGCCGCCGCCGAGATGCGTCGCCGGAAATGGAGCAGTGATTCTTCTGCTTCGGTCAGGGTTGAACACACCGGAGTGGCTGTCTCAATCTGGCAACTGAGGAGTTCGCGCTGGACGTCGTTGGCCTCGATCGTGGGTGATTGCTCCAACAGGGCCTGCACCTCGTTGGCCTTATAGACCGGCAAAGCGGAGGTCGGGTCCAGCAGGAGGTACTCTTCTTCGATCCCCAGCGTTGTCATGTGGAACCTTTGCCTAGATGGGTGCGGAGCGGGTGGTGCTGCTAGTGATCATTGCATCCCCGAAACGTTGACGGCTAATACTGTGACTTCTCGAAACCGCCGAACGCTGATCCGATATAGTCGAAGCTACGGCGATGGATCCCGCCGGGGCACTGCCCGAACCGCCACACTGGCTGATGGTTCCTGCCTTTGACACTCGATAGAGGCAGGTCGATGTGATCCACCAAGACAAAAGACCCGGCGCGATGACTCCAACGCCGACCGAGCGCAAACCACACCTTCGACCAACACTCATTGTCCTTGTCTTCGTCGGAGGCATGGGGGGAACACTGAGCCGGTTCTGGCTTGATGAATTTCTTCCTGCTCCGCAGGGTTGGCCCCTCCCCACCCTCCTGATCAATCTGAGCGGTTCGTTTCTGCTGGGGCTACTCCTGGAGGCCCTCCTACGCACGGGACCGGACCGGGGGAGACGACGCATGGTGCGACTGCTGGGGGGCACAGGGTTTCTGGGTGGATTCACCACCTACAGCACGTTCGCGGCCGAGGCGATCGGGTTGGGTACCGAGGGGATCTACTGGAGTGCGGCAGGGTACGTAGTGACCAGTCTGGTGGGCGGAATCCTGCTGAGCTTCGCGGGGATCGCGCTGGCCGCGACACTAACCCGCCGCAGATCCAGCCAGGGATACACCGCCGGAACGGTTGGCCGATGAGCGTCCTTCTGGTCCTGTTGATCGGCGCGGCGGGTGGGTTCGGGGCAGTAACACGATTCGTGCTCGACGGCGTGGTGCGGGCGCGGTTTGCCACGGCCATACCCTGGGGGACGGTAACCATCAACGTGCTGGGCTCTGGCCTACTGGGACTTCTGACCGGGCTGGCTTTGGGCACCAGCGTGCCGCCCGAACTCGAGCTCGCCGCCGGGGTCGGGTTCCTCGGCGGGTTCACCACCTTCAGTACAGCGAGCGTTGAAACGGTAAGGCTGATCCAGAGCGGGCGGGTAGGGCGGGGACTGGTCAACGGCGTCGGAACGGCAGCGCTCGCCCTCCTCGCTGCGGCGGCCGGCGTCGCGGCCGGCGCAGGTCTGGCGGGCGGCTAGCGGCCGGACGCGCTGGGTAAGCGGCAGCCCGCATGGCTGTCGTGGGTTTCAATCCACAGGGACGCGGTTAGTTCCTCCCCGAAGTCGAAGGTCCTGGCGCTGCCGGAATCACCAACCCTCACCACCAGCGGACCCCCGAAAGGCCTGCGTTCAAGAACCTGCACCGGCGCGTCGAGGTCGATGGCTTCTGCCGCGAGGAACCTGAGCAACTCAGGATTTGCGTCACTGATACGGGTAATGCGGCCCCGATGCCCGTCGTCGAGCTCCCGGAGGGGGTGGGCGCTCGGCACGGTTATCCTCCCGTCGGCCGTGGGGATAGGATCCCCATGCGGGTCGCGGGACGGATAGCCGAGTTTTCGGTCAAGCCGCTCGATGAAGGTGTCGGAGACTGTGTGCTCCAGCAGCTCGGCCTCGTCGTGGACCTCGTCCCACCGGTACCCGAGCTCGCGCACCAGAAACGTCTCCAGAAGACGGTGGCGGCGCACCATGGCCAGGGCAAGGTGCAGCCCATCGTCGGTCAGCTCCACTGAACTGTACGGCTCATGCCGGGCAAGTCCCAGATCCATGAGTTTGCGGACCATCTCCGATACCGAGGAGTTGGCAACCGACAGCCGGGACGCGAGCTGTGAGGCCGTGATTGGCCGCTCCTGCCACTCGGTGAAGGAGTAAATGACCTTCACATAGTCCTGGACGCTCGATGATCCGGCGCTGAGGGCGGTAGCTGATCGACGTGCCATCTCAGGCCTCACCCGCTGGCTGCCGGGTGGCCGGTAACGGGTGACCGGCCGGAAAGAGCCCGGCGGTCGGGGCCATGGTGCGCCGGAGACGGCGCCGGTTGCCTACCTGCCAGAGGACGCCGGTCCGCCGCGCAAACAGGTAGACGAGGACAAAAACAAGCGACTGGGAAAGCACCACTGCGGCCCCGGTGGAGATGTCCAGGTAGTAGCTGGCATAAATCCCGGCCACCGATGCCATTGCAGTGATGCTTGCGGCGAGGATCAGCATCCGATCGAAACTGCGGGTCAGCAGGAAGGCCGTCGCGCCGGGGGTAATGAGCATGGCGACCACCAGGATGATTCCGACGGCTTGCAGGCCGACGACGACGCTCAGTGCCAGCAGGCCCAACAGCAGGGCAGACAACAGCCGGGTATTGAGCCCGATCACGTGCGCGTGGGTGCGGTCGAAGGCGAAAAGGGTGAGGTCACGGCGTTTGTAAAGCAGGATAGCGAGGGTCAGGACTCCCAGAATCACCACCTGCCACAATTCTCCGGTGGTGACGCCGAGGACGTTTCCAAACAGAATGTGCATCAGGTCCACCTGGGATGGTGTCCGGGACACGATGGCCAGTCCGACGGCGAACAGGCCAGTGAACACCACCCCAATGACGGTGTCCGATTTCAGCTTGGTGGTGGATTTCACCAGCCCGATCAAGGCCACGGCACCCGCACCGAAGACGAAAGCGCCAATGGAAAACGGGATGCCGATGATGTAGGCGAGGGCGACGCCGGGCAGAACGGCATGGGAGACGGCGTCGCCCATCAGCGACCATCCCATCAGGATCAGCCAGCAGGACAGTACCGAGGCGACCACCGCCGCGCAGACCGTCACGATCAGGGCTCGGGTCAGGAAACCGTATTGGAGCGGTTCGGCGATAAAGGTGAGAAGGTCCATGACGTTTTCCTAGCTCTCGTCGGCTGCTCGTCGGAGGGGAACACTGGACGGCGCGGCGGCTGGCGTCGGGCCAAACGCCAACGCCAGTTTGTCGTGCGTCAGGACATCCTCGGGTAGCCCATGGGCGAGGACCCGGTTATGCAGGAGCACCGCTTCATCGCAGAGCTCGGGGATGCCGGCGAGGTCGTGGGTGGAGATCAGCGCCGTCCGCCCCTCGTCCCTGAGCTCCTGCAGCAGGCTAATCAGGGTTCCTTCGCTGGTCTTGTCAACGCCCGCGAACGGTTCGTCGAGGAGCAGGAGCTGAGCGTCCTGCGCAATGCTGCGTGCCACGAAGGCCCGCTTCTTCTGACCGCCGGACAGTTCGCCGATCTGGCGGTGGCGGTGCTGGCTCAGACCGACGCGTCCCAACGCCTCGTCGACGGCGTCACGGTCGGCTCGGCTGGCGCGGCGGGACTGCGGCATCCTGCCGTAGCGACCCATGAGGACCACGTCGCCCACCGACAGCGGAAAGGTCCAGTCGACGTCCTCCGATTGGGGGACATAGGCCACCAGGTTGTTGCGCCGGGCGGTGCGGTGGTCCGTGCCGAAGATTGCCACAACACCGGCCTGGGGCTGGACCAGCCCCATCAGGCATTTGAAGAGCGTTGACTTACCCGAACCGTTGACCCCGATCAGCCCGCAGATCCGCGCCCTCGCCAGGGTGAGGTCGACGTCGGTGAGCGCCCTAACCTCGTTGTAACTGACGCTGAGCCCCGAGACGGAGATGGCTGCGACGGGTCCGGCGTCCGTGGCCGAGGGTCGGGAGTGAGCGAAAGAGGTCATGAGGTGAGCCCGTCAGTAATCATGGCGATGTCGTACCGGAGGAGTTCGAGGAAGGTAGGTACCGGGCCGTCTGGGCCGGAGAGTGAATCGACATACAGCGGACCGGTCAGGTCGGCGCCCGTGGCCAACGCAACCTGTTCCTGGGCGGACGGGTTGACCGTCGACTCACAGAACACGGCGGGAACGCCGTTGGTCTCGACGAAGCTGATCACTTCCCTGATCTGGCGGGGAGTCCCTTCGGCGTCCGAGTTGACAGGCCAGATGAAGGCCTCGGCGAGTCCGGCATCCCGCGCCAGGTAGGAAAAGGCACCCTCGCAGGTGACCAGGGCGGGCGTCGATGCAGCGGTGAAGGCTGCTCGCAGGTCATCCAGCATGTCCTGCAGTTCGGTTTTGATTCGGAGCCCGTTGGCCTCGAATTCGGCGGCATGCGCCGGGCTGAGGTCAGTCAGCGCCGCCACAATGTTGTCGACATAGACCTGCGCTGCGGCGGGTGACATCCAGGCGTGGGGGTTGGGTAGGCCCCTGTAGGCGCCTGAGCGGATATCCACTGGCTCCACCCCCTCCGACAGGACGACGTGGGGGGCATCGACCGAAAGAACGAAGCGTTTGAACCACCGCTCAAGTCCCAGCCCGTTATCAAGAATCAGGTCGGCATCCTGAGCGTTGACCAGGTCGGACGGCGTGGGGTCGTAACCGTGGATCTCCGCGCCAATCTTTGTGATGGATTCGACCCGGACATGGCCGCCGCCCACCTGATCGGTGAGGTCAGCGAGCACGCTGAAGGTGGTCAGGACCACGGGCCGGTCATCGTTGTCGGCGGGCCTGGCCAGCGCTGCGGGGCTGGCCCCGCAGGCTGCTACGGTCAGCGCTGTCAGCAGAGCGAGCGGAACCAGAAATTTCGGCATACCTAAATCTAACCCAAAGGAGTGCCTAAAAGGTAGCCTTTCGAGGTGTCAGGTCCGAGTCGCCCGCCAGGCATGGGTGAAGTAGGGCAAATCCACCGTGACATCAGGGGTGAATTTCAGCTCCTCGTGGAGGTACCAGTCGAGGTTGGCCTCCACCTTCGCGCGGAGGACAGGGGTGGCTCGCCGGTAATAGCTCCGCGATTTAGCCAGCTCCACGATGTCTGCGGTGGTCAGGGTCTGGGTCCAGCGCGCCGCCAGATGTTCGGGCCGACCAAAAGCCTGCCCGATTGCCGGCCGATGATCGGGCTTGTAGACATCCCCGGCGTGCATGATCCGGCTGAGTCGGTGCACCCACGGGAGCGAAACGTCCAACTGGTTCCAGAGGAGAGCAATCTGGCCGCCGGGAACGAGGATGCGGGCCGATTCCCTGGCCGCCGCCGCTGGGTCGAGCCAGTGCCAGGCCTGCGCGATCGAGACCAGCTGGACCGAGGCTGCCGCCAGCCCGGTCGCTTCGGCCGTACCCACCACGGTGGTCACCTGGGGGAGCTTGGTCCGGAGCACGTCAAGCATGCTGTGGGAGGGATCGACGGCGGTGACGTCCAGTCCGCGCTTCACCAGCTCCGCGGTGAAGAGTCCCGTGCCCGCGCCGACGTCGGCCGCGGTCGAGGCCCCGGCGGCTACGACCCAGTCGACGCTCTCTGCCGGGTAGCCGGGCCGGACCCTGTCGTATTGTTCACCGTCGTCGAGGTAGCCGCCGGCAAGGTGAATCCGCCGGGTGGCATGCAGACGTGGGCCGCCGCGGGGCATAGTGTGTTCTCCTTCGCAGGACGGGACAGGGTGGGCCTGTGCCTAGGGTATCGCGCACTGGGGGGCAGAATCAGAGGGAGGGAACCTGCGGTCGGCTATTCGCTGGTGTACGGCGCCGCGCCGGCCGTCCCCGGCGTATGGGGAGCCCAAGCCGGGAAGGTGCGGGTTTCGACCGCAGGAACCCAGCGTTCCTCGTCGACGATATAGTCAGCGGTCAGGCCGTGGGTCAAGAGGGACCGGAGGGCCCCGAGCAGGCGCTCCACATCGGCGAGTTGCGATCCGAGTCCGACGCTGGCCCTCAGCGATCCCGAGGGGAGACCGAGCCGGGTGAGCAGCGGATGTGCGCAGAACCTGCCATCGCGGAGCCCCACCCCGTGTTCGGCGGAGAGGTAGGCGGCTACCAGTCCGGCGTCGTACCCGGCGACCGAAAAATTGACGACGCCGATCGGTTCGGCGCTGTCGGGGAAGAGTCGGTGGACGCTGACTCCGGGCAGCCCGGCGAGGCCGGAGACCAAAGCGGACCGGAGTGCCTGTTCGTGGGATTGCCAGGCGCTGTGATCGAGCGCTGCGAGCATGCCCGCTGCGTGGGCGAGCGCGCCGGCGCCCACCACATTGGGTGAGCCGCCCTCATGCCGGGCCGGCCCGGTGGCCCAGGACACAGAATCGGCCCTGACCTGGCGCACCGCTCCGCCGCCGGCGAGATAGGGGGTACCGGCATCCAGCCAGTCGGAACGGCCCACCAGCACCCCCGCGCCGAACGGCGCGTAGAGCTTGTGACCCGAGAACGCCACATAGTCGATACCGTCCCGGCTGATGTCGATCCGACGGTGCGGGGCCAGTTGCGCTGCATCCACGACGATCCGTGCACCGTAGGCATGGGCCAGTCGCGCCAGCTCCCTGACCGGAAGCACCTCGCCGGTGACATTTGATGCGCCGGAGACCGCCAGCAGGGTCACCCCGCCGGCGGCCAGCTCGGCGCGGACCCGGTCCAGGGTATCGGCGAGCGTCGTACCGGCGGTGAGGCTGCGGTGCGGTAACTGCTGCCAGGGGAGCAGATTGGCGTGGTGCTCAATGTCGAGGTACAGCACGTCACCCGTGGCGGGGACGCACCCGGCGAGGAGATTCAGTGAATCGGTGGTGTTGCGGGTGAAGATCACCGTGTCACCACCACGTCCGCCCACGAACCCGCGGATCGCTGTTCTGGCATTCTCATACAGCGAAGTGGACACCTGGGAGGTATAGCCGGCGCCCCGGTGGATGCTTGCGTAGTAGGGCAGGACAGTGGTGACAAACTCCTGCACCTCGGCCAGGGCAGGGGCAGACGCCGCGTAGTCAAGGTTGACGTACCTAACCTCACCACCCCCGAGGACCGGGACCCGCAGGCCGCTCCCGACGACGTCGGCCAACGGGGCCACGGCCCTGGCTGGGTGCTGAGCCAGTGTACTGGGTGCAATGGTCATGAAGGGTCTCCAGAAATGTGGACCCCACGCAGGGGTGTCCGCGCTTGCCATACCCGCTCGGGTACGGCCTGGTCGTCACCCGGGGCACCCCGCCGCGACGGGAGGGTTGCCGGCCAGCAAACCGGGGTTTAGCGCTGGCACTCGTGACCAATAGCAAACAGCCTAGGGCACGAGGTGTGCCCGGGTTTATTTTATTACGGAATCTTAAAGTAGGTCATCCACATCGGGGTTGAGGATCTGCAGCACATCGTTGTGCAGCGTGCTGTTGGTGGCCAGGGCGTTGCCGCCGAAGGGGCCGTCCGTGCCCTCGAGGGAGGTGAAGCGGCCGCCGGCCTCGGTGATGATCGGTACCAGCGCCGCCATGTCATATAGGTTCAGCTCGGGTTCGCAGGCGATGTCGACGGCGCCCTCAGCGACCAGGCAGTAGGACCAGAAGTCGCCATACGCGCGAGTGCGCCAGACCGAATCGGTCAGCGTCAGGAATTCCGGCAGGTTTCCGCGTTCCTTCCAGCCCGACAGGCTTGAATAGGACAGCGAAGCGTCTTCAAGCCGCGACACGTTTGACACCTTGAGCCGGGTCGCTGCCGCCAACGATTTACCCATGTAGGCGCCGGTGCCGGTGGCCGCCCACCAGCGTTTACCGAGGGCGGGGGCGCTGACCAAGCCAACAACCGGCTGGCCCTCATCCACGAGGGCGATCAGGGTGGCCCAGACCGGGACGCCCCGCACAAAACTTTTAGTGCCGTCGATTGGGTCGATGATCCAGCGACGTGAGCCGGCGCCACTGCTACCGAACTCTTCGCCGAGGACCGCGTCGCGGGGGCGGGCGCGGGATAGCTGGCCCCGAATCGACTCCTCGGCTGCCTTATCGGCGTCGGTGACGGGCGTGAGATCGGGTTTGGTTTCGACCACCAGATCAAGGGCCTTGAATCGCGACATCGTCTGGTCGTCTACAGAATCGGCCATCACATGGGCAAGGCGCAGATCATCGTTATAACTTTGGCGGTGGTTCATACCTTCAACCTATCGCCTAACATCGCCATAGTGCGGGACGCTCTCCCGCCTGTGGCACCACTGATCGAGCGAAGACCCTTAAACAGCACAGGACACCGGCGGCGATGAGCCGCTTCGGTGTCCTGTGGGGAGCCGTCCAGTGGGACGGACTACGTCTAGGGGTTACTAGATAACGGTGATGTTCTCGGCCTGCGGTCCCTTGGGGCCCTGCGTGGTCTCGAAGTTGACCTTCTGGTTCTCTTCGAGCGCGCGGAATCCGCTGGAGTTGATTGCCGAGAAGTGGGCGAATACATCCGCGCCGCCGTCGTCAGGAGCAATGAATCCAAAGCCCTTTTCAGCGTTGAACCATTTGACTGTACCTGTTGCCATTTTTTCATATTCCTTGTGTGTGAGAATCCCCCCGTGCTTCGGGGTTCTCGTTGCGGTGTCAGCCTGGGGCGCAACACTGCAACTTCTTCAAGCGTATCAGGTCTATTGTTCGCCGAGCTGTTTGGCTTCCTGCATATTTCCCTTGGGCTCAGGGACGCTTGCACCCAGCAAACGCCGCAGCGAGGCAAGCCGTACCGGACCCGATACGCCCGCCAGCCCGTCCCGTACCCAGGGATCGAGGCCACACCTCACTGCGAGCCGGTCATGCCTGCAGCCCCGCGCACATTCGGCGGTGCCGGGTTCCAGATCGGGGAACGCCTGAAGAATCCGGTCAGGGTCGACATGGGCGAGACCAAACGAGCGAATGCCAGGGGTATCGATGATCCACGTTCCGGGCAGAGAATCGCCGGCCTTCAACGCGACCGCCGACGACGACGTGTGCCGGCCGCGCCCCGTCACAGCATTGACCCCGCCGGTGGCCCGGTTGGATCCGGTCAACGCGTTGACCATGGTGGACTTCCCAACCCCTGAGTGACCCAGCAGCACACTGACCTTACCGTCGAGGTGGGACCGCAACTGACTCACTGCATCGCCGAGGAGCCGGGCGGACAATCCGTCGTCCGAGGTGCTGTCAACCCCATCGGCATCGGCGGCGGTCCGGCTGATGATGACCGGCAGATCAAGGTGTCGATAGTTGTCGAGCAACCCGGCAGGATCCCGCAGGTCTGCTTTGGTCACGCAGAGGATCGGTTGGATACCGGCGTCGTACGCCGCCACCAGCGCCCGGTCAATGAATCCTGTTCTTGGTTCCGGGTTGGCTGCCGCCACAACAATCACCAGCTGGTCGGCGTTAGCGACCACTGCACGTTCTACCGGGTCGGTGTCGTCGGCGCTGCGGCGCAGCAGGGTTCGTCGTTCTTCCACCCGGACCAAGCGTGCCAGGGCGTCAGGCCCGCCGGAGAGGTCGCCCACCAGAGCCACCAGGTCCCCGGCGACCACCGGCGTCCGGCGTAGTTCCCGGGCCCGGGCGGCAATGACAAGTCGCTCACCCGCAGCGTCCTCGTCGACGACCGCGGTGTAGCGCCCGCGGTCGACGGTGATAATCCGGCCGGTGACGGCGTCGTCGTAGGCGGGCCGATCCTTGGTGCGGGGCCGGGAGCCTTTCTTGTTGGGCCGGACCCTGATGTCGGATTCGTCCCACGACCGTGACTCTCCACGGTTCCCCCCGGTGGCCACGTCAGCGCCAGCCGGAGGGGCGGGTCTGGGCGGACACCGTGCCGCCGGTCGCAGCGAGATGGGCCCAGAGTTCGGGGAACTGCGGCATGGTCTTGGCGGTGGTGCCGATGTTTTCGACCTCCACTCCCGCCACGGCAAGGCCGAGGATGGCGCCCGCCGTCGCCATCCGGTGATCCTCATAGGTTCTGAAGATTCCGCCGTGCAGCGGCGCGGGACTGATGGACAGCCCGTCGGCGGTCTCAGTAACGTCACCGCCAAGCCGGTTAATTTCGGTCGCGAGAGCCTTCAAACGGTCGGTTTCGTGGCCGCGCAGGTGAGCGATACCGGTGAGGACAGAGGGCGAGTCAGCCAACGCGCAGAGGGCCGCGACGGTTGGGGCAAGTTCGCTGGTGTCGGCGAGGGCCGCGCCCCGGATGCGGGAACCCCCCGTCACCGTCAGGGTGCCGTCGGTAAGGGAGACGTCGGCGCCGAGCGTCGCCAGGATGTGTCGCCATTGGTCACCCACCTGAGTGGTGCCCACCGGCCAGTTGGGGATCCTCACGGTGCCGGCAGTGACCAGTGCAGCGGCGAGGAACGGGCCGGCGTTGGAGAGATCCTGTTCGATCTGCACGTCGAAGGCACTGATGGGTCCGGGGGACACCCGCCACTGGTTCGGGACAGAATCATCTACCTCAACCCCAACCTCCCGCAGGACCCTCACCGTCATGGCGATGTGATCGAGGCTGGGAACGGGGGGGCCTTCGTGTTCGAGGTGGAGCCCGCCGGTGAAACGCGCGCCGACCAGCAGCAGGGCGGAGACAAACTGGGAAGAGGCGCTGGCATCGACGACCAGCCTGCCGCCGGGAATAACCCCGGCACCGGTCACCGAGAAGGGCAGTGACTGGCCGCCGTCGTCGTCAATCGTGGCTCCAAGCCCGCGAAGCGACTGAATTACAGCACCCATGGGCCGCTGCCGGGCATGGGGGTCGCCGTCGAATGAAGTTGTTCCCCGTCGCAGGGCGGCAAGGGGTGGGACGAACCTCATCACGGTGCCCGCGAGTCCACAGTCAATTGACGCGTCGTTGGGTTCGGAGAAGTCGACCGGCGTCACGAGCAGGTCGGGGCCAAACGCCCCGTCCCCGGCAACCTCGATGCATTCGGCGCCGAGGGCCCTGAGCGCGTTGATCATCAGCGCCGAATCACGGGAGATCAGGGGCGCCCTCAGGCGGGACGGACCGTCGGCCAGTGCGGCAAGAATCAGGAACCGGTTCGTCAGCGATTTGGAGCCGGGTACCTGAACTGTCGCATCCACCGGCGAGGTCGCGTGAGGTGCCAGCCAATGCGACAGTTCCATCTGGGTCACTGTGGTGCTAGCCCACCAGATCGGAGGCAGTCTTGCGAACAGACTTATTGGCCTTCTTCAGTTGCTTCTCGGTGTCACGCGCAATGGTTTTGGCGCTCTTCCGGGTGTCGTGGCTGAGGGCCTTGGCATTGCGCTTGGCGTCGGAGGCGAAGTGTTCGGCGCGCCAGGCGAGGCCGGGCCGCCCATTGGTATCCACCGAGGCCAACAGCACGGCGCCGAGCAGCGAAACGTTCTTCAAGAGCTGGTTCCGGCGGTTCTTCCGTGCCTCAGCCGTGGAGGAATCAGCCGACTTGAAGTCAACCAGAGTGTTCAGGCCTGCAGTGCCTACCAGTACCAGTGCCGCCAGCCGGGAGAAACGTCCAATGCCGAGCAACGCCGCAGCGCCGACCTGTGCCGCGCCAAGCGCCTGCGCGACGACCTTCTCGTTCGCGGTCACCGATGCTGCTGAGGGAACTGCCTTATTGATGCGGTCAAGGGTGGGGCGGAGTTGGGTGCCAGCGGATTCTGCGTTCCGCAACCGGTCAATTCCGGCGATCACAAACGAACTTGCGAGCATTGGACGGGCTATTACGCGAACAAGGGTCATGATTGCCTCCCGGCTGTGGACTGATTGGGAACTTGAGTCCTAGTTTTGCACTTTTAATTTGGTAAGGCGACACGGGTAGTTGAGACGCGGACTGAAAGCGTCACGACTGCAGGGTGCAGGGGGTGCTGTCTGGAATAACCACACGGGGCCTGCGGTTGTACGGATCAGACAACCAATCGAAATGATGGAGAGGCGGATCATGACGGCAACTGCCCCAACAGTCAGCAAAACGCCTGATTTCCAGCTGACGGTAACACCAGTGCGCCCCGCCAGGGCTGGGCGCGTAGACTTTTCCTCAATGAATACAACAGCCGCGGCGGGTAGCGCCCCAGTCGAAGACGATCAACTGGATGTGTCAACGGAATCGGATGCGGATCGAAAGATCCGTTTCGAGCGTGACGCCATGCAGTATGTGGATCAGCTGTACTCGGCTGCCATGAGGATGGCCCGCAACCCGGCCGATGCCGAGGACCTGGTGCAGGAGGCATACACCAAGGCGTTCTCCGCGTTCCACCAGTACAAGCCCGGCACCAATCTGAAGGCCTGGCTGTACCGCATCCTCACCAACACGTACATCAATCTGTACCGAAAGCGTCAGCGGGAGCCATTGCAGTCCCACTCGGACACGATCGAGGACTGGCAGCTCGCAAAAGCGGCTGAGCATACCCCCGCCGGCCTCCGGTCGGCCGAGGTGGAAGCGCTCGATCATCTTCCCGATTCGGACGTTAAGCAGGCGCTGCAGGCCATCCCGGAGGAATTCCGGCTGGCCGTGTATTTCTCCGATGTGGAGGGGTACGCATACAAGGAAATATCGGAAATCATGAACACGCCGATTGGCACCGTCATGTCTCGGCTGCACCGCGGACGCAAGCTGCTGCGGGAACTGCTGGCCGAATACGCACACGATCGCGGCCTCGGTGCTGCGAAGGTAGCGGCAGGTTCGGGCGCAGCCAAGACAGAGGAGAGTGGAAAATGAGCGATTGCCAGAGCCTTGGCGACTGCGCCGATTCCCGGATCGAGCGCCTGTATGACTACCTCGACGGGGCCTTATCGCATGACGACCTGGTGGAAATCAAAAATCACCTTGAGGACTGTCCGGAATGCGCTGAGGAACACGACCTGGAGTGTGTCATCCGCTCGGTAGTCAAGCGGTCGTGCACCGAGGTGGCACCAAC
Organism: Arthrobacter sp. TMN-50; assembly: GCF_054511125.1. Lineage (NCBI taxonomy): Bacteria > Bacillati > Actinomycetota > Actinomycetes > Micrococcales > Micrococcaceae > Arthrobacter > Arthrobacter sp. TMN-50. Next base: position 124,720 of record NZ_JBTNDG010000001.1, on the reverse strand, counting down.
CACCCTAAAGACCAGCATTCTGGACCGGATCAGCCAAATCAAAACAGCCGAACACTGACTCTCTGTATACGCAATAAGGGAGCCCCCGGGCCGGTTCATCCGGCTGCGGGGGCTCCCTTATTGTTGCTTAGCCCGACTGCTCAGGCGTTGGGACGCTTACCGTGGTTAGCGCCGCCCTTCTTGCGGTCGCGCTTCTTGCGTGCTCGCTTGCTCATGGCTGCCTCCTTGCTTCTAAAGTATTTTGGACTGCCATCCAGTCTCCCACACTTCAGCGGGCTGCCCCTAAACCGCGGGTGTCCCGGCCAGGGCCTTCGGTCCTAGGATGGAAGGACCCGACCCGAAGGAGTGCCACGTGACCCGCGCCGTATACGTTGACTCATTTTCCACTGCCGACCCCCTGCACGGCTTGGTCGTCGGCGACCTGGCCGCCAGCAACCCGCCCGACGGGTACCGTAGGGTCACCGTGCGGGCCTCCGCTTTGAACCACCATGACCTGTGGTCCCTGAAAGGGGTGGGACTCGGCGCGGACAAGCTGCCGATGGTGCTGGGCTGCGATGCTGCTGGCGTCGACGACGACGGCAACGAGGTCCTGGTGCATGGCGTCATTTCCACCTCCGGGTGGGAAGGCGACGAAACCCTCGACCCCGGGCGCACCCTGCTCTCCGAGAAGCTGCCCGGCGCCATGGCCGACGTCGTGTGGGTGCCCGAACGCAACCTTGTCCCCAAGCCACCCGAGTTGAGCTTCGAGGAGGCCGCCTGCCTTCCCACCTCCTGGCTGACCGCGTACCGGATGCTGTTCACCGTGTCGCCGGCTGCCCCCGGATCCACCATCCTGGTGCAGGGTGCGGGCGGGGGTGTCGCCACCGCTCTCATCGCGATGGCCGGCGCAGCCGGGTTCCGGGTCTGGGCGACCAGCCGAAGCAGGGACAAGCAGGAACGTGCGCTGGAGTTGGGGGCAGCCGCCGTGTTCGACGACGGCGCCCGCCTGCCGGAGCGGGTCGACGTCGTCTTCGATTCGGTGGGCGAAGCCACGTGGGCACACTCGCTGAAGTCGTTGAAGCCCGGCGGGGCGGTGGTGACCTGCGGGGCCACGAGCGGCCCGGCTCCCAGCGCCGATCTGAACCGGGTGTTCTTCCTTCAGCTAAAGGTCCTGGGCTCCACCATGGGTACCCGCGCCGAATTGATCCGGCTTACCCGGTTCCTCGTCGCTACCGGCCTGCGACCCACAATCGACGAGGTGTTCCCCCTCGATCAAGCCGAAAAAGGCTTCCGGAGGATGCTCGACGGCGAGGTATTCGGGAAGATCGTCTTCAGCCACTAATCCGGGGCAGCAGGCTAGAGAAGGCCCACGGAGATGTCCAACCTGCAGCGATTCGTTTCGGCACAGGATACTGGCGGGACCTACGCCCGGGCGATGCGCGAACTCGCCGCAGGGTCGAAGGAAACCCACTGGATGTGGTTCATTTTCCCTCAGATTGCGGGGTTGGGGCATAGCTCGGTTGCCCAGCTGTATGCCATTTCCTCGCTCGACGAAGCCAAGGCGTATCTGGCCCACCCCGTGCTGGGCCCGCGGCTGGTGGCGGCCTGCGAGACCCTCAGCTCCAGTGGAGAACTCGACGCGAGGCAGGTCTTCGGTTCCCTCGATGCGCAGAAGCTGCAGTCATCGGTGACCCTATTTCTCCGTGCGGCCCCGGGCATCCCGGTTTTCGGGGAGCTTCTTGATCAGTGCTTTCAGGGCCGGCCCGACGCCGCGACAGAGCAGATACTGGCAGAACACGCGGGTGGAGCTGCCGGTCCCATGAAGTAGCCGGGTCTTACTCGGGCGCGGGGACGTCCAGCCATTGGAACCAGCCACGGTGGAGAACTAGCCAGGCCATCAGTCCATAACCAGCCTGGCCCGGGCCGCCACCATTGGCTGCAAGGTCGCTGCGCCATTGTTCATGGGCTTGCAGCGGCGTGAAGGTGTCGACGTAGACGTGCTTGCGGCGCGTGGTGACGTCTGCGAAGGCTGCCGAAAGGTCAGCCAGCCTGCGGTTCCGTTCGGCGTCCAGCCCTGGCGGAGGCCCCACCACCAGTACCTTCACGCTCATGTGCGCGGCGCCATCGAGGATGTTGGCCAGGTTGAGCCGGCTGCGCGCTGTTGAGAGATCCAGGTCGAGGTCCCGGTTGGACAGACCAATCACCAGCCTGTTTTCGAATCCATCGCTAAAGCGCCGTCCGGTTTCCTGCAGCCACCGGTTGGCGAGCGCCTCGGTGCCCTCATCGGGTGCGGCAAGGGTGAAGGCCTGCAGCGCAACGCCGTCGGGGGCTGTCCGGGCGAGGACACGGCCGAACCAGCCGAGGGCGCGGGGATCGCCAAGGCCTGCTAGCAGTTCGTCACCTACGGCTGCGAGCCGGATTTTGCGTTGTTCCACTGGTTAATTACCTTTGTCCGCTCATTGTTTTACCACTTGATTAGCCACTGCGGTCCGAGGTTCGAGCACGTGCTACTTACGTTCGAACGCCTTCTTCACCAGGATCTCCTGCTCCACAGCGTGGCGCTTGGCCGAGCCGGTTGCGGTTGATGCAGAGGCGGGACGCGATGCCAACCGCAGCGGCCGGTCCAGGTACTCAGGGAGATTAAGCCCAATAAACGGCCATGGTCCCTGGTTCGCCGGCTCGTCCTGAGCCCACACGAGGTCAGCGTTCGGGAACTCGCCGATTGCAGCCTTGATCTCTTCAACCGGGAGAGGCGCGAGCTGCTCCACCCTGATGATTGCTGTCTTCCGGTCATCGGTCTTCTGACGTGAGGCCAGGAGGTCGTAGTACAGGCGGCCGGACACCAGAATAACCCGATCGACGTCATTCGCGTTGAGGTCCTGTTTGTCCGGGATCACTGGGAGGAAGCTGCCAGTGGTGAAGTCCTCAACCGAGCTGGCCGCAGCCTTCAGCCGGAGCAGTTGCTTCGGGGTGAAAACGATCAGCGGCTTACGCGGCCTGGTATACGCCTGGCGGCGCAGCAGGTGGAAATGGGATGCAGCGGTAGTGGGGTTGGCCACCACCATGTTGTCCTCGGCGCACATCTGCAGGAAGCGTTCGATGCGGGCCGACGAATGATCCGGACCCTGTCCTTCATAGCCGTGCGGCAGCATCAGCACCAGCGACGAGCGCTGGCCCCATTTTTGCTCGGCAGAGCTGATGAACTCGTCGATGATGGTCTGAGCACCGTTGACGAAGTCACCGAACTGCGCTTCCCACAAGACCAGCGCGTCGGGGCGTTCGACCGAGTACCCGTATTCGAAGCCCATCGCCGCGTATTCCGACAGGAGGGAATCGTAGATCCAGAACTTGGCCTGCGCCTCGCTGAGGTCGTCGAGAGGCAGCCATTCCTGGCCGGTCGCCCGGTCATGGAACACGGCGTGACGCTGCACGAAGGTCCCCCGGCGCGAGTCCTGGCCAGCCAACCGGACCGGAACGCCCTCCATGAGGAGTGATCCGAACGCTGCCAGCTCGCCGAAGCCCCAGTCGATACCACCCTCGCGGGACATCTGTTCGCGCTTGTCCAGCAGGGCCTTCAGCTTCGGGTGCACGGTGAAGTTCTCGGGGATTGCTGTGTGAACCTTGCCGATGTGGGCGAGGGTCTCCGGAGTGATCGCTGTGCTCGCCGGAACACCAACGCCGGTGTCCGATTGCTGCGACATCGGGCGCTCAATGTCCGATACTGCTGCAGCGTCCTTGGTGACAATCGGGATGGGCGACGTCTGGGCGGCATGCGTCTCGGCGAAGACCCGCTCCAGTCGCTCCTGGTAGTCCCGCAAAGCCTGCTCCGCCTCATCCTGGCTGATGTCGCCGCGGCCGATCAGGGCCTCGGTGTAGAGCTTGCGCACCGAGCGCTTCGCTTCGATGAGGTTGTACATCATGGGCTGCGTCATCGACGGATCGTCGCCTTCGTTGTGACCGCGACGGCGGTAACACACCATGTCGATCACAACGTCCTTGTTGAACTTCTGCCGGAACTGGTAGGCGAGCTGGCCCACGCGGACCACTGCCTCCGGGTCGTCGCCATTGACATGGAAGATCGGAGCCTGCACCATCTTCGCCACATCGGTGGAGTACACCGAGGAGCGCGACGACGTTGGGGAGGTGGTGAACCCCACCTGGTTGTTCACAATGATGTGGATGGTGCCGCCGGTCCGGTAACCCCTCAGCTGGGAGAGGTTCAGTGTCTCAGCGACAACACCCTGACCCGCGAAGGCGGCATCGCCGTGGATCTGGACCGGGAGGACGGGGAACGCGTCGCCCATGTCGAGGCGGTCCTGCTTGGCCCTGACGATGCCCTCCAGCACTGAATCCACCGCCTCGAGGTGAGACGGGTTGGCCGCGAGGTAAATTTTGGTCTCGTTACCGTTCTCGGAGGTAAAGGTGCCCTCGGTGCCGAGGTGGTACTTCACGTCGCCCGAACCCTGCACGGAGCGCGGATCCTGGGTGCCTTCGAACTCGCGGAAAACCTGGCCGTAGGTCTTCCCGGCGATGTTCGTCAGTACGTTGAGCCGGCCGCGGTGCGCCATGCCAATGGCCACCTCGTCGAGGCCGTCGTCGGCGGCGTTGGAGATGATCGAATCCAGCAGTGGGATCAGCGACTCGCCGCCTTCAAGGGAGAAGCGCTTCTGCCCGACGAACTTGGTTTGGAGGAACGTCTCGAATGCTTCGGCAGCGTTGAGCTGGTGCAGCACGCGCATCTGCTCTTCGCGGCTGGGTTTGGAATAGGAGTGCTCCAGTTCGTCCTGGAACCACTGACGTTCCTCAGGATCCTGGATGTGCATGTACTCGATGCCGGTGGTGCGGCAGTAGGCGTCACGGAGGACACCGAGGATGGTGCGGAACTTCAGCATCGGCTTGCCGCCGAACCCACCGGTAGGCCATTCACGGTCCAGATCCCACAGGGTAAGCCCGTGAGTCCGCACATCGAGGTCGGCGTGCTTGCGCTGCACGTACTCCAGCGGGTTGGTGTCGGCCATCAGGTGGCCCCGCACCCGATAGGCGTGGATCAGCTGCTGGATGCGGGCAACCTTGTTGATCTCATCCATCGGGTCGACCTGGATGTCGGCGCTCCATCGGACCGGCTCGTAGGGAATCCGGAGGGCTTCGAAGATCTCGTCGTAGAAATTCTGTTCACCGAGCAGCAACTGGTGGATGATCCGCAGGAACTCGCCGCTTCCCGCACCCTGGATGACGCGGTGATCGTAGGTCGAGGTCAGGGTTATCGTCTTGCTGATCGCGTGTTGCGCGAGGGTCTTCTCGCTCGAACCCTGGAACTCGGCCGGATATTCGAGGGCACCCGCTCCAATGATGCAGGCCTGGCCCTTGGATAGGCGCGGCACCGAGTGCACGGTGCCAATCCCGCCCGGGTTGGTCAGCGACACGGTGGTGCCCGCATAGTCGTCGGCGCCAAGCTTGCCGGAACGCGCCTTTTTGACCAGGTCTTCGTAGGCGTGCCAGAAATCGGAGAAGTTCATCTTCTCGGCCATCTTGATGTTCGGGACCACCAGCAGGCGGCTGCCATCGGGTTTCGGCATGTCGATCGCGAGACCGAAGTTGACGTGTGCGGGCTGCACCGCGGACGGCTTGCCGTCGACGACGTCGTAATACACGTTCTGCGACGGGAACTGTGCCAGTGCACGAATGATGGCGTAGCCGATCAGGTGCGTAAACGACACCTTGCCGCCGCGCGCACGAGCCAGATGGTTATTGATGACGACGCGGTTATCAATCAGAAGTTTCGCGGGAATGGCGCGAACACTGGTGGCGGTGGGAACCGTCAGGCTGGCGTCCATGTTGGTCGCGATCGCCTTGGCTGGCCCACGGAGGACCTTTACCGTGTCGTCGTCCATATCGGTGCTGCGGTCAGACTTGGGGAGTTGGGCCGGAATCGGCGTCGTCGACGGTTTTTCGGCCCTGGCGTTGTCGGATTGCTTGGACGCGGGCTTTTCGGCTCTTTCCTGGGCCGCCTTCTCCAACGCCCGGTCGGCGTTGTCTTCGGCCTTGATGGCGGCCGGGGAATGTGTCTCCTTGGGTACCGGCGGCTGTGCCGATTCCTCGAAGCTGGCGGGGGACTCGCCGGAGGATTTGGGGGCCCTTGCCTCGGCGTTGACCACGGGCAATTCGCGGGTGGTGGGATTGTGACCCAGGTCGCCGCTGCTGTTATTGACACTGCTGTTGTTGACACCGCTGTTGTCAGCGTCGGAGCGCGGTGCGGTGTGACGGCCGTTTTCGGACTGAGCGTCCTCCGCCGAAAATGAGTCGAACAGCTTCCACCACTTCTTATCGACGGAGTCCCGGTCCTGCTGGAACTGCTCGTAGAGCTCGTCGACAAGCCACTCGTTTCCGCCGAATTCTTCAGGTAGACGGTGGTTGGGTTGTTCTGGCACTAGTAATACGCCTCTTCCGTAAGTTGCCCTGAGCCCGGTGCGGAGAGTCTGCAGCTGCCTTCAACGCGAGATAAAACTGTATACAGACCCGCTGTCAGTCTAATGACAGTCGCGGGTAACAAGCCAATCCCTCGGCTGTCCGAAGTGTCAGGGGAACCACCTAGACTTTAAACGAAGCCGATCCAGGAGCAACACCATGCGTTTTATCAATCAGCCGACCACCGACCTCACTTATTCGGACGTCTTTTTGGTCCCGTCCGCCTCAGAGGTCGTGTCCCGCTTCGATGTGGATCTTTCCAGCGACGATTCGACCGGCACGACCATCCCGCTGGTGGTGGCCAACATGACGGCCGTGACCGGGCGCCGCATGGTCGAGACAGTAGCTCGCCGCGGCGGGCTCGCCGTCCTGCCGCAGGACATTCCGTCCGAGGTGATCGCTGAAGTGACCGAGTGGGTAAAGAGCCGGGACGCCGTCTACGAGACTCCACTCAAACTCCAGCCCGGGAACACCGTGATTGATGCACTGCACCTGATCAATAAGCGGTCCTACGGGGCGGTGATGGTGGTTGACGAACAGAACCGTTGCGTCGGAATCGTCCGGTCGGCGGACTGCGAGGGAGTCGACCGGTTCGCCTCGCTGGAATCGGTGATGCGCACCAGCTTCGTCAACTTCGAATCATCCCGGTTTGCCGGCGATGCTGCGGCAGGACTCCAGCGCGCTTTCGAGGAGCTGGACGCCGCGGGCACCAGTCTCGCTCCCGTCTCCAGCGACGGCGAGTTGCTGGGTGTGCTGACCCGCAAGGGTGCGCTGCGCTCGACGATCTATCGGCCGGCCCTCGACGCCGACGGATCGCTTCGGGTTGCCGCGGCAGTGGGCATCAACGGCGACGTCGAAACCAAGGCCGCCGAACTGCTGGACGCCGGTGTGGACGTGCTGGTCGTCGACACCGCCCACGGGCACCAGCGAAAGATGCTCGACGCACTGAAGGCAGTTCGGGCCGTCGCCAGCGGGGTTTCCCGGACAGTGCCCATCGTGGCGGGCAATGTGGTGAGCGCCGACGGCGTTCGTGACCTGGTGGCGGCGGGTGCCAACATCGTCAAGGTCGGGGTGGGCCCGGGCGCCATGTGCACCACCCGCATGATGACAGCGGTGGGGCGGCCCCAGTTTTCGGCCGTGCACGAATGTTCCGAGGCGGCGCGCGAACTCGGCGCACAGGTCTGGGCCGACGGCGGCGTGAGGTACCCGCGGGACGTCGCGCTGGCGCTGGCCGCCGGCGCCAGCCAGGTGATGATCGGATCCTGGTTCGCCGGAACCTATGAGAGCCCCGGGGATCTGCAGACGGACAGTAGCGGCAGACAGTACAAGGAGAGCTTCGGCATGGCTTCGGCCCGGGCGGTCCAGAACCGGACGCAGCGCGACGACGTCTTCGCCCGGGCGCGAAAGGGGCTGTACGAGGAAGGCATTTCGACATCGAAAATGTACCTTGACCCGGCCCGTCCTGGAGTAGAGGACCTGCTGGACATGATCACTGCGGGCCTGCGCAGCTCGATGACCTATGCCGGGGCACGCAGCCTCGCCGAGTTCAGGGAGAACGCCGTGGTGGGTGTGCAGTCGGCCGCGGGCTACGAAGAGGGCAGGCCACTCCCGCAGAGCTGGTAGCAGCCATACTGGTGCGCGCGGACCGCTGATGTAAACTGGAATTCTTATGGACAGTTCCTCTAGGGGCCGGCCTTCGATGCGTGCGCCGCGGATTTCCGCAGCACGGACGACTCGCGCCGGCAGACCCCGTACCAATGCCCATCATCACCTCCCAGCAGTTGTGAACCCCGTTGACCCAGATCGCAGCGGGCCTCGTGTTTCGGGAGTCTGCTCCACCGAGCCGCTATCGGAGCCTTCCAGACCGGGCCCGCTCGGTTCCCTGCGCCGCCGCGTGCGCGACCAGAGCCGGAATGCCCGGACGGCGGTGAGCGCCAGATGGAAATCTATTTCCTAATAGCGGGTCTCCTCCTGATCCTGGGAACCGGGTTCTTCGTCGCCGTTGAGTTTTCCCTCGTCGCCCTGGACCAGACCTACGTCCAGCGGGCGGTCGATAATGGCGACAAGGGCGCAGTGCCCCTGCTCAAGTGCTTGAAATCGTTGTCTACCCAGCTCTCGAGCTGTCAGCTTGGCATCACCCTCACCACCCTGTTGACCGGCTACGTCATGGAGCCCTCCGTCGGTCGCCTGATCCAGGGTCCGCTGACTGCAGTCGGTGTCCCCGATGCGATTCTCGGGACGGTATCGCTCGTCATAGCGATGACGCTCGCCACCCTCCTGTCGATGCTTATCGGCGAGCTGGTCCCCAAAAACCTTGCCATCGCCCTCCCCTTCAAGATTGGCAAGTTGCTGGCCCGGCCGCAGCTGATCTTCACCGGAGTCTTTAAGCCGGCGATCATCGTGTTGAATGGCTTCTCCAACCGAGTACTGAACCTGTTCGGGTTGGAGGCGAAGGAGGAGATCTCCGGCGCCCGGACCCCGTCGGAGCTTTCCTCCCTGGTTCGCCGGTCCGCCGAGATGGGCACTCTCGACGCCGGTACAGCCAACTTCCTGGCGCGGACTTTCAGCTTTTCGGAACGAACCGCCGCCGATGTGATGACCCCGCGAATCAGAATGGAAACCATCGAGTCGGATCAGAGCGTGGCCGACGTCGTCGACCTCGCCCGACGGACGGGGTTTTCCCGGTTCCCGCTGATCGCCGATTCGCCCGATGACATCCGAGGCGTGGTCCATGTCAAAAAGGCCGTTGCCGTGCCGCGCAGCAAGCGCGCGGGTCTGCCGGCCGGCACCATCATGACCGAGGTCCTGCGCGTCCCGGAAACTGTCCATCTGGACTCCCTGCTGGCAGAACTGCGGGAGGCGAACCTCCAGCTCGCGGTGGTGCTCGACGAGTATGGCGGAACGGCCGGCGTCGTCACCCTCGAGGACCTGGTCGAAGAGATTGTCGGCGAGGTTGCCGATGAGCACGACAAGCTGAAGCCAGGTGTGCTGCAGAGCGCCTCGGGCAACTGGTTCTTCCCCGGTCTAATGCGGCCCGACGAGGTCACCGACCAGATTCCGCACCTTTCGGTGCCTGATGAGGCAGGCTACGAAACCGTAGCCGGGTACATCATGGCGCAGCTGGGTCGGATTGCTACCCCCGGCGACCGGGTTGACGTATCCGGCGGTGTCCTTGAGGTAGAGCGCATGGACGGTCGACGGATCGACCGGGTCAGCTTTATCCCGATGCAACCAGTAATCGAAACTGGCGGAGCCGCAACCGCCGCGATGGAAGGTCAGCGATGAACGACTGGGCCGGAATTGTCTGGCTGATTGTTCTGCTGATCGGTAACGCCTTCTTTGTGGGCGCCGAATTTGCGATCATGTCAGCGCGACGCAGCCAAATTGAGCCCTTGGCCGATGAAGGCTCGAAGCGGGCCAAGACAACGCTGTGGGCCATGGAACATGTCTCCCTGATGCTCGCCTGTGCACAGTTGGGCATTACCGTCTGCTCACTGCTGATCCTGCAGGTAGCCGAGCCTGCCATCCATCACCTGCTCGTGGTTCCCCTGGAATCGGTGGGTATCCCCGCGGGCCCGGCTGACATCATCGCGTTTGCGATCGCGTTACTGATCGTGACCTTCCTGCACGTGACGTTCGGCGAAATGGTTCCGAAGAACATTTCGGTGTCCGTTGCCGACAAGGCGGCACTGCTACTGGCCCCGCCGCTGGTGATGATCGCACGGATTGTGAACCCCATCATCGGATCCCTGAACTGGTTGGCGAACCACATCCTGCGGGCCATGCGGGTGGAGCCGAAGGACGAGGTAACCTCGTCCTTCACCCTCGAAGAGGTGCAGTCGATCGTGCAGGAGTCCACCCGCCACGGTCTCGTTGACGATGGTTCCGGTCTGATTTCCGGTGCGCTTGAGTTTTCCGGGCAGACGGCTGGCACCGTCATGGTGCCGCTCGCCGAACTGGTGAGCGTCAGCACGGATTCCACCCCGGCCGACTTTGAGAAGGCGGTAGGGCGCACCGGTTTTTCCCGGTTTGTGTTGATGGACGAAAACGATGTCCTGACCGGGTATATGCACCTCAAGGATGTCATGTCCATCTCGGAGGAGATGTACGCCAAGCCCATCACCGAGAACAAGGTGCGTACCCTGGCGAACCTTAACCTCGACGACGAAATCGAGACCGCGTTGAGTACCATGCAACGAACCGGATCACACCTGGCACGGGTGCTCGGGCCGGACGGGGCAACCCACGGTGTCCTGTTTCTCGAGGACGTGATTGAGCAGTTGGTCGGTGAAATCCGGGACGCGACGCAGAACCAGGGCCACCGGCGTACCGGCAACAGTGTGGAGGACGTGCCGGCGGACCACATCCCTCGGTAGGTGGCACCCCGGCAATATGCGAATGATTCGCGTTTGCGTTAGACTCGAGATCAAAAGTTATTGATGCGGGTCAAACCAACACGGAGATCGAGGGACACATGCAACGCTTTTCCACAGTGACAGGTTTGGTCGGGGTCACGGCCCTCGCGCTGGCACTAACCGGGTGTGGGCAGTCGGAGGGAGGAAACGCTGCCGCTGGCACCACCGAGAACGGCATTCAGGTAGTCGCCTCCACGAACGTCTACGGCGAGATTGCCGAGACCATCGGAGGGGACAGGATCTCGGTCACGTCGATCGTGGACAGCCTGTCGCAGGACCCGCATTCCTATGAGGCCACCGTCCAGGACAAGCTGGTGGTATCCGAGGCGCAGCTCCTGATAGGAAATGGCGGCGGTTATGATCCGTTCCTGGAACGGCTTGCCGACGAAGTGGAGCACGACTCGGTCATCTCTGCGGTCAGCGTCGCAGGCCTCCAGGAGGAAGGTGAGGAGGGGCACGAGGGTGAGTCCGAAGAGGAGCACGCAGCACACGGTTCCTTCAACGAACATGTTTGGTATGACGTGACCGCAATGGGCGCCGTCGCCGAAGAAATAGGCGCCAAGCTCGCCGAAATCGACCCGGATAATGCCGAAACCTACAAGACCAACGTCGACGAGTTCACCACTGGCACTGCAGGTCTGGCAGATCGGCTTACCGGGTTGAAGGCAAAAGCAGAGGGCAGGACGGTAGCGATCACCGAGCCGGTCCCTGTTTACCTCCTTGACGCAGCGGGACTGGAGAACATCACCCCGGGCGACTACAGCGAGGCTATCGAGGAAGGCTCGGATGTATCGGTGGCCGTCCTGAACGAAATGATGGCCCTCATGGAGGACGATTCTCTCGCCTTCCTTGCCTATAATGAGCAGACGGAGAGTCAGCAGACCCAGTCCGTCCGTGACGCGGCGGACGCGGCAGGGGTTCACATTGTCACCTTCACCGAGACTGTTCCGGAGGGGGAGGACTTCCTGACCTGGATGTCCTCCAACGTGGACAGCATTGAAAGTGCTCTGAACCCCTAATTGATGGTTGGTGGAAACACCACCCGACCTTATTCCTGCTGGAGATGAACCAACTGGCTTTGACCCCTCACAATTTCACCGCGGAGCGCACGGTTGCCGAACCGGTGGTCAGGCTACGGTCGGCGTCCCTTTCATTTGGTGACCGCGTCCTCTGGCATGACCTCGACCTGGACATCCGCAAGGGTGAGTTTTTCGCGGTTCTCGGTCCCAACGGGTCGGGCAAGACCAGTCTCCTGAAGGTGCTGCTGGGCCTCCAGCGACTGGACTCCGGAACGGCCACAATCAACGGGTCCGAGGTACGTCGCGGTAGCCGTGATATCGGCTACATCCCTCAGCAAAAGTCCTTCCCGCCGGAAACCCCGCTCCGGGCACGCGATCTGGTGGGGCTCGGCGTCGACGGTCACCGCTGGGGTTTGCGGTGGAAGGGCCGACAATACAACGCTACAGTCGACGCCCTGCTCGAAAAGGTGGGTGCTTCCTCCTACGCTGATGCACCGGTTGGGCGCCTGTCCGGGGGCGAGCAACAGCGGTTGCGGGCGGCGCAGGCCCTCGCCACCAACCCGCAGGTTCTGCTCTGCGACGAGCCCCTGCTCTCCCTTGACCTGCATCACCAGCAGGCAGTCAGCGGGCTCATCAACGATCAATGCCGTGAGAACGAGTCGGCTGTCGTCTTTGTCACCCACGAAATCAACCCGGTGATCGACTACGTCGATCGCGTCCTCTACCTGGCGGGAGGACAATTCAGGGTTGGTCCGCCCCATGAAGTCATGACCAGTGAGGTGCTGTCCGAGCTGTACAACAGCAACGTCGAGGTCCTGCACAGCAAGGGGCGGATCATCGTCGTCGGGCTCCCAGATGACACCACCCACCACCACGCGGAAGGACACTGACAGTGGACCTGCAGGAGATCTTCACCGCAATCTTCAATTTCGACAACTACGCCGACCTGCTCCCCCTGGTGCGGAACTCGCTGTGGGCGGGAGCCGTGCTTGGTCTGCTGGGGGGACTGATCGGCACCTTCGTGATGATGCGGGATCTGGCGTTCGCCGTCCACGGTATCGCCGAACTGTCCTTTGCCGGCGCGGCGTTCGCGCTGCTCATCGGCGCCAACGTGATCTACGGGTCGCTGGTGGGGTCGGTGCTTGCCGCGCTGCTGCTGGGCGTGATGGGGATCAGGGCACGGGACCGAAACTCGATCATCGGGGTGATCATGCCGTTCGGCCTCGGCCTGGGCATTCTCTTTCTCGCCCTCTATGAGGGCCGGGCGGCCAACAAATTTGGGCTGCTGACCGGGCAGATCGTGTCGGTGGACGACGTCCAGCTATCCCTGCTGGCGGGCTGCGCGGTAGCGGTGATGGTGGCGCTGCTGGCCATCTGGCGGCCGCTCACCTTCGCCAGCGCCGACGCCGCCCTGGCTGAGGCGCGCGGCGTGCCGGTGCGTGGCCTGTCCATCATGTTCATGTTCCTGCTCGGCGTGTCAGTGGCCCTGTCCATCCAGGTGGTGGGTGCGCTGCTGGTGCTGGCCCTGCTGATCACCCCTGCCGCAGCGGCGCTGAAGCTAACCTCGTCGCCCAGGATTGTGGTGCTGCTCAGCGTAATTTTCGCCTGCGTCTCCGTGGTGGGAGGAATCCTCCTGGCGCTGGGTGGGCGAATCCCGATCAGCCCCTACGTGACAACCATTTCCTTCGTGATCTACCTGGTCTGTCGGGGAATCAGCTGGCAGCGTGGCCACCGAAGAGCGTCCACGACAGCCGGCCCCGCCCTGGTGCGGTCGGTCTAACTCCGGCGCTGTTCGGCGGTGCAGACCGGGCAGAGACCGTAGATTTCCACGGTGTGGGCCACCTCGGTGTAGCCGTGCTCCTCGGCGGTGCGCGCCGCCCACTTCTCGACGGCTGGCGCCTCGATCTCGACGGCGCGCCCACAGTTCCGGCAAAGCAGATGGTGATGGTGGTGGGGAGCGTCGCACCGGCGATACACTGCTTCCCCCTCACCGTTCCGCAAAACGTCGACCAGGCCATCCTCGGACATCGACTGCAGGATTCGGTAGGTGGTGGCGAGAGAGACGGCGTGTCCTGCCGCGTGCAGCAAACGATGAAGTTCCTGGGTACTGACGAAATCGTCGAGGTCATCGAGCGCCGCGCTGACCGCCAGACGCTGCTTGGTGACCCGCTGCTCTGAGCCTTTACGGGCGGCCGGTTCTGCTACTGGTGGCACTGCTGGATCCCCTCCTGACGGCTCGGGCGTTACTGACTGTCGCGAACCAGATTACCAGCGGCGGACCCCCGGCTCTGTTGGCTGGAGCGTCCCGGCGGTAGGCTGGCGCGATGAAGCTCACCAAATACACGCACGCCTGTGTCCGGCTGGAAAAGGACGGTGCAGCGCTCGTCGTCGACCCGGGGTCGTTTTCCGAGGTGGAGACGGCTCTCGCCGGGGCGCACGCGGTGCTCATCACTCATCAGCATGCCGACCATTTCGACGAGGAACGCCTGGTGGAGGCGCTGCGTGATGATCGGGCCATGGTGGTCTATGCACCGGCTGTGGTAGCCACGGCACTTTCTGGGCGGCTCGACGACGAACCCGGGAGAGTTCACACGGTCGAACCGGAGCAGCGGTACATTATCGCCGGCTTTGAGGTCCAGACCTTCGGCGGACAGCATGCGTTGATCCACCCACACATTCCGATGGTGGCGAATATTGGCTACTTCATCGACGGGTCGCTTTATCACCCGGGAGATTCCTTCATCGTCCCGCATGGCATTGACGTTGCAACACTTCTCGTGCCGGTCCATGCGCCCTGGTCCAAAACCGGCGAAGTGATCGATTTCGTGACCTCGGTCAGGGCGGTCCGTGCCTTCCAGATCCACGATGCGCTCCTCAACGACAGCGGCCTGCAGTTGGTGGAGGACCATATCGCCCGCATCGGGGGACTCTACGGCACCGAATTTCGCCATCTCGATCCGGGGGAGAGTGTGCTGCTCTAGGTCGTGATTGAGGTTCGGGGAGACACCGTCACCCTGGCGACCTCTTCCAGCCGCGGCGAAAGGTGATCGCCGTCGTCGACCACCCCGCGCTCCCACCAGAACCGCAGGCCATCCGGGCCGGCCTGCAGGCCCGCCAAATTGTTGTCGAACCAGGGGCCTTTCAGCCCCGACCAGCGGAAGGGCGGGTCGGGCACCTTTGCTGAGCGAGCCACCAGCGCGCCCACCGGGCTGGCGACCCCGTAGGACAGGATGGCCGTAAGAAACCGCATGGCGCGGGGGAGTGGGTTGCGGATCGGGGAACACACGGCCTGGATGATCCGGCTACCCGACGACCGCTCCACCTCGGACACATAGGAGAAGTGCACGTCCCCGGAGAGGAAGGTCACGGTTTCGGGTGCCGGACCGCGTTTGCCGTCCGCCACATCGACGGCCATTCCGGCCACGGCCCTGAAGCTCCGCTGGAATGCACCCCAATGTTCAAGGTCGACCGTACGTCGCATCTTCTCGCCGATTTTCGCGCCGAGGGTGCCCCAGGCGCCGTCGGCGAGAGCCTCGTTCCAGGCTTCGATGTGGTGCAGGCCGGTGGGCAGCAGGAAAGGCAACGAGGTGGCGATCAGGAGGTGCCGGAAACCGCCCTGCATTTGACCGTCGAGCCACTCCAACTCCCGGTCGTCGAGGATTGACCGTTTTTCGGGGTCAAGGACCCGGCCTGCGCGGGAGTCGAGGACCACCAGTCGGACGTCACCGATCTCACGGCTGAAGCTCCACCGGTAGGTCGAGGGTTCCTGATTGGTGCGATCGGCGAACTTATCCAGCGCGTCGCTGAGATCCAGCTCGGCGGCGCCGGTGTGCGAGGCGACCAGCTGCCAGATCTCGTCCTGCGCGCGGTGTTCGGGTGAGAGGTTGCCGAGGTGCTGGTGCACCCAGTAGGAGGCCAGTCCCGCGACAATTCGCCCTTGCCACCAGGAGGTAGTCTCCATGGCGTGCTTCCAGTTCAGGGAGGTGTTCCAGTCGTCCCGGATGTCGTGGTCATCGAAAATCATGGCGCTGGGCAGGGTGGAGAGCAGCCATCGGTTGGCGTCATCCGACCACGCGAGGTTGTATAGATGGGCATACTCCTCGTAGTCCTTCAACTCCTCGCCGGGGTCCTCGTCGATATCCCGCCGGGCCCTAATGAACTCCTGCATAGCGTCACTGGTGACGTCGGCGTACACCTGGTCGCCCAGGAACACCACCAGATCGGGCCACGCCACATCGCTGACCCCCGCCGCCAGATTAAGGGCGTAGGCGCGCAGCGAATCGACTCCATGCTTGCTGTTGCCGGCCTCGTCGTGAGGGACGCTCGTGCGGCAGGAACCGAACGCCATCTTAATCGGCTTGTCAGGCGTCAGGGTGGCGATCATCGAGGGAGGATACTCTGACCCTTCCTCGGGCCACACCTGGACGCCGTCAATCGACAGTGTGTATGGGGTGACAGTTCCCGGTTCCAAACCGTCCGCCTCCACCAGAGCGTAGTGATGGCCGTGGACTCCGAACGTCCTGGCCGTCCAGGTCTGTTGACCGGCCGTTACGCTGACCTCCGCCGCCTGCCGGGTCTCCACCCAGATGCTAGCCGAGGTCAGATCGACGTATCGCATCATGGGACCGAGCACCAGGGAATCATTCATTACTTAGTTCTACCCGGTTCCCGCCACCGCCGCTATTTCTGTTGGGTCAACCCCGCCAGATCATGTGGTCGATGACGCAGGGCTCAAAGCTGGGTTCCAACCGCCATGCCGGGTAGAAGGCTGAATTCTCCGGGTCGACGACAGCCAGGCTGGTCCATGTGTGTCCGCCTACCGGCCAGCCCTGCCCTGGCTGGAAGTGGATTGGAGTACCGGCCCGGGCTGTGATGGACTGGTGCGCATAAGGGTCGGCAGTGTTGCCGGTCACATTCAAAAGGAGATCTTATGAAGACTCTGATGGACGTGCAGGCCCTGCGGGACCGGATGACCTCCGGGCTGCAGACGGTCCTGCTGGATGTCCGCTGGTCGTTGGGTGATCCCCACGGTCACGGTCATTACCAATCAGCCCACATACCCGGCGCAGTGTACGTCGACCTCGACGCCACCCTGAGCGGCGAACCATCGGCCCGGGAGGGCAGACACCCGCTGCCCCAGATCGAGCGGTTGCAGGAAGCGGCCCGCCAGTGGGGCATCAACGACGGCGACATGGTGGTGGCGTACGACAATTCAGGCAACACGTCAGCGGCCCGGCTCTGGTGGCTGCTGCGCTGGGCGGGGGTGGAGTCAGTGCAGCTGCTCGATGGTGGGCTGGCTGCCTGGACCGGTGCCGGCTATGAGACCGAGGGTGGGGAGGAACAGCACTGCCTCGGAGAAGTGGCACTGAGTACCGGTTCGATGACGATTACCGACATCGACCATGTCCGGTCGATCGCGGAACACGGCGTACTGCTCGACGCCCGTGCCGGCGAGCGGTTCCGTGGCGAGGTAGAGCCGCTGGATCCGAAAGCGGGCCATATTCCCGGTGCGGTGAGCGCGCCCACCACGGAAAATCTCGCCGCGGACCTGCGGTTCAAGACCCCGACGGACCTTCGCCGACGCTTTGAAGCGCTGGGCGTCAACGATGCTGCCGCCGTCGCTGTGTACTGTGGATCGGGGATCACTGCCGCCCACCAAATCGCTGCGCTGGAGATTGCAGGTTATTCCGCCGCACTCTACCCGGGGTCCTGGTCGCAGTGGTCCTCCCGGTCGGATCTTCCCGTCGCCACCGGCGCCTGACCCCCACCAACCCCAATCCCAATCCCAGAAAAGTTAGGAGATATCCGTGAGTACCCTGTTCACCAAGATCATCGACGGCGACATACCGGGACGATTCATCTGGAAGGACGACGACGTCGTCGCGTTCCTCACCATCGCTCCGCTCACCGACGGGCACACCCTGGTGTTGCCACGCCAGGAAGTGGCCCACTGGGTGGAGGCGGAACCGGAGCTGTTGAGCAAGGTGATGGCAGTGGCTCAGACGATTGCGAAGGCGCAGACGGCCGCGTTCGGCCCGAAACGGGTGGGGGTGCTGATAGAGGGCTACGAGGTGCCGCACCTGCACGTCCATGTCTGGCCGACACAGAGCGCCCAGGACTTCGACGTGCACGCGGTCGACCATCACCCGGATCCGGCTAAACTCGATGCCAACGCTGCCGCGCTGCGGGAGGCCCTCCGGTCGGCAGGGCACGGGCGGTACGTCCCTGACGCCAGTTAGACGGCGGGCCACTTAGACGGCGGAGCCCACCCCGGTCCGCTGCGCGGCCATCGCCTCGCCGATGGCTGCACGGATCCGCTTCTCCGACACGGTGTAGGCGGTGCCCAGCTCCTGGGCGAAGAGGCTGATTCTGAGCTCTTCGAGCATCCAGCGCACCCTCAACAGGGCGGGCGGCGTTTTCCGGCTGCCGGGGACGAGGGCGGCGACGGCGTCGTCGTACTCGTCCTCGAGGCGCTGGACGACGGCGGTGCCGAGCGAATCGCGCTGGACGTTGCCGGCCAGCTTGTCGAGACGTGCCTCGATCCCCGCCAGATAACGGGGTAAATGACTCAGCTGGGCATACCCGGTCCTCGCAACAAAGCCGGGGTAGACCAGCTGTTCCAGCTGACTTCTGACATCATTCAGCGCTGTGATCAAGGCGAGGCTGGTGGTGCCCTTGAGGTGTTTCTCGATCCTGCGGGTGCTGGAGAGGATCTTCTCGACGGTGGCGGTGACAGTAAACACGGTGTCGATGAGTTCGGCGCGGACTGTTTCGTAAAGTGAGTTGAACTCCGCCTCGGTCCAGGGCAGGGTCTCGGGGGTGAGCCTGTCGACGGCGGCGAGGGTGCAGTCATCGATCAACCCCGCAACGCTGCCGTGTGGGTTCTGGCTGAAGGTGAGCTTCTCGGCGTTGCTGAGATGCTCCAGGACGTATTTGGCGGGGCTGGGAACACGTACAGCGAGGAGTCTGATGATTCCGTCGCGCATGGCGGCACCCTGCTCGGCGGGATTGGGGAAGACGGCGAGGCCTGCGGCAGTCCCCTCATCGGTCAGCGCCGGGTAGCCGGTCACCGAGTGTCCGTTCACCAGCCGGGTCACCTGGCGGGGGACGTCGCCGACGATCCACGCCGTGAGACCTGACCGCTCGGTAATCCCGATGTCCACGGGATCCCCCGGCTGGGACTCCCCTTCCGACTTCGCTGGAGACTTCGCGTGGGCTGGCGTCTTCGCTGGCCGGGTGGTGGCCGGCGTCGCGCCGAGCGACTCGGCAATTGCGCGGCGTGTTTGAGGTGCTAGCCGCTCCTGGAGGGCCGGCAGATCGGTGCCCTCGTCGAGGATCTGCCCTTTTCCGTCAATCACCTGGAAGCTCATCAGCAGGTGCTCCGGCAGGACGCCGCGGTTCCAGGAGCCCGGCGCAATGATGTGCCCCTTCATCCGGCGCAGCACCAGTTCAAGGGACTGCTCGAGATCGTCGCTCGCCGGGTCGAAGTCGGCGTTCAGCGCCGTGACGGCGCTGCGGGCTACATCGGGGGCAGGAATGAAGTTCTTGCGGACCTGCTTGGGCAGCGATTTGATCAGGGCGGTCACCAGTTCCACCCGTAGCCCGGGAATCTGCCAGTGGAAGGGCCTGGCGTCGAGCTGGTTCAGGAACACCACCGGTATCTTCACCGTGACGCCGTCAGACGCACCCTGCACGCCGGGCGAGAACTCGTAACTCAGGGGGAGGTCAAAACTCCCCTGGTGCCAGATTTTGGGGAAGGCCGATTCGTCAAGGTCATTGTTGTCGGCGAGGAGGTCGCCGGGGAGGAAGTCGAGCAGGTCGGGGTGTTGGTGGCGGGTGTCCTTCCACCACGAATCGAAGTGCCGTTCGGACACCACCTCGGCGGCCACCCGCGTGTCGTAGAACTCGAAGAGGGTCTCGTCGTCGACCATCAGATCGCGCCGCCGCAGCCGGTTCTCCAGCTCCTCGATCTCCGCGAGACGAGCCTTGTTGCGGTGGAAGAATTTATGGTGGGTTTTCCAGTCGCCCTCCACCAGGGCATGCCTGATGAACAACTCTCGCGCCACCTCACGATCGACCCGACCGTAATTGATCCGACGCTGTGGGACGATCGGCACACCGTAAAGCGTGACCTTCTCGTTGGCCATGACGGCGCCCATCTTGCGGGACCAGTGTGGCTCGCTGTAGCTGCGTTTGACCAGGTGCGGCGCCACCTCCTCGGCCCACAGCGGATCGAACTTCGCCGCCACCCGGGCCCAAAGCCTTGACGTCTCCACCAGTTCGGCGGCCATCACCCAGTCCGGGGATTTTTTGAAGAGGGCGCTACCGGGGAAGACGGCGAAGCGGGTGCCGCGTGCTCCGGCGTACTCGCGCTTGCGCTGGTCGTAGAGCCCGATGTGGCTGAGCAGCCCCGCGAGCAGGCTGATATGGATGGCCGAATCGTTGCCCACCGGATCCACTGGGTCGGGGGAGAGGGTGATTCCCAGCGGTTTGGCGAGCTGGCGGAGCTGCGCGAACAGGTCCTGCCATTCGCGGACCCGCAGGTAATTGATGAACTCGTTGCGGCACAGCTTGCGGAACGCTGTGGAGGACAGTTCTTTCTGTTGCTCCTGCAGATATCGCCACAGGTTCAGGTACCCGGTGAAGTCCGAGTTCTCGTCGAGGAACCGTTTGTGCATCGCCGTGGCGGTCTGCAGCTTCGCGCCCTGGTCGGCCTGCGGGCGCTCCCGCGGATCCTGGATAGTGAGGGCCGCGGCAAGCACCATCACTTCCTTAGCGCAGCCACGCTGACCGGCCTCGACAATCATCCGGCCCAGGCGGGGGTCCACCGGGAGTTGGGCGAGTTTGCGGCCTACGGGCGAGATACTGCCCGACGCTTCCAGCGCGCCGAGCTCCTTCAGGAGAGTCACGCCGTCGTTGATGGCCTTGGAATCCGGTGGCTCAACGAACGGGAAGTCGGCGACATCCTTGGGCCCGCGGGTGACCCCCATGGCGGTCATCTGCAGGATGACCGCCGCCAGGTTGGTACGCAGGATCTCCGGGTCGGTGAACGGGCGGCGGGCCTCGAAGTCCTCCTCGGAGTACAGGCGGATGGCAATGCCGTCGGAGACCCTGCCACACCGGCCGGAGCGCTGGTTGGCTGACGCCTGCGAGACACGTTCGATCGGCAGCCGCTGTACCTTCGTGCGGTGCGAGTAGCGTGAAATGCGGGCGGTGCCGGTGTCGATGACGTACTTGATACCGGGGACGGTGAGCGAGGTTTCGGCGACGTTCGTGGCGAGGATGATGCGCCGCCCGGGGCCGGAGGGCCGGAACACCCGGTGCTGCTCCTGGAGAGACAGTCTCGCGAACAGCGGCAGGATGTCGGTGCCCTTGAGCCGGGGATTGACCTGGACCCGGGCGCGGAGGGCGTCTGCCGCATCCCGGATCTCGCGCTCGCCGGAAAAGAACACCAGAATATCGCCGGGGGCTTCCCTGGCGAATTCGTCGACCGCGTCGCAGACAGCGTCCAGTGGGTCCCGGTCTTCCTCCTGGTCCCCTGGGTCGGCGCTGTCATCCGCGTCGCCGGCCGGCTGGCTCAGGGGACGGTACCGGATTTCGACCGGATAGGTGCGGCCTGAGACCTCGATGATCGGTGCCGGTTGCTTGACGGTTACTGCTTCATCGGCGGCGAAGTGCGCGGCGAAGCGTTCAGGGTCGATGGTGGCCGAGGTGATGATCAGCTTCAGATCGGGCCGCTGCGGCAGGATTCTTTTCAGATAGCCCAGAATGAAGTCAATGTTGAGGCTGCGCTCGTGGGCCTCATCAATGATGATGGTGCTGTACTTTTTCAGCAGCCGGTCGTGCTGGATCTCGGCCAGCAGGATGCCGTCAGTCATCAGCTTGATCTTGGTGCTACGGCTGACCTCGCCGGTGAACCGCACCTGGAAGCCGACCTCGGCACCCACCTTGACGTCCAGTTCCTCGGCGATGCGCTCAGCCACCGTGCGGGCGGCAAGACGGCGGGGCTGGGTATGGCCGATCAGCCCCCTGTCGGCAAGTCCCAGCTCCACGCACATCTTCGGAATCTGGGTGGTCTTGCCGGACCCGGTTTCGCCGGCAATGATCGTCACCTGGTTGGCGGCGATGGCAGCCATGATGTCGGCGCGGCGCTCGGAAACCGGGAGTTCAGGGGGATAGGAAATAGTCAGTGCCATGGTTGGTACCAATCCTAGGCGGTAGGACTATCGCCGGCTGCCCTGGTGAGACGTTCCGCCGCCAGCCGGGCCCGCTCACGCATCAGCGGCGGCTCAAGGATCTCGAACTCGAGGTCCAGCGCCACCAGATGCATCAGCGGCCAATCGAGGGAATCAAAGCCCGCCCGCATGAGGGTATGCCCTTCGCCGTCGCTCAGCAGCTCAGCCGTGTCCGGCGACACTTTTTGCGAGACGTCGCTGATGTTACCCGTCAGCCGGACGACGACGTCGTACTGGTACGGCGAGCGCGTGATCGATTGCTGCACGTACAGGGCAAGGTCCCGGGCGGGGAGAGGGCGGGGCGTGAACCGGTCCCGGTGTGCCGGAACGCTCTGGCATCGGTCCACACGAAACGTCCGCCAGTCCTCACGGGTTGCATCCCAGGCCACCAGATACCAACGCCTGCCGGTGTCAACGAGCCGGTAGGGTTCGACGATCCGGCGCGAGGATTCGCCGTCCTGGCGGGCATACCTGAAGACGACGGTGCGGCGTTCGGTGATCGCGGCGGAGAGGGCGGTAAGAATTTCCGGCCGGACCGGGGTGCTGACGGCCGCCATCCGTGTGACAGCGCTCCGCAGGCCCGCGAACCGGGGACGAAGCCGGCTGGGAAGCACCTGCTCCAGCTTGGTCAATGCCCGCACTGATGCCTCGCCGATCCCGGCGACAGGACTTGCCGTGACAGCGCTCAGGCCGAGGGCGACGGCGAGTGCCTCGTCGTCGTCAAGCAGGAGGGGCGGTAGTTGTGCGCCAGCGCCGAGTTGGTAACCGCCAGCGACCCCCGGGGATGCGTGGATGGGATAGCCAAGGGTCCGGAGCTTGCCGATATCCCGCCGAACGGTGCGCCCGGTGACGTCCATGCGCTCGGCAAGCGCCGAACCGGTCCACTCCCGGCGCAGCTGCAGCAGGGAGAGCAGCTGAAGCAGCCGTGCCGAGGTTTCCAACATATGACCAAAATACTCCCCAACACGGTCAGGAGCTGTCCTGAATCACCGCTGCGCCAGGGATCCTTTCGCATGGCGCGCGGCTGGGAGTCCACCCCGTTAAAGCGGTCAGCCCCCAGATTTCGCTGAAATCTGGGGGCTGTTTCGTGCCCTCGATAGGATTCGAACCTACGACCTTCTGCGCCGGAGGCAGACGCTCTATCCCCTGAGCTACGAAGGCGGGAAACCGGTCATTCCGGCCCCGAATTGGGACTCACTGAGCTTATCAGGGAAGCGCCCTCCGACGAAAACCCCTGCGGACTCCTAGCGGGGTGTGCGCCCCTGCGTCACAGAAAACTGCCGCAGCGGTGCGCCCCGTTATGCTGGATGGGTGACTCCCGAAGAACTCTCTGCCGCCATCTCCTCCTGCCTCAAAGAAGCCGTCGCCGCTGGCGAATTCGACGTCGAGCTTCCGTCTGAGGTCCGGGTTGAGCGACCCAGGAGCCGGGAGCACGGGGACTGGGCCACCAACATCGCCCTCCAGCTGTCCAAACAGGCAGGGATGAACCCCCGCGAGTTTGCCCAGATTCTCAGTAACCGCCTGGAGCAGCTCGACGGTGTCAGAAGTGTCGCCATCGCTGGCCCGGGTTTCCTGAACATCACCCTCGACGCCGCTGCCGCCGGCGAACTGGCACGCTCCATTGTGGCGGCCGGCCCCGCCTTCGGCACCAGCGAGCTCATGGCTGGCACCAAAATCAACCTCGAATTCGTGTCGGCGAACCCCACCGGTCCCATCCACCTCGGCGGCACCCGCTGGGCAGCTGTCGGCGACGCGCTGGCCCGACTGTTCCGGTCCCAGGGTGCCCAGGTGACCCGTGAGTACTACTTCAATGACCACGGCGCCCAGGTTGAACGGTTCGCGCGGTCCTTGTGGGCCAGCGCCAAGGGCGAACCGTCCCCCGAAGACGGTTACGGTGGTGCCTACATTGACGACATAGCCGCCCGCGTCCTCATCCTCGATCCGGCGATCCTTGATTTGGCGCAGGCCGAATCGGTTGAGCGCTTCCGCGAACTGGGCGTTGACCTGATGTTCGGTGACATCAAGAAGTCCCTGCATGAGTTCGGCGTCGATTTTGACGTCTACTTCCACGAGCATTCCCTCTTCCAGGACGGCTTCGTTGAAGGCCTGCTGGAGAAGCTGAAAACGTCTGGAAACCTGTTCCTCGAAGATGGTGCCTGGTGGTTGCGGTCCACCGAGTTCGGTGACGACAAGGACCGGGTTGTCATCAAGTCCGACGGCGCCCCCGCCTACATTGCCGGCGACATCGGCTACTTCGTCAACAAGCGCCGCCGTGGTTTTGACCTGAATATCATCATGCTCGGCGCCGACCACCATGGCTACGTGGCCCGGCTCAAGGCCGCCGCCGCTGCACTGGGGGATGACCCGGACACCGTCGAGGTAATGATTGGCCAGATGGTGAACCTGATGAAGGATGGCGTCCCGGTACGGATGTCCAAGCGCGCAGGAACTGTCGTCACGCTGGAGGATCTGGTCGACGCCGTCGGGGTCGACGCCGCCCGGTACACCCTCGCCCGCTTCTCGGCCGATTCCAACATCGACATCGACCTTGACCTGTTGACCCGGCGCACCAACGACAATCCTGTGTTCTACGTCCAGTACGCCCACGCCAGGACCCACGCGGTGGAGCGCAACGCAGCTGCGGCGGGCGTGGATACCAGCGCGTTCGATGCCTCCGAGCTCAGCCACCCCACCGAGGGCGAACTGCTCGCGGCACTCGGCCAGTTCCCCGGCATGGTGGCGCAAGCCGCGGCCTTCCGGGAACCGCACCGGGTAGCCCGCCACATAGAGGTCATCGCCGGCACCTACCACCGCTGGTATGACGCGTGCCGGATCGCGCCACTGGGCGAGGAACCGGTCACGGACCTGCACCGCACCCGGCTGTGGCTGAACAATGCCACCCAGCAGGTCCTGGCCAATGGGTTGGGTCTGCTTGGCGTCTCGGCACCGGAGCGGATGTGAGTGTGGGGAAGGCTTCGCCGCTGGCACCCAACTGGCTGAGCTACCCCGACGACGTCAACCGGCTGAACGGTGACCTGTGGGCCCACGACGTCGACCGTCTTGGCGACGAGCTGACGATCAGCGGCCTGAAAGTCAGTGACCTCGCCGAGCAGTTCGGCACGCCCCTGTTCGTGGTGTCCGAGGATGACTTTCGGACCCGCGCCCGGAGCTTCAGGGACGCATTCAACACAGCGTTCGCCGACCTGTGCGGGGGAGTGGACGTCTATTATGCGGGAAAATCCTTCCTCTGCACCGAAATAGCCCACTGGGTAGCCGAAGAGGGTCTGCGCCTCGACACGTGTTCCGGTGGGGAACTTGCGATCGCTATGCGCGCCGGAATCCCCGGCGAACATCTCGGGCTGCACGGGAACAACAAGTCCGACGCCGAGTTGGGCCGGGCGCTCGACCTGAACCTAGGCCGCATCGTGGTGGACAGCCTCCCCGAACTGGAGCGGCTCGCTGCCCTGGCCGCCGCCCGCGGCACCGGCGCTAACGTGATGCTCCGGCTCACCCCGGGCGTTCACGCCTCCACCCACGAGTTCATTGCGACCGCCCATGAGGACCAGAAGTTTGGGCTGTCCCTGGCCGACGACGACGCCTCGCCAGCCGCCCAGGCCGTCGCCGCGGCGTTGAATCATCCATCGATTAACCTGTTGGGCGTCCATTGCCACATCGGGTCGCAGATTTTCGAGTCCGAGGGCTTCGAACTCGCCGCGCGCAGGTTGCTGGCGTTCCTGGCGCAGGTGCGCGACCGACATGGCATCGAACTGCCCGAACTTGACCTCGGGGGCGGCTACGGAATCGCCTACACCGAGGCAGACAGGCCCCGCCCGCCGGCAGGGATCGCCACGGCGATGGCCGACGTCGTCCGCTCCACCTGCGCCGAGCTGGGCCTGACGGTCCCGCGCATTTCCATTGAGCCGGGCCGGGCAATCGTTGGATCAAGCACCTTCAGCCTGTATACGGTAGGCACCACCAAAACCGTTCAGGTCGACGTCGATGGCGCTGACACCCGACCGCGGCGGTACGTGTCGGTGGACGGTGGAATGAGCGATAATCCCCGGCCGGTCCTCTACGACGCTGACTATTCGTCGGTACTGGCGTCCCGCACCTCGGCCGCCAGTCCCGTACTGTCACGCGTCGTGGGAAAACACTGCGAAAGCGGCGATATTGTGGTCAGGGACGTCTACCTCCCCGAGGACACCGACGCCGGTGACCTCGTTGCCGTTCCCGGCACTGGCGCCTACTGCTGGGCGCTTTCTAGTAACTACAACTGGGTGGCCCGGCCACCCGTGGTAGCCGTCCGGGACGGTCGCGCACGACTGATTGTGCGCGGCGAAACCGAGGACGACCTGCTGGCTCGCGACATCCCCCGCACCACCAACTGATTGCAGGAGCGACACCATTTCACCTGATACAGCTTCGACTACCGGCGCCATGTCCACCCTCAGGGTTGCCCTGCTGGGCTGCGGCAACGTTGGCTCGCAAGTGGCACGGATCCTCCTCGAGGACGCCGAGGCGCTCGCAGCACGCATCGGCGCACGCCTGGAACTGACCGGCATCGCCGTCCGCACCATCGATGCACCCCGCGACGTCGACTTGCCGCGCGAGCTCTTCACCACCGACGCTGACTCATTGGTTGAGGATGCCGACATTGTGATTGAGCTAATGGGCGGGATCGAACCCGCCCGGTCGCTGATTCTGCGTTCCATCGACCATGGTGCAACGGTGATCAGCGGCAACAAGGCTCTGCTGGCACTTGACGGTCCCACCCTCTACGAGAAGGCCGACGCCGCCAAGGTCCAGCTTTCCTACGAGGCAGCGGTTGCGGGGGCTATTCCCATCCTGCGCCCCATCAGGGACAGCCTGTCCGGTGACCGGATTACCCGGGTCCTCGGCATCGTCAACGGCACCACCAACTTCATCCTTGACCAGATGGACACCACCGGCGCACAGTTCGACGACGCCCTCAAGGAAGCGCAGCGTTTGGGCTACGCGGAGGCGGATCCCACTGCCGACGTCGAAGGTCACGACGCCGCCGCGAAGGGCGCCATCCTCGCCTCCCTGTCCTTCCACACCCGCTTCGCGTTGGAGGAGGTGTATTGCGAGGGCATCACCAAGGTGACCGCCGCCGATATTGCAGCCGCGAAAGACGCCGGGTTTGTCATCAAGCTCCTCGCCATCGCCGAGCTCCTGCCACGGGAGAACTCCGACGGTGCTGGCGCCGAGGGGGTGAGCGTCAGGGTGCACCCCACCCTCCTGCCCCGGGATCATCCCCTGGCCGCGGTCCATGGTGCGTTCAACGCGGTGTTCATTGAGGCCGAGAACGCAGGTGAACTGATGTTCTACGGTCAGGGCGCAGGCGGCACTCCCACCGCGTCGGCCGTTCTGGGCGATGTCGTCAGCGCCGCACGCCGCATGGTGCTCGGCGGGCCAGGCCGCACCGAAACGACCACCGGCCACGTCCCGGCGATGAGCATAGACGCGGTGAGGACCAGCTATTCGATCGGACTCGATGTGGCCGATCAGCCGGGTGTCCTCGCGCGGATCGCCCAACTGTTCGCTGAGCAGGGTGTTTCCATCGAGACCCTACGCCAGAGCATTCATCCCTCCGATCAGCCGGGCCAGGCCACAGCGGAACTACGTATCGTGACGCACCGCGCCACCGAGGCGGCCCTTGCCGCGACGGTAGAACAGATCCAGGACCTCGCCGTCATCAATTCGGTGACAAGTGTCCTTCGAGTGGAAGGGGCCTAAGTGGCTCACCAATGGCGCGGCGTTATCCGCGAGTACGCCGACCGTCTGCCTGTTTCGGAGACCACGGAGATCATCACGCTGGGCGAAGGCGGGACGCCGTTGGTCCCTGCCGCAGCGCTGTCCGAACTGACCGGGTCGCAGGTCTACCTCAAGGTGGAAGGAATGAACCCTACCGGGTCCTTCAAGGACCGGGGCATGACCATGGCCATCACCGCCGCGATCGAATCAGGGGCGAAGGCAGTGGTCTGCGCCTCGACCGGAAATACGTCGGCCTCGGCCGCCGCCTACGCCACCAAGGCAGGCATCACCTGTGCCGTGCTGGTACCGCAGGGCAAGATCTCTTTGGGCAAGCTCAGCCAGGCGATCGCCCACGGCGCCGAACTGTTGCAGGTGAATGGCAATTTCGACAACTGCCTCGACGTCGCACGGAAACTGGCGGAGGCGTACCCGGTGTTCCTGGTCAACTCAGTGAACCCGGCGCGCATCGAAGGCCAGAAGACAGCAGCGTTCGAGGTGGTCGACGTCCTCGGCGACGCCCCCGATTACCACCTGTTGCCCGTGGGAAACGCAGGCAACATTACCGCGTACTGGAAGGGCTACCAGGAATACTCGGAGCCGTACACCAACCCGCACGGCCCCGACGACGGCGCCGTGCTCCTGCCGGTGGCCACCAAGCGCCCGGTGATGTGGGGCTTCCAGGCCGAAGGCGCCTCACCGCTGGTCAAGGGCCACCCGGTGACCGAACCCGACACCATCGCGACGGCAATCAGGATCGGCAACCCGGCGTCCTGGGACCAGGCGATCGCGGCACGGGACGAATCCGGCGGGCTGATTGAAGCAGTCACCGATGACGAGATCCTCGAAGCGCACCGCTGGCTGTCGGCACGCGAGGGCGTCTTCGTCGAGCCGGCATCGGCCGCCGGAGTGGCGGGCCTCCTGAAAAAGCATGCCGCCGGGTTGGCTCCGGTCGGCAAGACCATCGTGATCACGGTGACTGGCCATGGCCTCAAGGACCCCCAATGGGCGTTGAAGGCTGCGGACGGGTCCGACGTCGAGCCGACCACAGTGGATTTCGACGTCGTCAGCGTTGCCACCGCGCTGGGCCTTGAGGGCACCGCCGGTGAGTGACCTGGTGCCCTCCCCGGAGATCAGCCGCCTGACCAGGGGAACCAGGATGGTGGCTGCGGGTCAGGAAGCAACGATCCGGGTCCCCGCCACCAGCGCCAATCTGGGGCCGGGCTTTGACACCCTGGGCCTCGCTGTTTCACTCTTCGACACGGTTATGGTGCGGACCACCACCAGCGGCACCGTCACCGTGAGGGTCACCGGAGAGGGAGCCGACGACCTCCCGAGCGATGAAGCCCACCTGGTGGCACGCACGCTGCTGGACACGCTCGAGCGCTCAGGCTTCGGCTGCCCAGGGCTCGAACTCGAAACGCAAAACCTCATCCCGCACGGCAGGGGACTCGGCTCCTCGGCGGCGGCTATTGTCTCTGCGGTCCTGGCAGCCAATTTCTTGTTGCCGGACACCGACCGGATGGAGCCTGCGGGGCTCCTTCAGCTGTGCTCAACCCTTGAGGGTCATCCCGACAACGTGGCGCCCGCCCTCCTGGGTTCCCTCGCCATCTCCTGGGAAACCGGCAGGGTCTTCCACAGCGCCGCCGTTCCGGTGCACCCCTCAATCATCCCCGTAGCAATAATTCCGGCCAGCAGCCTGTCGACCGAGACAGCACGTGCACTGCTGCCGGCCTCGGTCTCCCACTCGAGCGCTGCCTCTAACGCTGGCCGCGCCGCCCTTCTGGTCCATGCACTCTCCCGGCAGCCGGAATTTCTGCTGGACGCGACGCAGGATGCGCTGCATCAGGACTATCGCGCCCAGGCGATGCTGCCCAGTGCTACCTTGATGCGCCAACTTCGCGCGCAGGGCTTCCCTGCGGTCATCTCGGGTGCTGGGCCCACCGTGATGACTTTTGCTGTCGGTGAGCAGCAGGCGGCAGACATCGAACGGTTGGTTACCGAGCTGACCGCTGCCTCCGGCGAGGATGAGGACTGGCGTGTCCTTCCCCTGGCTGTGGAGCGCGGCGGCGCCACTCTCCTTCCCGGGCACGGCTCTGGCGTGTTTGTCGAGTAGATCCGTCCATTGAGGGTGCTAAACTAGTGATGCACCAACGGAATGAACCGTAAGCTGCTGATCTGGCCGTCATTTCATTTTGACCGCCGCGAAGCTGCATGGTTTTCAGCAGTCGCGTCACCTCCGGTGTAACCTCCCAGAAACTAAAAGGCACCAGCGGTTCGAAGATAAACCGAAAGCCTACTTACTTCCGAAGGTTCCTAGCACGCACGGCCAGGCCGGACTCTTCCGGCAGGACCGAACCCTATCCGACCACTTCTGCTACGGCGGTGGGGCTAACCAAACGCGGTCCACATCAGAGTTGGACCGCCCGACGAGGGGGAAGGATCCTTCGTGACTGAAACCACTGACCTGTTATCAGGTGTGGACATATTGAACGCCGGCATGGCCGACGCTCCCGCTTCCAAAAGCTCCGGCCTTGCCGGACTGAAGCTTGCCCAGCTCCAGGCTCTTGCCGGTCAACTGGGTATCACCGGTGGGTCCAGGATGCGCAAAGGTGACCTGGTCTCAGCTATCTCAGATCATCAGCGTGGTTCAGCTGTTGCCGACCGTCCCAAAGACGCCGCACCGGTCGCCGGAAATGGAGCTGCCCCTGCGGACTCCGGCCAATCGAACGGTTCCACCCGGTCTTCACGCCGGTCGACAGGCAATGCAGCCAGCAGTGACGCTGACGCTTCGCAGGACAGCGAGGACGCCGCGCCGGAGCAGGCCGAACGTCCATCACGCACCCGCAACCGGAACCGGCGTGCCGGGTCCGACGGCGTCGTGAGCCTACCCGCTGCTGCCGAGCAGCCGGAATCAACCGACGCTCCCACCGGTGGCGAGCCGCGAAACAATGACGGCGGCGAGCGGTCCCGAGGCCGTGCGCCTCGTGAAAACCGACGTGGTCGTCGCGGCGAGGAACGCACCGACGCCGCAGCGAATGAATCCTCCGAGACGCTTCCATCTGACGATTCCCCACGGGGTGGCGAGCGAGCCAACCAGGGCGCGGGAGAATCAACCACTGAGTCCTCCGAGCAAAACGAGGCGAACAGCCGTAACGATCGTGGCGGTCGCAGCCGTAACGACAACCGGAACGACAACAGCCGGAACGACAACAGTCGGACCGAGAACAGCCGGACCGAGAACACCGACAACCGGGGTAACGACCGGGACGACGACAGCCGCGGACGCAACCGCAACCGCCGCAACCGCAACTCGCGTGACGATAACGGCGGCAGCAACAGCAACAGCAACGACCGCGGAAACGACCGCGGTAATGACCGGAGCAACAGCAACAGCAACAGCAACAGCAACGACCGCGGCAGCCGGTTCCGCGACCGCAACGACCGGAACGACCGCCGTCGCAACCGCACCCAGAACCCCGAGGTCGACGACGTCGAGGTCACCGAGGACGACGTCCTGCTGCCCGTCGCGGGCATCCTGGACGTCCTGGAGAACTACGCGTTCGTGCGGACCTCCGGCTACCTGCCCGGCCCCAACG
This sequence comes from Arthrobacter sp. TMN-50, assembly GCF_054511125.1. Taxonomy (NCBI): domain Bacteria; kingdom Bacillati; phylum Actinomycetota; class Actinomycetes; order Micrococcales; family Micrococcaceae; genus Arthrobacter; species Arthrobacter sp. TMN-50. The sequence goes on along the minus strand of NZ_JBTNDG010000001.1, from coordinate 93,236 downwards.
ACGTCTACGTTTCCCTGGCACAGGTCAAGAAGCACAATCTGCGCAAGGGTGACGCAGTGGTGGGCGCCATCCGCGCCCCCCGCGACGGCGAGAACCAGAACAACACCCGTCAGAAGTTCAATGCGCTGATCCGTGTGACCTCGGTCAACGGCAAACCCGCGGAGGAACTCAAGGACCGCGTGGAGTTCGCCAAGTTGGTTCCGCTGTACCCTACGGAGCGCCTGCGCCTCGAGACCGAAGCCAAGAAGATCGGCCCCCGCGTCATCGACCTGGTGGCACCCATCGGCAAGGGCCAGCGTGGCCTGATCGTCTCCCCACCGAAGGCCGGCAAGACGCTCATCCTGCAGGCCATCGCCAACGCGATCACCATCAACAATCCTGAGGTCCACCTCATGATGGTGCTGGTTGACGAACGCCCCGAGGAAGTCACCGACATGCAGCGCACGGTCAAGGGTGAGGTCATTGCCTCGACCTTCGACCGTCCGGCGGATGACCACACCACTGTCGCCGAACTCTCGATCGAACGCGCCAAGCGCCTCGTCGAGATGGGAATGGACGTCGTGGTGCTCCTCGATTCGATGACCCGTCTGGGTCGTGCCTACAACCTTGCGGCTCCGGCCTCCGGTCGTATTCTTTCCGGTGGTGTTGACTCGGCGGCGCTTTACCCGCCGAAGCGTTTCTTCGGTGCCGCACGGAACATCGAGAACGGTGGCTCGCTCACCATTCTCGCCACCGCACTCGTCGAGACCGGATCCAAAATGGACGAGGTCATCTTCGAGGAGTTCAAGGGCACCGGCAACATGGAGCTCCGCCTGTCAAGGAACCTTGCCGACAAGCGGATCTTCCCGGCAGTGGACGTCAACGCGTCCGGTACCCGGCGTGAAGAGAAGCTGCTCTCCCCGGACGAGGTCAAGATCATGTGGAAGCTGCGCCGAGTCCTTTCCGGACTGGGCGAACAGCAGTCACTTGAGCTGCTGACCAACAAGATCCGGGAAACCCAGTCGAACGTCGAGTTCCTGATGCAGGTCCAGAAGACCACGCTGGGTTCCAAGAACGACGACGACTAGCTAGCCACCCGCCGCCCACGCCCTACCGGTTCGCCGGACGGTGCGTGGGCGGCTGTGCTTAACCCAATCGAGTCAACACAAATGACGGGTAATCCGCCCGAAATCGGTCATTTGGGTTGAATGGAATTCGTTTGAAAGAGGTATGTCCCAGATGTTTGAGTCGATCCAGAACCTGCTCGACGAGCACGCCGAGCTGCAGCTACGGCTCTCCGACCCGGCAGTGCACTCCGATCAGGTGCTGGCCCGCAAACTCGGCCGCAGGTACGCCGAACTGAGCGGTATTGTCGACGCGCACACCAAATGGGAAGCGCTCAAGGACGACCTTGAGGCAGCCCAGGAAATGGCTGACGATCCCGAGTTCGCCGCCGAGGTCCCCGTGCTTGAGGAACAGCTCGCCGCCGCCCAGGAACGGCTCCGCCGGCTCCTCATCCCGCGTGACCCCAACGACAGCCGCGACGTCATCATCGAGGTCAAGGGTGGCGAAGGCGGCGACGAGGCAGCACTGTTCGCCGGCGACCTGCTGCGCATGTACACCCGGTACGCCGAGTCCCGCGGCTGGAAAACCGAGATCATTTCAGCCAACGAGTCCGACCTCGGCGGCTACAAGGATGTCCAGATGGCGATCAAGAGCTCCTCGAACGAGCCGGGGGAGGGCGTCTACGCCCGCCTCAAGTTCGAGGGTGGTGTGCACCGGGTCCAGCGTGTTCCAGTCACCGAATCGCAGGGCAGGATCCACACGTCAGCTGCCGGAGTCCTCATCCTGCCGGAGGTTGACGAGCCCGAGGAAGTGGAGATCAGCCAGAACGATCTCAAGATTGACGTCTACCGGTCCTCAGGACCGGGTGGCCAGTCAGTGAACACCACCGACTCCGCTGTGCGGATCACCCACCTTCCCACGGGCATCGTGGTGGCCATGCAGAACGAGAAGTCCCAGCTGCAGAACCGTGAGGCAGGCATGCGGGTGCTCCGCTCCCGCATCCTCGCCCACCAACAGGCGCAGATCGATGCGGCGAACTCCGATATCCGTAAATCCCAGATCCGCACCATGGACCGCTCGGAACGGATCCGGACCTACAACTATCCCGAGAACCGCATCGCCGATCACCGCACCGGTTATAAGGCCTACAATCTTGACGCAGTGATGAACGGTGACCTTGAAGCAGTGGTCCAGGCGGGAATCGAGATGGATGAACAGTCCCGGCTGGACGCGATCGGCGAGGACGACTGAACCAACACTCAATGAACCCTGATGAAAAGGCGGCAGCCTACACCGACCCGGCCGAGTCCCTCGAGGACGCCCTGCGGCGGGCTACTGCTGTTTTGGCCGACGCCGGTGTGCCCAGCCCTGGCGTCGACGCTCACCTCCTCGCCGCCCATCTGCTCGGGGAACCGGTAGGGCGCGTGAAGACTCTTTCCCTGGTTGGGGCCGCAGTCCCGGAGGGCTATTTCGATCTGGTGGCCGAGCGGTGCCGCCGGGTGCCGCTGCAGCACATTACCGGTATTGCCTATTTCAGGCAGGTGGAGCTGGAAGTAGGGCCCGGTGCCTTCATTCCGCGCCCGGAAACGGAATCCGTGGCGCAGCTCGCGATCGAGCATGCGTTGACGCTCATTCGGCCCAGGGTGGTTGACCTTGGAACCGGCAGTGGCGCGATCGCCGCCGCCATCGCCGACGAGGTGCCCGGAGCCGAGGTCTACGCGGTTGAGTACAGCCCGCTGGCTCACGCATGGGCCGAACGCAACCTTGGCGCTCGGGGTATCACGCTCATCCTGGGGGACCTGCGGAACGCACTCGGGGAGGAGGATGGGACGTTCGACGTCGTCGTATCCAACCCGCCCTACATTCCCTCGGCTGCGGTGCCCCGCGAACCCGAGGTGGCTGACCACGACCCACGGATTGCCCTGTACGGCGGCGGCGAGGATGGGCTCGAACTGCCGGTCGCCGCAATGCTCAGTGCCGCCCGGCTGCTGGTTCCCGGCGGGTATTTTGTGATGGAACACGCGGAGGTGCAGGCCCCAGCTATTGCGGCGCTGATGAGGCAGGACCCTCGATGGTCAACAGTGCTCACCCATCAGGACCTCACCGGTCGTGACCGTTCCACCTCGGCCGTGCGCAGCCAATGTGCCAATCCTGGCGCACCAGTGAAAGAATAATTCCGTGACCACCAGCTACGACTGCTCAGACCCAGCCCAACGCAGCGACGGATTGGCGCATGCCCAACGCGCGGTGGCGGCCAACCAGTGCGTGGTGATTCCCACCGACACGGTCTACGGTATTGCCGCTGACGCGTTTTCGCCTCAGGCCGTTGCTACCCTGCTGGCCTCCAAAGGACGTGGCCGGAGCATGCCTCCGCCGGTGCTGATTCCCCGGGTCCAGACGATGGACGGATTGGCAGCCGAGATTCACCCCAATGCCAGGAAGCTGGCCGAGGCATTCTGGCCCGGCGGGTTGACCCTGATCTTCCGCGCCCAGCCGTCCCTGACCTGGGATCTCGGAGACACCCTCGGCACAGTGGCCCTACGCGTACCCGACGATCGGATGGCTCTTGACCTGCTGACCCTCACCGGACCATTGGCAGTGTCTTCGGCCAATCGCACCGGCGCGCCAGCGGCCACCACCGGCGCTGAAGCATTCGGGCAGCTCGCGGACTCGGTGGAGGTGTATCTGGAGGGTGGACCCCGCAGTGCCACGGCGTCGACCATTGTCGATGCGACCGGCGAGGAGCTAATCCTGGTCCGCGCGGGCAGCGTTAGCCTCGACCGGCTGCGGGAGGTTGTTCCGGACCTCAAAGATCCAGCCGATGATGCTGGGGACGCTAGCGGGTTGCCTGAGGCTGACGTCCAGCGCGACCCTGACGACGCCGGGACGCAGCACTCTCCAGCACCGCGCTGACCCGCTGCTCCACCTGGATCCCGTGGGTTTCGGCCCAGCCCGGGTCCTGCGCCTGCCCAAACCACATCAGCTCCACCCGGCGCAGGCTGCCATGCAGCCGCTCCCCGGCGAGTGCCGACACGGCGTAGCCTGCGCGTAGCAGCCCACGGCACAGCCGACGCGGCAGCACGAGGGGAGTGCCGCCGGCGGCCTCGAGGACGGACCGGACGGTCATCCCCTCGGAGGGTTGCAGGACCACGGCCGGGACGGGGCCCGGATATGAACCTACTTTGACGACAAAGTCAGCCAGTGATTCAACCGATGTCACCGGCGTTGCCGCGGTGCCCGGAGCCGCTACCGACGCCAGCGGCGAGGCGGCCAGTTTGACGAGCGCCGTCGTCGTCGGTCGGTCGAGGCCCTGCACCGAGGTCGCCCGAACCACCACTGTGGAAAGGCCTGGTGGTGCAACCCGGAGGGCCTCTTCACCCAGTGCCTTACTCCGGGAATAGGCGGAGAAGGGGGAAAGGTCCCGGGACTCGTCGAGGCGGGCACGCTGGCCTTGGACGGCGGCGCTGCTGAGGTGGACCAGCCGTTCGACCCCTGCCGCAGCACAGGCCTGGGCCAGGAGTGCGGGCAGCAGGGCGTTGGCTCCCCGCAGTGTTGCCGTGTCGCCACTCCGGGGAGCGGCGAGGCCAGCGGCGTTGACCACCACCGACACACCAGCCAGTGCGGAAGTGAGACCGGTTAGAGCGGGGTGAGTGGCGGCTTCGCCAGCAATGGCGGCCACCGTTGTGGCGTCGGTGGTGAGGCGGGGCGCCGGAAGGGCGGCGACGTCGAGACCTGCCGCCTCGGCGGCGTGCAGCACCGCTGAACCGACGAACCCGGTGGCACCAAGAATCAGCCAGGACACGGTCAACGGCTTCCCTTCAGCTGTTTGGAGCGATCGGACCCGAGCGGCGGCATCGGCTGCCAGTCGGCGTCTCTCAGGATGCCGCGCGATTCACGCCAGCCACGCCAGAGTGGCGCCAGCCCGGAAAGTGAGTGTTCGACAGCCACCAAGCGCAGGATTTCCTTGGCCACCGTGAGCAGGGTTCCAAGCCCAAATCCCCAGCGGTTAAGTTTGCCGTTGACTTTCAGGTAACGGGCCAAGTGACCACGATTGCGCATGCCGCAATAGCGGCCGAGATCGTTTGAATCGTTGAGGTGGCGGACGCCAAGATCGATCTGCTTCTGCGGTCGGGCTTTTTTCAACACGTACCGATTGATGTACGCCACGGGTTCGGACTGCGCAATCAACCAGCCGTACGTGGTGTCGTCACCGTTGAGGAAGAAGCGCGTGTCGGGCAGGCCCACGCGGCGCACCACATCGGCGTTCACCAGCATGCCTTCGAAACAGCCCACGTTGGTGTGGAATACCGGGCGGTGGCGGAAGACGTTACCGCGGACCGGGAAATGAACGCCCAGGAACGCATTGAAGCGGTGCTGCCAGAAGAATGGCTTGCCCGAGTGATCGTAGCGGCGGCCATGAATGCACCGGTACGTTTCCATCCAGGGCTGGAACGCGGCAAGCGCGTCGGGCAGCGCCTCGACGTCGTCGTCCATCAGCCACAGCCATTCCGCGCCTTCGGCGAGTGCCCGGTCGACACCGGTCGAGAACCCGCCGGAGCCGCCAACGTTCTTCTGCAGCCGATGGTGGATCAGCGGAAACGGGAGGTCGGCTGCAGCGATCACGTCGTCGGTGTTGTCGGTGCTCGCATTGTTTACCACTATGACGCTGCTGGGCGCCGGATCCAGCCGCGCTATCGTCTGCAACAGAGAGCGCAGGTAAGCGGCGCGGTTGAAGGTGGTCACCACCACCGTCACCGGCATCTCAGGTGCAGACATGTCAGAAACCCTGGTCCGACGGCGGTCCGAAGCCGCGACCGCGCACTCCCGTGGAGTAGGCGGCAAGCCACGCGGCGAATCCTCGCGGGTCACGGCGCCTGAGGAAGTACAGCGGGTAGCCCACCCCGTCCGCGATGAAAGACTTCACGCGGCAGTACCGGCGGGTAAGGTAGCCGCGGTTGCGGTAGTAGTAGAACCGTTTGAACGCCGTCTCGGGGACCAGGACGTGCAGTCGGTCACCGAGAACCTGCTGCGTCTCGGCCCAGCCGGGGGGATGGCTGAGCGCAACGGTCGTCACCGTGCCGAACGTGATCCTGGCCCGGCGCAGGCGCAGCATGAAGTCGGTTTCGTCACCGCGAATGAACAGCCGCAGGTCGGGAAGTCCCACCCGAAAAAACACCTCAGTGCGGATCAGTGCGCCGTTGAAAAACTGACCCACGTCAGGAATAATCCCGAGCTTTTCCACTTCGGCCCGGTCGTGGACCGAACGGCCACCCAGCCGGAAAGGGAAAGACAGTTTGGTCGGCTCGCCCGGCGCCACAATCAACGGGACGACGACGTCGAGGCCGTGGGTTTTCGCCGCCGCCATCAGGATTGCGAGTGCCTCGGGGTCCTCCGGGTGGGCGTCGTCGTCCATAATCCAGACCCACTGGGCACCGCTTGCCATAGCCGAGAGTATGGCCAGGGAAAAACCGCCTGCACCACCGAGGTTGCTCAGCGAGCGGATGTAGTTGACGGGTGCCGTGGATTCGGCGGCGATTGCCTCGACGCTCTGAGTGCCGGAATCCACCAGCGCAACCGAGGTGAGCGGGACGCTCTGCTGAGACAGTGCCAGCAGGAGGGTACGGAGGTCGTCGGGGCGGTCAAATGTAACTGCCGCAACGGCCACGGTATCCTGCAAAACAGTCCTTTCCGGTCCGCTCACAACATGCCTCGAAGGCGGTCAGGGCCGGGTTGTGCGGTTAGTATTCTCGGGTAGAGAGAGTCTATTACACCAGCACGAGCTGAGATTTTGCCGTGAGGACTTGAGAAGCACGTTTGCCATCATCGCCGAGCCGTCGTTAGGAACTATGAAACTCGCTGACAGCGTGGATCCAGCCCGGGACGGGTCAGGAAACCGGACCACCACCCGGTCGGAGAAGCCGGCCCTGTGGCTGTGGTCGCAGTTCATTTTTGATTCGGTTGCCTGGGTGGTCGCCATTCTTCTGGCTCTGGTGCTTCGTTATGAATTACTGATCAACCAGATCAATATGCCTGGGGTGGTGGTGTTCTGCGCAGTGGCTCTCGCCGCGCAGCTGGCTGTCGGTCTGAGCTTCGCGCTTTACCGTGGCCGCTACAGTTTCGGCAGCTTCCATGAGGCGAAACTACTCGTGATCGTGACGGTCATCGTCTCGGTCATCCTGCTGCTCGTGAGCGTGGTGTTCTTCTCCATCATCGAGATTCCGCGCAGCATCGCCATCATTGCTTTCCCCTTTGCCTGTATGTTCATGGCCTCTACCCGGTACCTCAAACGCATGTTCGTGGAGAGCAAGGCCAAACCCGGGGAAGATGCGCAGCGCACCCTGATCTATGGCGCCGGTTTCCTGGGCAGTTCCCTGGTCGGCCGGATGAGTCAGGACCGCGAGTCCCCGTACTTCCCCGTCGGCCTGATCGACGACGACCCAGCCAAGAAACACCTGAGGCTGGCAACTGTCCCGGTGCTGGGCCGGCTGGAGGATCTTCCGGGCATCATCGCCCGCACCCGCGCTTCCGTGCTGGTCATTGCCTTCGCCGACGTCGAGGCCGCCCAGGTCCGCAAGGTCTCGGACCTGGTGGCGGGTATGAACATCAGGGTCCTGGTGCTCCCACCGCTGCGCGACATGCTCGCCACTGGTGGGTCCGGTGCAGGCTTTTCGGACTTTCGTGAGGTCGCTGTCGAGGACCTGATCGGTCGCCGGCCGGTAGATATCCATGCCGATGAGGTGGCCGGGTACATCACTGGGAAGAAAGTCCTCGTAACGGGGGCCGGCGGGTCCATCGGGTCCGAACTGTGCCGTCAACTCGCGCAGTTCAGCCCGGCTGAGCTGATCATGCTGGACCGCGACGAAACGGGACTTCAGACCACCCAGCTGTCGATGACGGGGCGCGGTCTTCTGACCGGCAAGGACACGGTGTTAGCGGATATCCGCGACGCCGACACCCTGCTCGGCATTTTTGAGGAACGCAAGCCCGAGGTGGTCTTCCACGCCGCTGCCCTCAAGCACGTATCGCTGCTGGAGCAGTACCCCGAAGAGGCCTGGAAAACCAACGTCCTCGGCACTCAGAACGTACTGAACGCAGCCAGGGTGGCTGGGGTTGGGCACTTCGTCAACATCTCCACCGACAAGGCGGCAAATCCCACCAGCGTGCTGGGTCACTCCAAGCGGGTCGCAGAGAAACTCACGGCTTGGCAGGCAGCCCAAACCGGCAAGAGCTATGTATCGGTCCGGTTTGGCAACGTGATCGGCAGCCGTGGTTCAATGTTGCCGCTCTTCACTGAGCAGATCCGGGTCGGCGGTCCCATCACTGTCACCGATCCCGAGGTCACGCGCTTCTTCATGACCATTCCGGAAGCCTGCCAGTTGGTGATCCAGGCCGGGGCCATCGGACGCCCGGGCGAAATACTCATTCTGGACATGGGCGAGGCAGTCAAGATTCTCGACGTCGCCCAGCGGATGATCGCCATGTCCGGGAAGGATATCGAAGTGGTCTTTACCGGTCTTCGTCCGGGGGAGAAGATGCACGAGGATCTGGTGGGCTTCGGTGAGGACGGCGCCAGGCCACTGCACCCAAAGATTTCGCACACCTCCGTATCCACCCTCGACCCAGACCAGCTCAACCTGGGCGACTGGAAGCGTAAGGGCGGTATTGCCAGTGATTGACCTTCGGCTGGTCCTGGTAGTCGGTGTTGCGGCGATGCTGAGCGGAGTCCTGCCATTTGCCCTCAAGCCGTTGTTGTCCCGGCTCGGCGTGCTGGATGTTCCCAATGCGCGATCCTCCCACGCCACAGTTGTCATCCGAGGGGTGGGCATCACCGTTGCGGTAGGAATTGCCGGGGGACTGGTGCTCTCGCTTGCCACCGGCGTCGTGGAAGTGGACCGCTCGCTGATCCTGATTCTCCTGGCGATGCTCTCGGCAGCAGCGCTGCTGGGCTGGATCGAAGATTACCGGGGGATTTCGATCCAGGTGCGCGCACTCCTGCAGTTAGCCATCGGAGCGGTGGGCACGGCAGCGCTTGTCTGGACCATCGGGCAAAGCTTCTGGTGGGTGCCGGTCGGCGCGCTGGCGGTTGCCGCCTACATCAACGCCGCAAACTTCATGGACGGCATTAACGGCATCTCCGGCTTCCATGGAGTTGCCGTCGGCATCTTCTACGCCGTGGCGGGGGTGCTCAGCACCCAGTTGTGGCTGACTGTTGCCGGTCTTGTAGTGGCCGCCGCCTTTGCCGGTTTCCTCCCCTGGAACCTGGGCAGGGGGTTCGTCTTCCTCGGCGACGTCGGCAGCTACCTGCTGGGTGCCTCGATCGCAGCGATGGCCGTCGCGGGCCTGCTGGCCGGCGTGTACCTCGAGTATCTGCTCTCGCCGGTGTTGATCTACCTCGCCGACACGTTCACTACCTTCCTTCGTCGGGTGCGGGCGGGCGACCGCTGGTATGCCTCCCATCGGGAGCACGTCTACCAGCGTCTGACTGACATCGGGTTGACTCATGTGCAGTCGGCTCTGGCGGTCACTGGCGCCTCGGTGCTGACCGGTGCAGCCGGCTTCGTGGCTGCGACCGCCACGCCCCTTGTCGCTGTGGCCTTCTCGCTGCTTGCCGCAGCGGTGGTGGCGCTCTATCTCTACTCTCCACGGCTTTTGGCTGGCCGGGCACACGCTGGCCGGACGCGCTGAACGCGTCGATCGAACCGGTCCGGGTCCTGAGCCAATTTCTATTTACTGTAGAATTGGGCCGCAGCCCGCGGTCAGCATTCCCGGGCTGAGTCGGGGACTTCCCTCACATCGAATCTACGGACGGATTCCCTATGAGCACACCTGACGCGCCGCGCGTTAGTGCCACCAATGGCACCGCTCACCCTGCAGCGGTCCCATCAGGATCCCTGTGGCTGGGAATACTGAAGAAGTGCGCCCTGGTTACCGCCGCAGCTATCGCCGTGACTGCTGCAGTTGCGGGTCTTGTCGCCGGCCCTGGCGCCGCTCTAAGTGCGATGTTCGGATTTGCGGTAGTAGCGGCCTTCTTTGGGATCAGTTTGGCGGTAGGCCATTTTGTCGGTCGCAACAACCCTTCTGGTGCGATAGGGATGTTTGCAGTGACCTATGCGATCAAGGTGGTGGGCTTTGCGGTCGTCCTCTTTGTCCTTGGCACTCCGCCCTGGCTTGAGCCGAACTGGTTCTTCGCGGGAGCCGTGGGGACCGTAATTCTTTGGCAGGCGGTTGAGCTCTACGTCTTTTCCAAAGCCCGGCACCAGCTTTATAACGACCCCACGCCCATTTCGCCAACAAAGGGAATCGAGTCTGACCGTGGCTGAATTACGTCCCGAGGATCCCCAGCAGAACGTTCCATTAGCAGCCGGCAGGAGCGACGACCGGGGCAGCTACGGTGAGGGCGGTTACAACGCCGGATTGGCGGTCTTCAGCTACATTATTGGCGGGATCGTCGTCTGGAGTTTGATAGGCTGGGGGCTGGACAACCTCCTGGGGACACGATGGCTAGTGCTCGCGGGAGGTCTCTTGGGTGCAGCCGGGGGTTTCTATCTCTCCCATATGCATAACCTCACCCGCCAAAGCACAACTGGTCCCGGTTCGATGCCGAGGGGCAGCAGCGGGAAGGCTGGGGATAACCCGAAGTGATGTCGGAAAACTTAATGAGTCGGAGCAGTGGTTCTATGCCCGATCAGAACATGCCCAATGATGGACACTGCAGAGAGGAAACGCGTTGATCGCGCTTGCGCTCCCGGCCACTACAACGGATGAGGGTTTCGTAGCCCCCACTATTGACGACACCCACTATCGGGATATTCTCCCGTGGGGCGGTGAATACGGCGTCTGGTTCGAGGGTGGCTTCGGCAAGCAGATGCTGATGCTCATCTTGTCAGTCATTTTTATTGCCGTCTTCTTCATCATTGCCTCCCGCAAGGGAAAGATGGTCCCCGGCAAGATGCAGTTCCTGGGGGAGTCCGCTTACGGATTTGTCCGGAACTCGATCGGTAAGGACATTATCGGCGGCAAGGACTTCATGAAGTACGTGCCGTGGCTCTTCACCGCATTCTTCTTTGTCCTGGTAAACAACATTTTCGGTGCGATTCCGGGCTTGCAGTTGCCCAGTTTCTCCCACCCGGGTAGCGCTTACGCCATTGCGGCGATTTTCTACCTCCTCTGGGTCGGCATTGGCATCAAAAAGCACGGACTGCGCTACTTCAAGCTGGCAGTGGTCCCATCAGGGGTTCCCTGGTACATCCTGCCGATTGTGGTCCCGATCGAGATCATCTCGAACTTCCTCGTCCGCCCGGTCACTCACTCACTCCGTCTGTTCGCCACCATGCTTGCAGGTCACCTCATCGTGACCCTTGCCGGTTCGGCCATCGAGTACATGGTGATGACCGGCAACATCCTGCTGCAGGGAACCAGCGTTCTGGTCCTGGTAGGAGCGGTTGCCATGTACATGCTCGAAGTGCTGATCATGCTCCTTCAGGCCTACGTGTTCACACTGCTGGCGGCCATCTACATCGAAGGCGCACTCCACGCCGACGCACACTGATTTTCACGACTAACTAATACAGACTTCCCCGTCGGGGATGATCCCAAACAACCTGTCGCAGCAAGCGGCATCTTGAAAGGAACACAATGGAAGTACAGGGTAGCCTCAACCTCGTTGGATACGGACTCTCCGCAATCGGCGGTGGTATCGGTGTGGGACTCGTCTTCGCCGCATACATCAACGGTGTAGCGCGCCAGCCGGAAGCCCAGCGGGTACTCCAGCCCATCGCCTTCCTCGGACTGGCACTGACTGAAGCACTCGCCATCCTCGGTCTGGTCTTCGCGTTCGTTATCGGCGCCTAGCTACGCGTCCGAGACGGTCCATAGACTAGCTAAAGAAAGACGGGTGAAACATGCTTAACGCAGCGATTATGGCCGCAGAAGAGGGCTCAAGTCCGCTTGTCCCGAACCTGTGGGAACTGCTCGTTACGTTGGTGGGCTTCGCAGTGTTGATGTTTATCGTCATCAAGTACGTGATGCCGGCGTTTGAAAAGACGTTCGCCGAGCGCACCGAAGCCATTGAAGGCGGCATCGCCAAGGCTGAAGCAGCACAGGCCGAAGCGAATGCAGCGCTTGACGAGTACAAGCAGCAGTTGGTCGACGCTCGCACCGAAGCCAACCGCATCCGTGAGGAAGCACGCGCCGAAGGCGCGCAGATCCTCGCGGAACTGAAGGAAAAGGCTGGAGCCGAGTCTGCTCGCATTACAGAGCAGGCCCACGTCCAGATTGAAGCAGAACGTCAGGCAGCCGTTGTCTCGCTGCGCGCCGAAGTTGGCACGCTGGCTACCGACCTCGCCAGCCGGATCGTCGGAGAGTCACTATCCGATGATCAGCGGTCCGCACGAGTGGTTGACCGCTTCCTGGCCGACCTCGAAACTCAGAGCGCAGGTGCATCGAAGTAATGGCAGGTGTATCCAGCCAGTCCCTGGCAACGGCACTCAAAGATCTCGAAACCCGTCTGCCCGGCGCACCGCTGACGCTTGCCGAGGAACTCTTCGGGGTCCTCGACATGCTGGACAGCAACGCCGGACTCCGCCGCGCACTGACCGACCCTTCCCGCGAAGGCAGGGATAAGGCCGCTCTGGTCTCGACCCTGATCGCTGGCAAGGTGTCGGAGCAGACCGCGTCGGTGGTTAGGGAGCTGGTCTCCATGCGGTGGGCCGCGGCCCGCGACCTTGGAGACGCGCTGGAAACCCTCGGCGCAACAGCAGCGATTGCTGTTGCGGAGAACCGGGGCTACGGAGCCGAAAGTCTTGAGGGTCTTGAAAACGACCTCTTTGACTTCATCAGGACCGTCGAATCAAGCCATGAGTTGCAGCGTGCCCTGTCAGAACGGCAGGCCAGCGACGACGCCAGGGTGAACCTCGCGCTGAAACTGGTTCCGAACGCCGGAGCCGAGGCACGGCTGTTGGTGCGGCAGGCTGTGCAGGCACCCCGCGGCATCAAGCCCACCCACTTGGTGAAGCGGTTCGTCGAACTCGTTGCCAAACGGCACGACCGCTGGATTGCGAACGTCAGTGTTACCCGTCCGCTGACTGATGAGCAGTACGCGCGGTTGCAGCAGGGCCTCAACTCTCTGTTTGGGCGCGAGCTCAGGACCAATGTCACCGTGGAGCCGTCGCTAATTGGCGGGGTCCGCGTCCAGGTTGGCGATGAAGTGGTCGATTCCACAGTCATCGCCAGGCTGTCTGAACTGCGGCGAAAGCTTGCGGTGTAGGACGGTCCGCCGCCCTATCCCAGACACACAACAGACTTCAATCACACACCGGTTGCCGCGAAGTAGTGGCGATCACAACACAGGAGAGCAGGGACTGCAGATGGCCGAATTGACCATCAACGCCGAAGACGTCCGTAATGCGTTGAACGAGTTTGCGGCATCCTACGAACCCGGCAACGCAGAGCGCGTTGAAGTGGGCCGCGTAAGTACTGCCAGCGATGGCATCGCCAAGGTAGAGGGTCTGCCCTCGGTGATGGCCAATGAATTGCTGCGTTTCGAAGATGGCACACTGGGCCTCGCCCAGAACCTCGACACCCGCGAGATCGGCGTCGTCATCCTTGGTGACTTCACCGGCATCGAAGAGGGCCAGGAAGTTCACCGTACCGGGGAGATCCTGTCCGTGCCCGTGGGCGACGGTTTCCTTGGCCGCGTGGTTGACCCGCTGGGACAGCCCATCGACGAGCTTGGCGAGATCAAGGCTGAAGCGCGCCGTGCACTGGAGCTTCAGGCTCCCGGTGTTACCGAGCGTAAGTCAGTCCATGAGCCAATGCAGACCGGCCTCAAGGCCATCGACGCAATGATTCCGATCGGCCGTGGCCAGCGCCAGCTGATCATTGGTGACCGCCAGACCGGCAAGACGGCTATCGCCGTGGACACCATCATCAACCAGAAGGCCAACTGGGAATCCGGTGACGTGAAGAAGCAGGTTCGCTGCATCTACGTGGCTATCGGCCAGAAGGCTTCAACTATCGCTGCCGTTCGCCAGACCCTCGAGGACAAGGGCGCCCTGGAGTACACCACGATTGTTGCGTCGCCGGCGTCCGACCCCTCCGGCTTCAAGTACCTTGCGCCGTATGCCGGCTCGGCTATCGGCCAGCACTGGATGTACGCCGGCAAGCACGTTTTGGTCATCTTTGACGACTTGTCTAAGCAGGCCGAGGCGTACCGCGCAGTTTCACTGCTACTCCGCCGCCCACCGGGACGAGAAGCCTACCCGGGCGACGTCTTCTACTTGCACTCCCGTCTGCTGGAGCGTTGCGCAAAGCTCTCCGACGAGCTCGGAGCGGGTTCGATGACCGGTCTGCCGATCGTCGAGACCAAGGCGAACGACGTCTCGGCCTTCATCCCGACCAACGTGATCTCGATCACCGACGGACAGATCTTCCTACAGTCGGATCTCTTCAACGCCAACCAGCGCCCAGCGGTGGATGTCGGTGTTTCGGTGTCCCGTGTTGGTGGCTCGGCTCAGGTCAAGGCCATGAAAAAGGTCTCCGGTACGTTGAAGCTGGATCTCGCGCAGTACCGCGACATGCAGGCATTCGCAATGTTCGCGTCCGATCTGGATGCCGCGTCACGCCAGCAGCTCACCCGTGGGGCACGCCTGATGGAACTGCTCAAGCAGGGTCAGTACGCGCCATTCCCCATTGAGGATCAGGTGGTGTCTATCTGGGCCGGTACCAACGGTTACCTGGACGATGTACCGGTTGAAGACGTGAGGAAGTTCGAGGGACAGTTCCTTGAGCACCTGCGGCACAAGTCATCGGTGCTGACCACCCTGGCCGAGACCAACCTCCTTGAAGACTCCACCGTTGACGAGCTGAAGAAGCAGATCACCGACTTCAAGCAGGGCTTCTTCGGCGAGGGCCACGACGGCCTGGTCGCAGGGCATGAAGAGTACAGCGCCCTCTCCGAGGACGAGGTCGACCAGGAGAAGATCGTCAAGCAGAAGCGCTAGGGAAACCGGCACCGGGGCGGTGGTGGGGGCCAGGCGCAACCCCGCCACTCCTCGTGACCCCCCGGGGGGAGTCGAAAAGGAGGAGAAGGGAGGGAGCCCAGATCCGGGTCTACCGCCAGAAGATCACGTCGACCACGTCGATGAGGAAGATCTTCAAGGCGATGGAGCTGATCGCGACTTCTCGCATTGGCAAGGCCAGGGCACGAGTATCCTCGTCCCTGCCATACGCCAATGCGATCACCCGTGCCGTCTCAGCAGTGGCATCGCAGTCGGAAATCGATCACCCGCTGACCACCGAGCCGGAGCAAATTCGCCGGTCGGCGGTATTGGTCATGACCTCGGACCGCGGTCTTGCGGGTTCGTATTCGGCCAGTGTTCTGAAGCAGGCCGAGTCGCTCATCGAGCTGCTGCGGGAAGAGGGCAAGGAAGTCAAGACCTACCTTGTCGGTCGGAAGGCTCAGGCCTACTTCGACTTTCGCAACCGCGCGTTTGAGAACGTGTGGACCGGCGGCACTGACGCCCCAGAGTTCGAAACTGCGCGTGAAATCGGCAAGGCATTGCTCGCCGAGTTCAGCACGGAGTTCGACGACGGCGGCGTCGACGAAATTCACGTCGTCTACACCCGCTTCCGGTCGATGGTGTTGCAGGAACCTACAGTAATCCGCCTGCTTCCGCTCGAGGTTGTCGAAGAGGAAGCAGCATCCGAGTCGGATCTGCTGCCGTTGTATGAGTATGAGCCGGAGCCCGAAATGGTTCTGGACGCACTGCTGCCCCGCTACATCGAGTCCCGGATCTTCGCGGCTCTTCTGCAGGCAGCAGCCAGCGAACTCGCGGCCCGTCAGCGGGCAATGAAGTCCGCAGGCGACAATGCGACGGACCTGATCAAGAAGTACACCCGGCTCCGCAACACTGCGCGCCAGGCGGAGATCACTCAGGAACTGTCGGAGATTGTGGCAGGTGCGGACGCGCTCAGCGCTTCCTAGCCAGTTACATCACTCAAGTTCCTGAACCTGCTCCACCCTAGTTAGACTTAGCCCCACGCCATCTACGTAAGTGAAGTGAGAGAGATGACTGCCCAGACTATTGAGCACGGTAGTGACTCAGTTGCATCCGGCGGCACAGGTCGAATTGCCCGTGTCATTGGCCCGGTTGTCGACGTCGAGTTCCCGGCCGACGCCATTCCCGCAATCTATAACGCGCTGACCACTGAGATCACTCTCAATGGTGAGACGCATACCATCACCTTCGAGACCTCACAGCACCTCGGCGACAACCTGGTGCGTGCTATCTCGCTCCAGGCCACCGACGGGCTGGTTCGCGGAACCGTTGTCCACGACACCGGGAGTGCCATTTCGGTACCCGTCGGCGACGTCGTCAAGGGGCACATCTTCAACGTTCTCGGCAAGCCGCTCGACGTCGAAGAGTCCTCGCTGGAGATCACGGAACGGTGGCCCATCCACCGCAAGCCACCGGCATTCGCCCAGCTTGAGGGATCCACCGAGATGCTGGAAACCGGTATCAAGAGCATCGACCTTCTCACCCCGTACATCAAGGGCGGCAAGATCGGACTGTTCGGTGGTGCCGGCGTCGGCAAGACGGTGCTGATCCAGGAAATGATCACCCGAGTTGCCCGTAACTTTGGTGGCACCTCGGTGTTCGCCGGAGTGGGCGAGCGTACCCGTGAAGGTAACGACCTCTGGGTTGAAATGGAAGAGGCGGGGGTCCTCAAGGACACCGCGCTTGTGTTCGGCCAGATGGATGAGCCACCAGGAACGCGCCTTCGAGTCGCACTGTCGGCGCTGACCATGGCTGAGTACTTCAGGGATGTCCAAAAGCAGGACGTGTTGTTGTTCGTGGACAACATCTTCCGCTTCACCCAGGCCGGTTCCGAGGTGTCGACCCTACTGGGTCGGATGCCGTCGGCAGTGGGCTACCAGCCGAACCTCGCGGACGAGATGGGCCTCCTGCAGGAGCGCATCACCTCGACCAAGGGTCATTCGATCACGTCCATGCAGGCCGTCTACGTCCCTGCTGATGACTACACCGACCCGGCGCCAGCCGCGACCTTCGCGCACCTCGACGCAACGACCGAGCTGTCCCGTGAGATCGCTTCGCGTGGCCTGTACCCGGCCATTGACCCGTTGACGTCAACCTCGCGGATCCTTGACCCCCAGTACATCGGTCAGGATCACTACAACACCGCGGTGCGCGTCAAGCAGATCCTTCAGAAGAACAAGGAACTGCAGGACATCATCGCTATCCTCGGTGTCGACGAGCTCTCTGAGGAAGACAAGATTGTGGTCTCCCGCGCACGCCGCATTCAGCAGTTCCTGTCGCAGAACACCTACACGGCGAAGCAGTTCACCGGTGTCGAGGGTTCCACGGTCAGCATCAAGGACACCATCGAGGGCTTCAACGCTATCGCCAACGGTGACCTTGACCATATTGCGGAGCAGGCGTTCTTCAACATTGGCGGGCTTGACGACGTCGAGCGCCAGTGGGCCAAGATCCAAGAGCAGACCGGAAAGTAACACTCATGGCCGAACTCGAAGTAGAAATCGTCGCGGCAGACCACTTCGTGTGGTCTGGTGCGGCGACCATGGTCAGGGCCCGCACCAGCGATGGCGAGATTGGCATCCTGCCTGGGCACGCTCCGATGCTCGCTATCCTGGCTGAGGGTGAGATGGCCATTCAGCCCGTCTCCGGTGAACGTTTGCTGGTTTCGGTCGACGGGGGATTCTTCTCGGTCGACAGTAACCGGGTGGTCATCGTAGCCGACAATGCGAAGATCGGCGGCTCTGTGTCCGCGGAGACTCGCTGACAGAAGGGGTGATGGACGGTCTCGGTATAGCCTTCATCACACTCGCAGCAGTATTCCTGCTGCTGGTGCTTGCCATTCTGGCTGCCGGGCTCCGCCGCTTTCAGCTCCGCGGAGCGCTGGGAACATTCGACGCCTCCATCTGCTTCCCTCCCAGGGGATGGCAGTTGGGGGTTTGTCGTTATACGGACCTTCACCTTGAATGGCTCAGGATGGCGTCCCTGAGCCCGCGCCCCCGTTATCGGTACCTGCGTAGCTCTCTGGAGCTCAAAGCATGGCGCCAGCCCACTGAAGCGGAGAAGCGTCAGATTCAGCCTGGGGCCGTCGTGGTGTGCCTCGACTACGAGGGTCAGGAAGTATTGCTGGCCATGAAGTTCGACGTCTACGCCGGACTGTCTTCCTGGTTGGAAGCCGGACCAGTGGTCGGTATCGGCACTTGGCGCTAGCCCAGTCGACACGAGGAAGGCCCCCACGTTGGTCGTGGGGGCCTTCCTCATCTAGGCTGCCGAAAACTTAGTGGCTAGAGGGCGGTGACCCCGGTAGCCTGCGGGCCTTTGGCGCCCTGACCGATTTCGAACTGAACACGCTGGTTCTCATCGAGGGTCTTGAATCCGCCGGTCTGGATCTCGGAGTAATGCACAAAGACATCACCGTCTGAATCATCCGGGGTGATAAAGCCAAAGCCTTTTTCCGCGTTAAACCACTTCACAGTTCCCTGTGCCATTTGTTTCTCCTCCATAATGAAATGTTCAGGCCCACACACTGTGCGTAGGCCCGGGGTCACTTCACGGAAACGACCTATCGGCGCCCGGTTACAACGGTTCCGGTCGGAAGTTACACGCTCGCAACTCTGTCTTGCGAGCATGCTAAAACACGTACACAAAGACTGAAATAAGCATCACATGAGGGCCCGATCTGGTCAACGGACTTTGCTGGATTCTTGGGAGAAGTTTGCTGGATTCCCTGCCTCTTGGGGTGAACAACCTGTCAGAGAGGACTAAGCCAGGTGCCTTCACGGAGAACGGCGAGCAGGCGAAGGTCGGCTGTAACCACCAGGGCGTCAGCCCTCAGTCCCAGTCGCAGACTGCCAAGTTCGTCGGCCAGCCCCAGCATGTTCGCCGGAACGACAGTCGCCGAAGCCACGGCATCCTCCAGCGACACTCCGGCGGCGACAGTCCGGCGGACAATGTCGAGTAACACTGCTGTGCCGCCGGCGAGCGAACCAGTGCTGTCGAGCGTTGCTACGCCGTCTGTGACGGTGACGGCGGATGGGCCCAGACGGTAAGCGCCGTCGGTAAGGCCAGTGGCCGCCATGGAGTCGGTAACCAGGGAAATATTTTGGCAGCCGACGAGGTCGAAAACGGTAAGAACCGTCTGAGGGTCGAGATGGGCGCCGTCAGCGATGAGTTCGATGACGGCGTTTCCGGCCTTGGCTACTCGGAGACAGGCAGCGACGGGTCCAGGGGAGCGGTGATGCAGTGGCGGCATACCGTTGAACAGATGGGTGATTGTGGGGCGGCCGCTGTAGCCGTCGAAGCCGGTCGATTCCATCTCTTCGCGTGCCAGCGCAAGCGACGCTGCCGCCGTTTCGGTGTCGCAGTCAGTGTGCCCGAGTGACGGTGTGATCCCGTGGGTGGTCAGGGCATCGATAAGGGCATCCGCGCCGGGAAGTTCCGGCGCGTACGTCATGGTCTTCATCCGTCCCTGCGCAGCCTCGATCAGCTCTGCCACATACGCTGGCTCGGGGTCCACAATGAAGTCGGGGTTCTGGGCACCACAGCGCGCTGTCGAGACGAAGGGGCCCTCGGCGTGGATACCGGCAATCAGTCCCTCCTCAGCCAGTCCAGCAAGGACTGACAGGGCCCTCAGCAGATCGGCCGGTGGTGCCGTCATAGTGCTGGCAAGGGCGGTGGTTGTTCCGCTGCGATGCAGGAAGTCGATCGCGCGCCGGGCCTCGGCAGCATCCCCGTTGGCGAAATCTCCGCCGTTTGCACCATGACAGTGGGTGTCGACCAGCCCGGGAAGGAGAATACTTCCCGGCGGAAAGGTCCTGTCGGCGGGCATGGATACTTCGTTGAACCCTGCGGCTGGACCAGCGTAGACGATGCGGTCGCCGTCGTAGGCAAGGACCCCGTCCTCGACGATGCCCGATTCAGTGGCAATGCGTCCGCGAATGTAGCGCGCGGTGGGTTGTCCCGGATCTTCGCTGCTGGCCATAGCCCGATTCTATGCGTAGCCGGGCTTGGACGGTGGAACGGCCTCCGGCACCAGGGCGTTCAGGCGATAAGGTCGAGCCCAACGGCGTGGTGCACCACGTGGTTGTCGCGTCCCACGTTGCTTCACGGTTCCGGCTTTTTCGGCCGTCGCGGTTCCGGGGAGGGGTGGTGCGGTGGAGTGGTAGGTGTGGCCGGTGGGGGTGGTCATCCGGAAGGTATGTCGGGACCCCGGTCCTGGTCCGGGGCGTGGTTGGGCTGTCCAGCCGGGGGTTTCTTTGGTGTGGTTGCACGCTTCGCAGAGCCCTGCCCCGTTGGCGATCGAGGTACGCCCGCCCCGATTCCACGGGACGATGTGGTCGTAGTGCCGGATCGGTGCGTCACAATACGGGGTGCGGCAGGTGTCATCCCGGGCGCTAATGAATCGGCGTTGCGCCCGCGTGAAGAACCGGTCTCTGGAATCCATCGCCACGAGGTCCCCGGTTGCGGGGGCGGTGTAGAGGCGCCGGACCCACACGTCGTAATTGGGCTGGGTGGGATCCGGGTGGAGGAGGTCCCTGGCCCAGGAGGACGGGACGATGCCGTAGCCGGGGATCCTGGCTGGTTCGCTATCGCCCTGGAACAGGGCACGGTCGGTCATGATGACCTGCACCTCAACCCGGGTTATCCCTCCGGCGACACCGGTGATCCGTTCGACCAGGGTGTCCGCCATCAGCTGACCTTTAGAGCGGGGGTCTCCGGCCGCCCGGGCGGTATCGGCGTGCCGGGTCAACGCCGCGTAGGCGGCGACGGCGTTCTTCACTGGTAACAGGGCGGTCAGGTATGCCATGGTGTCTGGTGCCGGCCGGAGACTCACGTACCGCTCATTGGCGGCGTGGGCTGCCCGGTTCACCACTGAACGTGGATCCCGGCGGTACGCCGCAGCCCGGGCGGCCGCGATGATCGTCTTGTCCCCGCACCCGGTGAACGTCCCCGCGTCGGCTGCGAGTTCTTCGTCGACGGCGGTCCGGTCGGCGCTGGACAGGCACGCGGTTTCCTTCACCAGCAGGGTCGCCCGCCACTCATTGAGCTCGCCGGCCTCCAAAGCTGCGAGGGTGTGCGGCATTTCCGTGACCAGCGCCCGGGCTAATCCGAGCAGCCGGCTGCCGCGGGACGGGGACTCCCGCCGGGCCAACGCGACCTGCACGCCAATACTCTTGCCCTGCTCCGCCTTGCCCTGTTCCGCGACGGGTATCCCGGCGTCGGTCTGGGCAGCGCGTTCGACCAGATCAACAGCCACAACAATCCGGGCTTGCACCCCAGCGATAGCGGACTTCACGTCTTCCAGGCCGCGAAGCTGATCAATCAACCCGGCGGACGTCGTAGCCAGCTTCAGCGCTCTAAGGGCCTCGAGTAACGCCCGGGTCCCAACATCCGCGACAGCGCCGGACCCCGCGACAGCGCCGGACCCCCGGAACAGTGCTAGACCCAGCAATAAATGCTCCGCGATGGGCCGTCCCCGGGAGGGGGAATCCCTTCCGAACCACCGCTGGAGCCGTGCTGTCGTCCATACCTCAATTGTCCCAAACCGCTCCGACATTCCAGGGATTTATAGGCCTATGTGGATAAATCTCTCGAACAAACGTTCGACTAACTCCACTGACAAAAGGGTTCCGATGTCTCGGGAAGTGGCGTGGACAGCAGCGGACGATGCTGATAGATGAGCGACCAGCGGCCGGCGAGCTGAAAATGGACACCGACCCACAAGAAACCTAGAAGAGCCGCGACTCGACGTCATCGACACCACGCATCGTGTCGTAGTCAAGGGTGAGACATTCGATGCCCCGATCCAGCGCAAGCACCCGGGCCTGCGGTTTGATCTGCTGAGCAGCAAAGACACCGCGCACCGGCGACATCAGGGGATTCCGATTGAGCAGTTCAAGATACCGGGTCAGTTGTTCGACGCCGTCGATGTCCCCGCGGCGTTTCAGCTCGATTGCTACGGTGGCTCCGGTCGCATCGCGCGCGAGGATGTCAACCGGGCCGATGGCGGTCATATACTCACGGCGAATCAGGGTGAATCCGGTCCCGAGCAGCTGGATCTGCTCGGCGAGGAGACGCTGCAGGTCCGCCTCAACACCGTCTTTGACGAGCCCAGGATCAACACCGAGATCGTGGGAGGACTCGTGAATCAGCTCATGGATATTGATGACAAGGCGGTCGTCGCTTTTGGCGTGCTGCACGTTCCATACCTCGGTCACGCCCAGCTCGGTGTCAGCCTCGTCGGGAGTGACGATACGCAGCGATGCAGGCGGACTCATCCAGTTGAGGGGCTTGTAGGAGCCACCGTCGGAGTGGACCAACACCGATCCATCCGCTTTCACCATCAGCAGTCGGGTGGCCAGGGGCAGATGGGCACGGAGGCGGCCGATGTAGTCGACCGAACACTGGGCTATAACTAAACGCACCCTTGCACTTTACCGGTCGGGCGTCGGGTTTCCTCCCACCACAGAGCCGCCCGTGAGCGAAGAAGACGATTCTTCGGGCAGACTTGAGGCATGCCTCGTTCCAACCGTCCCCGCCGCCCCGGGAAACCGTCTGCGCAGCCCGGACGCAAAGTGGGACCGGTGCCTGAAACGGATCTGGAACGGGCCAGGGCGGGAATTCCTGCCCGCGAAAGCGCTCCCGACGGCGAATGGTCGGTCCGTCGGATCACCGAACAGAACGCTGCCAAAGACTATGTCTGCCCCGGTTGTCATCGGGTGATCCCGCCTGGTCTGGCGCACCTCGTGGTGTGGCAGGAAGACTCCCTGTTCGGAGCCGCCGCAGGACTGGCAGGCCGCCGGCACTGGCATGTGATCTGCTGGCGATCCCGCAGCTATCGTTACTGAACGGCGCCCGACAGGTCCCCTAGACTGAAACGATGACTTCCACCGCACCCAGTTACGAGTTCACCGATTCCGACGGACCCATGGACATTCGGGCGTCGACGGTGCTTCCGGCAGTCCGCACCGACATTGAGCTGCATACGGCCGACGGCTTGACGCTCGTGGGCGAATTCGCCGAGCCGGTCGGCAGGAAGCCCCTCGCCACCCTGGTGACCATGCACCCATTGCCGACCGCGGGTGGCTTCATGGACTCTCATGTGTTCCGGAAGGCCTCCTTCAGGCTGCCCGCGCTGGCCGACATCGCGGTCCTTCGGTTCAACACGCGCGGCACCTGTTCGCCGCGAGGCTGCAGCGAGGGCGAGTTCGACGGCGGTGCCGCGGAGCAGGCTGATATTGAAGCAGCCGTCGCCTGGGCTGCCCAGCGTCACCCGGAGAACATCTGGCTAGTGGGCTGGTCCTTCGGCACCGAGCTGTGCCTGAAGTACGGAGCCACGGAGCCTATCGCGTTGGCCATCCAGGGCGCGGTCCTCCTCTCTCCGCCGCTGCACCGGGCGGGAGACGCGGATCTAGATGCCTGGGCTAAATCCCGGTTACCGCTGAAGGTGCTGGTCCCTGAACACGACGACTACCTCCAGCCGCAGGAGGCCACGCAACGGTTTGGGCGGGTGCCCCAGGCGGAGATCGTCGGTGTCGACGGCGCCAAGCACTTATGGGTGGGGGAGAAGTACGCGGGCCGCGTCCTCGACGAGATCACTGACACCGTTCTCCCCGGCACGTCCCGGTCGCTCCCGACCACCTGGACCGGGGAAGCCGCTACCGCTTCCTAGGACGAGGAAGCTTGTCGGGACAGTTACTGGCTGTCCTGACGGGCGATGAACACTTCCTTCAGCAACAGCATCACTGCCGCGGCCGTCGGGATGGCGATGAGCGCACCCAGGACGCCGAGCAGGCTGCCGCCAGCAATCACGGCGATCACCGCCACCGACCCGGGCACCGCCACGGCACGCTGCATGATGCGGGGCGAGATGAAGTACGCCTCGACCTGGAGATAGGCCAGGTACAGCACCGCAAAGAGCAGTGCAGTTTGCCAGCCGGCGGTCAGTGCCACCAGGGTCACGATTACTGCGGCGATGAGGGCCCCCACCAGTGGAATGAACGCCAGCAGGACGACGACGAACGCCAACAGCACCGAGAACGGCACCTGGGCAATGGTCATGAAAATGAAGGCGAAGATCGCGTTGAGCAGCGCCACACAGGCCTGACCGATCACGTAGTTGCCCACGCTGCTGGTGATCTCTTCCGCCAGCGATTCGACCCTCGGACGGCGTGACCGCGGCGCCAACCGGTAGGCCCATTTCTTCATCGCCGGAAGGGAGGACAGGAAGTAAAGGGTCAGGACCAGGACAATCAGGGTCCCGAACAGGCTGTTGACAATTACTGTGCCCACTCCGAGCACGCCGTCGAAGATGCCACCCACTGCCGCCGAGTTGTTGAAGAAGTTGTTGACCTCTTCGGTGACCCGCTCCCGAACCTGGAACTGCTCATCCACGGTCCGGAAAAAATCCGAGTTAAGGAAATCGTTAACAAAACCGGGCGCCCGGTCAACAAACTGGCCGGTCTGGTTCACGATGGTGGGAATCAGGGTAGCAAAGAAGGCAGTGATGACGCTCGCGAGCGACAACAGGGCGACGGCGATCCCTGCTGGGCGGGGCACCCGCTTCTTCTCCAGCCAGCGCACTATGGGGTCCAGTCCCAGCGCGATGAACATCGCCGCACCAATCCACAAAAGCAGCTGGCCCACATTGGTGATCATGAAGTAGGCAAGCAGAGCCAGCCCCACGCCGACGGTCCCCATGAAGCCGAAGTGGATCGGGTGATGCTGCATCGAGCGGGGTTCTGAGTTGCCGAACTTCAGCCGGTCGTCGCCGAGGGAGACATCCATGTCCGTGGGCACCGGGGCAGGAATACGCTCCGGCGGGAACTCAAAGCGGAACCGCGGTTGGGCACCGGGGATGGGTCGGCGGAGTCCGCGGGAGATGGCCCCGATCAGGCTGCGCCGTGGCGCATCGTCGGGAGTACCTGCCGACTCAGCGCCCCGCTCGTTGATCGAAGCGGCGGGACGAGGGAGCGGCTCGCCCGCCGGGACATCCTGATAATCACTCACGCGTCATTCTGCTTTCCCGATAGAGCATGCTGCGGGCGGTAGGATTCCACGCCGGTTTAGCACGGTTAGCGAAACACTAACAGCCTACTGAGGACTCGCGGTGCAGCGAAGCGCCCCGCCGTCGTACAGCGGGAAGGCGGGCAGAGGACAGCGGGGCACGGAACTATAGTGACGCCGTCCCCAAATATCCTGCTGCAGCAGGGAAGTTCGTTACGATGGGACGCTAGACACCAAGCCCACGAGCAACGATAGGTACCAGAGTGCGTTTGAAGATTGCAGTCCCAGCCCTGGTGATCGGTGTGCTGTTGATGCTGGTGGGCATCGGGCAGCTTACCTTCTGGTCCCCGCCGGAAACCGTGACAGCCACCGTACCAGCCGGGTCGCAGAGTGGTCCGGTGACGGTGATCGATGCCGGGGCCAAGGCTGCCGACGCCGACAATATCGACATCACCGTCCGCTCGGAAGGTACCTTTACCCTGGCTGTGGGCCGTGCCAGGGACGTCGACGCATGGGTGGGCGACGCAGCGCACCTTCGGGTGACTGCCATTGACGAGGCCGGTTTGAAAACCACCTTCACCGACGGCGAGCAGACAGTGCCGAACCCCAGCGGTTCAGACCTCTGGACCAGCGAGGAAACCGCCGATGGCAGTGTGACCCATCGTTGGCTCGATCCGGCCGAGGGCGAATGGTCAATTCTGCTGGCCGCCGACGGGGAGAACTCTGCCCCCACTGATATTTCTGTCACCTGGCCCAATGAGGCAACAACCGTTTGGGCGGTGCCGCTCATCGTGCTGGGCGCGCTCGCCATCGTCCTCGGTATTGCATTGTTCTTCGTTACTCCCAAGCGCAGAAGCCGGCCTGCGGCCGAGGGATCCCGAGCCCATCAGCGCAGGATGGAATCCCGGAACAAGTCGGGGCGGAAGGGCCGCGCGCCGTTCAGCGTGGCCGTCGTAGTTGTTGGACTGACCGCGTCGGGTGGCGGGCTCGCCCACGCCGCATCCTCCGATCCGAGTTCCACGCAGCCTGCGACCACTGAGGCGACCACGCAGCCTGCAAGCACGCAGGCAACCGAGGAGGCACCGCCAGTGCTGCTGGAGAGCCAACTCGAGCGCATCCTCGCCTCAGTGGCAACCGTGGTCGCGGAAGGTGACGCGGCCGCCGACGCAGAACTGCTGGAGCCGAGGGTAGCCGAGGCCGCGCTGGCCCTGCGGACGGCCAACTATGACGTCCGCTCCCAGACCAGCGATATCCCGGGGCCCACTCCGGTGGCCGCTGAACCGGTACTCACCTCCATGGTCTCCTCGGAAAGCGGTTGGCCCCGCACCGTCATCGTCCTGACCCAATCCGACGACAACCCCGTCCCACAGGCGCTGGTGCTGGTGCAGGCTGACCCGCGCTCCAATTACCAGCTCAGCGCTGCTATCCAGATGCTTCCGGGCACCACGTTCCCCGGCTCGGACGGTGCTACGGGAGTCGCCGAAGTACCGCTCGACGAAGCACCTGGGCTCACCCTGGCGCCCCAAACCGCCCTGAACGCTATTGCCGATTTTCTTTCCGAACCTGACGGCGACAACGCCGCAACCTTCGAGGCGAACTCGTTCGCGGATGCGATTACCTCATTCCAGGCGGATGTGGTCGCCGACCCGGATAACGACTCGGCGAAGATCACCTTCGTGCACGAGGCGGATCCTGACCTCACGCATGCCCTGTCCACCAGCGACGAAGGGGCCATGGTGTTCGGTTACCTCAACCACACCTACTCCAGCGTGCCGCGCGGAGCCGGTGACTCGATCGACCTTGATGGGACCGTGTACGAGGCCCTGACCGGGGAGACCTCCACTGATGAGGGCATCGACGTGCGCTATGGCGAAGCGGTGATGATGTACGTGCCGCCAGCCGGTAGCGACGAACGCGTGCGCGTGATCGGCGCTGCCCAACAGTTACTGTCCGCCGAACTACGGTAATCCCTGTCGGACCCCAACGTATTAGGGTGGAACCATGAGTATTCCCAACAATCGCGGACCCCTCCCGCCGTCGTCAATGAACCTGCACGGAGCCGTGGATCTGTCCGCCCTGAAGGCCCGGGCCGATGCCGCCCGGACCGCCCAGCAGGGGGGCACAACGGGGCCGGGAGTTCCGCAACCCGCCGCTGTAGCAGGAGGGGGAAGCCCCTACATCGTCGAGGTGACTGAACAGAGTTTTCCTCAGCTCGTGCAGCTGTCCTCACAGGTGCCGGTCATCGTGGACCTCAGGGCCGGCTGGAGCGAAGAATCCTCGCGCGTCACCGCAGTCCTCGAAGCCATCACGGTGGAGCACGACGGCCAGGTGCTGCTGGCGAAGGTCGATGTTGAAGCGCAGCCGCAGATTGCTCAGGCCTTCCAGGCCCAGACCGTACCGACGGCCGTTGCGGTCCTGAAGGGCCAGCCCGTGCCGTTGTTCGAGGGTGAGCTGCCGGAGGCTCAGATCCGCTCGTTCATCGCTGAACTCCTGAAGGTAGCCAAGACCAACGGGGTATCGGGGTCGCTGCGCGAAGGTGCCGAGGGGGAGGGGACGCCCCCCGAAGAGCCGCCGCTGCCGCCTCTGCACCAGGCTGCGTTCGATGCCATCGAGGCAAACGATTACCTGGCCGCGGCCGCCGCCTACCGGCAAGCCCTGGCAGAACAGCCCGCCGACGCCGAGGCAAAGGCCGGACTCGCCCAGGTTGAACTCATGCAACGGCTCAATGACGTCGACGCCGACACCATCCGCCAAAACGCCGCAGACCACCCCGATGCGCTGGGGAGCCAGCTCGCCGTCGCAGATCTTGACATTTCTGGTGGCCATGTCGAGGACGGGTTCGCCCGGATCGTTGCCTTCATCGGGCGGACCGCAGGCGAGCCCCGGGAGGCGGCCCGTGTGCGGCTGATCGAACTGTTCGACGTCGTCGGCATCAGCGACCCAAGGGTAGCCAAGGCCCGGGGAGCTCTCGCCCGAGCCCTGTTCTAGACCTTTCATTCGCGCGGCCGACCGGGGCGGGGTATTTAGTCCCTTTGGATGACGAGCAGTGGTACCCGGCGTTGTTAGCGTTGAGACATGAGCTCACCTACCCTGCCACTGTCTCTCGGGTCCGCCGGCGGCCCCGCCGTTCCGGAGAGCCCAGCGCTTGTGATCCGGGGACTCGCCAAGCGGTTCGGCGAGAAAATTGCCGTCAACGGCGTGGACCTCGATGTTCCCGCCGGCTCTTTCTACGGCCTCGTGGGGCCTAACGGAGCGGGCAAAACCACCACGCTCTCGATGGCCACCGGCCTGCTCCGACCCGATCACGGCCAGGTGTGGGTCCACGGGGTGAATGTCTGGGAGCGGTCGCTGGAAGCCAAAAAGCTGATGGGGATCCTGCCCGACGGCGTCCGGCTCTTTGACCGTCTGACCGGGGAACAGCTGGTGACCTACGCCGGACTGCTGCGCGGCATGGACCGCGACACGGTGGCCGGGCGGGTGGCAGACCTCCTCAGGGCCCTTGACCTGACCAACGACGCCGGAACCCTAGTGGTGGACTATTCAGCCGGCATGACCAAAAAAATTGCGCTCGCCTCCGCGTTGATTCACGCGCCGTCCCTGCTGGTCCTTGACGAGCCGTTCGAATCGGTGGACCCGGTCTCCGCAGCGAACATCAGGGACATTCTGAACAGCTACGTTGGGTCGGGCGGGTCGGTGATCGTCTCCAGCCACGTCATGGACCTGGTCCAGCGGATGTGTGACCACGTGGCGGTGATTGCCGCTGGTACGGTGCTCGCCGCCGGCACTGTGGATGAGGTGCGCGGGGAGTCCAGTCTCGAGGACCGGTTCGTTGAACTGGTCGGCGGCCGGAACACGGCGGAGGGTCTCACATGGTTGCGCACCTCCTGAGACTCAAGCTCACCCTGCTTCGCAACTCTTTCAGGCGCAGCACCTGGGCGCTGCTTGGCGTGATCCTCGCCGGGATCTACGGGCTGGGGATGCTGGGGCTACTGGTTGTTGGATTGATCTTTCTCGGCGCTGCCGATCCATCAATGATCCGCAACGTGCTGGTGATTGGCGGCTCAGCCGTGGTTCTGGGCTGGACTGTGGTCCCGATCGTGTCTTCAGGCATCGACATGACGCTGGACCCGGCCCGCTTTGTCACGTTTGCTGTGCCGATGCGCGAACTGGTGGCCGGTCTGTCGCTCGGTGCGGTGATCGGCATCCCCGGGATCATTACCCTGCTCGCCTCACTGGCCCAGGTGGGAACGTGGATCCGCTATCCAGCGGCTGCGGCGGCGGCGGCGGTGTGTGCTGTGCTGGCCGTGCTGCTGTGCGTCGTCGCGTCGCGCACTGCCGCCACGGCGGTCATCTCGCTGACTTCCTCCCGCCGGTTCAAGGACGTCAGCTCGATGGTGGTACTGGTTCCGCTCATCCTGCTGGGTCCCATCATCGCCGGTATCACTGCGGGCTTCGAACAGTCTCCGGGCTTCGCCAACGAGCTCGCCGTCATTCTTGGGTGGACACCCCTGGGCTACTTCTGGGCGGTACCCCCTGATGTGGCCGACGGCGCCTACCTCACCGCTGCGATCCGGTTTGGCCTCGGCATTGCCACCCTCGCCGCTCTCGCCTGGCTCTGGAGAACCACCCTTGCCCGCGCCCTGGTCACCCCCGCCTACAACGCTGTCACCCGGAAGGGTGCTGGCAACCTGGGATTCTTCAGCCGCTTCCCGGCAACGCCCACCGGTGCCGTCGCTGCCCGTGCGCTGACCTACTGGGCCAGGGACCCCCGTTATCTGGGCTCGATTGTGATCGTACCGCTGATGCCGCTGCTAATGCTGTTCTGGTCCTACCAGTCCGGTGACTATACGATGCTGAACTTCGTGGGACCGATCATCGCCTTCCTTTTGGCGTGGTCTATCTCGGCTGATATTTCCTACGACAACACCGCATTCTGGCTTCATCTCTCAACCGGTGTGACCGGCCAGGCTGACCGGGCAGGCCGTGCGCTGGCAGTCGGAGTGCTCTCAGCGCCGGCAGTGCTGGTATTCACCGTGGCTCCACTGGGGATCTCTGGCAGCCTCGAAGAACTCCCCCTGATGCTGGGCCTGTCGGTGGGTGTCTTGCTGACCGGGATCGGGTTCGCCAGCGTGGTGTCGGCACGGTACACCTACAACGTGCCGCTACCAGGGGAGAGTGCCATGAAGACGCCGCCGGGCACAGGGTTTTCGATGCTCGCCATCCAGCTGATCGGGTGGGTGGTACTGCTCGTCCTGATACTCCCGGAAATGGGCTTTGCCATTGCCTACTACGTCACCGGTAATAGCGCCTTCGGCTGGCTTACGCTGGTGGTGGGGTGCGTCCTTGGAACCGCGTTCCTGATCGGCGGGGTAAAGGTGGGCGGACGATGGTATGACCGGAGGGCACCAGAACTGCTGCAAGCGGTGTCCGTCAATAAATAGGGCTCACACGTTAGGACAGTGAATGGAAGTTGTAATCCTTCCCGATCAGTCGGCCATAGCCGCGGTGGCGGCGGACGCCATCGAGGCGTTGGTCCGGCGTAAGCCGACCGCGGTGTTGGGGCTGGCTACCGGGTCCTCGCCGCTGGGAGTCTACGACGAACTGGTGGATAGGTGTCGTTCGGGTGGCCTGAACTTCGCCGACGTCGTGGGCTTCGCGCTGGACGAGTACGTTGGCCTTCCCGTTGGACACCACCAGTCCTACCGGGAAGTGATCCGCAGGGAGTTCACCAACCGGATCAACATCGACCCGGGCAACGTTCATGGCCCGGACGGTGCAGCCGAGGACATTCCCGCGGCCTGTGTCGCCTTTGAGGATGCGCTCCGCGCGGCGGGTGGAGTGGACCTCCAACTGCTCGGGGTGGGCACCGACGGGCATATCGGTTTCAACGAACCCGGCAGTTCGCTGGCGTCCAGAACCCGGATCAAAAGTCTTGTTGACCAGACTCGTAAAGACAACTCGCGTTTCTTCGACAGCATCGACGACGTGCCCCACCATGTGGTGACGCAGGGCCTGGGAACCATCATGGACGCTCGGCACGTCGTGCTGATTGCTGCCGGTGCGCAGAAAGCCCGGGCGGTCCATGATTTCGTCGAGGGTCCCGTGGCTGCGATCTGTGCAGCGTCGGTGCTGCAACTCCATCCCCATGCCACGGTTCTCATCGATGAGGCAGCCGCCTCGGGCTTGAAACTAGCCGACTACTATCGTCATACTTACGCCAACAAGCCTGCCTGGCAGGGAATCTGACTGCCTCGTGCCACCGGCCCCGCGTCGCCGAGGAACGATAGGATGGAATTATGAGTACGCCAGCTGACCCTTTTGACAATGATCCGCGCAGTGATCCCCGCAGCGACCCTCAGCGCGGTGGTTCCACCGCCACGCTTGAGCGGGAGGAGCTTCGCGAAGAGCTGGAGCCCGGTGATCGCGAACGCCTCGCGCACTATGTACGCAAAGAGAAGATCATGGAGTCCGCGCTGTCCGGGGATCCGGTCATCGCCCTGTGCGGCAAGGTCTGGACACCGGGCCGCGACCCCCAGAAGTTCCCGGTCTGCCCGGAGTGCAAGGACATCTACAACGGAATGCGTCCAGGCAAGGACGACAAGGACAAATAGCGCAATCCCTTGTCCCGCCCGTGGCTGACGGCCCGGCTAGCCTGCGGCCGCTGACCTTCGGCATCATTGCCATCATCACCTGCGCAGCCTTCGAGGCGATGGCGGTGGCAACTGCCATGCCCGCCGTCGTCGCCGAACTCGGTGGGGTGTCCAGTTACGGGCTGGCCTTTTCGATGTACCTCACGGCCTCCCTGTTGGGCACCGTTATCGCTGGTACCTGGTGCGACCGGGCGGGGGCCCGCCCGGCGCTGGCCGTTGGGATGACACTGATGATCGCCGGGCTGCTGGTTTCGGGCGCAGCCGGTGCCTTCTGGCTGGTCACGGCCGGTCGGGCTGTGTCGGGGCTCGGTGGCGGCTTCATGGTGGTGGCGGTCTACGTCATCATCGGCGGGGCTTATCCGCAGCATCGCCAACCGGTGATCTTCGGCTGGCTTTCCGCCGCCTGGGTGCTGCCGTCCCTGATTGGTCCGGCCATCGCCGGGTATCTCGCCGAGGAGGTCACCTGGCGGTGGGTGTTCCTCGGGGTCGCCCCGATTGTTTTTGCGGCCTTTGTCGTGGTCTGGCCGCGCACCGCTGGCCTCGCACTGCCCGAGCCGGGTGCCGGGAACCGCGGTGATGGCCGACGTCGGACACTAACCGGACTGGGACTCGCTGGTGGCGTACTCGCGACACAGTTTGCCATCAACCGCCTTGCGGCGCAGGGCCTGGAGGACGCCGGCGCCTCGGTGGTGCTGGTGATCCTCGCCGTCGTCGGGATTGTCACCGCGGCAGTGACCTTTCCCCGGCTACTGCCCCGGGGTACGATGCGGCTGGCCCGCGGCCTGCCGAGCATCATCGCCACCCGCGGACTGGTCACAGCGACCTTCTTCGGCGCGGAGGCATTCCTCCCGCTGATGCTGGTCACCTCCCGCGGAATGGACGCCGCCACTGCGGGGTTGACCCTCAGCGCGGGTGCGCTGGGGTGGAGCGCCGGATCATTCGTGCAGGCCCGTGTCACGTTCCGCAGACAATGGCTGCTGGTGATCGGCGCATCGATCCTGTCGACGAGCGTTGGCGGTCTGGCGCTTGCCTCAGCTCCGGCGGTGCCTTTCTGGGCTCTGGTACTGGTCTGGACCCTCGCCGGTTTTGCCATGGGCCTGACCCTTTCCAGCACGTCGGTGCTGGTGTTGAAGCTCTCACCGGCGCCCGAGCGGGGCCGGAATTCGTCGTCCCTCCAGCTCAGCGACCAGCTGGGCGGGGTAGTGGGAAGCACCATTGCGGGAGGGCTTTTCGCCCTGCTACGTGACCCCGCCGACCCCGGACAGGTCGGCGTGTTTGTTGCGATCTGGCTGGCTCTGTGCCTCTTCGCGGTTGCCGGTATAGTTGCCGGTTTGAGGGGGACACTGGGGACCTCCCACGATCCGGTTGACCCCCGCCCGGACTCCAGCAGGCATGGAAAGGTCTCTTCTTAAGCGTGAGTAATAACATGCTCTTCGGCGTCGCCCCGGCCACCGGTGCGTCCCTACCGCCCGCCTACCCTGAACGGGCAGCGTGGGGCACCGCGCCCAAGCTCCGCCAGTGGCAGGAGCAGGCGCTCGCCAAATATTTCAGCACCGGCCCCCAGGATTTCCTCGCAGTGGCCACCCCAGGTGCAGGCAAAACCACCTTCGCGCTGCGCGTTGCCACCGAACTGGTGGAACGAGGCACCATCAACCGGATTACCATCGTCGCCCCCACCGACCACCTCAAGCGGCAGTGGGCCGACGCGGCGGCGCGGATTGGCCTGGCCATCGACCCCAACTTCCGGAACGCCGATGGGCGTCACGGTCAGGGCTTCATCGGTGTGGCGGTCACCTACGCCCAGGTGGCCAGCAAGCCGATGCTGCACCGTGCCAAGACCGAGGCGGCCAGGACCCTCGTGATTCTCGACGAAATCCACCACGGTGGTGACGCCCTGTCCTGGGGCGACGGTATCCGGGAGGCCTTCGAGCCGGCTACCCGGCGGCTGGCGCTCACTGGTACCCCGTTCCGTTCGGATACGGCCGCCATTCCCTTCGTCGAGTATGCCGCCGACGCTGACGGGATTCGGCGCTCCAAGTCCGATTACACCTACGGCTATGGCGAAGCGCTGCGGGACCACGTGGTGCGCCCGGTCATCTTCATGGCCTATTCGGGCCAGATGCGGTGGCGGACCAGCGCCGGAGAGGAAATGGCGGCGTCGCTCGGCGAGTCGGCTGTCACCAAGGACATCACGGCCCACGCGTGGCGCACGGCGCTGAACCCCACGGGTGAGTGGATTCCCGCCGTCCTCGCGGCGGCGGACAAACGGCTCTCCGAGGTGCGGCGCACGGTTGCTGACGCCGGCGGCATGGTGATCGCCACCGATCACGACGACGCCAGGGCCTACGCCGGTCTGCTCAAGAAGATCACCGGGGAATCACCGACGGTGATTCTCTCGGACGATGCCAAGGCTTCCGAGAAGATCGAGGGCTACTCGGCAGGCGAAAAGCGCTGGCTGGTGGCCGTGCGCATGGTCTCCGAAGGAGTTGACGTGCCCCGACTCGCCGTCGGCGTCTACGCGACGTCGACGGCAACACCTCTCTTTTTCGCCCAGGCGGTGGGACGCTTTGTGCGTGCCCGACGCCGAGGTGAGACAGCGTCGGTGTTCCTTCCGTCGGTGCCCACCCTGATGATCCTGGCCAACCAACTGGAGCTGGAGCGGGACCATGCTTTGGACCGCCCGGTAACCGACGAGGACGGATTTGCGCCCGAGGAAGCCCTGATGGAGGAGGCCAACCGGTCCGAGAAGGCCTCCGATGAACTGACCAAGCAGAAGTTCGAGGCGCTCGAATCCCAGGCGTCCTTCGACCGGGTGTTGTTCGACGGCGGCGAATTCGGTACCGGCGGAGAAATGGGCAGCGAGGATGAACAGGATTTCCTGGGCATCCCTGGACTGCTCGACGCCGATCAGGTGGGGGTCCTGCTCCGGCAACGCCAGCAGGAACAGCAGACGAGGCGTGGACGCAAGGGCGCCGCGGCTCCCGCGCCGGAACCCCTGGTGATTGACCACCGGATGCTGACCGAACTGCGCGGTGAGCTGGCGAAGAACGTGTCGGCGTGGTCGGCCCGATCCGGGATGCCGCACGGCGTCGTGCACACCGAGCTGCGGAAGGCCTGCGGCGGCCCTGCCGTGGCTCAGGCCAACGAGCACCAGCTCGAACGACGGCTGAAGAAGCTGCAGGACTGGTTTATCGGCAGGAAATAGTCTGCCGGTGCCCTACCAGGAGAGGTGAGGACGCGCCCGCGGTCGGTCGCCGTCGGGCCTGCCATTTCGGTGAGCAACTCCGACCCGCCGGGCCGCCCTGGACATCCGTGAGGGAAATCTTGACCCCCGATGTCTTATTCCCTCACCGATCCGTTTGTGCAGGTTGCCGGCGGCAGCGCAGGCTAGGCCCTAGTCGACGAGCTCCACTCCGGCTTCCTCGAGTTCTTCAAGCGCGGTCTCGCTGCTGTCGGGATGCACTCCACGGGTGAAGCGGACCAGCACCGAGGTGGTGTACCCGGCGGCGACGGCGTCCAGCGCTGTTGCCCGCACGCAGAAATCGGTTGCCAGGCCAACCACTGCCACCTCATCGACCTCCCGCTCCCGCAGCCAGTCATCAAGCGTCACCGGCTCCTCGTCTGTCCGGTCATCGCTGGAGCCGAGCTTCTGCTCCCCGGTCGGGACCTCGTCTTCAGGGGCCAGGACTCCTTCAAAGCCTGAGTAGGCCGCCTCGAACTGACCCTTGCGGAAGACTGCCTCGATGTTCTCGGTATCGAGCTCCGGGTGAAATGCTGCTCCACGACTATCCGCGACGCAGTGCACCGGCCAGGAGCGCAGATAGTCGGGGGACTCGGAAAAATGTGTTCCTGGATCGATATGCCAGTCCTGGGTGGCGACGATGTGGTCAAACTCGCCGCCTTCCTCGTCAATGAAATCGCTGAGGAGCGCTGCGACGTCCGCACCGCCGTCGACGGCCAGCGACCCACCCTCACAAAAATCGTTCTGGACGTCGACAATAATCAGGGCTCGGGTCATGATTGCTCCTCGTATTCGGTGGGGATGGCAGGCTCGCCGCGCTGCAGCCGCATCACTGAGCCAGGCAACTCGGCCATTGACGCGCGATGGTGGTCCACTGCCCGCCGCACACCGTCGGCTCCGGTCCAGCCCGGCAGAATGTCGCCGTCGCTGACGAACTGCTGCAGGAGGGGACGGTCGTTGCCGTCGTCGAGCGGGACCCGCCCAATGCCCACCACCTCAGTGGTAGCGGTGCCCGCGTCATCGAGGCGGCGGAGCGCGTACTTCCGGCCGCCACGTGAGGCCTTGTTCAGCGCCGCTTTCGCCACCGAGACGAACTCGCCGTCGTCGTCGGTCCGACTGACCAGCTTGTAGACCAGGCCCGCGGTGGGAGCACCCGACCCCGTCACCAGGGAGGTGCCGACGCCGTAGGAATCCACGGGGGCGGAGGCGAGGGATCCGATCGCGAACTCGTCAAGATCGGAGGTGACCACAATCCGGGTGTTGTGGTTGCCCAGATCGTCAAGCAACTGCCGTACCCAGCGGGCCTGCGCCACTAGATCGCCCGAGTCCAGCCGCACCGCACCCAGCGCGGGGCCGGCCACGTCGACAGCGGTCCGGACGCCGCGTTCGACGTCGTACGTGTCAACCAGCAGCGAGGTGCCGGCGCCCAGGGTGGCCACCTGCGCGGCGAAGGCCTCCCGTTCGGAGTCATGCAGCAGGGTGAAGGAGTGTGCGGCCGTGCCGACGGTCCTGACGCCGTAGCGCCGGCCGGCTTCAAGATTGGAGGTGCTGGCGAAGCCGCCGATGACCGCGGCACGCGCGGCAGCCACCGCCGCCTCCTCCTGGGTGCGCCGCGACCCCATCTCAATGCAGGGGCGGCTCCCCGCTGCCCCCGTCATCCGTGAGGCGGCGGATGCGATCGCGCTGTCGTGGTTGAGGACTGAGAGCACCAGAGTCTCCAGGATGCACGCCTCGGCGAAGGTGCCCTCGACGATCAGGATGGGGGAGTGCGGAAAGTACGCCTCGCCCTCGGCGTAGCCCCAAATGTTTCCGCCAAAGCGGAAATTGGCCAGCCAGTCGAGGGTTAGGCTGTCCACCACCCCGGCCGCCGATAGATGGTCCAGTTGCTCGGTGCCGAACCGGAAGTTTTCGAGGCTTTCCAGGAGCCTGCCGGTGCCGGCCACTACCCCGTACCGGCGGCCCTCAGGGAGCCGCCGGGCAAACGCCTCGAAGACCGACTTCCGGTGGGCCGCCCCGGAGTGCAGGGCCGCCTGCAGCATGGTCAGCTCATAGTGGTCCGTATATAGGGCAGTGCTAGCCCGGGTGCTGGTGACCTGGGCGGAGTTGGTGGCGCTCACAGTCAAAACTCTAACCCCTCCCGGCGCCGAGACACCCGGACTATTCGGTCCGGGCCCCGTCCTACAATGGAGTTATGACAGTTGGCACCGCTCCGGACACCAAACGGCTCGAGGAAACGGACGCCGACCAGCTCACGATCAGCGACATCCCCTGGGTGGTGATCGTCTGGAATGACCCGGTGAACCTGATGAGTTACGTCAGTTACGTATTCCAGACCTACTTCGGATACAGCGAGTCCAAGGCGAACAAACTCATGATGGAAGTCCATCAGGCCGGCAAGTCGGTGGTCGCAGGCGGCAGCAGGGAAGAGGCCGAGCGGGACACCCTGGCCATGCATTCCTACGGACTGTGGGCCACATTCCAGAAATCCGATGCGCCATGAGGAAGTTTTAGTCCGTTCGACACTGTTTGTTAGGGAGAATTTTTTGGCCAAGGCATTCAAGGCAACCCGCCGCGGGATCATCGGGACGCTGGACCCGGCGGAGCGTCAGTTGCTCCGCAAATTGTTCGAGGACATCATCGAGCTCCTCGAGCCCGCCGAGCCCGCGAATGCTGATCCCCTCGCCGCCATGGTGGGCGTGGACAGCGTGGCGGTGACACCGTCGGACAGCGCGCTCAGACGGCTGCTGCCGGACGCGGTCCGCGACGACGACGACGAAGCCCTGGAGTTCCGCCGCCTGACCGAGCGGTCGCTGCGCGAGGACAAAATTGGGACGCTGCGCGGCAGTGCATTGCTGGTGGAGTCCAGCCCACTGACACTCACTGCCGAGCAGGCCCGGATGCTGGCGCGCGCCCTGAACGACGTCCGACTGGTGCTCGCCGACCGCCTGAAAATCGAGTCCGATGAGGACGCCGCCCGCCTGCATGACATTGACGACGTCGCTGACGCCGACGACGTCGAGACCTACCTCGCGCTGGTATACAACTTCACGAGCTGGCTGCAGGAGTCGTTGGTCCAGGCCATGTTCGGGCTCAAGGACAAGTGATCCTCCCGGCAGCGCCAACTCGGCACTGTGACCAATTCCACTGACGTTGGGTTCGTCTAATGTCGGGTGCACGTCTTATGGTCGGTAGATCATGACCTCCGTCCCGGCTGATCTTTCATCGCTGAAGCGAACCGAGGCTCCGATCGGTATTTTCGATTCGGGCGTTGGTGGGCTGACGGTTGCGCGCGCCGTAATCGACCAGCTTCCGCAGGAGTCAATCCTCTACGTCGGCGACACCGCCCACGGGCCCTACGGCCCGCTGCCGATCGCCAAGGTCCGCGCCCACGCGTTGGGCGTAATGGACGAGCTGGTGGATTCGGGAGTGAAACTCCTGGTCATCGCCTGCAACTCGGCCTCGGCAGCCGTGCTCCGCGATGCCCGCGAACGCTACACTGCCCGCTACGGCATTCCCGTGATCGAGGTAATCCAGCCGGCCGTCCGGCGTGCGGTCGCCTCGACCCGCAGCGGAAAAATCGGCGTCATTGGCACCTCGGCCACCGTGGGCTCACGGGCCTATGAGGACACCTTCGCCGCCGCTCCCCATCTCTCCATCACCTCGGCTGCCTGTCCCGAGTTCGTCGAGTTCGTCGAAGCGGGCATCACCTCCGGGCCGGAGCTGCTCTCAACGGCCCAGCGCTACCTGGAGCCGCTCAAACACGCCGGCGTCGACACGCTGGTCCTGGGCTGCACCCACTATCCGCTGCTGACGGGAGCCATCTCCTACGTGATGGGCGACGCCGTCACCCTGGTATCCAGTGCCGAGGAAACCGCCAAGGACGTGTATCGCGCCCTGATCTCCCATGATCTGGTGCGGGTCGAAGGCACGGCACCGAAGCATCACTTCATTGCGACAGGTGATGCCCAGCGGTTCGGCGAACTGGCCCGCCGGTTCCTCGGGCCGGAGGTACTCAGCGTGGAGCACGTCGACCACGTCGCCGCCCAGTACCCCACGGGAAGCATGGGCCGGATTACCCCCGAGATGATCGCCGCCGCCCGTGCCGATGCGGTGGGGAACCCCCAGGCATGAAGCTGACCATCGTGGGCTGTAGTGGGTCCTTTCCCGGCCCCCAGTCGCCGGCGTCGTGCTATCTGGTCACCGCCACAGTGACCGACGGCGAGAGCATCCGCACCTGGCGGATCCTGCTGGATCTTGGCAACGGTGCACTGGGTGCACTGCAGCGCTACATGGATCTTCGTGACATCGACGCGGTGTTCCTTAGCCACCTCCACCCCGACCACTGCATGGACCTCTGCGGACTGCACGTGGCAGTGCACTGGGATCCCAACGGTTGGAACCGGCCACGCATCCCGGTGTGGGGGCCAGAGGCTACCGCCGACCGGATGGCTACCGCCTACGGACTGGAGCTCGACCCCGGCATGCATGAGGACTTCGACTTCAAGGTCTGGGAACCACTCGCCTCGGTGACCCTCGGGCCGTTCACCATCACCCCGTACCCCGTCCTGCATCCCGTCGAGGAAGCGTACGCGCTGCGGGTCGAGGTGGCCGGCGAAAATCCTGGCGACCCGCCCCGAGTGCTGACCTACTCGGGCGACACCGATGCCTGCGACGGCCTGATCGAAGCCGCAGCCGGGTCCAACGTCTTCCTGTGTGAGGCGGCATTTCACGAGGGCCGCGACGACGCCATCGAGGGCGTCCACCTCACCGGCCGGCGGGCCGGACAGGTGGCGGCAGCAGCGGCGTCGGACCGATTGTTGCTGACCCACATCCCGGTGTGGAATGACGCCAATCGCACCGTCGAGGAAGCCAGGACCAGTTACCGCGGGGACCTCGCCGTCGCCGTTGCTGGCGTCTCGTACGAGATCTAGGTATCTAGGGCCACAAAAGTGGCGGAGCCGCACGCGAGCGGTTGCCCCACAGCGTGGCTGCGCCTCAGCCACTTTTCCGGCCGGCCCGTAGACTTGACCCCATGAATCCCGTAGACACTTCCTCGCCCGGCGCTGCCATCCTCCGCGCGGATGGCCGGACCCCCGATCAGCTCCGAAACATCAGCATCACTCGAGGCTGGTCCACCCAGGCCGAGGGATCGGCCCTCATCGAGTTCGGCAATACCCGCGTCCTCTGCACCGCCTCCCTCACCCAGGGCGTACCCCGCTGGCTCAAGGGCGAAGGCAAAGGCTGGGTGACCGCCGAGTACGCCATGCTCCCGCGAGCCACCAACACCCGGTCTGACCGTGAATCGGTCAAGGGCAAAATCGGTGGCCGCACCCATGAGATCTCCCGTCTGATTGGGCGGTCCCTGCGGTCCATCATCGACACCAAGGCGTTGGGTGAAACCACCATCGTGCTGGACTGCGACGTCCTGCAGGCCGACGGCGGCACCCGGACCGCAGCGATCACCGGCGCCTATGTGGCGCTCGCCGAAGCGATCCGCTATGCGAAGGACAATAAGCTCATTGCCGCGTCGGCGCGTCCCCTGATCGACACGGTGGCTGCAGTCAGCGTGGGAATCATTGACGGCGTGCCCATGCTGGATCTGCCCTACGTCGAGGATGTGCGGGCCGAGACTGACATGAACGTCGTCGTCACCGGCAGCGGCAAGTTTGTCGAGGTGCAGGGAACGGCTGAGGGTGCGCCGTTCGACCGGGATGAGCTCGACGCGCTCCTGGATCTCGCCCTGCTCGGCACGTCGCAGCTGACTCAGATCCAGCTCGACATACTCGGCGAGGGTGCCGGTGTCTGACACGGCCGCGCCACATCACCCACCCCAGGCGCGGCTGGTTCTCGCCACCCGCAATCCCGGCAAGCTCCGGGAGCTGCGGGAATTGTTGCGCGGCAAGGTACCCGGGCTCGACGTGGATACCCAGGTGATTGACGCGGAGACCGCCGGCGCGCCCGACGTCGTCGAAAGTGGCACCACGTTTGAAGCCAACTCGCTGCTCAAGGCCCGGGAGGTGGCTGCGGCCACCGGGCTGGTGGCGGTCGCCGACGATTCGGGTCTCGCCGTCGACGTGCTGGGCGGGGCGCCGGGGATCTTCTCGGCGCGGTGGTCCGGACGCCACGGCGACGACGGTGCCAACCTGCAGCTCCTTCTGGCGCAGCTGGCCGATATTCCGGCTGCCCAGCGCGGTGCATCGTTCGTCTGCGCGGCAGCCCTTGCGCTGCCGGATGGTACGGCGCAGGCGACGTCCGGGGAACTCAAAGGAACGCTGCTCACCGAACCCCGTGGGACTGGCGGGTTCGGGTATGACCCCATTCTGCAGCCCAGGGGGGAGCACCGGAGCTGCGCCGAACTGACGGCGGAGGAAAAGAATTCCATCAGTCATCGGGCACAGGCCTTCGCGGCACTGCTGCCGCACCTCATCGACACGCTGCGCTGAGCGGGTGCCGAGGTGCGTTGGGCTGCCGAGGTGCGCTGAGCGGGTGCGGTGAGGAAATATTCAGATTGGTAAGGCAAACTTGATGGGGATATGACTACTTCAATGCGCGCCGCTCTCACCACTCCCGCCGGGGGCGGGTCCCTGATCGAAACGATTTCCGACTGGGCCGTCTCCATGATGGAAACGATCGGGGCTCCGGGTGCGGGCTTGGCGATTGCCCTGGAGAACCTGTTTCCACCGCTCCCCAGCGAGGTTATTCTGCCGCTGGCAGGCTTCACCGCTAGCCGGGGCAACTTCACCTTGTTCGAAGCGATCTTCTGGACCACTGCAGGTTCAGTCGTCGGCGCGCTGGCCCTGTACCTCCTGGGAGCCTGGCTGGGCCGGGACCGGATGCGGGCGATCGTGTCCCGGGTGCCCCTGGTGGATCTTGAGGACGTCGACCACGTGGAGGACTGGTTCAACCGCCACGGGTACAAAGCGGTGTTCTTTGGCCGGATGATTCCGCTGTTCCGAAGTCTGGTGTCGATACCGGCGGGTATCGAGCGGATGCCGATTTGGAAGTTTCTTGCCCTGACCACCGCCGGAAGCCTGATCTGGAACTGCATCTTCGTGATGGCCGGTTTCTATTTGGGCGAGAATTGGCACCTGGTGGAGGCCTACGCCGATGTCTTCCAGAAAATCGTTATCGCTGCGGTCATCTTGCTGGTCGGCTACTTTGTGGTCAGCCGGGTGCTGAGAATCCGTCGCAAGCGCGCTGAGCATGACGCCCCTTGAGGACGTCTGGCCGCTCTTCGGGCTAAGGATCTCGACGCCCCGGCTCAAGTTAAACCCAGTTCGCGATGACCAGTTGCCCGGTCTTGTCGAGGCTGTGCTGGCAGGAATCCACGATCCAGCGGTGATGCCGTTCACCGTTCCCTGGACCGACGCGCCGCGCGACGGCCTCATCAGGGAGACCCTGAAACACCAGTGGAGGCAACGGTGCAGTGTGCTGCCCGATCACTGGACTCTGAACTTCGCCGTCACCTATCAGGGCAGGGTGATTGGGATGCAGGACCTGTCGGCTGAGGACCTGAGCCTCCAGCGGACTGTTCAAACCGGTTCCTGGCTCACTCGCTCGGAGCAGGGCATCGGGCTGGGCAAGGAAATGCGGGCTGCTGTCCTCATGTTTGCGTTTGACCATCTTGGCGCACAGTGGGCCGTGTCTGACGCCGCCTCGTGGAACTCCTCATCGCTGGCGGTCTCGCGAAGCCTCGGCTACACGGACAACGGTGTCAGCGTTGGCGTCTCCAGACCGGGCGAGTCCCAGGAGCTCCAGCATGTCCGGTTGAGTGCGGCCGAGTTTGTCCGGCCCGGCTGGTCGGTTGTCGTCGAAGGATTCAATGCCGCACGCTCCGCGCTGGTCGTTTCCTAGAATCTTCGCGGTTGTCCGGCAGGCTCTCGCGGGATTTGTGCAGCTGCGGTGGGTGCGCGAAATCAAATGCGCAGCAGTGGTGGGTTGGGGCGTGTCTGACCCACCACTGCTGCGCAGAAGTTCGCGACGTCGTCGGCCCGGGAGCGGGTGACCCGCCAGTGCTGCGCAGAAGTTCGCGACGTCGTCGGAGCGCAGGATTTGTGCAGCTGCGGTGGGTACGCGAAATCAAATGCGCAGCAGTGGTGGGTTGGGGCGTGTCTGACCCGCCGCTGCTGCGCAGAAGTTCGCGACGTCGTCGGGTTGGGGCGTGTCTGACCCGCCAGTGCTGCGCAGAAGTTCGCGACGTCGTCGGCCTGGGAGCGGACGACCCGCTCCTAGGGTCCGACCAGTTCCCGCTGAAGGTCGAGGCCTGGCTCATGGAGCCTGGCATCGATCCCCAGATCACGAGCGGAAGCGACATTTACCGGGGCATCATCAACGAAGGTGACCTTCCCCGGTTCCACTCCCAGGTCCCGCAGCACATGCTCGAAGATCTCGCGTTGCGGCTTCACGAGCCGAAGGTCGGAGCTGAAATACATCTTCGAAAAGTAGCCGGTCCAGGAGGCCTCTTCGAACCGCGCCACCATCGGCGCTGGCATGTTCGAAAGCAACGCCAGCCGTGCACCCTGACTGCTGAGCTCCTCCAGCACATCGAGGGTATCGAGATTGAAGTGGGACCACTGGTTGGCGTCCAGGGTATCGAGCAGGTTCGTCTGGTTAGGAGTCACCTCGCGACCGGTGACCAGCGACCAGTAATCAACCGACGTGGTGCGTCCCGCGTCGAAGTCCAGCCGGTGCCGCCAGTAGGGCGAGCCTGGATCCATGAGCCGCACACCGGTGGCATCCTCAAGGTTCAGCCAATCCTCGGGGGTGGGCGCGTGGGAGATCACCATGCCATAGTCGAACAGGTACCACTGTGTGTTTCCCATACCTCAGGGTAGGGGACTGTGGTGGGTATCTCCCGGCGCGCGGATGAACGTTGGGTAAAATTCATCCCACGCCGCGTAGCGTTGGCCGGGTGGGAATTGAGTTCACAGCAATCGACTTTGAGACAGCCAACGGGTTCCGCGGCTCGCCCTGTGCGGTGGGGCTGAGCAAGGTCCGCGACGGCAGAATTGTCGACGAGGCGCATTGGCTGATGCGCCCTCCGGCGGGCCATGACCACTTCGACTGGCGCAATGTGCGGATCCATGGCATCTCCGCGGAGATGGTGGCGGACCAGCCGCGGTTCGGGGAGCTTTTCCCGGAGATCGGAGCCTTCATCGGAGACGATGTGCTGGTCGCCCACAACGCTGCCTTCGACATGGGAGTCATCAGGTCGGGGCAGGAAGTATCCACCATTGCTGGTCCTGCGTATAACTATTACTGCACGGTAGTGCTGTCCCGGCGTAGCTACTCCCTGCCCTCGTATTCGCTGCCGTTCGTTGCCGAAGCGGCTGGCGTCCCGCTGGTCAACCACCACGATGCAATCGAGGACGCCCGGGCCTGCGCCGGGATCATGATCGATATCGCCCGCATGAACAATGCTGACTCCCTCGAGGATCTGGCGGCAATGCAGCAACTTCCGCTCTCCACCCAGGACGCCTACGTGCCGGGAATCGGAGCGGTGTCGAAAGCGACGCGCAGCGCCCTTTCCCGCGGACCTGTCCGT
The DNA here is from genome assembly GCF_054511125.1 of Arthrobacter sp. TMN-50. Lineage (NCBI taxonomy): Bacteria > Bacillati > Actinomycetota > Actinomycetes > Micrococcales > Micrococcaceae > Arthrobacter > Arthrobacter sp. TMN-50. The sequence continues at coordinate 48,698 of NZ_JBTNDG010000001.1, read as the reverse complement.
ACGGGCCCCTCCGGCTGGCCTGAAGAGGGCCTGAATCCACTGGCGAATGGCGCGGCCGACCCGGCCAACCCGTTATATGGCCAGACCGTGGTCTTCACGGGCACGCTCGGGATGCCGCGACCACAGGCCAAGGAGCGGGCAGCGGGACTCGGAGCGCAACCGGCCAGCACGGTCACGCGCCGCACCACGGTGCTGGTGGTGGGCGATGGGTTCGTAGCATCGGACCTGCGCAATGGTCGGGTGACCGGGAAGGCGCGGCGCGTTCTGGACCTCCACGAGCGGGGCCAGCGGATCGAGGTCCTGTCCGAGGCCGAGTTCCTGCAAATGACCGAGGGCCGCTGGCCCATCGACAGTCCGTAACAGTAAAGCAGCTACAGTTCAAGCGAAACTCCGGTCAGGTCCTGCGACGCATCGATCAGCCGTGACGCAGTGTTGCGCTCGCGGGCGTGCGGTCGTGCCGGGACCGTCGCCGGGCGGCCCCGCAACTGGAACCAGCCATCCGGGCCATAGTAGGAGCCGCTGTCGAGGGAGGGATCCGCTACGGCCCGCACCAGTGGCCAGGCTCCGGTGTCTTTGCCATGCGAGATGGGTGCAAGGACGCGTCGCTGAGGAGCGGGCGGGGTCGTGCTCCGTCCGATTCCTGGCCGCCGGGGAGTGAGCATATCCAGAGCCAGCCCGGGGTGGGCCACAATGCTCTGGACCGGACTGCCCAACAGGTGGAGACGGGCGGCGAGTTCGAAGCCGAAGGTCATGACCGCCAATTTGGACGTTGCATACGCCCGCGGGTTGTTGTACTTTGCAGGCATCAGGTCGGCGGTGTTCAGCCGGACCCAGCGGTGGCTAATACTGCCCAAATGGACCACTCGTCCGCGGGCGCTGGTGAGCGCCGGGAGCAGGCCAGCGATGAGAGCAAAATGGCCGAGATAATTTGTCCCGAACTGCAGCTCGAACCCGTCGGCCGTGTACTGCCGTGTTGCTGAGCCCACCACGCCGGCATTGGCGAGCAGCGCGTCCACCGAACCGCGTGAGGACAGGACATCGATGGCCCGCCGCACCGAATCGAGCCGGGCGAGGTCAAGTTCTTGGAAGGTTACGTTGGCCGTGGGCACCCGCTGGCGGATCGTGGCAATCGCGGCGTTGGCCTTCTGCTCACTCCTCGACGCCATCACCACCGTTGCCCCGGCCGCCGCAAGTTGCTCGCAGGCGAAGTAGCCGAGGCCAGCATTTCCTCCGGTCACCACAACAGTGCGGCCGCTTAGGTCATCAGGGTTCCAGGTATCCATTACCCCAGCCTAGGCACTCGGCGGCACTGGGCACGCATTGCTGGACCGGCCGACCTCATTCGGTTGACGTGATCTCAATCAGCAGGCGAGCCATGGCACTGACGACGTCGGCACCCTCCAATTGGGCGGTCCACGCGGCTGGCAGACCCTGCACACCGTAGAGCGCGCCCAGAATGTTGCCGGTGATCGCCCCGGTGGTGTCACTGTCGCCGTCGTGATTGACAGCCAGAGCAACGGCGCCGCTGAAATGCTGGTCCCCACCAGCATCGGTCTGGCTGGCCAGCACGGCGTACACGGCGATTGCCACGGCCTCGTCGGCTGTCCAGCCGCCTCCGAGGGTAGCCGTCATCCGCTCCGGGGAGGCGTCGTCGTCGTTCGCCAGCTCAACGGCCGCGTCAAGCAACCGCGCGAGCTCGGGGACGTTGGAGGCGTGGGCGCGGGCGACGGCGGCTGCCACGGCCGCAGGCAACGACTGCCCGCCGCGCACGATGGCGTGGATCAGAACGGCGATCACCGCAGCCCCATGCAGGGCGGCAGGATGACCGTGTGTGAGGGCAGCTGCGTTCATCGCCAACCGGTCGGCCACCTCCGCTGGAATGTGCGGCACCAGGCCAAAGGGGGCAGAGCGCATCACCGTTCCCGACCCCTTGGCATCCGGGTTGATCGGGCGCGCCTGGGTTCCCATCTCACCGCTGCGCAGCGCACTCAGGCACGCAGCGCCCGGCCCGCGTCGCTGCCGGAGTATTTCCTGGCTATCAATCCAGCGAGGGGGAGGGGCGGGAGCCGACGACGGCGGCGTCTCACCCTGCGTCGCCAGCCAGCGCAGGTAGGCCAGCCACAAACACGCCGTTTCATCGGCGGCGACCCCGTCGTTGGCCCATTGGATGGCGTCCACCAGTCCGTCGACCGTGTACAGCGTGAGTTGCGTGTCATCGGAAAACTGGAGAGCAACAGACAACACGTCAGGTGAGGTGAGGCCGTGCGGGCCGTAGGCTGCGCGGATGGCCTGCAGGTCAAGCGTTTCGACGGCGTAGCCGAGCGCGTCCCCGAGAGCGCCGCCGAGCAGACAGCCATGAACACGGTCGGAAAAAGTAGGCAGGGTAGGCACCTCAACAGTCTAATGTCGGGTAGGGTTCTACTGCCCCGGCCTCCACCGATGCCCGCAACCAATGTCAGCTCACCCCAACAGCTCGAAGGATTACGTCTACCATGACGCAGACATCACTGCCTACCCACGATCTGCACGCTGAGCCGGAACATCCCGGCCGCGCCGCATCGATCAGAGAATTTTCCATTGTGGCCCGGTCCCTGGCCGAAGCGGCAGGCTCGTTCCTGCTGGTACTCGCCGGCCTGGGGGTCACCATCCTGAACACCCAGACGGGGGTGCAGCCCACCCTGGCTTTTGGGCTGGCCTTGAGTGGAGCAATAGTTGCGTTCGGCTACGTGTCGGGTGGCCACTTCAACCCCGCCGTGACGCTGGGATCGGCTGTCGCGGGCAAGACCAGGTGGGTTTCGGTGCTCCCCTACGTAGTGGCGCAGGTGGTTGGCGGCCTGGCCGCTGCCGTCTTCATCTGGCTGCTGCTGAGCGCCAACCAGCAGTTTGCCGGCAACGTGCAGGCGCTGTTCGCCGTCTCGGCCAACGGATTCGCTGACCATTCCCCCACCCAGTTCGCTTTGAGCAGCGCATTCCTGGCCGAGGTGGTTGGCACAGCGATCTTTGTTGCAGTAGTCCTGGGCGCCACCTCCCGTACCGCAACGGGTGCCCTGCGCAACGCCAGCGGCCCGTTCGCCATCGGCCTGGTCTACGCGGCACTGTTGACCTTCCTGTTGCCAATCACCAACGGATCGCTGAACCCGGCACGGTCCACCGCCGCTGCGATCTTCTCCGAGTCCTGGGCCAACGAGCAGCTCTGGCTGTTCTGGGTGGCACCAGTGCTCGGTGCCGTCATCACCGGGCTGGTCTACCGCAGCACCGATCTCCTCGGCGCACGGAAAACGGACGCCGTATCCGATGAGGCAACCCACGGATCGGCCAGCGGCGAGTCCGAGGACGTCGCGGCGCCTGGCGTAGCCGCGGCGACTGCCGCCGCGCCAGCAGCCGCCGCGGCGCCGGAAATCAGTGAGAATTCCACGCGGGACGAATCGGCTGACCGGTACCCGGCCGACCATGCCCGCACCGGCGAAACGACCGACGAGGGCCACGTGGATCGTCCTGCCGGAACCGACGATGCGCGGACGTTCTTCGACGAATCAGAGGACCGCCGCGACGAGAAATAGGCCTACTTTCGATCGAAATGCGCACCGCCGAGGACGCTGCCCAGGAATGTCGGTGGGGGCCGGTAGCTTGGAATCATGAGGCTACTGCACACATCCGATTGGCACCTGGGACGCTCGTTCCACGGTGTGGGTACCCTTCAGGCACAGCGGATCTTCATCGACCACCTCGAGAAGTCCGTCCGCGAACTTGAGGTTGACGTGGTGTTGATCGCCGGGGACGTCTACGACCGGGCGCTGCCCGGTGTGGACGTCGTCGGGCTCTTCGATGAGGCACTTGAACGCCTGACCGGCGCGGGCGCACAGGTGGTCGTGTCCAGCGGAAACCACGACTCCGCCACCCGGCTGGGTTTCGGCGGCCGCATCCTGGAACGCGGGGGAGTGCACCTGCGCACCCGCCTTGAGGACATCGGCCGGCCGGTCCTCTTCCCTCTGGACGACGACGGCGCCGAGCTCGCCGTGTATGGGCTGCCCTACCTTGAACCGCGCCTGGTAGCTGATGCGCTGGGCGCCGAGGCTCCCACGCACACGGCGGTTACTCGGGCGGCTCTCGATCGGGTCCGCGCCGATCTGGCCCGTCGCGAGTCCGCGGGAACCGTCCGGTCTCTGGTCATGGCGCACACCTTCGCCAGCGGGGGGATCACCTCGGCAAGCGAACGCGATCTCAGTGTCGGCGGCGTGGGTGCCGTCCCGCTGGATCTTTTTGAGCCGTTCGACTACGCAGCACTCGGCCACCTCCACGGCCAGCAGCGGCTGGCCCCTAACGTGCGATACTCGGGCTCGCCCCTGCCGTATTCGTTTTCCGAAGCCAACCAGGCGAAGGGTGCCTGGCTGGTGGAGATCGGCACCGAGGGGCTGGGCGAGGTGAGCGCGGTGGAATGGCCCGGGTACCGCGAACTGGCCGTGTTGAGCGGGGAGCTCGGCGAATTGCTCACCGACCCACGGCACGAATGGGCCGAAAATGCCTACTGCCACATTACGCTCGTCGACGCTGACCGGCCCGCCCAGGCGATGGAACGGTTGCGTAGCCGCTTCCCCGCCACCCTGGTGCTGGTCTTCGAACCGGCAGGTGATCGGCTGCCAGCCCAGCAGACCTACAGCCAGCGGATTGCCCAGGCCACAGATGATGTGGACGTCTGCTGTGGCTTCCTCGATCATGTGCGCTCCCGTCCAGCCAGCGAGGGTGAACGCTCGATTATCACCTCAACGCTCGAGGCGGTTCGCGCAGCTCAGGTCGAGCGGTGAGGATCCACCGTCTCGAACTGCAGGCTTTCGGCCCCTTCGCCGACCGGCAGGAGGTGGACTTCGACCGGCTGGGCGCCCACGGGTTGTTCCTCCTGAACGGTCCCACCGGAGCCGGTAAATCGAGTGTGCTTGATGCAATTTGCTACGCGTTGTACGGGTCGGTGCCGGGCGTCCGGCAGGGAGCGAAGCGGCTCCGGAGCGACCACGCACCGGAGTCCCTGGCCCCCGAGGTGACCTGCGAGTTCAGCGTGGGCGGGCGGCGGCTTGAAGTGATCCGTAACCCGCAGTGGAACCGCCCGGCGAAACGGGGAAAGGGCACCACCTCCGAACAGGCCCGCACACTGCTACGTGAACGGATCGACGGCGAGTGGGTCCAGAAATCTGCGCGCAATGATGAAGCCGGGGCGGAGATCCAGGCGCTCCTCGGGATGGATCGCGAGCAGTTCACGCGGGTCGTGATGCTGCCGCAAGGGGAATTCGCAGCCTTCCTGCGCTCCGACGCGAAGTCCCGCAGGGACCTGCTCCAACGGCTTTTCTCTACCGACCGCTTCGAACAGGTCGAGCAGGTGCTGGCCGACCGTGCCAAGACGATCGGGGCGCGGGTAGCCGACGCCGAGGCAGGGCTGGCCCATATCTTCCGGCGGGCAGTGGACGAGGTGGAACGCTATGCCCCGGCCGTTTCCGGCGACGCCGGCGCGGTGGGTTCGGGCGCGGTGGGTTCGGATACGGTGGGTTCAGATGTAGTGGGTTTAGATGTAGAGCAGCCGGAGCCAGACTTCATCGGGGTGCTGCGGGAACGTCTCTCGGCAGTCCTGTCGAATGCCGCCCGTGTCTCACTAGAGAACTCGATCGAGCACGAAGCACTCCTTGAGGCCTACCAGGAGGCATCGGCTGGGCACGCGCGGCGGGTGGCGCTGGCGCGATTCCGGGATGCCGAAAAATCCCACGTAGCGCAACGTGACGAGGCAGACATCTTCCGGACGGCAGTTGAACGTGACGGGAAAGCACGAATTCTGGAAGGTAGCCTGCGGGCCCTCGATCAGGCGGAGGAGACACTGCGCCAGGCTGAGGTCACCGCCACGGCCGCAACCCTGGCAGTTGCGGACTCCAGGGTGGCCAGCACTTTGCTACCTGACCTCGACACCGGCGCCATGGTCGGCGGTGCTGGTGGTACCCACCCCGCGGTAAGTGATGCGATCGCTGTCCTGGATGCCGCCTGTACTGCTGCAACCTCGGATCTGGGGGCCCTGCGCGCGGCGCTCCCCGAAGAGCAGCGGCTGCAGTCCCTCGACAGCAGGCTCGCTGAGTCTCTGCTGGAGCAGGAGCGGATCGACGCCGACGTCGTCGAGTGTGTTAAGGCTCGGACCGCGGTTCGTGATGAGGCCTCTGCGGCCCGCGTGAAGCACACTGAGTTGGAGCGGCAGGTGAACGACGAATCGACCGTGGGAGACCGGGTGGCCGAAGGTAAACGGCTGCTGGCAACTATCGCGGCCCTGCATGAGGCGCGCACCCGCGTGCTCCGCGAGCAGGACACGTACACGGCGACCGAACGGCGCTTCCTTGAGCTCAAAGGACTCTGGCTGGACACCCTCAGGCAACGGCTGGAGCAGGCAGCAGCCGAGCTGGCCGCCGGTCTCAGCGAGGGCAACGACTGCCCGGTGTGCGGCAGCCTGTCCCATCCCCGACCGGCGTCGGCGGATGGGGAGAGTCTGGTCACCCATGAGCAGGAAGAGGCAGCACGCCAGGAACAGGACCGCGCAGAACAGGAACTGGACAGTGTCCGCCGAGTTCGGGACGAGGCAGTGCTGGATGTTGCGAGGCTTGAAGCTCAGGGTGGCGACAGCGACGGCGCTGCCGTTCGGGCGGGTTTGAAGCGGGACACGGACCTGATGAAGGAGGCAGTGGCAGCGCGGAGGGGCCTGGAGTGCACAACAATCCGGCTGGGCGAGTTGGCCGACCGTGAGGAAGAGCTGGCAGCCTCTGAGCACGCGTCGGTGACTTCCCTGGCCGAGTTGCGCTCCTCAGCCGCCGCTCTCCAGGAACAGCGGGGGGAGCTGCTGGCGCGCCTCAGCGCGCTCCGCGGCGGATATGTCACCCTGGCCGAACGGATTGCGGAGTGGGGGGCAGCGCATCACGCGATGGTCGGGTGCCGCGACGCCATCCAGGGTTTGGTGCGTGCCAGCGAGAACCGCCGCCGGGCGTTCACCGCGCTCACCGATGCGCTTGCCGACTCAATCTTTGAAAACTCCGACGAGGTGCGGGCCGCCCTGCTGCCTGACGCTGACGTGCAGCGTGCCGAGGTGTTCCTTGCTGCCTACCAGCGGGCCGGACACCGGCTCGAAGCGGATCGGGATCTCCCGGAGATTGCCGGGGCCCTCAGGGATGAGGCCGCTCGCCTGCCCGCGGTGACTCGGGATGCGGTTGACACGGCAGCGACCGCCGAAGAGGAATCCTCAGCACGAGCCGCCGCGAGCCTTGTCGCACTCAGGATGATCGAGGCGTCGGTGCTCCAGCTTGACCGCTATGCCGGTGAGCTGGACCAGCAGGAGCAGGCGGTGTTGCCGCTGCGCCGCGAATACCATCTGGTGAGGTCGCTGTCCGACACCGCCATGGGCGGAGGAGACAATTCGTACAAAATGAGTCTCGGTACCTATGTGCTGGCTGCGCGCCTGGAGCAGGTAGCTGACGCAGCCACCGAACGCCTGCTGGCCATGTCCGATGGACGATACGCGCTGGTGCACAGCGATGCGTTGTCGGGCAACAGGAAATCGGGGCTTGGCCTGAACGTGATCGATGGGTGGACCGGGAACCGGCGGGACACCGCAACCCTTTCCGGCGGGGAGTCCTTCATGGCTGCCCTGGCGCTCGCGCTCGGTCTGGCCGACGTCGTCCAGGCCGAGTCCGGAGGAATCGAAATTGAGACCCTGTTCGTTGACGAGGGGTTCGGCAGCCTTGATGACCAGTCGTTGGAGCAGGTGATGGATGCCCTGGAGGGACTGCGCGACGGCGGGCGGATGGTGGGACTCGTCAGCCATGTTGCCGAGTTGAAGCAGCGGATCGGCGTCCAATTGCAGGTCGTGAAGGGACGGAATGGGTCTACCCTTAGCATTATCGACCAACTACCGGCCGAGGAGCAGCCAGCGGGTTGGCGGCAGACGGTGTAAATTGAGGGGTGTCACCGGGTTGGGCGCATCGGGAGGGGGGACGATGCGCGCTTAGTAGTATCCGGAAAGACCGTCATCATGACAACTCCTGCAGTAACCGGCAGCCGGTTGGGGCGCTATGGCCGCCTCCCCGCACTGGCCGGGCCCTCATTCCTCACCATCGGTTTCTTCGCCCGGCTCCCGCTGGCCATGCTGACCGTGGGCGCCCTCACCCTCCTCACCGCGGCCAGCGGATCGGTTGCCACCGGCGGGTTTGCCGCCGGAGCCGTCGGAGTGGGATCGGCCCTTGGCGCTCCCGTCCTTGGCTACCTCGCCGACCGCACCGGCCAACGACCCGTGTTGCTCATCTCGGCGGTGCTCAACACGGTAGCCATCGTCCTCGTAATTGCGGCCAGCTACACCGTCCCAGACTTCTCATCGACCTCGACAGCACTGATTCTCTCAGCAGCCTTCGGGATGGGGTTGACCTGCCCGCAGATCGGCCCACTCGCCCGGGTCCGGTGGATCTCTCTGACCCGGGGCACGCAGCCGGGGGATCTGGACACAGCCTTGTCCTATGAGAGCACAGCCGACGAACTGACCTTCGTGTTGGGCCCAGCGCTGGTCGGTCTGCTGGCGAGCCTGATCACCCCCTGGCTACCGTTGGCGCTCGCAGCCGCACTCACCATTGTCATGGTGAGTGCCTTCGCGGTTCACAGCACGGTCCAGGTAGTGGTGCCGCTGAGTCGTCAGCCGCAGCCATCGCCCCGTGGCGCGGGACCGCCGCGGCGGCGGCAGACTCGGAGCAGAAGATTATGGCTTCTGGTTCCGCTACCGGTGCTCGGTATGGTGGCCATGGGCACTTTTTTTGGCTCAACGCAGACGGCCCTCATAGCCTTCGCCGGCGAATTTGGCGCAGCGACGACTGCCGGCCTGCTCTACGCAGTAATGGGACTGAGCTCCGCAGGTGCTGCCCTGTCCGTGGCGTACTGGCCGGCGCGATTTTCGGCATCCTGGCGCTGGATCATCTCGGCGGGCGGGATGGCTCTGCTGAGCATGTTCCTTTTCCTCCCGCAGGAGGTAGCCCCGATGCTGTTCGTGCTGTTCGCTCTCGGCATCCCGGTTGGCCCCACTATGGTCACCATCTTCAGTATCGGCTCAATGGTCGCACCAAAGGAACTCATGGGGACAGTCATGACGTTGTTGGCCAGCGGCATTGTTGCGGGGACGGCAATAGGTGCGTCAGTGGCGGGAACCTTGGCCGAAGCGAACGGGTTCAGCGCCGCGTTCGTGGTGCCGGTCACCGCCGCCGGAGTGCTTCTCGTGCTGGGGTTCGTCTCGCTGGCTGTTCCACGCCAGGAATCAACTAGCTGACGGCGTCGGGGGTGGTCAGCGGAGCTGATCTTCGATTGTCCGGGCGCTGTCGATGAGCTGAGCGCCGAGCTCCGCGGGGGTGAACTGGCTACGGATGTAGACCAGCGCCACCGCGGCGGGCGGCTGGCCGGGAATCCTCACCGGCACGGCAACCGAGGACACGCCGTCGATCACCTCGTCGCGACTGACCGCGTACCCGGTGCGCTGAGCAGCCCGGGCATCGTCCCGGTAGGGCTGGCCCGGGGCGAAGCGTTCCCAGTCCTGCTCGGTAAGCGCCGACTGAATCGCAATTCCTGGCGCCCCGGCGCTCACCGAATGGCGACTGCCGGGACGCTGCGCCACGGTTGCTCCGGTGTGCCGTGGCTCCACCGCCACAAGCGTGACGCAGTCGTGCTGGTTCAAGACCGCCACGAAAGCTGTCATACCCAGGTTGTTGGCGAGTAGGGTGAGCTCGGGAAGGGCCGCAGACTGCAGGTCGCTCGACACGCCGCGCGCCAGCGTGGCGAGGCCGGGGCCCGCCTGTACCCGCCCCGCGGTGTCCCGGACCACCAGCGAGTGATCCTCGAGGGTGCGCAGGATGCGGTAGGCAATGGAACGGTGAACTCCGAGGAGTGCCGACAACTCGGCGATCGACAGCGGGGCGTTCGCTTCAGCCAGAATTTCCAGCGCAAGGATCCCCCGGGAGAGGGTTTGCGAGTGGGACGAGGGCGTTGCCGCGGTGCCGTGCACGTCCATAGTGATTGCCCTGCCTCCGATGGTTTCCCGAGTGAGTCCTCATTCGCCGGATTGCTCAACTATAGAACAACCCGGGGTCAAGGGTTTTGGACCAGCGCACTTTCACTTCACGAGGTAGTATGATCAGCGTCACAATTACCGAACGTTCTGTCAGTAAATAGTCGTCCCATTTTGGAGTACACAATGACGTCTTCTTCAACCAGTGTCGGCCGGCCTAACCAGCGGGTTACCCGCGAGGAACGCAAGGTCCTGGCCGGCACTCTGGTCGGTACCACCATCGAGTGGTACGACTTCTTCATTTTCGCCCAGCTGACCGCCACAGTATTGGCTGGCCTCTTCCTGACCCCGCTCTCTGACTCAAACCCCGGCCTGGCCCAGATCCTGTCCTTCGCGCTGATCGGCATCAGCTTTCTGTTCCGACCGCTGGGAGCCATCGTCGCCGGTCACCTTGGGGACCGGATCGGACGTAAGGCAGTCCTGGTAATGACCCTGGTCCTGATGGGCGGGGCGACGGCCTTGATCGGCCTCCTCCCCACCTATGCGCAAATCGGCATCTGGGCCCCGGTCCTGCTGATCCTGTTCCGCATCATTCAGGGCTTCTCCGCCGGTGGCGAATGGGGCGGTGCCGCGCTGATGGCTGTCGAACATGCGCCAATGCACAGGCGGGGGCTCTTCGGCGCCTTCCCGCAGATTGGCGTGCCGATCGGCATGATCCTGGCAACCAGCCTTCTCCTGGTGCTGCGGACCGTCCTCACGGACGACGAGTTTCTGGCCTGGGGTTGGAGGATCCCCTTCCTGCTGTCGGTTGTCCTGATCGTGGTGGGATACCTGATTCGCCGGTCGGTTGCCGAAAGCCCCGTGTTCAAGGAAATGGCTATGCGCAAGGCCGAGAGCAAGGCGCCCCTCCGCGACCTCTTCAGGAACCACACCAAAGAGGTCTTGCTGTCGGCCGCGATTTTCATCGGCAACAACGCGGCCGGGTACCTCCTGATCGCGTTCTTCATCTCCTACGCCACCGGGCGCCTCGAATTGCCCATCCAGCAGGTACTCCTCGCCACGGTTCTTGCCTCCTTTGGCTGGCTGATCTTCACCATGGTCGGAGGCTGGCTTTCGGACAAGATCGGCAGGGTCCGCACCTTCCAGCTCGGCTATGCGCTGGTGTTCCTCTGGATGTTACCGATGTTCATCCTGATCGACAGCGGCGACATCGTGCTCTACGGAATTGCATTGTTCATCCTGACCATCGGGCTAGGCCTGTCCTACGGGCCGATGTCGGCCATGTACGCCGAAATGTTTCCCGCGCAGGTCCGCTACTCGGGCATCTCGATCGGGTACGCCCTCGGCGCGATCCTCGGCGGCGCGTTCGCTGCAACCGTGGCGCAGGCTCTCCTCGAAGCGTATGAGTGGTCCGGCTCAGTGGCGATCTACATCATGGTGCTGTGCGTGATTTCCTTCATCGGCGTCAGCCTGGTCAAGGAAACCAGAGGTGCCCCGCTCGGCGTGTCGCACCACTAACACTCCCGCTCGCCACCCCGGGGCCGAAGGCGGCCGGAAAGTTCACCGCTGTTTTCGGCCTCTGTCGTGGTGCGGCAGTGTTAACCTGAATCCATGCCAGAGATGCCGGAGGTGCAGGGACTCGTCGATTTCCTCGGTCGAAAGCTCCTCCCGGCGGGCGGCCCGCCCGCCGTCGTCGCTGGTCTTGAAGTGGCGTCCTTCTCGGTGCTGAAGACCGCGCAGATTCCGGTGCAGTCACTGGCCGGGCTCCCGGTGATATCGGTGGATCGACGGGGCAAGTTTTTGGTGGTCGAGATCGGCGGCTTATTCCTGGTGATGCATCTGGCCCGAGCCGGGTGGCTCAGGTGGTCCGATAGCCTCAGCACCGTGGCATTGAAACCGGGTAAGGGGGCGATCGCCCTGCGGGTGAGGTTCGCCGATCAGGGGGCGGGTGCCGAGCCTGGCTTCGACCTGACCGAGGCGGGCACGAGGAAGTCACTGGCCGCCTACGTGGTGGAAAACCTCGGGGAAGTTCCTGGGATTGCCCGGCTGGGCCCTGATGCCCTTGAGATGGATCGCGACTCGTTCACCCGGTTGCTGCACTCACACGGCGGGCAACTCAAGGGCCTGTTGCGGGACCAGTCAAAGGTGGCAGGAATTGGGAACGCCTACAGCGACGAAATCCTTCACGCAGCGCAGCTGTCACCCTTCGCCCTCGCCAACAAGCTTGACGACGACGCCATCGGCACCCTGCACACCACCATGCACCAGCTGCTGAGGAACGCCATCGACGCGGCTGCGGGCCGGCCCGCAAAGGAACTCAAGGACACCAAGCGGGAAGCCTTGCGGGTGCATGCCCGCACCGGCCAGACGTGCCCCGTGTGCGGTGACACGGTGCGTGAGGTCTCATTCGCCGATTCGTCGCTGCAGTACTGTCCCACCTGTCAGACCGGCGGTAAGCCCCTGGCGGACCGTCGGACGTCCAAGTTCCTCAAGTAGGGGAAATCTCCGGGTTCGTCGCCCTAGGGGCGGACCGGCCGGGTGGGCCGGAACCGGCGGTAGCTGTATACGATGAGGGAAATAGCGATCACGCCGGACCCGATCATGGTTCCGCCGGTGACCCAGCCACCAGGCAGCCACCACCGCTCCTCCAGCGGCCACCAGCCGGGAACTGACGGTTGCAACCCCCAGATCAAGCCGATAGCCATGATGATCAGGGCGCCGAGGACGCTCAAGGTGATACGAGGCCAGGTCTGGACGCTCAGAGCGGCTGCTTGCAGGGCGCGAGCCTTGATCGGGTGCAGCAGGCGGTCCGCCCAGGCGTACCGCAAGGACAGTACGGTCAGGCCTGCAGCGAGCATCAGCAGGCCGGGGCCGGGCAGGATCATCGCGGCCAGGCCGAGCACCATCAGGCTCCACCCGCCCACCTCAATGGCGACCCGCCGTATCCACGGGTGAACACGATCCGACTTCATCATGGAATCAGCTTCCCATATTCGGCCGGCCACTCGCGTCGCCACCGCCACACCGGAGCCAGGGGGTGCCGTCGTTTCCGGTCATGGTCAGCTGACTCGTAGGATTGCAGCACGCGACAACCAGCAACCAGGAGGAACTGCCATGACTGAGCAGCCAAACCGAGAAGACATCAACGCCGATGAGAAGTCCAAGGGCCCCGACGGCACCATCCCGGAGTCCGAAGAAGGGGTAGGGGCCGGTGTCACCAAGGAGCCCACCAGTTTTGAGCCCGAGGAAGCCGCGGACGAAGACAAGTAGGTCAATCACTGGGGACCCGGAGGCCTGGGCGGTCGTGACCTTCAGCGGGATCGGCTTAGCCCAGGGTTGGGGCCTGGGTAGGCGGCGCGGGAATGTAGACGCTGCCGGTGGCGATTCCACCCGTAACAACCCCGCCGGTGACAGGCTCTGACAGGTCGGGTGTTACCTCGCGGGGGACCGGCTGACCTGTCGCCGGGTTCGGGACGTCGTCCGCGGTGACCTCCCGCAGGGCGAGGGCCACCTCATGAGCGTCAGGACGAAGCTGGGGGCTGCGCGCGGTCATGCTGGTCAGCAGCGACACCCACATGGGCCCAAGCGATTCCGGAACCTCGGGGTCGCGCAGCAGCCGGGCAACAGCCGCCTCGACCACTGCGCCGGGGAACGCCTTCTGGCCCGTCAGGCACTCCAGCAGCACCAGCCCCAATGAGTAAATGTCCGATTTATAGTCAACGGTGGTGCCGTGCGCCTGCTCAGGGCTGAGGTAGTTGGCAGTGCCGATGGTGGCGCCGGTCGCGGTGGCCGTCGTGGCGTCGACCATCCGGGCAATGCCGAAGTCGGTCAGCTTGGAGTACAGGCGGGTGTCGTGCTCGCCTGCCCGGAACAACAGGATGTTGGCTGGTTTCACGTCCCGGTGGATGACCCCCTGGGAATGTACGTAGGCCAGCGCATCGGCCAGATCGGCGCCGAGCTGGGCCACTTCGAAGGATTCAAGCCGTTTGGTCTTGAGCAGCTTCCTCAGGTCCCGGCCGTCAACGAATTCCATCACCAGGAAACTGGTGGTCCGCCCCGATCCGTCCTCGTGAAGTCCCGCATCGTGGAGGGTGACCAGCCCGGGATGATTGAGCGTGGCCAGCAGCATGGTTTCGGTGTGCTGGCGGCGGTAATCGTCATCGTCGGACGTGCTGGGATTGAACACCTTGACCGCTACATCGCGGCCCAGGTTTTGATCGGTTGCGCGGTACACGGCTGCTGCGCCGCCCGTGCCGAGGAGCTCAGCGGTTTGATACCGCTGCGCCAAAAGTTCGTTCACGGGGTCCTTACGGTGCGGATGGATGCCAGGGATCAGCTCGTAGTACTAAGTCCGCTGACTATCCCACGCTATCCTATTTCGGCGTCGCGGTTGACGCGCCACGCGCACCCCCAGGAAAGCCTGCGGGTTAGCGGTTGAGGAAGTCGAGAGCTGCCGTTTTGAAGGCCCGCGATGTTACCGCGTTGGTGTGGGTGCGGCCGGGGAGCCAGAGCGTCTCAGCCTGGCGACTGAGGGCCGCCAGCCCAGGCATGGTGGTTGCCCGGTCGTCCTGTTCTCCGGCGACCAGCAACAGCGGCATCTGCGGTACCGCCTCGGAAGGGTTGAACGGTTCACCCTTGATGGCTTCAACCATGGTCAGCAACGCGAAGACATCATGGGAGGGAACCAGGCGGGCCATCCGCAACAGGTCGGCCGTGGACGCGTCGTCGATCGGCGTGCCATCGGCCAGGTACTGCTGGGCAGCACCGAGGTCAAAGTCGGCCAGCGGGTCCTCGGAACCCGGCCCGCCCAAAACCATGCGGTGCACCAGATCGTGTTGGGTGGCACCGAACTCCCAGGCCAACCGGGAGCCGAGCGAATATCCTATGATGTCCACGCCGCTCGCAGGCTTTGACTCATCGAGGGGAATTACGTGGGCGTCCTGCAGCAGCTGCAAGAGGTCCGCGCGGATCCTGCTCGGCGCGTAGGCGTCCCGTTCCGCGGGGGACGCGCTGTTGCCGTGGCCCGGCAGGTCGACGGTGATGACCCGCCGCCCGGCGTCGGTCAGGGCCCTGACCCAGCCGGAATCGTGCCAGTTCAACTTGGCCGAGGACGCAAAGCCATGCAGCAACAACACCGGGCGGGAGGTTGACTCCTGTGCTGGACGGTGCTCCTCGACGGACAGGTGTGGGTCGATGCCCTCCACGAGGTGGTCCCGGTGGCGTCCCATATCGATCTCCCTCAGATTAGGCGTGTCAGTCGTCGTCGGACACGGGCCTCAGGCGCACCCGCCGCTTGGGCGCGTGCTCCTGCGGTACCGTTCCGACAATGCCGGCCGTATTGTCGGGGACCTCAAAGACAATGAGTGGGTCCCCGACTGTGACTACGTCGCCCGGCTCACCATGAACTCTAACCACTGTTCCGGCCTGGGGTGATGGCAACTCGACGGCGGATTTGGTGGTTTCGACCTCGACCAGCGGCTGGTTGCGTTCAACGGTTTCGCCGACGGCGACCAGCCATTCGAGAACGGTGGCCTCGATCAGGCCCTCACCGAGGTCGGGGAGGGGAAAGGACAACTCAGCCACGGCGGTGCTCCAATACTCGTTGAATGCCGAACAGGATCCGGTCGATGTTCGGCACGTACTCGTCCTCGAGATCGCCCGAGGGGTACGGGACGTCGAATCCCGTCACCCGCTCCACCGGTGCCTTAAGCACATTGAAGCACTGCTCGGTGATGAGCGCAGCAATTTCCGCTCCGAGCCCGCTGGTGCGTGGTGCTTCATGGACGACGACGGCGCGGCGTGTCTTGGTCACCGAGGCGGCCAGGGCGGCGGCGTCGATGGGCTTCAGCCAGCGCAGGTCGAGGACTTCGACGTCGATCCCGTCCTCGGCTGCCAGTTCCGCGACCTGCAGGCAGCGCGCCACCATCGCTCCCCAGGCGATGAGCGTGAGATGGCGTCCGCTGCGGGCAACCTGGGCGCCATCGAGGGTGCCGCCGTCGGCGGTGTCGACCTCACCCTTCTGCCAGTACCGTGCCTTCGGTTCCATGAAGATCACCGGGTCGGGGCGCCGGACGGCGTGCTTGAGCAGGTGGTAGGCCTGATGTGGTGTGGATGGTGAGACCACTTTCAGCCCCGGCACGTGGGCGAAGAGGCTTTCGAGGCTCTCACCGTGGTGCTCGGGCGCACGAATTCCGCCGAAGCTTGGCACCCGAAGCGTGATGGGCATGGGGAGGGTGCCGCGGCTGCGGTAATTCATCCTGCCGATCTGACAGACAATCTGGTTGACTGCGGGGTAGGCGAACCCGTCGAACTGCACCTCGGGGATGGGGTGGAAACCGGCCATCGCGAGGCCCACCGACATGCCCAGGATCCCCGATTCGGCCAACGGGGTGTCGAAGACCCGGTCGGCACCGAACCGCGTTTGCAGCCCGTCGGTGACCCTGAAGACCCCGCCCAGCTGGCCAACATCCTCGCCGAAGATGAGGGTCCGTGAGTTTTCTTCCAGCGATTCAGCCAGGGCCCGGTTCAGTGCCTGTTGCATGGAGAGGTGTTCCAGGTGTGACCCGGGTTCGCTCGCTGCCCGAGCGGTGGTCTCAGCCGTTGCCGTCCGCTCAGACATGTTCCGATTCCTCTCTCCAAGCGAGTTCCTGCTGATGCAGGGTGGGGGTGTTTTCCTGGAACACGTACGTAAACATGTCCGATCCCGGACGTGGGCCGAGGCCCTCCAAACCCTCGCGTACGCGTTCGGTCTCGGCTTCCGCGTCGGCCAGAACCGCGTCGAAGTAATCGGGACCAGTGCCGTAGGCGGTGCGCAGCAGGTCCGCGCAGCGCTGTACCGGATCGAGGCTGCGGGCTGCCTGCTCGTCGGCGAGAGAGCGGTACCGGCCGGGGTCGTCGCTGGTGGAGTGCGGGCCGAGACGATAGGTGGTGGCTTCGATCAGCATGGGTCCGTTCCCGCCCCGGCAGTGGTCGATGGCCTGGAGTGTCGCGGCCAGGACGGCGACGACGTCGTTCCCGTCTACCGTGAGCGACGGCATCCCGTAACCGGCAGCACGTGCCGCAACCGCGCCGCCAGCAACCTGTGCCGAGGTGGGGACGGAGATGGCCCAGCCGTTGTTTTGCACGAAGAAAACCACCGGAGCCTTCATGACGGCGGCGAAGTTCATCGCCTCGTGAACGTCACCCTGCGAGCTGGCGCCGTCGCCGAAGTAGGTGAGAGCCACCCCGCTGCCGGTCCCGGGTTCGCGCTCCTTCTGGGCGAGGGTCTGGCCGTGGGCCCACCCGACGGCGTGGAGGACCGAGCCGGCGACCACAGCCTGGATGGGTGCAAGATGGGTGGCGGCAGAGTCGTAGAGCCCGCCGTGCCAGGTGGCTTTGTGCGTGGCCATGTACTGCACCATGTCGACGTTCATGGCTCTGGCGACACCCATTTCCCGGTAGGTGGGGAACACGAAGTCCCTGGCGATATCGACGGCGCAACCGCTTCCCACCTGGGCGGCTTCCTGGCCCAGCAGGGGGGCATAACCGGGAATGATGCCTTGCCGCTGCCAGCGGACTGCCGCAAGATCCAACTGACGCACTGTCACCAGGAGCCGGTGCAGCGTCTTCAGTTCCTCCTCGGGAGGGGCGGGCGTGAAGTGCATGGCCGTCCTTATGATCGAAGTCACTTTGTCAGAGCGACGCTACGTTCAAAAGGGAAACGCTGCAATCTGCTCAGCGTTAGCTGCACACTGTGTATCGATCTGTTCTAATTTTCCATTGATCACTAGACAGACTGTTCGGTAAGCTGGGGAGAAGAGGGCACAAAAAAAGCGACAGGAGCACGTGCGCCGTCGAACCCACCCCTGCCGCGTGGTCGAATAGACCAACGACTGTGAGACTAGTCACTATTTCGCCAAGACACAACACCGGCGCGTCTTTTCTCCTACCCGAAAGGTCACACATGGTTATTGACCCCCTCGACTCCCGGATTGCTGAACTCTTCACCGACGATCCCCGGATGAGTGTGCTTGAGGCGTCACGACGGCTGAAGGTAGCCCGTGCTACCGTCCAGGCGCGATTGGACCGGATGCAACGCGATGGCGTGATTGCGGGCTGGGGTCCACGGATCGAGCCGCGCAGCCTCGGTTACCCCGTGGTCGCCTACTGCTCGCTGACCATCCACCAGGATTCGGGGCACGACGCCGTCGCCGTCGCGCTGGCGAAAATTCCGGAGATCCAGGAGGTGCATACCGTCTCGGGGGAGAGCGATCTGCTCGCCAAGGTTGCAGCCCGGTCCAATTCCGACCTGCAACGGGTTATTGATGCGATCATTGCCACCCGGACGGTGGTGCGCTCCTCGACCGTCATCGTGCTCAACACCCACTTCGAGGGGCGGACGCTGCCCCTGATGCGCGCCGCCGCAGGGGTGGGAGGGGTGTGGGTTGGAGAAAGTGCAGATTCGGGCTAAAATCACTTAGAGTCATATTGACACTAAGTGAGGAGGGTCTGATGTACGCAGAGGCGGCAAACGTTTCCGAGCGGCAGCTGCAACCCCCAGTGCTGGCCATTTCCACGGTGATTTTCGCTCTGCGGCCCAGCGCGACGTCGGGCCGACCCACCCTGTGGCTGCCGTTGGTACGCCGGATCAGGCAGCCGCATCTCGGCAAGTGGGCATTGCCGGGTGGTCCGCTCGCCCAGGTCGAGTCACTGCAGGACGCCGCGTCACGCAACCTGAGGGAGACCACCGGGCTGGTCCCGAACTACCTGGAACAGCTCTACGCCTTCGGCGGGCTGGACCGTGCAGCCACCCAGCGTGTGGTCTCTATCGTCTACTGGGCGCTGGTCCAGCCCGACGAAGCGGCCCTGACTCAGGAATCCGAAAACATCAGCTGGTTCCGTGCCGACAACCTCGAGGACCTTGCCTTCGACCACAACACCATCGTTGACTACGCGCTCTGGCGGCTCCGCAGCAAGATGGAATACGGTTCGATCGCCTACCACTTCCTTGGGGACACCTTCACCCTGGCGCAGGTCAGGGAGGTCTACGAAGCGGTGCTCGATCGCCACCTCGATCCGGCAAACTTCCGTCGCCAGCTTCGAGCTACCCCCGACATCACCCCCACCGACGAGTACCTCCAGGGCGTCCGCCACCGGCCGCCCCGGCTCTACCGCTACACGGGGCCGGCTGGCACCCTTGGCGCCCAGGCCACTCCCGTGCCGGCCGGCACCTCCACTGACTAACCCTTCAGGAGCCAATCATGACCAGTGTCACCACCGCGATCCAGCTTGTGACGCGGCAGCAAGCACAGAGTCAGCGCGTCACCACGTGCTCGCCAGCTCTCGCCGCGGACCCGTGGGCCATCGACCGGGAAATGTCGCCCACCTACGGTCCCGGCGCCTCCCTGAGCGACGTTGCGCCACCAGCTACCCCACGGCAGGGGGAGCTACCCGAGAAGTACCGGCTCGCCACCGACGAGGAGCTCGACTCAAGGATCCTCGCCGCCAAGGCGACCCTCGGTGAACGGGCGGTCATCCTGGGCCACTTCTACCAGCGCGACGAGGTGGTCAAGTACGCCGACTTCGTCGGCGATTCCTACCAGCTGGCCCGCGCCGCCACCGAAAAAACGCGGGCTGAGGCCATCATCTTCTGCGGCGTCCATTTCATGGCCGAAACCGCCGATATGCTCTCCAAACCACACCAGGCAGTGATCCTTCCCAACCTCGCGGCGGGCTGCTCGATGGCCGACATGGCCGACATCGATTCGGTGACCGACTGCTGGGAAGACCTTGCCGAGCTGTTCGGGACCGAGCCCGACGACGACGGCCGCGTCCCGGTCATCCCCGTCACCTACATGAATTCGTCAGCGGCGCTGAAGGGATTCTGCGGCCGCAACGGAGGGATCGTGTGCACCTCCTCGAACGCCGCAGCCGTGCTTGAATGGGCTTTCCAGCGGGGTCAACGGGTGCTGTTCTTCCCCGACCAGCACCTGGGACGGAACACTGCCAAAGCCATGGGAGTGCCCGTCGAGCAGATGCCCCTCTGGAACCCACGCAAACCGCTCGGCGGCAACGAGGAGGCAAGGTTGCAGGACGCCCGGGTCATCCTGTGGCACGGCTTCTGCTCGGTCCACAAACGTTTCTCCGTTGGCCAGATCGAGCAGGCCAGGGCCGACTACCCAGGCGTCCGCGTGATCGTCCACCCGGAATGCCCTATGGAGGTGGTCGACGCGGCGGACGCTGCGGGCTCCACCGACTACATTCGCCGGGCCATCGAGTCGGCCGAACCCGGCACCACGTTCGCCGTCGGCACCGAAATCAATATGGTGAACCGGCTGGCCAGCCAGCACCCGGAACACACCATCTTCTGCCTCGATCCCGTGATCTGCCCCTGTTCCACCATGTACCGCATCCACCCGGGTTACCTGGCCTGGGTGCTGGAGGGCCTCGTCGCTGGCACAGTGCACAACCGGATCACCGTCGACGAGTCAGTCGCCGAACCGTCCCGGGTGGCGCTGGAACGCATGCTGGCCGTCCAGCCATGAGCACCGGCGCACCCGGGCACGTTGTGGTGGTGGGCAGCGGCATCGCCGGACTCTACGCGGCACTCCGGCTGCGACGCGCCACCCCCGGCACCGCCGTCAGCCTGATCACGAAGGGCCGGCTTGAGGACAGCACCACGTGGCATGCCCAGGGCGGGATCGCCGCCGTCATGCACAGCTCGGGTGAATCCGGCGCTGCCCAGGACGGCGACAGCGTGGCCAGCCACGTTGCCGACACGCTCGCTGCCGGCAGCGGGTCCTGCGTGCCGGAAGCGGCGCAGATCCTCTGCGCTGAGGCAGCCCAGCACATCGAAGCCCTGCTGGCCCTGGGAACCCCATTCGACCGCACAGTCGTCGGGGAACTGGCACTGGGCAGGGAAGCAGCGCATTCGGCGTCGCGCATCCTGCACGCCGGCGGAGACGCGACGGGCGCCGCAGTCGCCCTGGCACTGATTGCCGCGGTCCGGCAGGATCCAGGCATCGAGGTGCTGGAGAACTCGTTTCTCGCCGACCTGCGCATCGGCGGAGCCGCCGCACCGGCAGTGACCGGCATTCAGATCCTCCGTGAGGGGATCCAGACCACACTCGACGCCGACGCGGTCGTCCTCGCCACCGGTGGTGCGGGCCAGCTCTTCACCCACAACACCAATCCACCGGTTGCTACGGGGGATGGGCTGGCGGCAGCCTGGCGGGCGGGCGCCGTCGTGAAAGATCTTGAGTTTTTCCAGTTCCATCCCACGGCCCTGGACCTCCCCGGCAACTTGCTGATCTCGGAGGCCGTCCGCGGGGAGGGAGCGGTACTGCTCGACACGTCGGGGCAGCGGTTCATGGCCGCGTACCACCCGGCCGCCGAGCTGGCGCCAAGGGACGTCATTTCCCGCAGCATCGCCCTGCATCTTAGGGATCGTGGCGAGGAACGGGTATACCTCGATGCGACCGGCCTGGGTGGGCCGGACTTTCTTGCCACCCGGTTCCCGTCCCTGCACCGGCTGACGGCGGCCCTCGGCTTCGACTGGTCGGTTGATCCGCTGCCGGTCATTCCGGCGGCCCACTACTGGATGGGCGGAATCCAGACCGACCTATGGGGGCGCACCTCGCTCAGGGGTCTCTACGCCGTCGGCGAGGCCGCGTGCACCGGAGTCCACGGGGCGAACCGGCTGGCGTCCAATTCCCTTCTGGAGGGCCTCGTCTTCGCCGCCCGCGCAGTCACCGCGATCACCGCAGAGGTGCACGACGACGACGGCTGGCCCGCATTTCCTGCTGCACCGCTGACGCTTTCGGATGCGGCAGCGACCGAGGTCTGCGACCGGCGCACCCTGCAGCGCGTGATGACCGACCACGCGGCGGTGACCCGCAGCGGGGCGGGACTGCAGGTAGCTGCCAAGCAGCTCGACCAGTTCTCCGGCGCCGCCGGAACGGTCGAGCAGCGCGAAACGGGAAACCTGCTCATCGCCGCGAGGCTGCTAGTGCACGCGGCGGCGGCCCGCGAGGAATCGCTCGGCGCCCACTACCGCACCGACTTCCCGGGAACCCGCCCGCGAGGCAGCGACCCCCATGTCACCGCCTACCGAAGGGCACAGCCATGAGCCAGCCTGTCACTCAGCCAGCAACGGCCGACGTCGATCGGATTGTCGCTGCAGCGCTCGCCGAAGACGCGCCCTGGGGGGACATTACCTCCGAGACGCTGATTCCTGCTGCTGCCATCGCTCAGGCGTCGGTCGTCGCGCGGGAGGCGGGAGTGTTCTGCGGCCAGCAGGTCATTGAGGCCGCGATGCGGCTCACCGATCAGCGAACCACGGTGCAGTTCCTGGCGCAGGACGGGGAGGCGTTCGACGTCGGCGCTGTTCTGGCCGTCCTGACGGGGCCCGCCCGCGCGGTCCTCACCGCCGAGCGGGTGGCGCTGAACCTGGCGCAGCGTCTCAGTGGGATCGCTACCCTGACCGCCCGGTTCGTGCAGGCGGTAGCGGGGACCGGCACGCGCATCGTCGACACCCGTAAGACCACCCCGGGGCTCCGGATACTGGAACGCTACGCGGTCCGCTGCGGGGGAGGCTTCAATCACCGCTTCAGCCTCTCGGATGCCGTCATGGCCAAGGACAACCACCTGGCCCTCCTGGCCAGTAGTGGTGCTACCGGGCTGACCGAGGCCCTCACGGCAGCAAAGGCCAGTCTTCCCCATACCGTGCATTTTGAGGTTGAGGTGGACCGGCTCGACCAGATCGAGCCGGTCCTGGCTGCCGGGGTGGACACGATCATGCTCGACAATTTCAGTGTGGATCAACTGACCGAGGGGGTCCGGCTGGTGGCCGGGCGCGCCCTGGTGGAAGCCAGCGGCAACGTGCGGCTGGACACCGTTGCGGCAATTGCCCGCACTGGCGTGGATCTCATTTCCTCCGGCGCGTTGACCCACAGCGTCCATGCACTCGATCTGGGACTGGATCTGGACCTGGATCTGGACCCCGGGCCCGGCGAGCGGAGACCCTGATGATCTATCTTGATGCCGCCGCGACTGCCCCGGTAAGGCGGGAAGTGCTGACGGCGATGTGGCCGCTCCTGAGTTCAGAGTTCGGGAATCCCTCCAGTCATCACGGGATCGGGGAAGCTGCGGCCCGGGCGTTGAGCGCTGCGCGCCAAAGTGCGGCAACGGTGTTGGGTTGCCGTCCGTCCGAACTCACCTTCACCTCGGGTGGCACGGAAGCCAACAACCTCGCGTTGAAGGGCATCGCCCTCGCCACCCCGCGCGACCGGCACCTGGTCACCAGTGCCGTCGAGCACCCGGCGGTCCTTGAAACGCTCGACTATCTGCGTCGGTTTCACGGGTTCCGGATCACCATCGTTCCGGTCTCGCCCACGGGCCTCGTCGAACCGGATGACCTCACCGCGGCCCTCACCCCCGGCACCACCCTGTGCTCGATCATGTATGCGAACAACGAGGTGGGAACGGTCCAGCCCGTGCGGGTCCTCGCGGACCGCTGTGCGGCGGTGTCAGTCCCCTTCCACACCGACGCCGTACAGGCGGGCGGCTGGCTTCCGCTCACCGTCGCCGACCTCGGAGTCGACGCTCTGACGCTGTCCGGTCACAAACTGGGCACACCCAAGGGAACCGGTCTGCTCTATTTGAGAGGCCGCATTCCGATGGAACCGCTGATCCATGGTGGTGGACAGGAACGTGGGAGGCGGTCAGGGACGGAGAACGTTGCCGGAGCCGTGGGTCTCGCCACCGCGCTGGCCCTGGCCCAGGGGGAGCGGGAGAGAGCGGTCCCGGTCGCCACGGCGCAGCGGGATTTCCTCACCGGCCAGGTGCTGGGAACGGTCCCCGGGGCTGTCCTCACCGGCGACCCGGGGCAGCGGTTACCGAATCTCGCGTCGTTCTGCTTTCCCGGCACCAGTGGCGAATCGGTGTTACTGGAACTTGAGCGCCGTGGCGTCGTCTGCTCCAGTGGGTCGGCCTGCGCTGCGGCCAGCGACGAGCCGTCAGCGGTCCTCCTGGCTCTGGGAATAGACCGGGAAACCGCACAGACCGCCGTCCGGTTCTCGTGGACCGCCGCCACCACCGAACGGGACATTACTCTCGCGTCCCGGGCGGTCACCGCGGCCGTCGCAGCAGTCAGGGGACTGGGCCGCACGGCTTGACGCCCTCGCCGCCTGCCTCCGCGCTGGCTTGAGGCGCGACTGTCTCCCGCCACAGGAAGTGTGCCACCGCCTCCGGATCCTCAACATGGGCGAAGTGTCCGGTACCCGGTATCACGGTGGTCCGGGCGTTCGGCAGCAGCCGGGTCAGCTCACCTGCCTCCGCGGCCGAGGTGAAGACATCCCGCTCGCCCCGCAGGACCAGCTGGGTGCCCCCGGCCTCCCGCCACGGGGAAAAGTCGTGATCCGTCAACGCTTTCGCCGCAACAGCGAAGGCGGCGGGACGGGCATCGACGGCGAGCGCATCGACCACCGGTCCCGTCAGGGAGGCCGGGCTGACGACGAAGGGCCGCAACACCAGTTTCAGCAAGCCGGCCCGCCGGGCGATGGCGATCAGGCGGGGGCTCAGTGATCCGGTGCGGTCGAGGAACCGCATAATGATCCTCATCCCGAGGAGCGGGCCCATCGTTGCGAGGTTCTGCCACGGCCGGCGAAACGCACGGGAGGCGATCACCGTGGTGGGGGAGAGGACCACCACCGTCAGGGTGCGGTCCGGTTCGGCTGCTGCGATCTCCAGGGCTGGCACGGCACCCATCGAATGTCCGAAGAGCCGCCACCGGCGATAACCCGCCTGGGTGAGGACCTCGACGATGGCCGCGGCCTGCGACTGAATGGTGAAGGCGCCGACGCCGGGAGAGTCACCCCACCCCGGCAGGTCGATCACGACGGTGTCCACCTCAGTGGGGAAACCGGGTGCGGCCTGCAACTCTCTGAAGGTGCGCCAGGATCCGGCGGCGCCATGCAGCAGCACCCACGGCGGCGCGTCAACCCCGGCGGTCCGTGAAATCCTCACCTGCACTGGTCCCAACGCAGTAGAAAAGCGCTCGGTGGTGAGGGTTGCGCGCGTCGATGCTGTGGGCATATCAGTAATTCTGCACGGTGTCCGGAGTGGATGCCTCCCCGTCCAATCAGTTTCAGTGATTAGACTCACAGCAGAACACGGTAACCACCATGAGAGGACACAGATGAGCCGATCAACGCGAACCGCGCGGATCACCGCAATGGGCGCACTGGCGGTCACCGTAGCGGTGGCGCTCGCAGGCTGCACTGGTCTCGAAATCGGTGACCGCCCAGCGCAGACCGGGACGCCGTCGTTGTCGGACAACAGCCCTGCGGCACCCCAGGGGACCACCGAACCGGCCCCGAAACCGACGGTCGCAGCACGAGCAGCCCCCGACGACGACTGGGTGATCTTCACCGACCCGGACGCCATCGTGAGCTTCGAGGTTCCACCGGACTGGGTCGTAGAGCCGATTGCGGACGCTGGGGACGGGTTCGCACCCGACTCCATCCACTTCGCCGTCGAAAATCCCGACGGCGTCCGGATGGCCGAGCTCCACACCGGCATCAATGCGGCGGAGGAGGATTGTTCGCCCGCCGACGCAAGCCCCTACACGGTTATCCTCAGCCAGCCAGTGGATCTCCCGTCCACTGCCGAATCCGATCTGTCAATTGACCCCCGGCTGGTGGTGCGCCTGATCGAGGGCTTCAGGTTCTTCAGCTCCTACGGCGTCACCGACGTGGTTGGTGGTGCTGAGGGGGCCGCCTGCACGCTCTTCAACACGGTGCAGGGCCCGGAGCGCATTGGGCTGTACTCGTTTGGGGACGCAATCTCGCTGACGGCGTTGACCCCTGAGCAGGTTGGCTCCCGAACCGCGTCCTTCGAAACCATTGCCGACGCCGACAAGTTCTTCGATTCAGCGCAATTCACCAGTATTCGCCGAATGATCGCGTCGCTGCAGCTCGCCGAATAGCGCTCGACGCCGTCAGGCCGCAGGCAGGTCGGGGAAGGCGACGCCGGTCATCGCGGCACTGACGTCCCACAGTCTGCCGGCGACCACTGCGTCGAGCACCCGCGGTACCGGGGCCACCAGTACGGCGTTGCCTCTGGTTTCGCCAGGCCCGTCGGGGCCGAAGTAATCGCCGCCGTGGGCACGGGTAGAGGTGGCCGCTTCCAGAATGGGGAGTGAACCGGCAATATCTGACTGTCCGAGGAGCCTGATGAACCCGCCGACGACGTTCAGCACGCCGGTGGCTCCCATGCCCGCCGTGAGATTGGTAGTGGACAGGCCGGGATGGGCGGCCACCGCCAGCAATGGTTCGCCGGAGGCTTTGACCCGCCGGTCCAGCTCCATGGTGAAGTAAAGGTTGGCTATTTTGCTCTGGTTGTAGGCCGTCCACCGCCGGTATTTGGTGGTGGAATTCAGGTCGTCGAAGTTGATGGTGCCTCGTTTGTGGGCAAGGCTGGACACCGACACGACGCGGGGCGCCGCGGTCTGACGGAGCTTCGGGAGCAGAAGACCCGTCAGGGCGTAGTGACCGAGGTGGTTAACGCCGAGTTGCTGCTCGAACCCGTCCTCGGTGAGGATTCGCGGTGTGGCCATCACTCCCGCATTGTTGATCAGGAGGTCCAGTGGTTCGGTCCAGTCGGCGGCGAAGCTCCGCACCGACGCCAGCGATGACAGGTCGAGGATCCGCAGGTCGACGGTGGCTCCCGGGACCCGGGATGCGACCGTCTTGAGGGCTGCAGCCCCGCGTGATTCGTTCCGGCAGGCGAGGGTCACCGAGGCTCCCCGCCGGGCGAGAGCTAGCGCCGTCTGCAGGCCGAGACCGCTGTTGGCCCCGGTGATCACTACTGAGCGGCCCTTGAGGTCCTGGACCTGGTGCTGGGGAGTGGAATTCACTAAGGAGCCTTCCTTGTTCTAACGTGGTGGTAGTTTCAGCATAGAGTCCGCACCCACGGCTCGCCGCGCACTGCCACCTCCACCCCCATCAGGAGTTCACCCATGCAGCGATCAGTGACCGCCCGCATCACGGCGCGGACCCGCTCCGCCTCGTCACTCGTCTTTGCTTTGGCCGCCGTGCGGAACCCCGGGTACAGCACCTTCGACGAGAACCTGGTGGTGCTGGTGGATGACCAGCCGGTCATCCCCGGGGAACTGGAAGACCTCCACGGGGGACGGCTGCACACCCTCACGGTGGACGGAGAGGCGAGCATCTCCCTCGACTACAGTGCGACCGTCACGGGGACGGCCAACGCCGAAGAGGCATCCGAAACGGATCTGATCCGCTATGTCCGCCCCAGCCGCTACTGCGAATCGGACCGGCTCCTGCCGACGTCGTACGCCGAATTTGGCTCGCTGGCGGGATCCGAGCTGCTCAACGCGGTGCGTGACTGGGTGGGCAAGGAGCTCGCCTATGTTTCGGGTTCCTCACGCCCTACCGACGGCGCCGTCGAAACCCTGCTGGGACGCCGTGGCGTGTGCCGGGACTACGCCCACCTGGTCATCTCCCTGCTGCGGGCCAAGGACGTCCCCGCCCGGCTTGCCGCGGTGTACGCGCCCGGTCTGAGCCCCATGGATTTCCACGCTGTTGCCGAGGCCTGGGTGGACGGTGCCTGGCATGTGGTGGACGCCACCGGGCTGGCGCCGAGGGAGTCACTGCTCCGGATTGCGACGGGTCGGGACGCCTCGGACACCGCTTTTCTTTCGACGGTGGGCGGCAGCCTGCAGCTGGAGAAGCTGGAGGTGACCGCGGTGGTCGATTCCCTGCCCGTCGATCAGCCGGGTGCGCTGGTCCGGCTTCAATAGTCGACGCGCTCGGAATCGTCGACACCCTCGCGGATCCGATGCGTGAGATCGAGTAGCTGTTCGAGTTCCCCGGGCTTGAGGATCGGACCCAGTAGATTGTGGATCACCCGGACGTGAGCGGCGCCTATTTCGCGTTGCAGCACCCGGCCCTCCTCGGTCAGCGCCACCATCACGCCGCGCTGGTCCTCTGGCGCGGGTTTGCGCTGGATCAGCCCCTTGGACTCGAGGCGTTCCACCATCCGGCTGAGGCTGGGCTGGGAGATCAGCAGGCTCCGGTTGAGCTCGTTGAGCCGGGTCCAGCCGGTGGGGCAGCGGGTGAGGTTGAAGAGGACGTCGTACTCGCCAATCGCCAGCTTTTTGAAGGACGGGTCGTTGCGGAGCCGGCGCATCACTGCCACCTGGGCCCGAAACAGGGACTCCCAGGCCTCGGCTGTGAGACGGATCGCTGGCTCGGTGGTGTCAGGCACTGCGGGCCTCGGTCAGTGCGGTGAGCCGGTTCTGGAAGGTGGGTGGCGCCGGGAGGTCGGCGGGAGTGCGCTCAGCGAATTCCTTCCGGAGCACCGGTAGAACGTCTGATCCCAGCAGGTCCAGTTGCTCAAGCACCGTCTTCAGCGGCAATCCTGCGTGGTCCACCAGGAACAATTGGCGTTGGTAGTCGCCGAAGAACTCCCGGAACGTGAGGGTCTTCTCGATCATTTCCTGTGGACTGCCGACGGTCAGCGGCGTCTGGGAGGTGAAGTCCTCGAGCGACGGTCCATGGCCGTAGACCGGTGCGTTATCGAAGTACGGGCGGAACTCCCTGACCGCGTCCTGGGAATTGCGGCGCATGAAAAACTGCCCACCCAATCCAACGATTGCCTGTTCGGCTGTGCCATGGCCGTAGTGGGCATATCGTTCACGGTAGAGCGAGATCAGCTGCTGGTAGTGCTCCTTGGGCCAGAAGATGTTGTTGGCGAAGAAGCCGTCGCCGTAATAGGCGGCAATTTCGGCTACCTGCGGGGTGCGGATGGAGCCGTGCCACACGAAGGGTGCGACGCCGTCGAGCGGGCGCGGTGTTGAGGTGAAGTTGTGCAGCGGCGTGCGGTGCTTGCCTTCCCAGTTCACCACGTCCTCGTCCCAAAGTCGGCGCAGCAGGTTGTAGTTTTCCACGGTGAGCTCAACGCTGTCCTGCTGGTTTTTGCCGAACCAGGGGTAGACGGGCGCCGTGTTGCCCCGGCCGAGGATGAGGTCCACGCGGCCGTCGGAAAGGTGTTGCAGCATGGCGAAATCTTCGGCGATCTTCACCGGGTCGTTGGTGGTGATCAGCGTGGTGGACGTCGACAGGATGATGCGGTCGGTTTGGGCGGCGATATAGCCGAGCAGGGTAGTGGGTGAGCTGGGCACGAAGGGCGGGTTGTGGTGCTCGCCGGTGGCAAAAACGTCAAGGCCCACGTCCTCGGCATGTTTGGCAATGGTCACCATCGCCTTGATGCGCTCGTGCTCGGTGGGTGCTTTCCCAGTCGTCGGGTCGACAGTGACATCACCTACGGTGAAAATACCGATCTGCATGGTTCCTCCTCCAAGTAGATGCATCTGCATCTACTATAGCTGTAACAGGGGTGTCCGGCGCTTTGTTCCCGCGCGGAATCCGTTCAACAACGGCAGTGCGTCCCTCCGCTGCTGGGACCGTCAGTGGGACTTCGCGCGGCGGCCGGTGGCGTGCGATCCGCTGCGGGCCAGCAGGCGGGCCTCCCGCCGCCCCTCCACCAGCCGATACAGCACCGGCACCAGGATCAACGTGAGAGCGGTGGAGGAGACCAGTCCGCCGACCACCACAATCGCCAATGGCTGAGAGATGAACCCTCCCTCGCCGGTGAATCCGAGCGCCATCGGGGTGAGCGCGAAGACAGTTGCCAGCGCCGTCATCAGGATCGGCCGCAACCGTTGGCGGGCACCCTGGATGATCGCGTCCTCGACGCTCATCCCCGGGCTGCCGTCATGCGGACGCCGGTATTGGTTGATGAGGTCGATGAGCACAATCGCGTTCGTTACCACAATGCCCACCAGCATCAACATGCCAACCAGCGACGGGAGTCCCAGGGGGATCTGCGTGATGACCAGCAAGGCAATGGCGCCGGTCGCGGCGAACGGCACCGAGACCAGCAGAATCAGCGGCTGGATCAGGGACTTGAAGGTCGCCACCATGATCACATACACGATGGCGACGGCCGCCCAGAGTGCCAGGAACAGTTGGGCAAAGGAATCCGCCTGCTCGGCCGATGCGCCGCCCAGGGTGGCTGTGGCACCCGCCGGCAGGTCCACTCCGGCCAGACGCTCAGTCACGGCGGCGGTCAGCGCCCCCAGGTTCTGCTCCGACGGCGTAATGGACACCTGTGCCGTGCGTTCACCGTTGGCACTGGTGACGGACAACGGCACCTCTACCTCGACCACCGACGCCACCGACGTCAGCGGAACAGGCCCGGCCCGGGTCGGAAGGCTCAGGTCCTGCAACTGCTCAAGGCTGGTCAGCTCGGTGCCTTCGCCGATCAGGACGGGATAATCGGTCGTGTCGAGGCGTACCTGCCCGCCGGGCACCGGGCTGATGCTCCCGCCCAGCAGCCCGGCAATCTGTCCCTCGCTGAGACCGGCGGCGACGGCGGCAGCCCGGTCAACGTTGATCTGCACCTGTGGTTGTGCAGCTGCGAGGTTGCTGGTCACATCGCCAGCGCCGTCGACCCCCTGCATGGCCGCCTCGACGTCGTCGCTCGCCGCCCGCAGGTCTTCGGATGTCGGAGCAGTGATGCTCACGTCGATCGTGCTCGAGGTGCCGAAGCCTCCCTGCTGGGCGGACAGAGTGAAGGTCCCGACGCCGGTCAGCGATTCGAGTTCCTGCCGCACTCCATCCTGCAACTGCTCCTGGTCGGCGTCCTCGGCGGTGATCACCGTAAACGAGGCCACCGACGTTCCGCCGGAGAGCCGGGCAGCGAACCCGCTGGAGGCGTTACCCACCGTCACCTGAACCTCCCGTACCTCGGGGAAGCCTGCCAACACGTCCTCGGTCTGGGACGCCGCGGCCACGGTCGTGTCAAGGCTTGAACCCGGCTCGAGGGTCTGGGTGATGCTGAAGCTGTTCTGCCCGGTACTTCCGAGCAGATTGGTCTGCAGCAGCGGAATCATGGCCGCCGTTCCGGCCAGGACCAGCGCACCCGCGGTCAGTGTCCACACCGGATGCCGCTGGGTGGCGCCCAGTACCGGCAGGTAGCCGCGTTGCAGCCACGATTTTTGTTCGGCCTGGTGTGCTGTGTCGCGCACCTCGGCGGTATCGACGTCGGACGCCGGTGAGGGCAGGAACCAGTAGGCCAGCACGGGAACGATGGTGAGCGATACGGCGAGGGAGGCCAGCAGCGCCATCGAGACGGTCAAGGCAAACGGCCTGAACAATTCACCGGCCAGATCGCCGACAAAAGCGATGGGCGCAAACACGGCAACCGTGGTCAGTGTCGAGGCGGTGATCGCCCCGGCCACCTCCCGGATGGCCGTCAGAATGGCGTGGCGTTTGTCCTCTCCATAGCTGAGGTGCCGCTTGATATTTTCTATCACGACGATCGAGTCATCCACCACGCGACCGATGGCGATGGTGAGGGCACCGAGCGTGAGGATGTTCAACGAATACCCGGTGGCCCACAGGCCGATGAACGTCACCAGCAGGGACAGCGGAATAGAGATTGCCGTGACCAGGGTGGACCGGACCGAAAGCAGGAACACGAGGATCACCAGGACGGCGAAGCCGAGGCCAAGGATGCCCTCGGTGGTCAGGTCGCTGATGGAGCGCTCGATGAAGGGCGCCTGATCGAAGATCACGGTGATCTCGGCACCGTTCCCCAGCTCGGCTTCCAGCTGGGGCAACAGTTCGCTCACCAGGTTGGAGATCGCCACAGTGTCGCCGTCGGGAATTTTGGTCACGGTCAGAGCCAGGGTTTCGGTGCCGTTGGTGCGGGTGACCGAGGTTGCGTCGTCGTCGGCCACTGCGACCTCAGCGACCGACCCAAGTGTCGGCGGCGTGTTTCCCTCGTCCGGGGAACCGCCCTCCGGCAGCAGCGGCAGTGCCCGGATGTCGTCAAGGGAAGCGATGGGGCTGCCGGCCTGGATGGTGAGGGAGCGGTCGACGTCGGCCAGGGTGCCCACCGGGATCAGCTCGCCATTGTTTTCCAGGGCGGTGGCGATGTCTCCGACGGTCAGGTCGTTGGCGGCCAACTCCTGCCGGTCGGGAAGGATTGAAATGTATTGCCCCGCGCCGCCACTGACCTCGGCGGCCCGCACTCCCTGAAGTTTCTGCAACCGGGGCACCGTGAGCCGGGCGAGGTCCCCGCTCAGTTCGCTTAGGGGCTGATCGGAGGAAACCGCCATGAACACGATCGGTAAGTCGGTGATGCTCCCGGCCAGGGACTGTGGTTCCACGTCCTCGGGAAGCAGTGGCCGCACCGTGGAAATCGCGCGGTCCACCTGCCCACGGGCACGGTCCAGGTCGGTGCCGTAGGCGAACATCAGGTTGATGGTTGACACGCCGGTGCGGGAGGTGGCCGACGACGATTCAAGCCCCTCCACGCCACTCAAGGCGCTCTCCAGCGGCTCGCTCACCTGCTGATCGAGGTATTGAGGGGAAGCGCCGGGCACCGAGGACAGCACGGTGATTTGCGGGAACTCAAGAGATGGAATGAGCTCCTGCTTGAGCGAGCCCATGGTGATCACCCCAAACACCGATGCCAGGATGGTGATGAGTGCAATCAGCGCACGATTTCCCAGGGAGAGCTGAGCCAGACGGAACATGTGCCGAGCCTTCTATTTCTGCCGGCCGGATCCACGGCTCAGGCGGTGATTACTGGAGCTTCAACACCCGGTCGGTTTTGGACAGGATGTCTGCGGCGAGGGAACTGTTCTCGTTGAGCTTCACGCCGTAGCCGGGGATCATGTCCTTAAGCTTCGGTTCCCAGGCCTGCAACTGCGCAGGGAAGCAGCGCCTCAGGATTTCCAGCATAATTGGCGCCGCCGTCGATGCGCCGGGGGAAGCCCCCAGCAGTGCGCCGACCGAGCCGTCTGCCGCGGTGATGACCTCGGTGCCGAACTGCAACACCCCGCCCTTACCTGGAGCCTTCTTGATGATCTGTACCCGCTGGCCCGCGGTGATCAGGTCCCACTTGTCGCCGTCAGCGTCCGGGATGAACTCGTTGAGATAGGTGTTTTTCGCCTCGCGGTTCTTCAATACCTCCGAGATCAGGTACTTGGTCAGGGGCACGTTATCCTTGGCGACCGCCAGCATAGGCACCAGGTTCGACGGGCGGATGGAGCCGGGGAGGTCAAAGAACGAGCCGCGCTTGAGGAACTTGGTGGAGAAACCAGCGTAGGGGCCGAACAACAGCGACCGTTCGCCGTTGACGTACCGAGTGTCCAGGTGCGGGACAGACATGGGTGGGGCGCCGACCGACGCCTGGCCGTACACCTTGGCGTTGTGCTGGTTGACAATGTCGGGGTCGACGCACTTCAGGAACTGCCCTGAGACGGGGAAACCGGCAAAGCCCCTGCCCTCCGGGATCCCGGTGCGCTGCAGCAGGTGCAGGGCTCCGCCGCCCGCACCGATGAACACAAAGCGGGCGTTTACGGTACGCGCCTGCCCGGTGGCACGGTTGCGGACCTTGACCTCCCACCGGCCGTTGGAGCCGCGGGAGAGGTCGACGACGTCGTGGTTGTAGTTCAGATCCACGCCATTGGTGTCGAGGTAGCTGGTGAGGCTGCGGGTCAGTGACCCAAAGTCGACATCGGTCCCGCCAGCCACCCGTGAGGCAGCCACGGGCTGGCCAGCGGTTCGGCCGCTCATCAGCAGCGGTGCCCAGTCGGCGATCGCCGAAGGATCTTCCGCGTGTTCGATGGTTTCGAAGAGGGGCTGGCTTCGCAGGGCTTCGTAGCGCTTGCGCAGGTAGGCGGTGTTCTTCTCGCCCCAGACGAAGCTCATGTGCGGCACGGGGTTGATGAACCCTGAGGGATCGCCGAGGTGTCCGCTTTCCACCATGTGGGCCCAGAACTGGCGCGATACCTGGAACTGTTCGTTGATGGCCACGGCCTTGGCGGGGTTGACTGTCCCGTCGGGTCCCGCAGGGGTGTAGTTCAGTTCGCAGAGGGCGGCGTGCCCGGTGCCGGCGTTGTTCCACGGGTCGGAACTTTCCAGCCCGGCCCGGTCCAGGCGCTCGAAGAGCGAGATGCTCCAGTCCGGTTGCAGCTGCTTCAGGAAGGCGCCCAGCGTGGCGCTCATGATCCCTCCGCCGATCAGGACGACGTCGGTGTGGTCTGCGGGCATTCCCGCCTGGCTTGTAGCAGTCAACTTCATCTCCAGTGGCAAGGGCGCTTAGCTTTGAAGCGTAGCGTCTGGTGGGTTCCTTGGGTAATCGGCCAGCCGTAGTGGTCAGCAGGGTAGTGGGTCATCAGTCGTTCTCGATGGCTTCCAGGTCAACATCGGCAAGATCGATCAGGTTGAAGACCTCATTCATCACCGGGCTGACGGGGTAGGTTGTCACCCGTTCAGAGACAGCCAGGGCGGAAATAGGGAAAGCGAGCGGAACGGCCGGCAGTCGACGCGCAATCTGGTCGCTGATGTCCTGATAGGCGGCCACCCGGTCTTCTCCATTGGGGAGTGTGCGGGCACGATCGATCTTGCTGAACAGTTGGTTGTCAGTGAAGGCGAATTCATCCGTCGTGGCTCCGAATAACTGGCCCACAAAGTTGTCGGGATCCTGGTATGTCCCGCTCCAACCGAGGAGATGGAACGCGCGGTCGTCGTCGTTCTGGACGGTCTCCAGATACCCGTCGGCCCAGGAGGTCGGCACCGGTTCAATGGTGAAGCCGGCCTCTTCCAACTGGGTTTGCAGAACGGCGAAAACACCCTCGGGGGACGGTAGGTACGGCCGTGAGACGTCGGTCGGGTAATGGAACGGAAGGGGTTCCCCGTCATAGCCGGATTCCTTGAGCAGCTCCTGAGCCAATTCGACATCGTAGTCGTAGGCGGAGATTTCCGCATTGGTGACGGCAAGCTTGGGCGGGACAAACTGATCCGCGGGTGCCGTGCCGTTCAGGAACATGCCTTCAATCACGGCCTGCCTGTCGATGGCGTGGGCCACCGCCTGACGGAAAAGTAGGTTGTCCACCCCGGGGAAGTCCTGGTTCAGGCCGAGGTACAAGATCGAGTAGGGGTCACGCTGAAGGAGTTGCTGGCCTTCCCTCACCAGGGTGCCGGCATTGTCCACGGTGACGAAGTCGTAGGCGTCGATCTCGCCGGTGGTGAGCGCCTCCAGCCGGTCGTCGGCCAGCGCCAGCGTGGTGAACACGACGGTGCCGATTTCACCGCGTTCACCCCAGTAGTCCTCGAACGATGTCAGCCGAACCTCGCCCGCAGCCCAGCTTTCGAAGGTGTAGGGGCCGGTTCCTACCGGGCTGAGCGCGTATTCCGAGAGCGCGGTGCCGTTGCGGACTTCGGAGAGGTCATCGGCTGCCAGGTCCTCGAGGGCCTGCGGTGAGGACATCGCGAACGAGGGCATCGCAAGGGCTGCGATGAATCCGGTCAGACGGCTGTTGAGCTGGATCAAGACCTCGAACTGACCCAGTGGCTGGCAGGAGGAGTAGATGGAGAGCTCCGGCTCATCCGAGTAGGCGTTGAACACCGAGCCAAACGCGATGGTGTTGTCCGCGGAACGGGCGTCGGCGGGTAGTGAATACCAACGGTCGAAATTCGCGCAGACGGCTTCGGCGTTGAATGGTTCGCCGTCGTGAAATTCAACGTCCTCACGGAGGGTGAGGGCGTAGGCGCGGCCATCGTCCCGTTCTTCCCAGGAGGCGGCGAGCAGGGGGACGGGTTCAGAGGTGAGGGGGTCAATGCCCACGAGTCCCTCAAGCACCTGTCGGGTAACCCGGTAGGACTCGGTATCCGCGACCAGAGCCGGGTCGAGCCCGGAGGGGTCGGCGGCAGCGCCGAAGGTAAAGACCGCATCCGGTTCCCGGGCTGGAACGGTTGCCGACGGCGTGGGGGCGGACGTCGTCGTCGGTACTGGCACGGGGGTAGCGCCGGTGCAACCAGCGAGGGTAAGGCCGAGGACTGCCGCAACTGCGCCGCGGGTTGGTCGGGCCCAACGGGAGGGTCCGGCAGCAGCGGTCATTGCCATGGTCTCCTCAGCCGTGCCCGCACACGGCGGAAAATTGGTTAGGTTCTCCAGTCTAAATGATGATCACCCCTGCCAACTGCGACCCAACTGCGGCCGATCGGCGGCCAGTTGCCCCAACGAGGAAAGGCTGGGATCCCGAGCACCATAGCGGTGCTCGGGATCCCAGCCTCGTTCGCCCTGGTTCGAGTTAGAGGAATCGAATCAGGGAGTCGATTACTTGCTTGGAGGCATCAGAACGGTGTCCACCATGTACACGGTCGCGTTCTGGGTCATTACGCCACCGCAGACAACAGCTGAGCCGTCTTCGCCGACAGTGATTTCGTCGCCCGAGCCCTCAACGGTGAGCTCTGCACCATTGGCGGTCATGTGGGTTCCGGCAACCTCGTCCGGGGTCAGCTGACCTGGGACGACGTGGTAGGTCAGGATGCTCTCGAGGAGAGCCTTGTCGGTCTTGAGGGTTTCGATGGTTGCCGCGTCGATCTTGGCGAAGGCATCATCGGTCGGTGCGAATACGGTGAACTCGCCACCGTTGAGGGTGTCAACGAGGTCAACGTCGGGGTTCAGCTGACCCGTGACAGCAGCGGTGAGGGTGGTGAGGATCGGGTTGTTTGAAGCAGCGGTAGCTACTGGATCCAGTGCCATACCGGCAACTGAACCGTCGCCTTCTGGGACGGCTGCGGCGTAGTCGGCGCAACCTGGGCCAACCAGGTTGGCTGCTGGGTCCGCGTCTTCGCCCATTTCCTCTTCCATACCCGACTCGGTTGCTTCGGGTGCGGCTTCGGTGGCGGTCGTTTCTTCGGCGGGCTCGGCTGCAGTGTCGCCGCCACCGCATGCTGCGAGGCCGAACATGGCCACTGCAGCAACACCGAGGATGGAGAGCTTACGGCTCGTGATGTTTCCCATTGAATTTTCTCCTTCATTGGTGTGACCGGGCGTACTTTGCCGATCAGCTAACTAACTTGTCGAACACATCGTGTCGATGTCTCATAGGTACTTCGCTCGTGTTCGAACGGAGGATGGGTGGCCAATCCTGAAATCTTCTACCGGGATGAGAATCCGCGTAGAACCGCGGATTTGGAGGACTTAATGTGATCCAGGTCCCATCGGGTGGCTGACCGGGCGGGTAACAGAATGGGCACGCCGGGAACCGATCAGCCAGAGAAAAGAAAACACCCCCAGCCAAAGCCGGGGGTGTTTTCTCGTAGCGTTTACCTTGTGCGCAAGAAGGGACTTGAACCCTCACGTCCGAAGACACTGGATCCTAAATCCAGCGCGTCTGCCAATTCCGCCACTCGCGCAGTTGAGGTTGAGGGCAGTCAGGCTGCCCAAAACA
This sequence comes from Arthrobacter sp. TMN-50, assembly GCF_054511125.1. Taxonomy (NCBI): domain Bacteria; kingdom Bacillati; phylum Actinomycetota; class Actinomycetes; order Micrococcales; family Micrococcaceae; genus Arthrobacter; species Arthrobacter sp. TMN-50. Next base: position 11,331 of record NZ_JBTNDG010000001.1, on the reverse strand, counting down.
TCAGCCTCCAGTGTACGCGAATCTAATCAATGCCGAGGTCCTTCCTGAGCTTTACTACATGACCAGTGGCGCGGACGTTGTACTGGGCCAACTGCACCCGGCCGTCGGACCCGACGACGACGGTCGAGCGAATCAGGCCGTCGTAGACCTTGCCGTAGTTTTTTTTCTCTCCCCAGGCACCCCATGCTGCAGCCATCGTGTGGTCTTCGTCGGACAGCAGCGGGAACGTCAGTCCCTCGGCAGCGGCGAACTTCTCGAGCTTTGGGACTCCGTCCGGCGATACGCCCAGAACTGAGTAGCCGGCTGCTGCGAGGGACGCGAGGTTATCGCGGAAGTCGCACGCCTGGGTAGTGCAGCCGGGCGTGGCAGCGGCCGGGTAGAAATAGACCACCACGCTGGTACCCGCGAAGTCCTTCAACGAGACAGCGGATCCATTGGCGGCGGGCAGGGTGAAATCAGGGGCTACCTCACCCGGCATCAGTCGTTCAGCCATTATTACCATTCCTTCACCTATTTGGGGGTAGCGCTATGTATGGTCGCGCTGACACTTTTTCGCAAATCCCTAGCTATCATAAGTAAATAAGGTCGATACGTTCGAAAGTACGACCGGCCGCGGGACAAAGATCAACGTCGCACGTCTGTGGGACGAGAGGAAGTGTTTTCTTTTATGCCGGACCTGGAGCAATGGCCCACCGGACGACTGCTAACAACCGCCGCGCGGCTGGTAGAGCATGCGTGGAACGAACGACTGGGGTCACTTGGTGTCACCCACGCTGGGGTCATTGCGATGGGGGTGCTGGCGGGCCAGGGACCAATGACCCAGGCGCACCTCGCCCAGATCGTGCGGGTTCAGGCACAGACGATGGGCAAAACCCTCTCCCGCCTTGAGACACGAGGTCATGTTTCACGCACTCGAAATGATCTCGACCGCCGCAGCCATATGGTTTCCATAACGGATGTTGGCCGCACTGTCCTTGAGCAGGCAAAAGATATCGAACGCACCCTGATCACCGACGAGGGACTGGTTTCGGATGAACTGCGGGACCACCTTCAGGGTGTGATCCGTGAACTGGGAGCGCCCCGGTGGGCATCCGGCTCTCCCGTTACGTCGCCAGTCGTGGATACCCAGCCCGACGACGGCGATCTGCCGCCGTCGGGTTTCTCCGACGGGCCCGATGCAGTGGTCTCTCGCGAACGCTAGGTCCGGTTCCCTTTGGTTAGGCTGGTGTCCGGCTTCACCAGACGAGGTCGAGGTCGCTGTGCGCGGCATAAAGAAGGCGCTCCGGATCGTTCAGAACGTCGACCGGCCTCTCGCCACCAAGGTACCCATTCGGTAAACAAAACCACTGCAATAGATGTCTGTCTCTCCACCCTCCTGCAAGCCCGATCATCGCAACACGGGCAATCATCGGACGCGCCCGGCCGCTGACAGGGTCAAACTGAAAACCCGGATAGAGGACTCGACCTGCCCTGGTGACCACGCCGAGGATCTGTCGTCGCGCGGCAAGGCAGCCTGCTGGCGGTGAGAGTGGACCGACCTTGTCATCTACCTCGGCTCCGGTGAGCATGCCGAATTCTGCAGCAATTGCGGCCCAGCGTCCGCGTGCCACCCGCCGGCTTATTTCACCGGTGTGTATTTCCCCGAAGGTTGACACCCCTTCCATGGCGTCAACCTACTGCTTCCCAGCAAAAACGGGAAGGTACCGGCTGTCTTTGCAACCGAAACGGTATAGATATGCCGTTTGACATCAGGGCAAAACAACGACACACTACGCAACGCCCTCATCAGGTGGGATTTCCTGGCGGGAGTTCCGTCTTTGCCGGAGTGGGAGAAGCCCGGACTGGATAGTTTTACGTTTGGGCCTTAGGTCCCTGTTGCTGGAAAGCTGTCGGTTCTACTGTGGGGATGTCGGGCTTGAGCAGATGAACAGGCGATGACCGGCAAGCATCGGATGGGGCGCCGGTGCGGTTCGTCTTCATTCTGGGGGGTGAAGGCGGCCAACGACGGACCAAACAGGGCTACAGCACTGAAAAGTGCGTCGCCCGCTCTCGCTGAGGTTGGTTGGTCTCCTCCGCTGCGCCGACGGGTAATGCACCACCTTCGCGGATCTGCTGTCGAGCACTGTCGCGCTGATCGGATAGATCCGGGACGAGAATGAACCACAGATCTGGCTCTCGTTTAGGCCTTGCAGAAGCGACTGCCGGTGACAAAGACCGTTTTTCCGAGGTCCTCATCCATTTCCTAGGTGTTGATCCGGGCGTCTGTTTCCGTTCTCAGGGTGAGGGCGTCCGTTGGGGAGGTTTCAGTGTTGGTCCGGTATCGGTAGGTGGTGCTTTCGTCCTGCACGATGAATGTTTCGACGTCGCTTCTGGCCCAGTGAAGGACCAGAAGCCCGTAGCGTTCGGCGAGTTTGGCCAGTGTCGCGAAGGCGGTGACGTCGATAACGGGGCGACCCTGCGGGGCGGGCATCGGGTGTACCCGGACCAAAAGCGCTGAGTAGCGGCGGCGGATGGCGGCCCCTTCATCAACTGGGCTTTCCCGTCGTGAAAGCAACATCAGAGCGGTGCCTGCGAGGAATGCCAAGAAGAGTAGGACTGCCGAGAGGATCCGGGCATTTTCTGCGGTGAGGTTCCAATTTTCCGGACCTAAGGTCCGCGGCACGGATAGCGTTTGGCCTGCTGGAGTGTCGTTAGTGACCGTGAGGGCAGCCGCTGCGCCGGGAACGCTGAGTGCCAGAGGTGCCAGTTCAAGTGTGAGCGCAGGTTCGAAGTCCGGCCCTGCATCGGTCTGCACGCGAGGGGTGAGCATAATGGATATTGGGCTAGCTGGAAGGCCGGTAACGGCCGACGCCGCCTGGGCTTTGTCCTCGAATGTTGCCAGGTCCAGCGCTACGGTGCCTTCGTACTGGTTGCCGGCGAACGAGGTCGCGGCCGCAAGAGGAATGGTTGTGTGCCATCCGCCGGGGGTGGTTAGTTCCGCGGATACGGTCACGCTGCCCGGTTCGCCCTGGTAGGCGAAGTGCACATCGACGGTATCGGTGAGGGAACGGAAAACCGGATCCGGGGATTCAGCCACAGTCCCGTCATAAGCTGGGCTATCACCGACCTCCGCAGTGTAGGAAAATTCCATCCGGGCACCGCTGACCGGTTCAGCAGCAGCAGGTTGATTGAGCGGTCCGGTCCATGCCCAGACGACGAGCGACGAGGCGATGATTGCCAGGATCAGAGTCATGGCGGCTCCCACCCGTAGCAGGGGCGGTGACGCCCATGCTACGGCGCTGAAGCCGGTTCCGGTAACGGTGTGGCGGGACATCTCCGCCCTCCTTTGTCTGCTTTGTCTGCGTCTGCGTCTACGTCGGGTTATAGTGGTCCCGCCGCCGACCATCAGCGCGAAAGTCATCAGGGCCAGCATGGGCGGGCTGGCCAACCGATCCAGCCACACCCCACCCTGCGGGATATGCAGAAACTCCCGACCGACGAGCTCCTCAGCGGAAGGCTTCACGGTATCGACCGACTGACTGTTATCGCCTTGAAACACGAAAGCGTTCTGGTCGCCGCCGATAATACGGTGCAGCACAACCTCATTGCTGCCGGGCAGCCGGTAAGCGGCTATCTGACCCACCGAGTACGAGGGTGCCCGGGAAATTACCACTAGGTCTCCGTCGTAATAGACCGGGTTCATACTCACACCGTCTGTGGTGACCACCGCAGCCTGACCGGCGAGAATCGCTACCCCGATAACCGTCAAAAGCACGGCCGCGGCGGCAAAAAAACACACCGCCAGACGACGGAACAGCCGGTTCAGCATACGGTGGCTTTCATACTGATGTGGAGACCTTTGGGATGGGCCCGCAGCGAGAGGTGCGGGCCCATCCCAAAGGATGGAATTAGCTAGGGACGGTGACAGCGGCGCTGGTTACACCGGACTGGCTCAGACCGGTGCCTGGGCTGCAGGTGGAAACGAACGTGGTAGCACTGATGGCTGTGCAGGTGAAGGTCGTCGCTGTGCCGCCGGTGAGGGCAATGGTGGGGGTTTTGCCGCCCGTGGCGTCGGCGAACGTCAGCGTCACGGAATTGACGGCCGTTTTGGTGTTATCGGTGTACCCGTAGACCAGGCTGCTCAAGGTGGCGCCCGTAACGGACTGGCTGACAGTACCTCCAACGAACTGGGTCGAACCAGCTGTGGTGCTCAGTCCGGTACCGGTAAGCGCGGAACCGCCGGCGAAAGCCAGGCCTGCAACGGCAAGGGCAGCGACGAGCTTGGTGGATTTTTTCATCATGGTGTTTCTTCTCTCAATTTCAGTAGCCCGGCGAACCCCCAGCGGGTTCCGTGGCTTTGCGTCCCCGGTTCACACCGGGTTTGCCGTTTTGATGAGGATGCATCGCAGCGGAGAAGAAGAGACTGATAGCGGTCCCCCTAAACCAGCGTTGCGGAGTGCGACCGTATCAATCGGAAAATAAACGTCCGATCAATTCCGATCACTCTTTGAAACTACAGCGGAATAAACACAGAGACGCCATCCTTTGTCAATCCTGCGCAAACCCTAGACAAAACCGCCGGGTTCTCGGACTAAGTGACAGAAAAACTTGGACCGCTCGAAAATGAACCGTCCTGGAAATCAGGCGTGAACCGTTGTGACCCCGCGAGGTGTGTCGGTTGGCTCTCAGGTACAAAAAAATCGCCTGACCGGGCGTTTTGCCGATCAGGCGATTTTGTCTGTGCACCCCTCGGGACTTGAACCCGAAACCCTCTGATTAAGAGTCAGATGCTCTGCCAATTGAGCTAGAGGTGCGTGTCGATTGGGCCCACCGGGCCAACAGCAACAGCATGAAACTCTACCAGCACATCGGCTGAAACCCGAAATTGATTCTCCGCACGGCAGCTAGCCTGCTGTGACCGTCAGTATCCGGGATTGCGCGCCCTCATTCGTGGCAATCCATAGTGCGTCGCCAGCGCCTTCGATTACGTCGCGCAGCCGCCCGTGCTCGCCGTCGAAATGGCTGACCGGCGTTCCTGCCGTCCCAGACGCGAGCGGCACCTGCCACAGCCGCTCGCCGCGCAGGCCACCGATGTACGCGACGTCGTCCACGATCGCCATCCCGCTGGGGGAAGAGGTAGCTGTGGATGGCCACACGACCTGCGCGTCGATGAACCCGTCAGCCCCGGGAGCGCCAGTGACCGCGGGCCAGCCGTAGTTCCCGCCGGGTTCAATAAGGTTCAGCTCGTCGTCGACCTCGGGGCCAAATTCGCTGGCCCACAGCCGACCGGCGGAGTCCCAGGCGAGGCCCTGCATATTGCGATGCCCGAGGCTGTAGACGGGTGAATTCTCCACCGGGTTGCCGGGGGCCGGATCGCCGTCGGCAGTGATGCGAAGAATCTTGCCGCCATTGCTCGTCGGATCCTGGGCCGAGGCGGCCTGCCCGGCATCGCCGGTACCGACATACAGGTATCCGTCGGGGCCGAACTTGATCCGCCCGCCGTTGTGGATATTGGCCTTCGGAAGACCGGTGAACACCTCCTGGGGCTCGCCCAAGCCGTCCTCGCCGTAGGCAAGGCTCATAACCCGGTTGTCATTCGGGCCGGTGAAGTAGACGTACAGCCGGGGATCGGCGTCGAAGTCCGGTCCGATCGCCAGGCCGAGCAACCCGCCCTCGCCCGCCGCGGCGATCTCCGCGTCGAGGGTGCCGATGGTGGTCGTTGATCCGTCAATAATCCGCTTGATCTCACCCGATTCCCGTTCGGTGACCAACAGCGACCCATCGGGCAACGCCGCCAGCCCCCAGGGCACGGTGAGGCCCTCGGCGACAGTCCCTGCCGGGGAGAGGTCGGGTAAACCGACCGGGGTGGTGGACGGCGTCGGGCCGGCCGACGTCGTGCTCCCGTCAACAACCGGTGCGGTTTCCGGGCCCGTGCACGCGCTCACGCCAGTGAGCAGTAAGACGGTCAAAATCAGTGTTAAGAGCTGTCGATTCGCTAGCACGACGGCTTACTCCTCGACCTGGCGACCCCGAGGGTCGAGGTTTTGCAATGCCAGGGGAGTCGACGTCGGACCCGCATCGTCGTGGACTTGGCTGCGGGAATCGGGGGTGGTGCGGGATCGGAACCACCAAACGGCGCCCACCACTCCGGCGACCAGCAGCAACCAGAGAAATGCATCCACGACACGACCCCCTCTTTTGCTGTGGCAAACCGGATGCCTTCGACGTTACGGCCACGCTTCGCGGGTGTCCACCGCACGGAATGCCTCCAACCGCGCGGGAAGCTAGGCTTTGTCGAATGGACAAGATCACCACCGTTTCGGTGCCCAGTGTGGAAATGCTTGAAGCCCTGCAGCCAGCGCCCGCAGGAATTTCGCTGGTGGTGTGGGATTTCGACGAGGAACCGGTGGGGGCGGAGCTGGATGACATTGATGCTGCCGTTTTGCCGTATATGTCGTCTCCCGATCAGTTCGGTGACGCAGTGCGGAGCGCTCCGAACCTGCTGCTCGTGCAGACCCAGTCCACCGGCTACGAGGGCATTCCCGAACTGGTCGGCGACAACGTCGCCGTTGCCAGCGCCGCGGGGGTTCACGCCGCGGCGACCGCCGAGCTTGCGATCGGCCTGGCCATCGCCTCGCTGCGGGGCATTGACGACGCCGTTCGCAACCAGACCCTCGGCCAGTGGAAACCCGCGCGCTATCCGGGCCTGGCCGATCGGAAGGTGCTGCTCGTCGGGGTGGGAGGAATCGGCGTCGAGATTGCGCGCCGACTTGAACCGTTTGAGGTGGATCTTACCCGGATGGGCAGTTCAGCCCGCGACGACGAGTGGGGGCATGTGCACGGCACCGACGAACTGGTGGCGCTCGCCGAACAGGCTGAGGTGTTGATCGTTATCACTCCGCTCACCGATTCCACCCATGGGCTGATCAACGCTGAGGTGCTGGCGGCGATGCCCGACGGTGGACTGGTGGTCAACGTTGCCCGCGGTGCAGTGGTGGACAGTGAGGCCCTGACGGCGGAGGTGGTCTCCGGTCGGCTCTCGGCGGCAGTTGACGTATTCGATCCGGAACCCGTCCCGGAGGGTCACCCGCTGTGGTCAGCCGCCGGGGCACTGATCACCCCGCACAGCGGAGGCAACACCGGCGCTTTCTGGCCGCGCATCATCAGGCTGCTGAAGCGTCAGCTGGACTGCATTGCCGCCGGCAGGGCGCCGGAGAACCTCGTCCAGCGCGGATCATTGTTCAGTTGACGCTGGCTGCTGTTAGTTCATCGCGATCAACGTCAGCCCATCGCGATGAACGCGGTCATGAAAGCGCTGAAGTCCTGATGGTCATCCCGTTGATCGATCATCAGGCGGGAGTGCGGGCCTGAGCTGAAGCGAGCTTCGGGGTGGACTCCAAACCGGAAGGTTCGTCCGGTGCTGGTGCCTACCTCGAAGTGACCCCCAGCGAGTCGGAGGGCATGCGACAGGTTTGTCATGTTGATCTCAACCGGTATCCCAGCGCCGGTCAGGGTCTGCGCGTCGACAGGAGCAATCATGATTTCGGTCGGCTTCCACCGGTAACCCACCACGTAATACTGGGGGGTGACTACGCGGGCGCCGTCGGGGTCTCGGTGTTGATAGCGTTCGTTGGCCGCGAAGACCAAGTTGTAGTCGCCATAGTTGGGGATCTGCGAATCGAAGACTTTCCGCAGGCTGTCCTTGAGCTGGTCGCTATCGGGGGCCCGATCAGGCGATTCCGGCGGGGCAGGGTCCGATGGAGGCGTCGACATGAGGCCAAGTTTACGTGCCACAGCTTTCGGCGCGAGGGTCGAGCATGAGGCTGGCGGGCTCCCGGGAAGCCCGGCTCGCCCGCGCCGGGGGCTACCGACGTCGCGCAGGAACCGCGTGCGGCGGCCCGCTCATCCCGTAACAGGCCGGTCATATGGCGTTGAAGTGAAAGCGCGTACGCCTAGACTTTGACCCATGAGCGTGGAAACTACCCCAGACATCAAGCCGCGAAGCCGGGCCGTCACCGATGGATTTGAGCGGGCTCCGGCCCGCGGAATGCTCCGGGCGATTGGGATGGGCGACGACGATTTCGCCAAGCCGCAGATCGGTGTCGCCAGCTCGTGGAACGAAATTACCCCTTGCAACCTGTCCTTGAACCGGCTGGCCCAGAGCGCCAAAGAAGGCGTGCATGCCGGCGGTGGGTTCCCCATGCAGTTCGGCACCATTTCCGTGTCCGACGGCATCTCGATGGGTCACTCCGGCATGCATTTCTCGCTGGTGTCGCGCGAAGTGATTGCTGATTCGGTAGAGACCGTGATGGAGGCCGAGCGGATCGACGGGTCGGTGCTGCTGGCGGGCTGCGACAAGTCGCTGCCCGGCATGCTGATGGCCGCGGCCCGGCTCAACCTGGCGAGCGTCTTCCTGTACGGGGGGTCGATCATGCCGGGCTGGGTTAAGCTCGAAGACGGCACCGAGCGGGAAGTCACCCTCATTGACGCGTTCGAAGCGGTGGGCGCCTGCGCCGCGGGAAAGATGAGCGAAGAGGACCTGACCCGCATCGAAAAGGCAGTCTGTCCTGGGGAGGGCGCCTGCGGTGGCATGTACACCGCCAACACCATGGCGTGCATTGGCGAGGCGCTGGGCATGTCGCTTCCGGGCTCGGCGGCGCCGCCGTCGGCCGACCGTCGTCGGGATGAGTTTGCCCGCAAGTCGGGGGAGGCAGTGGTCAACCTGCTGCGCCTCGGGATCACCGCCCGCGACATCATGACCCGCAAGGCGTTCGAGAACGCTATCGCCGTCACCATGGCCTTCGGCGGGTCGACCAACGCTGTGCTGCACCTGCTGGCGATTGCCCGCGAAGCCGAGGTCGAGCTGACCCTTGACGATTTCAACCGCATCGGGGACCGGATTCCCCACCTAGGCGACCTGAAGCCGTTTGGTCGTTATGTGATGACTGACGTGGACAAGGTGGGCGGTGTGCCGGTCATCATGCGTGCGCTGCTCGACGCCGGGCTGCTGCATGGCGACGTCATGACCGTGACCGGAAAGACCCTCGCCGAGAACCTTGCGGCCATCAATCCGCCAGACCTCGATGGCAAGATTCTTCGCGCACTCGATAACCCGATCCACGCCAATGGTGGCATCACGATCGTGAAGGGGTCGCTCGCCCCGGACGGTGCGGTCGTCAAGACCGCGGGGTTCGACGCTGAGGTCTTCGAAGGAACGGCCCGCGTATTTGAGCGGGAGCAGGGCGCGCTGAAGGCGCTCGCCGACGGCGTCGTGACGGCCGGCGACGTCGTCGTCATCCGCTACGAAGGGCCCAAGGGTGGTCCCGGGATGCGCGAGATGCTGGCGATCACCGGTGCAATCAAAGGCGCGGGCCTGGGCAAGGACGTGCTGCTGCTGACCGACGGCCGGTTTTCCGGCGGCACCACCGGGCTGTGCATTGGGCATGTTGCGCCGGAAGCCGTCGACGGCGGCCCGATCGCCTTTGTGAAAGACGGCGATCGGATTCGCGTCGACATCCCAAACAAGACCTTTGACCTGCTGGTGGATGAAGCCGAACTGGAAAGCCGGAAGGTGGGCTGGGAGCCGCTGCCTGCGATTTATACGAAGGGTGTGCTGGCCAAGTACGCGAAGCTGGTGCACTCGGCCTCCGAAGGCGCCTACTGCGGCTAGCCCAACCCCGACCCGCCAAACCGTGCGGTATGGCCGGTCGTGAGTTCTAGCCTCTCGGCCCGCAACCTGACCGGTCACGGCTTCCGCCCGGCTGCCGGGTGGAAGCCGCGGGTCTGGGTCCTCGCGCCGGGCTGGTGGGTGCGGCGGACCTGTCGAGGTTGAGTCCGCGACCGCACCACCTCCGGGGTCTTTCTGGGCCCGGTTTGTGGTCCGAAAAAACTTTGAAAAAGTTTTTCTGGGGACCTTGGTTGACGCCTAATAATGTCGGTGGCGGGTGATGGAATGGGGGTATGAAAAGCAGTAGAGCTTCTTCTACCGGGTCGGGATTTTTTCCCGATTCTGGCGCGGATCCCGCCTTCGCGAACGGGCCCGCGAATACTGCTATGGACGGTTCCGCAGACACTGCCGCGGACGGGTCTGCGGAACCGTCCGTGGGGGCGTCCGGCGGGTATGGTCCGGGTGGTCCGTTGGGTGTTGATGCGGTGTGGACGGCCTCGGTAGGTGCCCCGTCGGATGCTCCGTCTGAGAGCCCAACTGGTTTTGGTGCCCGGGTGGGCTCTGGTGGTGGGTTGGCGGGGTTGTCGGGTCGGGTGGTTTTGACGGCGGTGGCTGGTCTGGATGTTGAGCAGACGTTGGGGGTTTTGAGGGGTCTTGGAGGGTTGCGGTCCTGGGTCGATGCGCAGGAAGCCAAAGCGGTCACCCATGTCAACGATCTCACCGCTACGGAGTACCCCGGGTTGGACGATCCGGGGCGGGTCAGGGCCCTGGCCGCGGCGGAGATCGGGGCGGCCACACGGGTGCCGGAGGTGACTACGGGAATCCTGATCGATCATAGTGAACTTTTGGTCCGGGACTTCCCGACCACCCTGACGGCGTTGGAGGATGGCAGGTTATCGAAGAGCCACGCGTGGGCGGTGGTCGGGGAAGCGATCAGCATCCCGGACACGGTCCCCGCCGTGAGGGCAGTGTTCGAGTCCACGCTCATCATGATGGCGGCGAAGACCACGGTGCGGAAGTTTTGTGGCCAGGCCCAACGGTTACGGGAGAAACTCCACCCGGAATCGATTACGATCCGGCACCGGAAGGCCGTCCTGGATCGTCGGGTGTATCTCGACCCGGCCCCGGACGGGATGGCCTGGTTTCAGGCGTTCCTTCCCGTTGAGCAGGCGGCAGGGATTTTCCACCGGGTCGATACCGCGGCCCGGAACCTGCAGGGCCCCGACGAACCCCGCACCCTCACCCAGTTACGCGCCGACGTCCTGGTAGACGTCCTCACCAGCGCCGGAACCACCGGCCACATGACAGACAGACACATGACAGACGGACACATGACAGACGGACACCTGACAGACGGACACCTGACAGACGGACCCGAACCCGCCGGGGACACCGGGTCGGAATCCGCCAGCGGGTCCGACGGCGACGCGGGTACTGGTGCCGGGAAGAACGCCGGCCACGATTCGAGCGGCGGGAACGGGTCGAACGACGGGAACGGCGGGAACGGCGGGAACGGTGAACCCGTCCAGTCGCGGGACAGTGACGCGTATTGGGGTGTTCAGGCGAAGGTGTTTGTCACCGTCCCGGTGCTTACCCTGTTGGGCGGGGATACGCCGGGGGAGTTGGAGGGGTATGGGCCGATCGATCCGGAGACCGCCCGGAAACTTGCCGGGCATGCGTCCTCG